>JBDWGM010000062.1:0-134319 GCA_039975755.1 Paracoccaceae bacterium | reverse complement strand
TAAACCATGCCGTTGATCGAAGAAGACCCGCCAATCACCTTACCGCGTGGACACACAAGACGGCGTCCACCCAAATGCTGTTCAGGTTCGGATTGATACCCCCAATCATAGCGCTTCATATTCATCGGGAAGCTCAATGCACCCGGCATCTGAATAAACGGGCCCCAATCGGTCCCGCCATGTTCGACAACCAACACAGACGCACCCGCTTCTGCCAATCGATAGGCAACAGCACATCCCGCACTGCCCGCGCCGACAATTACAAAATCCGCCTCCATCACGATACTCGGGAACGCAAAGTTTCGGGCTCACGGCGCGGCCAAGCTCCGGCGTCATGCGCGCGCGCAGCGCGCTCAATTTGGTAAAAGCAAACCAGACCGCACATCAGAACTGGGCCTCCAGATCGCCCATCCGCACATAGACAGATTTCAGTTGCGAATAATGTTCGATCGCAGCTTTTGAGTTTTCCCGCCCAACTCCGGATTGCTTCGACCCGCCAAACGGGGCTTCGACCGGAGCATCATTATAGGTGTTGATGTAACACGTCCCGGCCTCAAAGCCCGCAGCGACACGGTGCGCCCGCGTCAGATCCCTTGTGAACACACCTGCTGCCAGCCCGTATTCGGTGTCATTCGCACGCGCCAAAGCCTCGGCTTCGTCTTCAAAATCTAGAACAGCCATCACGGGGCCAAAAATCTCTTCCCGGGCGATGGTCATGTCGTCGGTCACATCCGCAAACACAGTGGGTTCCAAATAGAACCCGTCCCGGTCCAGTCGTTTCCCACCAGAAACAAGCCTTGCGCCCTCGGTCTGACCTTTTTCGATATAGCCCAGAACAATCTCCATCTGGCGGGCGCTGACCATCGGGCCGAAACTTGTCTCCGGGTCTTGCGGATCGCCAATCACTGCGTCTTTCAACCGCGCGGCCAATCGACCCAAGAACGCGGCCTTGATGCCCTTTTGAACAAAGACGCGGGTGCCGTTAGAACAGACTTGGCCGGACGAATAGAAATTCCCCAAAATCGCACCAGAGACGGCGTTTTCCAGATCAGCATCGTCAAAAACAATCATGGGAGATTTCCCACCCAACTCCATTGTCACATGCCGAATGCCTTCTGCGGCCGCCGCATACACTTTACGACCCGTGGGTACTGATCCGGTCAAGGATACTTTGTCCGCGCGTGGATCACTGATCAAGCTAGCGCCGACCTCGCCCATCCCTTGGATCACATTGTACAAACCCGCAGGCAGGCCTGCCTCGTGCAAGATTTCAGCCACCTTAAGGGCGCATAACGGCGTTGTTTCCGATGGTTTGAAAATCATCGCATTGCCACATGCCAGTGCTGGCGCTCCTTTCCAGCAGGCGATCTGTGTCGGATAGTTCCATGCGCCAATGCCAACGCACACACCCAAAGCTTCGCGCCTAGTATAAACCCAATCCTCGCCCAGCTGGATATGTTCGCCAGTCAGCGTCGCGGCCATGCCTCCAAAATACTCCAACGCGTCAGCCCCAGACGTCGCATCCACGACGCTCGTTTCTTGGTAAGGCTTGCCAGTATCGTAGGTTTCCAAAACAGATAAATCATGGTTGCGTTCGCGCATAATATCGGCGGCCTTGCGTAGGATACGGCCTCGTTCGGTCCCGGTCATCGCGGCCCACGCAGATTGCGCGGCCTTGGCTGCAGACAGGGCCTGGTCCACGATCGCAGGCGTTGCTGAATGGATGCGCGCAATGATCTGGCCGGTTGCTGGATAGATGACATCAAATGGTGTTCCACCGGTGTCTTCGACATAACGTCCATTGATAAAGTGGCTGGCTTCAGGTTGTGTCGGATAAGACATGAGCATTTCCTTGGCGAATATTTAAAAAGTGTTGCGCAGGGTGTCGTACGAAACCATCACCGTGCGTTGGTAAGCGGGGCGTTGTGCCAGTTGGTCTGCATAAGCACGCAAATGGACCAAATCCGCCCTTTCGATGTCGATATCGAAATAGCGGTACAGAACGTGACCCAGTTGTATGTCGGCCAATGTCAGGTCCGGCCCGCACAAATAGCGATGCTTTGCCAAAACCTGTTCGACCTTGATCAATTCAGATTCCAGCGTTGCGATATTGGATGCGATTAAGCTGGCGTCTTGCCGGTCGGGATGGGTGCGTGCGGTGCGCCAAAAGACTGGTCCGGTAAAAGCCTTGGCGACGGAATGTTTGGCCCACTCGGCCCACATATCAACCTGCGCCCGCTTGCGCGCATCACCCGGCCAAAAGTGGTCATCACCATGTTCGCCAGCCAAGTACCGCAGAATTGCAGGGGTTTCCCAAAGGATCGTTTCGCCGTCTTTCAAGACAGGGATTTGCCCATGCGGGGTCATCGCCTTAAATTCAGGGCTGTCCAGCCTGCCAAACGCTCCGCCATAATCCAAGCGGTCGTAGGCCAATCCCAGCTCTTCCATCCCCCAGAGCAATGCTTGAACATTTGACGACGTTGCGCGACCGTATATCGTGTACATCATTCGCCCCTTGGAAAGCGCTGGCTTTCCTCAAGCTGGTTCAGGTCCATGTGATTGCGCATGTAGCGATCTGACGCTTTTTGCAAAGGCTGGTAATCCCACGGATAATACCCGCCCTGACGCAACGCCTCATACACCACCCAACGTCGCGCCTGACTGGCACGCACATCGGCGTCGAACCGATCCAAATCCCATCGCTGCTCGGATTTGGCACGCAGAGAATTAATCGTGCCCTTATGTTGCGGCAGCTCGGCCAAGTTGGTCACTTCATGGGGATCGGCGTCCAGATCGAACAACTGGTCGGGGTCCAAAGCGCACCGATTGTATTTCCACTTGCCATAGCGCAGCGACACCATCGGGGCATAGCTTGCCTCGGCTGCGTATTCCATTGCCACCGGTTCCGTACGTGCTTTCCCCTGCCCTTGCGGCACAATGGATTGACCGGTTGTCCATGGCATGACGTCATCCATCGACACGCCTGCCAAATCGCACAATGTTGGGCAAATATCGATTGTTGAAACAGGATCATCGACCCGACCCACCTGCATTTGCGGGGCCGAGATCATCAATGGAACGCGGGCAGATCCTTCGTAAAACGACATCTTGAACCACAATCCGCGTTCACCCAGCATGTCACCATGGTCAGACACAAAGACGATGATGGCTTCTTGGCGCGTGGCTTCCAGTGCCTCCATGACCTCGCCAATTTTATCGTCGAGGTAAGAGATATTGGCGAAGTAAGCGCGGCGCGAACGTTGCACCATGTCGTCGGTCAGATCAAAGCTGCGCCAATCATTGGCATCAAAAATGCGTTGTGAATGCGCGTCTTGGTCTTCATAGGGAATTGGACCGACTTCTGGCATCAAATAAGCGCAGTCTTCGTACAGATCCCAGTACTTCTTGCGCGCGACATAAGGGTCATGTGGGTGGGTAAAACTGACAGTCATGCACCACGGACGGTCGTCTTTGCCACGGGCATAGTCATAGACTTTGCGCACGGCGTTATAGGCAACTTCGTCATCATATTCGAGCTGGTTGGAAATCTCTGCGACACCTGCCCCGGTGACGCTGCCCATGTTGTGATACCACCACTCAATGCGCTCACCCGGTTTGCGATAATCCGGGGTCCAGCCAAAATCAGCCGGATAGATGTCAGTTGTTAAACGCTCTTCGAACCCGTGCATTTGATCTGGGCCGACAAAATGCATCTTTCCGGACAGACAGGTTTGATACCCGGCGCGACGCAAATGATGCGCATAGGTGGGTATGTCACTGCGAAATTCCGCAGCATTGTCATAAACGCCGTTCTGACTGGGCAATTGACCAGACATAAATCCAGCGCGCCCCGGTGCGCATAACGGTGACGCGGTATAAGTATTGGTAAAGCGGGTCGAGCTTTTGGCCAGTGCTTTCAAGTTCGGGGCATGTAACCAATCTGCGGGACCGTCCGGAAACAACGTCCCATTCAACTGATCGACCATGAATATCAGGATGTTTGGTTGCGTCATGCGGATGGCCCCAAGATTTGCACCAATGTACGCCGCAAAATGCGAAGCGCATCATGCGGTGCGATCCCCTGCGCCAAAGCAGCGCGCAGATACAAACCGTCGATCAACGCCGCAATGGTCGCCGCATCCCCCGTCGGATCCGCACTTAGCGGGCGCAAGGCATGACACAGGTTTGAATGCAGCCGAGATTGATACAGCTTTAGCAGACGCAACATATCGGGGTGCGTCGGAGCCTGCGCATAAAGTGTCATCCAGCTGAGAACAGTCGCAGGATCAAAGCAAGACGGGCCAAAACTGGTTTCGACAATCGCCAATACACGATCGTATGGTGTCTTTGCGTCCAGCATCGCCGCGCGCACTTCGGTCCCAAATTCTCGCAGAATATGGCGCATCGCGGCTGTCATGATCTGATCTTTGCCGCCAAAATAGTGATGCGCCAACGCGCTGGACATGCCAGCTCGTTTGGCAATTTGGCTGACCGTCACATCAAGATGACCTGCCGCGCCCACTTCTGCGATCGTTGCTTCAACAAGCGCAGAACGCCGGATCGGCTCCATTCCAACCTTTGGCATTGATCGTTCCCGCGTCCCATTGCGATTAATTGCCGTGGGATTAGCTTTTTGTTAACTCGTGAGTCAATCAAGTTATTGACTGACGAGTCAACAAAGATTTCACAGCTTGGTCGCAGGTGACGGCGGAGTGATCGGCTGGCGACGCAAAACCGCTTCGCGCCATGTGATGAACGTCACCGATGCCAATATGACGAACCCACCAAGCAAGACCCAGACGTCGATGGGTTCGCCAAACATGAAAACACCCAGCAAGACCGCCCAGACCAATTGCAAGAACGTAACCGGTTGCGTGACGGTCACCGGGGCTGCAGCAAAGGCCAACGTCATCGTGTAATGGCCCGCCGTCGCGAACACTGCCACGCCGAATAGAATTGCCAATTCATCCAAGTTTGGCGCGACCCAATCGGCAAGTGCAAAAGGGGCCAAGGCGATTGTCACAAAGATGGACAACATGGCGACCACAACAGTGGGCTTAACCTCGCCCGACAGAACTTTGGTCGTCAAATAGGAACCGGCAAACACAATCGCTGCGAAAACCATGGCGATGTGGCCCTGACTGACTTCGCGAAATCCGGGGCGCAGGATGATAGCCGCACCAATTAAAGCAACGATGACAGCCGCAATCCTGCGCGCAGCCAACCGTTCACCCAGAAACAACGCAGCCCCAACCGAGACATAGACCGGAGCAAGGTAGTTCATCGCCGTGACTTCGGCGATTGGAATACGGGTCATCGCGTAAAACCATAAAATGACGCCAACAGCGTGACACAGCCCACGCAGGGTAAACAAACGCCATTGTCGTGGTGTCAGATGCGCTTCGCGTAAATCGTGGATCATTGGCAAGAGAAACACCAGCCCCAAGAGATACCGTAGAAAAGCGGCTTCGGCAGGTGGAATACGAGGGCCCATGGATTTAACCAACGCCGTGACTGCGACAAACGACAAGCCAGTCATGAACATCCAAAATATGCCTCGCATCGGGTTGGGCGTGGCTTGGGTCATACGATTTTCAACAGGCAAAGGGACGTCATAAGCAAATCATCCATAAAGTAGCTTGGCCGCAATAGCCCACATTGTCAGTGCGATGACAGCGTCTAATATCTGCCACGCGCGCGGGTTGGCGAAAAAGCCGCGTAACAACCGCGCACCATACCCAAGCGAAAAGAAAAACACGAAGGACGCCAAAACTGCGCCAACTCCAAAAGACATCCGATCAGGGTATTGCGCGGAAATGGAGCCAACAAGAACCAGCGTATCCAAATAAACATGCGGGTTCAGCCATGTCAGCGCCAACACCGTCAGGCATGCATCCCAAAGGCTTTGTTCCGTTTCGCCCGCAGCCTCAAGCGCGGAACCGCCAGCCCAAGCGGATCGCGCATTTCGCCAGCCATACCACAGTAAAAATGCAGCGCCGCCCCATCGCATCGCATTTTCGAACCATGGCACGGCCTGTGCAAGGCGTCCCATGCCCATGATCCCAGCAGAAATCAGAGCCGCGTCAGAAACCGCACAGATCACACACACCCAAAACACGTGACGTTCAAGCAACCCTTGGCGCAACACAAAAGCGTTCTGAGCCCCGATGGCCAAAATCAAAGATAAGCTGAGGCCAAGGCCCGAAAAGAACGACACCATCGTGTGGTTAACTCTCAAAGGAGAAATAGGTATTTTGTTGAAAGACCTTAGGGTCTTTAGTTCGTGTTGCGCTGAATGAATAACGGTATGTTAAAAATTGCAAGGCCAGCCTCTTGCAAAGATGGTGTGCCGGGTCCATTTGGATGTGGAGCGGAGACGCAATTGATCAAGCGCCCGCCCAAAAAAAGACCAAATGGTTCGCAGCCCAGCTTGGGCCATACTGACCAAAAATGACAACAGTTCGCATCAGAATGAAACATGTCAGTTTTATCACGTTGATCTGATCAGGCATGATTGGCGTATAAACTCTTAGTTGCGTAAACTAGAGCAAGAACAAGAAGGATTTGGCGCATGATTGATAGTGTGCAAACCGTAGATTTGACCCGTCACGACCTCGATCTGATCGAGGCCGCTCTTCATACTCAAGAGAAAATTCTGACGATTCAATCACGAGCAGGCGGTAACACGGCACGGTTACAGCTGAATGACCTGAAAGGTCTGATGCGCAGGCTGCGCCGTCAGGTTCCGCATGAAAACGCGCCAGTCCAGAAATCGTGGGGCCAAATGGCGCGTTCGATCTTTGTCTAAGGATCACGCTTTTTAGCTTTCGAAAGCCGCCCAACTGGGCGGTTTTTTTATTTCATCAAGGCTCTTGCTCAACCTTTTCGGCACAAACAAACCTTTGATTCACACCAAAATTCGCACCTGTCATTGAGGCATTCTGAAGGTCATTGAAAACTGCGTTGCGTATGGGCAGCTTCGCGCTTCGCCCAAAAAATAAGCAGAACCTAACGATTGCAAGCACAAACGGCCTGGACACCTTGGCAGCATTGAGTGCTCATGGTTAGGTGCGCGCGATGAACGTATCTGCCCAAATCTCTGATGCGCCCGCCTTGCCTTTGAACAGGGCGAACGGATGTGTCCGCCTTTCGGTTAAGCCCAAAGGGAACACATCTGGCATTGAAACGTTGTATCAGGCAGGCGCATTAAAAGCCGTCTTTCCACGCACCCCAGATATGACATGTGTTTTGGTAAATACTGCAGGAGGCATTACCGGCGGGGATCAATTTTCAACGCAGGCCCATGTGCGTCCAAACGCAAAACTGACAGTGACAACGCAAGCCGCAGAACGAGCCTACCGCGCACGGCCACACGAGACGGGCACCGTGCGCACCACGCTTTGCGCTGATGAAAACGCCACTTTGCGCTGGTTGCCACAAGAGACCATTCTGTTTGACAGGTGCAATCTGAACCGATGCTTGACCGTTAAGTTAACCGATCAGACCGACGCTTTGATTGTTGAACCCATGATTTTTGGACGCGCAGCGATGGGCGAAAAGCAGATCGATGGTTCGGTACGGGACCGCATCGAGATCTTTCAAGACGATCAGCCAGTTTATATCGACAGCTGGTCCATGTCCGGCGACCTAAGCGCTCAAATGGCGCGCCCCGCAATTGGTGGTGGCGCGACAGCGATGGCCAGTCTGATTTGGATCAGTCCCCAAGCTGAAACCTCACTGGACAAAGTGCGCGCGCTTCTTCCACAATCTGCCGGTGCGAGCCTTCGCGCTCCGAACATGTTATGTGTTCGAATGCTGGCCAAAGATGGATACAACATGCGCAAGAGCTTGTTGCCCGTGCTAGACTATCTCACCCAAAACTCACTCCCCACGTGTTGGAGACTGTAAAAGATGCAATTGACCCCCCGAGAAAAAGACAAACTTCTGGTGGCTGTGGCTGCCGAAGTCGCCCGCAAGCGCCTCGCGCGCGGTGTGAAATTGAACTATCCCGAAGCTATAGCGCTGATCACTGATGCAGTCGTTGAGGGCGCGCGTGATGGCCGAACTGTCGCGGAAATGATGGAAGCCGGTGCACAGGTCATCACACGAGATCAATGCATGGAGGGCATCGCGGAAATGATCCATGATGTTCAAGTCGAAGCGACGTTTCCGGATGGTACAAAACTGGTCACGGTGCACGAACCGATCCGTTAACAGCGCAATCGAGCAAGAGAACCTTTCCCGCACCTTGCACACATTCAAAAGACTGGAGTTCAGACCATGATACCCGGAGAACTTTTCCCAGCAGATGGCAACATCACATTGAACGCAAATGCAGTCGCAATCACGCTGCATGTTGCCAATACCGGCGACCGCCCCATTCAGGTCGGCAGCCATTACCATTTTGGCGAGGCCAATAGTGCACTGACCTTTGACCGCGACGCCGCACGCGGCATGAGACTAGACATCGCATCGGGTACAGCCGTACGCTTTGAGCCGGGACAAGCACGCGATGTGCAATTGATCCCGATCTCAGGGGCGCGGCGCGTCTTTGGGTTCAATCAGCAGGTCATGGGAGACCTGTGAAATTGTCTTAATGGGAGGTGAAACATGTGTGATCTGTGTGTAATCGAAAGCGTAAAAGACCGAATGCTGTCACGGCGTGATTTTTTCAAAGCTGGTGCGGCAACGGCGACGGCCGCCACTGTCGGCGGCGTTATCACGGCGCCACCAGCATTGGCCGATGGTCATAGCAGCGTCGTGGACATGACGCATGTGTACGACGAAGCCTTCCCAACCTATTTTGGGGCACCCGGCATCACGATGGAGCAACCGTTCAACTTTAAAGACAACGGTTTCAATCTGATGCAACTTTCGATCAACGAACACACGGGCACGCATATCGACGCGCCATTGCATTTCTCGGCAGATGGCCAATCGGTGGATGAAATCCCGGTTGCAAATCTAATCGTGCCTTTGTGTGTCGTGGATATTGCCGAAAAAGCTCAGGATGATGCGGATGCTCAATTGACGCCTGATGACCTAAAGGCGTGGATTGCCGCAAATGGTGACATCCCTGACAATGCTTGCGTGGCGATGCACTCGGGATGGGCAGGCAAAACAGGCGGTGAAGGATATCGCAATGTCGGCGCTGACGAAAAGATGCATTTCCCGGGCTTTCATGTCGAAGCTGCGCAAATGCTGATCGAAAACACTGGCGCTATTGCCATTGCCGTGGACACCTTATCCTTGGATCACGGTCCATCTGCTGACTTTGCAACGCATTACAGTTGGTTGCCAACAAACCGCTATGGCATTGAAAACCTAAAAGGGTTGGATCAGGTGCCAGCATCCGGCGCGACTTTGATCGTGGGTGCGGGCACCCATCGCGGTGGCACCGGTGGGCCTTGCCGCATCTTTGCGATGGTTTGATGGGCACTGTTCCTTTGATATCTGACAAGGACGCCAGCACTGAGGTGCTGGCTGTCTTTGATGACATCCGCCAAACCCGCGGCACCGAATTCATCAACAATTTCTGGCGTGCTTTGGCAAATGATCCGGATTTGCTGAAATCCACATGGGATCGTTTGAAAACGGTGATGGGCCCGGGTGAGCTTGATCCCCTGGTCAAGGAAATGCTGTACGTCGCCGTTTCCGTCGCAAATGGATGTGAATACTGCATCCATTCCCACACCGCTGCGGCAAAATCAAAAGGCATGTCAGACACACAATACGGCGAAATGCTCAGTGTCATTGGCATGGCCATGCAAACCAACGGTCTTGTGACAGCCATGCAAGTCGAAGTGGACGAGGTTTTCAAAGCATGACACCTTTTTCCAAAAGACGCGGTTTATTACGCCAACGAAAAATAGCGTACCTTGCGGCCGCGATGTTTGTTTGTTCCGGCATCACCGCAAGTGCCGCTTGCCCCGGTAACACACAGCTTGAATTGAACGAATGCGCAGCTGCCGAATTTCAGCAAGCCGACGCACAATTGAATGCAGTTTGGCCGCAGGCCAAAGGATTTATGGACAGTATCGGACAAGGCGCTGTTCTGCTGGATGCACAACGCAAATGGATCCCCTTTCGCGACGCATCCTGCACAGCCGAAATCGCCCCATACGCGGGCGGCAGCATACAGCCATTGATCTGGTATTCTTGCCTCACGCGCCTCACCCAGACACGCACCTTCGATTTGCAAGAATTGATGCGCCGCTGAGATGAACACCACACAGAAAGCCCGGAACAAACTGTCGAGCCCCTCTTTCACCTTCAACAAAGCCCATTGCTTGGGTGGACCTTGACCTCGACCGAATGACTGCCGCGCCGAATAAACGAATGATCTACTTCCAAAGCGAGAAAACCCATGCCCACACAAATCTCCCGCCGCGACTTTGCCGCTATGTTTGGCCCCACAACGGGCGACAAACTGCGATTGGCAGACACTGATCTGATCATCGAAGTCGAGCGCGATTTGATTGCGGAACATGCAGGCTCGGCGGTGACGCAAGGCAGTGGGTCAAATGCCGCACTGTACGGGGAAGAAGTCAAATTTGGCGGCGGCAAGGTGATCCGCGATGGTATGGGCCAAGCGCAGACAACGCGTGCTGAGGGCGCAGTTGACACTGTCATCACCAATGCACTGATCGTTGATTGGACAGGGATCTATAAGGCGGATGTCGGATTGAAAGACGGGCGCATTGCGGCCATCGGCAAAGCGGGCAATCCAGACACACAACCCGGCGTCGATATCATCGTTGGCCCCGGAACCGAAGTGATCGCTGGCGAGGGTCGCATCCTGACGGCAGGTGGATTTGACAGCCACATTCACTTTATCTGCCCACAACAGATCGAGGACGCGCTGCATTCTGGCCTGACGACGATGCTGGGCGGTGGCACCGGCCCGGCCCACGGAACGCTGGCGACAACATGTACGCCCGGACCTTGGCATATTGGTCGCATGTTGCAATCGGCCGACGCGTTTCCGATGAACCTTGCCTTTGCAGGAAAGGGCAACGCATCCCTGCCCGCCGCATTGGAAGAACAAGTCAAAGGCGGCGCATGCAGCCTGAAGCTGCACGAAGATTGGGGCACGACGCCTGGCGCCATTGATTGCTGTTTGTCAGTGGCGGACGCCATGGACGTTCAGGTGATGATCCACACCGACACATTGAACGAATCCGGATTTGTCGAAAATACCGTTGCGGCTATGAAAGGGCGCACCATTCACGCCTTCCACACCGAAGGTGCTGGGGGCGGCCACGCGCCGGACATTATCAAAATCTGCGGTGAAGATCACGTTTTGCCGTCCTCAACCAATCCAACGCGCCCCTTCACCGTGAACACGTTGGAAGAGCATCTGGACATGCTGATGGTGTGCCACCATCTGGACAAATCCATCCCCGAAGACGTCGCGTTTGCAGAAAGCCGCATCCGGCGCGAAACCATCGCGGCCGAAGACATTTTGCACGACATGGGCGCGTTTTCGATCATCGCGTCTGACAGTCAGGCGATGGGGCGTGTGGGTGAAGTTCTCATTCGCACATGGCAAACGGCAGACAAAATGAAAAAGCAGCGCGGCGCGTTGCCAGAAGAAACTGGCGACAACGACAATATGCGCGTCCGTCGCTATATCGCGAAATATACAATCAACCCGGCCATTGCACATGGGATCGCCCATGAGATCGGGTCAATCGAAGTTGGAAAACGTGCGGACCTTGTTCTTTGGAATACTGCCTTTTTTGGAGTGAAACCTGAAATGGTCTTACTTGGGGGCACGATTGCGTGCGCGCAAATGGGTGATCCAAACGCCTCGATCCCGACACCGCAACCGGTCTATTCCCGGCCAATGTTTGGCGCGTTTGGACGATCGGTTGAGAGATCCGCCGTCACATTTGTCAGCGCTGCAGCCCATGCAGACGGGATCGGGGGCACATTGGGTTTGGCCAAAGATACAGTTCCTGTGAACAATACGCGTGACATTGGCAAACGTGATTTAAAACTGAACGACGCCACGCCTGACATTGAAGTACACCCCGAAACTTACGAGGTGCGCGCAAATGGCGAGCTTTTGACCTGTGAGCCTGCCGAAAAACTGCCGATGGCGCAAAGGTATTTCCTTTACTAGAACAAGTCCTCTGGTGTTGCTGTATAAGTTCGGATTATGACACGTTCAGCCGGAGGTTGTTCCGGCATCCGAATAAGGATTTGGGATCTTGCAGACGATACACCTCTATCTTGGGGCTCATAAGACAGCGACAACGCACCTGACTGCGATCATGAATGCCAATCGTGATGTGTTGGCGAAATCTGGAACCACATTGTCCACACCTGATGACATTCGAAAAGAATGGCTGCCTAAGCTGTTTTCATTGGTGCGCGATAAAAAAGATGGCAATGCCTTTCCCGAAGACGTTGTGGCCGAGGTGCAGGCCGCCCAACCCGCAACGGGCAACTGGATCCTGTCGGAAGAAAACATGGTTGGCGTGGCCAGCCATCTAATGCGTCCTGGCGGCATCTACCGCTTTGGTCAAAAACGCATTGCGATGATGAAGACTATGTTTCCGAACGCAAAAATTCGGCTGTTTTTTTCGATCCGCAGTTTCGAAACCTATTATCGGTCGATGTATTCCGAAGAAGTGCGCAACGGCGGTTACCTCCCTTTTTCGGAATATTACAAACCCCATATTTATGAAAATCGTTCCTGGACAGAAACTTTATCAAGATTCACAAATGTTCTGCCAGAAGAAGACATCGTACTATGGCGGTTCGAGGATTTCAGGCAAGTCATGCCCACGATCTTGCGCAAAATGACCGGGATTGACGATGTTAACGCGATGATTGACAAATACGAACGTGGCACCACACGGCCGTCTTTGTCACAAAAGACCTTGGACCTTTTGGGCGAATTGGCACCCGCTATAGGCAAGAAAAAAGCGTTGAAATTGACCGAAAAGATCAACAGACATTATGCCGTTGCAGATGGTCATGCGCCTTTCCAGCCGTTTGATGATGCGACCGTCGCTTCGATGCGCGAAAAATATGACGCCGATTTTTCCGAACTCGTTCAGCGTTTTCCAAAAATGGACATAGTGCGCGCCAAGGCGGATGCCTAGGGCGCACCCATCAAGTATTGAAGAGGAAGTGTAGTACATCGCCGTCTTTGACGATGTACCCTTTGCCTTCAGCGCGCATTTTTCCAGCTTCCTTGGCGGGTTGTTCCCCGCCAAGTTCGACAAAGTCGTCAAACCCAATGGTTTCTGCGCGGATGAACCCTTTTTCGAAATCGCCATGAATGACTCCGGCGGCTTGAGGTGCAGATGTCCCTGATTTGATTGTCCAAGCCCGCGCTTCTTTTGGACCTACCGTGAAATAGGTTTCCAACTGCAACAAATCATACCCTGCACGGATCAACCGATCGAGACCGGCTTCTTCTAGACCCATTTCATCAAGGAACATGACCGCCTCGTCGTCTTCCAACTGACTGATCTCCTCTTCGATACGTGCAGAAATAATGACGTGAGAATTGCCTTCTGCTGCGGCCATTTTAGCCACAGCCTGTGAGTGTTCATTTCCCTCGGCGGCCTGATCCTCGGCAACATTGCACACATACAGAACCGGTTTTGTGGTCAGCAATTGCAGCATGGTCCATGCTTTTGCATCCTCTTCATCCACATCAACTGTCCGTGCCGGATTGCCGTTTTCCAAAGCCACTTTCGCCGCTTCCATCAAGCGCTGTTGTTGAACGGCTTCTTTGTCGCCCCCTCGCACTTTTCGAACCAGGTTCTGCAGTCGCTTTTCGATCGATTCCAAATCGGCGAGCATCAATTCAGTTTCAATCGTTTCTGCGTCCGCCACCGGATCAACGCGACCCTCGACATGGGTGATGTCGCCATCTTCGAAACAACGCAAAACATGGGCAATGGCATCGACCTCGCGAATATTCGCAAGGAACTGGTTTCCCAGGCCTTCCCCTTTGGATGCACCTTTCACAAGACCGGCAATGTCTACAAACGTCATTCGCGCGGGAATCGTTTGTTTCGAACTGGCGATGTCGGACAGCTTGTTAAGACGTGCATCGGGTACCGCAACCTCACCCACATTGGGTTCAATGGTGCAAAACGGGAAATTTGCGGCTTGCGCGGCAGCTGTTCGCGTCAAAGCATTGAACAGGGTGGACTTGCCCACATTTGGCAGTCCAACGATTCCCATGCGAAAGCCCATATCTGCGTCTCCTTCAGCCTATCCTCGCGGGCTTCTAACAGTCCCGGGCGGTCTTGCAAGAGCTCATCCGTCACCAATCAACCCGCTTAGGTAGTACAGCCAACTTATAGGACACGCCAAAAAGGATAATTTTCACGTTTATGTATAGGGACTTGTATCACACTGCTCAAATAATCATTCTATATGCGATGTTTCCAATATTGAGTTCTAAGACCATGAAACTGTGTTTCGTTACTTGCGTTGCTGTTGTGATTTTGCCTGTTGCGCTTCATGCGCAAGAATTCGCACTTGGTGTCGGTACAACCGACTACGGGGATGCGGGTACAGATGGCGGCGTTTTCGCGTTAGATTACCGCCATAAGCCTTTCCGAGAAAATCGTATTTCGTCCTTTGCAATTGGCGGCGCTGTCAGCCTTTCGGAAGAAGGTGACTTTTTCGTCGGCGCTGGCCTGTCAACACGGTGGCAATGGAACAGCGGTTGGTTTGTCGAATCAAGTGTTATGCCCGGCCTCTATGAAGAAGGTACCGCGGGCAACGATTTGGGCTCTGCCTTTGAGATCCGTTCGCTTTTGGGAATTGGATACAGATTCAAGAATGGTCGCGCTGTGTCAGCAGCGATTTCGCATAAGTCGAATGCCGGCCTTGCATCGGACAATCCTGGCATGAATTCGTATACGATACGATATCATTTCCCTTTCTAATCGCCAATCAATGTTAAATCTATGCGTCAGAGTTCTTGCCATTCCTCGGTTCGTGAGGCAGTGGAAGAGCGACGAATAGGAGACGCATATGCCGACGCGGATTGATGCCAAATTCAGTGAGCTTGCTCAAACAGGTCGAAAGGCCTTTGTTTCGTATGTCATGGCAGGCGATCCAGACTTTGATCGCTCACTCGAGTTGGTGCGGGGCCTGCCAGATGCGGGCGTCGATATTATTGAACTGGGTTTGCCTTTCACCGATCCGATGGCAGATGGCACCACCATTCAATTGGCTGGGCAACGCGCCTTAGCCGCTGGTATGACATTGGACCGGACTTTGGATTTGGCCCGTGCGTTTCGCGAACAAGACACGACAACCCCAATCGTTTTGATGGGATACTACAATCCGATTTTTAATCAGGGTGTTGATACTTTTTTGTCCAAGGCGGCAAGTGCAGGCATTGATGGCCTGATCATTGTGGACTTACCGCCGGAAGAAGATGACGAGTTATGCATTCCCGCGCAAAAGGCTGGGCTGAACTTTATTCGTCTAGCGACGCCAACAACGGATGAAAAACGACTGCCAAAGGTTCTGCAAAACACATCTGGTTTTGTCTATTACGTTTCGATCACGGGCATTACGGGCGCTGCCGAAGTACAGGCCACAGATGTCGGACCAGAAGTTGCGCGGATTAAGGCGTCGACTGATTTGCCGGTCATTGTAGGGTTCGGAATCAAGACACCTGATGCAGCTGCATCGGTTGCGCGCGTGGCAGACGGAGCGGTGGTAGGATCCGCGATTGTTGAGCGTATCGGTCGCGGCGACGCAGTGGCGGATGTATTGGCGTTTGTTAAGTCCTTGGCAGACGGCGCACACTCGATCTGAATGCAAAAAAGCGTGGGGAGATATTCCCAGCCCGCGCTTTTGATCATTCTTTGATTTGTTTACTGCAACAATCCGTTTGCCAGCTGCGGGACACCCGGATGGCTGACTGAGTTCAGCGCAACGTCCCCTTCGAATTGTGGCGCTTCTCCGGCAACTTCAACTTCGCCGTCACGACGCACATATGTCCAACGCGCCGCATAAAGTTGATAATGACGGGTTTCCCACCCTTCCCCGTCGCGACGAAACACAGCACGCCAAGATCCTTCGATCAAAACAGGAATTGTCACTGATTGAGGTGCAGGCCGTTTTTCACCTTGAGCAGAAGCGGTACGTACGGCAGAGGACCATGCCAGCGATAATTCCGCACGCAAACCATCAATTGCGGCGACCCGGCGACCAGCGAACACAACCTGAAATTCTTTTCCGTCAGGCAACACAGATGAAATAATCCAATCACCGCGATTGTTTTGCCCAAACACGGGTGCCAAAGCGACCTGTGCGCGGGTCATTCCTGCTTGAAAAAGCCCCATGTCTTCTATGATTTGCGAATCTGGCTTGCAGGTCGGTTCCATCAACATCATCGGTTCACTCACTCTGCTCTTCATTAACTCGATACATTTGCCTAAAATGGTTTTTACATTATTTGACGAAAGTTGTGTCCATCAAACTTGACGTTTAGTTAACGCACCACTGGCTGCTTGCTTGTCTCAGTTGCGCCCAATTTTGGGCACAGGCGTAAAATTCCCCTTAAAATGTGGAGCTTTCGCAAGATTTTAGGCAATTTCCTGATCCGGCTCCACCAAACGAAGAGCACCAGATGCAAACCGTTACCAGCCGATTTAGGTTTTCTTGGACAAGCGCGATGCCCAAAGCGGCAATATCCCCACCAAAACCAATGTCAAAACACCCGCGATTGCATAAAAGGAAAATCGCAATCTAAATGCCTCGGCGGTGAAACCCATCAGCGCTGTGCGCGAGTCACGAATGTCTTGCCAATTATTCATGTACCAAGCCCTGACACGGGGATGAGGAAGTCACAAGATTTCACTTGCCTTGGCACAGATTCCGCTCTATCCGCACCATCTTGTCGGGGTGACAGCCTTGGAGGCACCCCATAACTTTAGGAGAATAAAATCATGGCTGGAGAGATTCCTGATCTCATAGCTCTGGAACGTACGGGGACAGGCAAGGGCGCCGCTCGTCAGGCGCGTCGCGCCGGTATGGTTCCGGGAATTGTATTTGGTGGCGACACAGATCCGCTTCCGATCAACCTTCCGTTCAACAAGCTTTTCAAAATGCTGAAAGCTGGTCGTTTTAAATCGACTTTGTTCAACATGAAAGTTGATGGTCACGAAGACGTTCGCGTTATCTGTCGTGACGTTCAGCGTGACGTTGTGAAAGACCTGCCAACGCATGTTGATTTCATGCGTTTGCGCCGGACAACAAAAATCAACCTGTTCATTCCAGTCGAGTTCGTCAACGAAGATGCCGCTCCTGGTTTGAAACGCGGCGGTGTTTTGACTGTTGTGCGTCCCGAAGTCGAATTGATTGTGACAGCCGGTGAGATCCCCGAAAAGCTGACAGTCGATCTAACGGGTCTGGATGTTGGTGATACAATCACGATCACGTCGATCACGCTGCCGCAAGGTGCGAAGCCGACAATCGATCGCGAATTTGTTGTGGCCAATATTTCCGCGCCATCTGGTCTGCGGTCCTCGGACAATGAAGACGGCGATGCTGCCGAAGGTGAAGCAGAAGACGCAGTTGAAGAAACTTCAGAAGAATAATCTTCGAGACCATCGACAAGAATTTACGGGGCCTTTGTGGGCCCCGTTTTCGTTTCCAGCATCTGCATTGGCAATTGACCAAAAAACCGATTGCGGTCGCAACGTCTTTCAACAACAATCAACGATGATCACTCTACTGTTGTATTCACTTCGGGAATGACAATTGCCACACTCGTATTTTCAAGACCGCCTCAGCATGCAACAGTTTGAGGCTTTAAGCACGCCAATTTGGATTTTTGATGTCGACAGACACAACCTATGGTGGGGAAATCAAGCTGCGCTAGAATTTTGGGACGCCCGAACCTTAGACGAACTGACAGCCCGAGATTTTTCAAGTGACAGTGCGTCTGTGCGCACGCGTTTGCGCCAAATCGTTGACGGAGCTGGGGCAGACGGCAGGTTACAAGATACCTGGACTTTGTATCCTAAGAACAACCCTCGGACTGCTGTTCTGTCTTTCCAACCGGTCACGATCGAAGAGAACATTAGCGCGGTAATGGTTGAAATAGTGCGCCTAACAGAACAGCAAACGAACGACGAAGACATTCGGATTTTTGAAGCCGCCCGCACATCCGCATTTATGATCAGTTCATTTTCCACAAGTGGCAAGCTACTGGTTCAAAACCCTGCTGCTTTGAACTGTTACGGCCCGGTGACAGAGCCCAATGGCACTGTTCCCGGGGATTTGGGCGAGCGATTTGCCAACAAGGAAAACGCGCGGCGTATATTGGAGGCCGTTCAAAAGAACGGCGAAATAGACGAAGATTTCAACGTCCTCACCTTGGATGGGCTGCGTGTGCATCGTATCTGCGCAAGACGTGGACGCGATCCTGTCACCGCCGATTTTGTAGTTGTACTAAACGAAGAAGACATCACAGATGCGTCGCGCTTGCGCCGCCGACTGGTTCGACTGAACGAAGGTTTAGAAGCGGAAGTCGCTGAACGAACATCACGTCTAAAGGAAAGCGAAGAACGCTATGCTTTGGCGGCGCGCACAGCAGCCATCTGGGATTGGAATATTGCGGATAACAGTGTTTTTGTGTCGCCTAGTTTCATCGAAAATCTGGGATATGAGCCTGATGAGTTCATGGAGAAAATTCACCGATCAGGAACAAAGGCCTTTGTGCACCCTGATGAAACCGGAGCCTTTCGGAAGGGTTTGATAAGCCACTTAAAAAACCCGGGCGCACCGCTTCAGTATGAGCATCGTTTTGTGACGCGCGACGGTAAGGCGATCTGGTATCACGCACAGGGAATAACCCTTCATGATGACGCAGGCAGAGCCGTGCGATCCGTCGGTCTTTTGACAGATATCTCCAAACGAAAAAGCCTTGAAGCATCCTTGCTGTCTACACAACGCTTGGAAGCCATCGGACAATTAACTGGCGGCATTGCACATGATTTCAACAACTTGCTGACGGTCATTCAAGGCAATGCGCAATTGCTGGAATTGAACGAGTTCATCGACAGCGAACTGACGACGTCTATTGTGAGTGCTGCGGAAAAAGGGGCCGAATTGACTCGGCATCTGTTGGCTTATTCTGGCAAACAAACTTTGTTGCCGCGCCAGATCGACTTGGGCGAACTGTTGGAAACGATGCGAAAGACAATCTTACGCGTGTTAAGTGAAGACATTTCGGTTCAGATCGAGGTTCCTGGCGATCCTATTCGAATATTTGCGGATCAAAACCACCTAGAAAGTGCCTTGCTGAATCTCGCCTTAAACGCTCGCGATGCCATGCCAAGGGGCGGCACTTTAACATTGATGTGTCGTCCCATGTTACACGATGACCCGAATGTCGAACGCGTGACATGCCCCAATGCAGCAACCGGCGGCTGCGTAGAGATTTGCATCAGCGATACAGGGACCGGTATGTCATCGGAAGTTGCTGAACGCGCCTTTGAACCCTTCTTTACAACCAAGGATGTTGGAAAAGGCAGTGGCCTAGGGCTTTCTATGGTTTTGGGGTTTTCGCGCCAATCAAATGGCGATGCCAACATCACCAAAAACAAACATGGCGGGACAACAGTTTCTATTTTCCTACCCCGTTCTGTAGAAAACAGTATTGCACCGACAGCCCACGCAACACCCCGTAATTTCAGTGGAAATGGTGAACTTGTCCATTTGGTCGAAGACGATCCAGATGTTCAGGCTGCGATGCGACGGTTACTGGAAACGCTGAACTATCGCGTCATCCAATCTTCGTCTGCCGCCGAAGCCGAGACCACCCTGAAACGCAGGATTGAACCGGATATTCATTTGGTCGATGTCGTCTTGCCCGGAGGTGTGAATGGTCTGGAATTCACGCAGTCGCTGCGCGCGGCCGACCCAACCGCAAGAGTTATTTTGATGTCGGGCTATCCCAAACTGAATCTGCCGGACGAAACCAAAATCGACCCATCTTTGGCGTTTTTGCAAAAGCCGGTCGAAAGTCATGTTTTGTCACAAGTGCTTCGTGGAGCACTGCAATCATAGCCTGCCCTAAACGGGCAGGCCTTGATTTCTTAATCAGCCTTTGCCCTTCCAAGGCACCAACCAGCGTTCGGCGTAACGCATCAGCATATCAATTCCAAAGCCGATCAGGCCGATCAGAATAATCCCCATCAACACAATGTCGGTGTCTTGAAATTTGGATGCCGCAACGATCATTTTTCCGACACCCTTTTCAGCGGCGACCAATTCGGCCGCAACCACAGTTCCCCAGCAGACCCCCATGGCCACACGCGCCGCCGTAAAAATCTCGGGAAGGGAATTGGGGATTATGACGTGGCGCAGAATTTGCCACTTGCTTGCCCCCAATGAATACGCAGCATGCACCTTTGATATTTTGACACCAGACACGCCGGAACGCGCACCAATTGCCATGATCCAAAGGGCGGCAAGGAACAGCAGTATGATTTTACCCTGCTCGCCAATCCCAGCCCAAATGATCACAAGCGGGATCAATGCCAAAGGCGGCACAGGGCGCATGAATTCGACAATCGGATCAAACCAACCGCGGAACCAGTTGGACAACCCCATCGCGTATCCCAATGGGATGCCAACCAATGCACCCAGAAAAAAGCCGACGATGACGCGAAACAACGAATAACTCAGATGCTCTGCCAAAGTGACGTTTTGATACCCGTCGCGAGAAACGCTTAACAAACGCTGCCAGACGGAATCCGGAGCTGGCAACCAGATGCTTTCCATCTGCCACCCTTTTCCGGGTTCGAAATTCAATGTTCCTTTGTCCGTCAATGCGACGCGACCAAAACCCGTTTGCGCGTCGACACCTCGTTCAATCGCGCGACCGTCAATGGCAACGATCTTTGCGCCGTCATCTCGCGTCACTTCGTCGTTGGCATCCCAACGCAACAATTTCGAACGATACGCTTGAACAACCAGAACATCGTCCTTTGCTGTTCCCTCTCCGGGCTCAACGGTCGGCACTTCAGGTGTTTCGCCCGCCTCATGGACCAAAACTGTAACGGTTGCGTCTTCTCGCGTGCCGTCTTCAGCCTCGACAGTGTAAACAAACGTCTCTTGCCCGAGAAACGGCCCCGGCGCGTGCAAAAACCGCGGAAGTAGTCCGGTTCCAGTAAACGCGCCCCAGATGACAAAGATCAGTACGACAGAAATAACCGAGGCTGCTTTGTCCGAAACAACCGCGCTTTCATCCCCAAACGTAACCGTTTTCAACGACGTATAATCTTGGGTCGCACTTAAGCGTCCACGGATCATGCGCCACAAGAACATGAACAGCAGGATAAGCGCGATATATCCAATCAATGCCGGCAGGATCGAAATGATCGAAAGAAACATAGCGGCAAGTTCGCCACCGAGGTCGGCAAATATCTGTCCCATATTATGCACTCTCCTCGCTGCGGCCCATGATCTCTTCTTCCATGTCCCAAATCATGCTCAGAATTTCTTCGCGACGTTCGCCAAATTCTGGCTCTTTCTTGACCTCGCGCAGGTCTCGTCCCACGCCCATATCCGCAAACGGCAATCGATATTCTTTGTGAATACGTCCCGGACGCGGCGCCATGACCAGCAAACGTTCCCCAAGAAGCAGCGCTTCTTCGACCGAGTGGGTGATCAAAATGATGGTCTTGCCGGTCTCTTTCCAAAGCTTCAGAACCAAACCCTGCATCTTTTCGCGGGTCAACGCATCAAGCGCGCCCAATGGTTCATCCATCAAAATGACGTCGGGATCGTTCGCCAAGCAACGGGCCAAAGCCACGCGTTGCTGCATACCACCCGACAATTCATAAACCATCTTTTCCTTGAAATCTTGCAGCCCTACGACATCCAGCAGATGATCAACAATCTGACGGCTTTCCGATTTAGCCATGCCCTTCATATCGGGCCCAAAGCGGACATTTTCTCGCACGCTCATCCATTCGAATAACGCACCTTGTTGAAACACCATTCCGCGGTGCGCATCCGGACCAGATACCTTTTGTTCGTTCAGAACAATTGCACCTTCGGTTGGGGCAAGAAAGCCCGCGACAATATTCAAAAGCGTTGTCTTCCCACAGCCTGACGGGCCGAGTACGCTCATCAGTTCGCCTTGTTTCAGGTCAAGCGTAACGTCCTTTAGCGCTTGAACGTGACTTCCGTTCGGCAGATCGAAACGCATCGAAATATTTTGGATATGAAGACCCGACATTGCACCCCCGTCGGAAAAAGTGGGTTGAGTGATCCGGAAAATATCCATGCACCCTTAAAAATACCCGCGCAAAAGGAATCTGCGCGGGCAGTTTTTGATTAGAGGCCTTTTGCGGCTTCCAAAGGACCTGTGTTAACCGCACCATCATAGCTGTCCAAAGCTGATGGGATCGATTCAGCACCAACAAATACGCCCGCAACACCTTGCATGAAGGTTTGTGCAGTGCCGCCCAACCAGGCATCGCCCAGTTGTTCGTCAATTGTCGGGAACTTGAATGTCGACAAGGTCGATGCTGTGTCTTCTTCTGACATGCCTGCGTCTTTTGCGATGACAGGCAGCATTTTTGCATGGTTGGCTTCATCAGCCCACATTGCGTTTGCTGCGGCTGTCACGGACAAGAACTGGGCCAGCAATTCGCTTTCTTCTGCGATGAACCCGGCAGGCGCTGTTGTTGCGTCAAACACTAGAATGCCAAGCTCTTCTTTTTCGGCACCTGTCAGCAAAACGTTGCCGTGTTCTGTCATGCGACGCAGTGCGCCACCCCAGCCACACGCCATGTCCAGCGAGCCTTGTGCCAGCGCTGCTGCACCTTCAGCCGGAGCCATGTCCACAATGTCCATCGATGCGATGTCGACACCAAAGTGGTTCATTTGGCTTAGGAAGCCGTAATGCGCCGCTGTGCCCAACGGAACTGCAACTTTCTTACCAGCAAGTTCAGCAGCGGATGTTTTGTCGATTTCAAGACCAGACGCGACAACACAATTGTCGTTGTCGGAATATGAAACTGCGACATCAACAATCTGAAGATCCTGACCCGCCGATGTGGCAACCACGAAAGGCGGTACCCCCTGGCTTACAGAAATCTGAACATCGCCCGACGCCATGGCCGCGCTCATTGCTGTACCGGTGTCAAAGCTGACCCAGTTAATCTTGGTCCCGCCCATGGCTTCTTCGTACATTCCAGTTTCTTTTGCGAACTGGAACGGCATTGGCCATTCAAGGAAATAGGCAACTGTAATCTCGCCACCATGGCCACCGGCGACTGCACCTTGTGTGCCGGCCAACATGGCAACAGCAGCAGCTGCGCCCATCAGTTTGGATTTGAAGCTCATACATATTCTCCCATATGCTCCACCCATTTCAGGTGGTTTTTTGCACTCGTCATGCGCAGAGTGTCGCGCGTACGGCCGGATTGCCCCGGCTTAAAGAAGATCGGAAACGATTATTGCAAAAGTATCAATGTTTTTCCGCGATTTGCGCACTTGGCCCACTGTTTTGGAATGCGCACCTTTTTTGACCACAACAGCTTTTAGCCTTGATTCTTAGGCTTTTTTCGCCTTTCACGCTGCGATCTTGGACTTAAACTTAAGGTGATCTGGACTTATCAATTTGCCGATTTACTAAGCAACTGGATTTCGAAACTCTTCATATTCGATTTAAGCTGGTATTAAACTTAACGCAATCTGGCCCTAATCCAAATGCCGGAATCAAAGTGATATACATCATCACTTATAATCTCGCCGGGAGTATATCATGCACGGCACTTTCAACGAAAATGATCTGAGCCGAGTCGTCGAAGCCGATCGAAAAAATGTCTGGCATCATCTTATCCAACACGCTCCATTCTTTTCGGGAGCCGATCCAAAGATCATGGTCGAAGGACGCGGCATGCGCGTTTGGGACCAGAACGGAAAAGAACATCTTGATGCGGTCTCGGGCGGCGTTTGGACGGTGAATGTTGGCTATGGACGTGAACGCATTGCAGATGCTGTGCGCGACCAGCTGGTCAAACTGAACTATTTCGCGGGTTCGGCAGGGTCCATTCCGGGCGCAATGTTTGCCGAACGCTTGTTGGAAAAGATGCCTGGGCTGTCTCGACTGTATTACGTGAACTCCGGGTCAGAGGCGAACGAAAAAGCCTTCAAAATGGTTCGTCAAATTGCACACAAACGGTACGGCGGGAAAAAGCACAAAATCTTGTACCGCGACCGCGATTATCATGGCACGACGATTGCGAACCTAAGCGCGGGTGGTCAGGACGAACGCAACGCCCAATACGGGCCGTTTGCACCGGGCTTTATTCGTGTCCCCCATTGCCTTGAATATCGCAGCCACGAACAAGAAGGCGCTCCGACTGAAAATTACGGAATTTGGGCCGCGGACGAGATCGAAAAGGTCATCCTGCGGGAAGGTCCTGATACAGTTGGCGCGTTGTGCTTGGAACCTGTCACCGCAGGTGGCGGCGTCATTCCACCACCAGATGGATATTGGCCACGCGTTCAGGAAATCTGCAAAAAGTACGATATTCTATTACACATTGACGAAGTGGTCTGTGGTCTGGGTCGGACCGGCCAATGGTTTGGATATCAAAACTATGGCGTCGAACCTGACATTGTCACGATGGCCAAGGGTGTCGCTTCTGGTTACGCTGCAATCGCCTGCTGTGTGACAACGGAAGAGGTTTTTGACATGTTCAAAGACGACACCGGTGACACCATGAGCTATTTCCGTGATATTTCCACATTCGGTGGTTGCACCGCTGGCCCTGCGGCAGCGCTAGAAAACATGACCATCATCGAAGAAGAAGGCCTACTGGAAAACACGTTAGCCATGGGCAAACGACTAATGGCGAACCTGAGCGAACTGGCAGAAAAGCACATCGTAATCGGCGATGTACGTGGCAAAGGCCTGTTTTGCGGCGCGGAGCTGGTGACAGATCGCGAAACCAAGGACCCTGTATCCGAGGCTCAGATTCAGGCGGTTGTCGGGGACTGCATGGCAAACGGCGTCATCATTGGTGCAACCAATCGTTCCGTGCCGGGCCGTAACAATACGCTGTGTTTTTCACCTGCATTGATTGTGACTGCAGACGACATTGACGCCATAACAAATGCCGTCGACGCCGCGCTAAAACGCGTCTTTGGCTAAACGTTAGCCGCCCAGCCTTACGCCGGGCGGCTTACCTATTCTTCGGACTTGCTGGACCCGACTTGGCCCAGCGACTATGCTGCGCCGCAACATGACCGGAGAATTTTCATGAAACTCCTCGTTGGCCTTGGCAATCCGGGCGCAAAATATGCCCGCAACCGGCACAATATCGGCTTTATGGCACTGGATCAGATCGCATCTGACCATGGCTTTCCTGCATGGCGCGGCAAACATAATGGCGCTGTTGCCGAAGGACGGTTTGGGTCAGATCGCGTTGTTCTGCTGAAACCAGAGACCTTTATGAACAAATCCGGCGACAGCGTCGGCGCAGCCATGCGGTTTTATAAACTGGACCCACAGGACGTCATCGTCTTTCACGACGAAATTGACCTCGCCCCCGGAAAGGTGCGTTGGAAAGTTGGCGGCGGGCACGCTGGGCACAATGGCTTGCGTTCTATCCACTCGCATATCGGGGTCGAATATGCACGCATCCGAATGGGCGTCGGGCATCCTGGACACAAAGATGCGGTGCCGGGTTACGTGCTGCGCGATTTCCCAAAAGCTGACGAGACCTGGTTGGATGATGTCATTCGAGGATGTTCCGATGGGGCGCCGCATCTGGCGCATGCAGATGGCGGTAAGTTTATGAACACAGTTGCCTTACGTGTGAATCCACCACGATCCAGCACCACAAAATCTGCCAAACCCACCAAATCCGAAACACCTCAAGAATCCCCAGCCGAACCGCAATCGCCATTGCAAAAACTGATGGAGCGCTTTCGTTGACTCTGACATCCGCCTTTTTGGACCAAGCTGAGACGTGCACGCGGATGGGATCACCTTTGATGGGTCGGGTTTTGCGTATCCTGTCAAATGGATGGAGTCCCGACAGTGAACTCGGTCGTGCGATGGATGAGTATTCAGGGGGCATTGGTCCAGCGGGGCATTCGTTGCCTTTACGTATCGCAGGCGGATTGCACGCGTTGGTTTTGCTGGAAAAAGACGCAAAGCTGGTCGCCGCTTATCCGCCAAATGTTGTGGATGACCAGGCATTGCAAAGTGCCGTTTTGGAGGCCTTGCAAACCCACGAAGCGTTTTTTCTGGATTGGACAACGTCACCGCCACAAACCAACGAAGTGCGCCGCTCGGCCGCTTTGATTGCAATGGCCCATGTTGCACACGATCATTTCGATCGCCCTATTGTCCTGTCCGAATTAGGGGCAAGCGGCGGATTAAATTTGGTCTGGGATCAGTTTAATCTGAATATCAACGGCACAGGTTTAGGCCCAACGGATGCTGTGTTGACGCTGCGGCCTGACTGGGATGGCCCGCTGCCCCCACCTGCAAGGCCGGGTATCGCAATGCGCGGAGGTGTGGATCTGAACCCGTTGGACCCAAGCAAGGAGGATGATCTGCTGCGCCTGACGGCATACTTGTGGGCAGATCAACCAGAGCGCTTGGAAAACACGCGACTGGCTGCGCGCGCCTTGGATGTATCCGTTGATCGCGGCGACGCAATTGAGTGGTTGGATCGTCGCCTGCGTCAGGTGCCACAGGGGCATATGCATGTCATTCAGCATACTGTTGCTTGGCAATATTTCCCGACCGACGTGCAAAAGCGGGGGCAAGATTTGATCGAAGCCGCCGGGGCAACAGCGACAGCAGACAGCCCCTTGGCCTGGATGCAGATGGAAACCGATGGTGACAAAACCGGGGCTGTGGGGGCTGCCTTGACGCTACGGCTTTGGCCTGGCGACATCACTCTAAATCTGGGGCGTGCTGATTTTCATGGTCGCTGGGTGCGCTGGACAGGAAAGTGACCCAGCGTTCAGTTTGAAGGCACTGGCTTCAGCGTGCAGACTGGTGTCACGGGGGAACATCTGATGCGGAATTTTCTAAAATATGGCGTTCGAACACTGATCCTATTGCTGTTTGCCGTCGCAGCAGTCGCAATCTGGAAACGCGATGAATTACAACGCCTTATGACCGTTAATTCACTTTTTGATGCAAGTCGCATTGTGCATAACTTTTCACACATGGATGAGGCGTTTTTAAACGTCACTGTCGCACGCGGTGAAACGCCAGTTGCGCCGCTATCAAATGGCACAAATAACTTAAATACAGATAGTTACAATGAGTGGTTAAAGTCGCGGAACATCACATCCTTTCTTGTCTTACATGACGGTCAGATCGTTCATGAAGCCTATTTCAACGACACGACCCCGCAGGACCTCCGCATCTCGTGGTCTGTGGCCAAAAGTTACTTGTCGGCGCTGTTGGGCATCGTGATGGATGAAGGCGCAATTGCCAGTTTGGATGACCCGGTCACGAAATATGCACCGTCCTTAAAGGGTGGTGCATACGATGCGGCCAGCATCCGCGATGTGTTAACGATGACATCTGGAGTGACATTTGACGAAGATTACTTGGACTACGATTCAGACATCAACCGGATGGGACGCGTATTGGCCTTGGGCGGAAAGATGGATGACTTTGCCGCTGATTTGACAGAAACGCATTCAGAACCCGGTACCCGTTGGACATACGTATCCATTGACACGCATGTCATCAGTATGGTGATCCGGGGCGCGACAGGACGCGATATTCCATCCCTATTAAGCGAAAAGATAATTGAGCCGCTTGGCGTAGAACGGGCCCCCTATTATTTGACAGATGGCGTGGGCGTTGCATTTGTACTGGGTGGTTTGAATGTGACAACCCGGGATTACGCGCGGTTTGGGCAAATGATTTTGCAGGACGGTCAGTGGCAAGGCAAACAAATTGTTCCAGCAGATTGGATTGCGGAATCCACTGCTCCAAGCGCCCCGACAGAGCCCGGCAAAACGCAATATGGATATCAGTGGTGGATACCGTCAGATGCGCGGCCCGGTGAATTTTTTGCACGTGGCATCTATGGGCAGCACATCTATTTCAACAAACCTGCAGGCGTCGTCATCGTCTCAACGGCCGCCGATCGCAATTTCCGCGAAAAAGGGCGTGCGGCAGAAAATATTGCCCTGTTCAGATCCGTTGTTGATGGCATTCAAAATTAAGAACTTGTGTCACATACCAGACAGTGCCTCTTTACCTCGCCCGCAGAAAATCTAGGTTATTATTATGCAACCTGATGACAGCACCAACGTACACGGCACAGCCTTGCAATTATGCGGAATGGACCCGGTGACCGGTTTCTTTAGAAACGGTCATTGTGACACATGTGCTGACGATCATGGCAGCCACACAGTCTGTGCGATCATGACGGCAGAGTTCCTTGCCTTTTCGAAGTATGTTGGAAACGACCTAAGCACGCCACGGCCGGAATACGGCTTTAAGGGATTGAGCGCCGGGGACAGTTGGTGCCTGTGCGCCGCGCGTTTTCTGCAAGCACATGACGAAGGGTGCGCCCCAAAGGTCAACTTGATGGCAACGCATCAAAGGGCTTTGGACATCGTTCCGCTAGAAGTCTTTGAAGAACACAGCATTCAGACTTGAATCCAAACGAAAAAAACCCGCGGCACTCCGCGGGCTTTCACGTTATTTCAATGCAATGATCTGGCGCTTCAATCGCCTTGCCCCATATCCATGCCCAATGCCCGCGCAACCGTGAAGATGTCTTTGTCCCCTCGACCACACATGTTCATACAAATGATGTGGTCCTTGGGCAGGTCTGGCGCAATTTTCATCACATGGGCCAATGCGTGAGACGGCTCCAGCGCGGGAATGATGCCTTCTTGCTCGCAACACAGCTGAAACGCCTCCAGCGCTTCGAGATCCGTTATGGATACGTATTGCGCACGGCCGATATCATGCAGCCATGAATGTTCTGGACCAATGCCCGGGTAATCCAACCCTGCTGAGATCGAGAACCCTTCCAAAATTTGGCCGTCGTCATCCTGCAAAAGATAGGTCCGGTTGCCATGTAATACGCCCGGTCGCCCCCCGGTCAAGGATGCGCAGTGTTCCATCTTGTCATTCACGCCTTTACCGCCAGCTTCGACGCCGATGATATTGACAGAGTCGTCATCCAGAAACGGAAAGAACAGCCCCATTGCATTGGATCCGCCGCCAATGGCCGCAATAATTGTGTCCGGCAGACGCCCTTCGGCCTCTTGCATCTGGGCTTTGGCTTCTTTGCCGATGATAGCCTGAAAATCCCGTACCATGGCAGGGTACGGGTGCGGTCCTGCCACTGTGCCGATGCAATAAAACGTGTCGCGCACGTTGGTCACCCAATCGCGCAACGCGTCGTTCATCGCGTCTTTCAATGTGCCGCGTCCCGAGGTCACCGGAATGACCTCAGCCCCCAAAAGCTTCATCCGAAAGACGTTGGGGGCTTGGCGTTCAACGTCATGCGCACCCATATAGACCACGCATTTCAATCCAAACTTGGCACAGACAGTCGCGGTTGCAACACCGTGCTGTCCCGCACCCGTTTCCGCGATGATCCGGGATTTTCCCATACGGCGTGCCAAAATGATTTGGCCCAGCACGTTATTGATCTTGTGGGCGCCAGTGTGGTTCAGCTCGTCGCGCTTGAGGTAAATCTTGGCACCGCCCAGGTGTTCGGTCAGACGTTCAGCGTGATACAATGGGCTGGGACGGCCAACGTAATGCTTCCACAAAAATTCCATCTCGTCCCAAAAGGACTTATCCGTCTTTGCTTTTTCGTATTCCGCTTCCAAATCAAGGATCAGCGGCATCAAAGTTTCGGACACAAACCGACCACCAAACTGGCCAAAGCGGCCCTTGTCGTCGGGTCCATTCATGAAGGAATTGATCAGATCTTCGGGCATTTCAGGCTCCCCTATTGAAGGTCTTCTTGTGTCAACAAATGCGCCGCGAAACAAGACGGTTTAAACGGCATGCATGTATCGGATTTATACGCACCACCGCTGCGTTTCGATCAATGAAAACACTAAACGTGTCAGCGTTGCAGGTAATCGTATTACACTGCGGCTTCGACAAATGCCTTGATCAGATTTGGGTCTTTTGTACCGGGTGCGCTTTCAACACCTGTGGACACATCAATTTGCCGCGCGCCTGTCAGCTTGATTGCTTGCCCCACGTTGTCAGGCACAAGGCCACCGGCCAGCATCCACGGCACCGGCCAGCGCCGAGCCGCGATCAGCTGCCAATCGAACGCCAATCCGTTGCCACCCGGCAATTCAGAATGTTTAGGCGGTTTTGCATCAACCAATATTTGATCCGCAACCTTTGCGTACCGATCCAAAGCCGCCACATCATCAGCGTCTGCAACACCAACCGCCTTCATAACTGGCAATCCGTAACGCGTCTTTATTTCAGCGACACGATCCGGCGTCTCATTGCCATGCAATTGCAGCATGTCCAATGGCACAGTGGATGTCAGCGTATCAAGTTGTTCATCATCTGCGTTGACCACCAAGGCCACCTTGGCGATGCCCGTCGGTGTGGCCAGAGACAATGATCGCGCTGCATCAAAGCTTACATAACGTGGTGATTTTTCGAAAAATACAAACCCTACATAGCGTGCGCCAGCCGTGGCCAACACATCCAAATGCGCAGGGTCTCGTATTCCACAAATTTTGACAGAAACATCTGCGCTCATGCGCGGTTAACTCGCCTCATCCAAGAGCGCCAGAACATCATCGCCCCGGTTCTCTTCCTTTTGAGCCTTCAGCTTGGAATTCTCCCGCTCAAGACGGCGAAGGTCGCGACCTTTTTGGGCTGCGTCCGCTCGAATTGCATGTTCGCGAAACCACTCCCAAACGAACCCAACCAGCAGACCAATAATGATGCTGCCCAAGATCACGATGAACAACGGCAGTTCGATTTTTGGATTCAACACAAACTGTCCGGCAATTTCGTCTGGCAACACTTGCAACTGAACCAAGTTACGATTGGCAACAGCCACAGCGGCCAAAGCTCCAGCAAACACAAGCATGCATGCAATTCGAATGTAACGCATTAGGCTTTCCCGTTCAGACGATCGCGCAAAAGCTTACCTGTCTTGAAGAATGGAACATGCTTTTGATCCACCTCAACCGTTTCACCCGTACGTGGGTTGCGGCCAGTCCGTGCATCTCGTTCCTTAACAGAGAAGGCTCCGAACCCGCGCAACTCGACTCGATCACCGCGCGACATCGCGTTGGTCACCTCTTCGAATATTGTGTTCACGATCCGCTCAACGTCACGTTGATATAGATGCGGATTTTCGTCTGCGATCTTCTGTGTCAACTCAGACCGGATCATAAACGCCCCCTTGTTTGTTCGAAATGCAATAGAGGACACTATACGCAGAATAGCTCGATAGCGGAATAGAGTGGTTGCATTCAGTTTCAACTATTTGGTGCTGATGCCCCTGTTTTATCAAGAAATTCCGTTCCCACCGCGCCCCAGAAGACCGATCAGAGCCAGTTGCATCCTTAGGTTCCGTTTAATGATTCGCTTGAGCCCTCGACCTTCCCCTAGGTCAACATGCAGGCAAGGCGTGTTCGTCAAATCGCGTTAATGTGATCTCATCCTGGGAATTTCTCTAGATCTTTTGTCGCGAACCAGAGCCAGTAATGAAGACCAATGACCCCTCATGAATTTCGCCACACAAACTGTGCGCGATTTCGGTTTCGCAAGGAATCCTGCGCATTTGAGGTAATTAAACTCGTTCTAAGACAACGCCCCGTGATCCTTGTTCCATGGGCCACGTCTGGCAGTAAAAAAGGGCGAGACAATTTCAAAGACCGCACAAACACGCTCGTTACTGAAACAGATTCACGAGTTTGAACGAGAAAAGGCCCCACCAACTGGCAGGGCCTTTTCAAAAATTAGAACCTAGGTTTATTCGTCGCCTTTAAGCGCCGCACCCAGAATATCGCCCAAAGATGCGCCTGAATCAGAGGAGCCATACTGTTGCACGGCCTCTTTTTCTTCTGCAATCTCACGCGCTTTGATGGATACGCCCAAACGACGCGCTTTGTTGTCGACGTTCGTGATGCGCACATCAACTTTGTCACCAACAGAGAAGCGCTCAGGGCGTTGCTCGGCACGGTCACGCGACAAGTCGGAGCGGCGAATGAAGGACTTCATACCTTCGTATTCGACTTCGACGCCACCTTCTTCGATCGCGGTCACATTCACAGTCACGATTGAGCCGCGCTTTACGCCGCCAGTCGCTTCTGCAAATTTGTCTCCGCCAACACCTTTGATCGAAAGCGAGATACGCTCTTTCTCGACGTCAACTTCAGACACAACCGCTTTGACTTCGTCGCCTTTGCGATAGTTCTGGATCGCATCTTCGCCACGCTCATCCCAGCTGAGGTCGGACAAGTGAACCATGCCGTCGATGTCGCCTGGCAGTCCAACAAACAAACCGAATTCGGTGATGTTTTTGACTTCGCCTTCGACTTCTGTTCCCTCGGGATGTGTTTCTTCGAACACTTCCCATGGGTTGCGCATAGTCTGCTTGAGACCCAAAGAAACGCGACGCTTGGTGCCGTCGATTTCCAGAACCATGACTTCGACTTCTTGTGACGTCGAAACGATTTTTCCGGGGTGAACGTTCTTTTTCGTCCAGGACATTTCTGAAACGTGCACCAGACCTTCAACACCTGGTTCCAGTTCAACAAACGCACCGTAATCGGTGATGTTTGTGACGCGGCCCTGATGAGTCGATTCCAGCGGATATTTCGCCGCAACCAGATCCCATGGATCTTCTTGCAGCTGTTTCAGGCCAAGGCTGATACGGTGCGTTTCCTTGTTGATCTTGATGACTTGGACGTTGATCGTCTCGCCAATTGTCAAGATTTCCGAAGGATGGTTCACACGGCGCCATGCCATGTCCGTTACGTGCAACAGGCCATCGACACCACCAAGGTCCACGAATGCACCGTATTCTGTGATGTTCTTGACGACGCCTTCAACGTTCTGACCTTCGGCCAGGTTGCCAATAACTTCGGCACGCTGTTCGGCACGTGATTCTTCAAGAATCGCACGGCGTGACACAACAATGTTGCCCCGACGGCGGTCCATTTTCAAAATCTGGAACGGCTGCTTGAGACCCATCAAAGGTCCAGCGTCACGCACAGGGCGTACGTCAACTTGCGAGCCGGGCAAGAAGGCCACAGCGCCGCCGAGGTCGACAGTAAAGCCACCTTTGACGCGACCAAAGATTGCGCCTTCGACGCGTGCTTCGCCAGCGTATGCTTTTTCCAGACGATCCCAGGCTTCTTCACGGCGTGCCATTTCACGAGAAATAACCGCTTCGCCGCGCGCATTTTCAGCAGCGCGCAAGTAAACCTCAACTTCATCGCCTACAGCGATTTCAGGGGCTTCACCGGGATTTGCGAATTCTTTTAGATCAACGCGGCCTTCCATTTTGTAGCCGACGTCGATGATGGCTTGTCCCGCTTCGATTGCGATGACTTTACCTTTGACAACAGACCCTTCGTCGGGCGTGTCCATTTCGAAGCTTTCGTTCAGGAGGGCTTCGAATTCCTCCATCGTTGTGTTTGCCATCTGGCGTTATGTTCCTTTTAGGTCATTTACTGGCCGTGCGGTTGTCTCCGCCGGTCTTGGATTGGTCAGGTGATCCACAAAACAAAGAGGGTCGGTAACCCGACCCTGCTCACTCTCTGTCATGCAGTGGTTGACCACCTTGTAGACGAGCGCGCGTATAAAGGAGCCATCGGTCAAGAGCAAGCGTTTCTGCCATTTACACAGCCTTGTGTGCGATCGGTCGCCAGAAAGACGGGTTTAACGCCCTGAACCTTGCTTCATTCGTTGTTCCAGTGCGCGCATAGCAAGTGACAATCCAATCGTCATGGTCAGATAGATCAATGCGACGACATTATATGTTTCGAAATATCTGAAATTTCCGGCCGCTGTCACTTTGCCAATTTGCGCAATATCAAGCACGCCGACCACGGACACCAACGAACTGTCTTTGACCATCGCCACGAAGTCATTTCCCAACGGTGGCAAGATAATGCGGATCGCTTGCGGAAACACGACAAAGCGGAACCTGTTCCAACGTGACAGCCCCAACGTTTCGGCGGCTTCGATCTGACCGTCGTCCACAGACTGCAAACCAGCCCGAAAAATCTCTGCCAAAAAGCTGGAATAAGCGAGGACCAATGCCAATACGGCCCGCCAGAGCAACGGAAAATCCCGGGTGCGAATATCTTGAAACGGCAACCAGTTCCAAAGCGCGACCAGCGCCGGCGCAACGACAAATGCCACATAGAGCAGCAGCACCAAGATCGGCAGCCCGCGCATCACTTCGACATAAAACCGCGAAATCTGTCGAAGAACGATTGAGCCGGACAATTGCATCAAAGCCAATGCCAGGCCAAGCAGACAGGCAAACACATACCCGACAACGCTCACCATGATGGTGATGCCGAGGCCTTGTTTCAGTTTTCCGAAGACATCCGAATAAAGGTCGTTGCTGGCCACTTGCCAAAACGCCCAGACAAGCAACCCAGCGACAGCGACCAACCAATAGGGAAAGTCACCGTCCTTCTTTTTGTTTCGCAAGATTTAGCCGCCGATTTTGAAGTCTAGGAACCACTTTTTGTTCAACACCTCAAGCGTACCGTCTGCGGCCATAGATGCGATTGCAGCATTCACAGGTTCGACAAGGTCCGATCCTTTTGGAAAGATGAAACCGAAATCTTCGGTGCCGAGCTTCTCTCCAACGATTTTCAAACCACCGTCAGACGCATCGACATACCCGTTCCCGGCTGTGCCATCAGTTAGGACCAAATCAACATCACCTGTTCGCAAGGCCTGAACCCCTGCCCCAAAGGTTTCGAATAACTTGATCCGAGGATTGGATTCATTGCCATCCAATACATCGTACACACCAACATAAAACGGCGTTGTGCCCGGTTGTGCCGCCATCAATAGATCGTCGTCGCCCGCAAATTCCTTGGCATTGGCAAAACGATCTTCGTCCCCACGGACCATCATGACCATTTCGGATGTCATGTACTTGTCTGAAAAGTCGACTTGTTCCTTACGGTCATCGCGGATCGTGATTCCCGTCATCCCGATGTCAAATTGACCTTCGCTGACTGCAGCGATCATCGCGTCCCAGCTGATGTTTTCATAGACGATTGTCATGTTCAGACGCTGAGCGATTTCCACCATAGCGTCGTATTCCCAACCGACGGCATCGCCAGACGCCGGATCCACAAATTGCAAAGGCGGGTATGCGTTTTCTGTGACTATCACCACTTCTTTTCCGCCAAGATCTGGCAGGTGCCCGTCGGCCAATGCGCCGCTCGCGAACGTGATGGCTGCGATAGCTGTGCTTAGAAATTTCAACAAGGTCTACACCCCCCTTTAGTTGTCACACCATTGGGGGGAGTATGAGCGGCATCGCAAAAAGGGCAAGGCCCTTAGCTTGGCTTTGCTTTAAATTTCCTCGCCAAGCTCTTTGAGTTCCTCAAAAAGGTCACGAAAAATGCCGTTTGAATCGCCACCGCCAAAAGTCATAGCTCCTCCTGAATAAGTGCTCCCATACGTGCGAGCCACATTCACAGTTTGGATCAGAGCTGACAAAAATTGATCCCGTTCCAGTTCAGACAACGGATGGATGAAAACACCCCACAACCGCCCCTGCGCAACCGCATACCGCGCGTCCAGTGCGCTATCGAAATTCGCCTGCATCAATCGCATCAGTTCATCGGCTTGCAGACCCTCGGCAGACCGGATCGGGACCATTGCACGCATACGATTGGCAACAGGGTCCGTGACAACAAGGATCGGGATGTCTTCGATCGTCAATTCCATCGCATTGCCGTTCACAATAGCCTCGGGGTCGATGGCTCGAACAAGGGCGACCAACCGATCAAGGTTCATTGGTTCTTCCGCCCGCACTTCAGGAATTGCTTCGGCTTCCGGTTCGTCCTGATTTGAGGTGTCTTGGGCCCACGAAGCGGACCCGACGATGACAAGAGCAATGGTGACAAGCAGACGACGCATGTTTGTTTTCCTTTTTCCTACGTCTTGACCCTATGCTGTTCCAGTCCATTCGTCCAAGCAACGTTTGGTGAACGTCTGGACGATTTGCCTCGCGCGGGGTAGTGCTGCGTCAAACTGATAAGAGGCTGAACATGTCGAGCCACGGCGATCCAATTCAAATGCAATCCACGGCCAGCGGCCCATTGCAAGGCACCGCACATGTGCCAGGGGATAAATCAATCTCGCACCGGTCCCTGATCCTTGGGGCGTTGAGTGTTGGCGAAACAACAATCAAAGGGCTTTTGGAAGGCCAGGATGTTCTTGATACAGCTAAGGCCATGCAGGCGTTTGGTGCAAAGGTAGAACGCGATGATGATGGGACATGGCATGTAAACGGTGTCGGCGTTGGTGGTTTTGCAGAACCGGATCAGGTGATCGATTGCGGAAATTCGGGTACGGGTGTGCGATTGATCATGGGCGCCATGTCAACATCGCCAATTACAGCCACCTTTACGGGGGATGCGTCTTTGAATAAACGCCCCATGGCACGCGTCACTGATCCGCTCGCATTGTTCGGGTGTCAAACCGTGGGCCGTTCCGAGGGTCGATTGCCGATGACTTTGATTGGTGCGGACGATCCTGTGCCCGTCAACTATACCGTGCCGGTCCCGTCCGCGCAGGTGAAATCCGCCGTTTTATTTGCTGGACTGAACGCACCGGGGCAAACCGTAGTGATCGAAAAAGAAGCAACACGCGATCATACCGAACGCATGTTTGCAGGCTTTGGCGCTGAAATCACGACCGAAGAAACAAACGAAGGGCGTGTCATCACCCTGAAAGGTCAACCAGAGCTAAAGCCACAGCATATTGATGTGCCACGCGATCCGTCTTCTGCTGCGTTTCCTGTGTGTGCGGCTTTGATCGTGCCGGGATCAGATGTTTTGGTTCCCAATATTGGATTGAACCCGACACGCGCTGGTCTTTATTTCACGTTGCGTGACATGGGCGCAGATCTGACGTTTGAAAATGAACGTGAAGAAGGGGGTGAACCAGTCGCTGATTTGCGCGCAAAGTTCTCGCCTGATTTGGTGGGAATTGAAGTCCCCGCAAATCGCGCCGCAAGTATGATTGATGAATATCCAGTGCTTTCGGTGGTCGCCGCTTTTGCGAAAGGGGAAACTCATATGCCGGGCGTCAAAGAGCTGCGCGTCAAAGAAAGCGACCGGATCGCCGCGATGGCCGATGGTTTGCGTGCCGCTGGCGTGACAGTCGACGACGGCCCGGATTGGTGGACCGTACAGGGGCTTGGTCATGGCAATGTGCGCGGCGGCATGACCGCGGCGACTCATCTGGACCACCGGATTGCCATGTCGTTCCTTGTCATGGGCATGGCCTCGCAACAGCCGGTTACGCTGGACGACGGCGGACCAATCGCGACATCCTTCCCTATTTTCGAAACTTTGATGGGCGATATGGGCGCACATATCCAACGACTATGACCGAGCCATTCACAGTTGCGATAGATGGACCTGCGGCGGCGGGCAAAGGCACGATAGGCCGTGCCATTGCAAAGCAATTTGGGTTTGCGCATCTCGATACGGGCTTGCTTTATCGCGTTGTTGGCGCCGCGACACTGCGCGGAGTTCCAGCCATCCAAGCCGCTCAGGCCGTCAAGCGCGAGGCATTAGAGGACCCTGCCCTGCGAACCCTCGAGGTTGCGCAAGCAGCATCTCAGGTTGCTGTCATTCCAGAGGTTCGAGCCGCATTGCTAGATTTTCAACGCGCCTTTGCGCGACGTGCGGGGGGCGCCGTGTTGGATGGTCGCGATATCGGCACAGTCATATGTCCACAAGCCGAGGTGCAATTGTTCGTCACTGCCAGTGCTGAGGTGCGCGCCGAACGACGACACAAAGAGCTTGCCGACAAAAACATCGACACAAAATTGCAAGACGTTCTTGCCGATGTCAAAGCGCGGGATGCACGTGACACAGATCGTGCGGCCGCGCCTTTGAAACCATCATCCAAAGCCCATATTTTAGACACATCAGATATGCCCGTCGAAGCCGCGATTGCCAAAGCGATAGAGCTTGTCGAATTGACCCTTTAAACTGTCAAACGCGCCGGAACGTTAAATAATGGGGGGTGCGCCCTTCACGCAGGGCTTTTTCCTCATATCGCGTGGAAATCCAATCATCCCAAGCAGTGCCCCAACTTTCAGGATTGTCATCACACAATTCAAACCCAAAGCGCGGCACTTCTTCACATGTTTGACGCACATAGTCTTCGATGTCTGTGGCCACGCGGAATTCCGTCCCAGGCTTTAGAACACGCGCCAAAGGAACAAGATGTTCTTCGGTCACAAAGCGGCGGCGATGATGCCGTGTTTTGGGCCATGGGTCCGGGTATAAAAGAAACGCCTTTGAAATCGATGCATCGGGTAAGACGTCAAACAAATCACGGACATCGCCCGGATGTACCTTTAAATTATCAACATTTGCCCGTCGGATTCTCCCCAACAACATTGCGACACCGTTGATATAAGGTTCTGCACCAATGATCCCCGCATCCGGGTTCAAGGCTGCTTGGTGCACAAGATGCTCACCCCCGCCAAACCCAACCTCTAGCCAGACATCACGCCCGCCGAAAAGGGATTTCAGGTCCAACGGAGTCCGTTCCGGGTTTTGATCCCACTCGACTTTACCGGGACTAAGGGCTGCAAGGTCTTCGCTAAGATAGGCGCGATATGATTGCTTGAGAGTCTTGCCTTTGATCCGGCCATAAAAGTTGCGATGGGGGCGTTGTGTTGTATCTGTCATGCCGCGCGATGTAGAGCCACATCGACAAATGCGCAACGGTTCGATTTTACAATAACGGTCTTCCTGCACCTCATAGCGCATCAGGTCCTTCTTGGCTTTCCAGACGGAGAGGCCGCGATGGCTTGGGTCAACGATCCCGAATTAGCCGATATCCACTTAATGCTCAGAGCTGCTGGTCAAAATGAAGTCACCCTGATCGGATAGTCGCAAAAAAGGCGGGTCAAGAACCCGCCTTTTGGAAAAACAAACTCGGAACAAAGCTTAAATTGCGGCTTTGATCGCGTCCACCAAATCGGTGCGTTCCCAGCTAAATCCGCCATCCGCACTAGGAGAACGGCCGAAATGCCCATAGGCCGCCGTGCGTGCGTAAATGGGTTTGTTCATCCCCAGATGTTCGCGAATGCCACGTGGGGTCAAACTCATGGCTTCGGATACGGCTTTTTCAATCGCTGCGTCAGGCACCTGACCTGATCCAAATGTGTCCGCATAGATCGACAATGGTTTGGATACGCCAATCGCATAGCTCAGCTGAATTGTGCAGCGTTTTGCCAATCCTGCCGCAACAACATTCTTGGCCAAATACCGGGCCGCGTAGGCTGCGGAACGATCAACCTTAGTTGGGTCTTTTCCCGAAAACGCACCGCCACCATGAGGGGCAGCGCCACCATATGTATCCACAATTATTTTACGGCCCGTCAGACCGGCATCACCATCAGGGCCGCCAATGACAAATTTACCCGTTGGATTGACGTGCCATTCAGTTTCGTCGGTCAACCATCCTTCGGGCAGTACCTCTGTGATGTAAGGCGCGACGATTTCGCGGATTTGATTGGATGTCAGGCTTTCGTCCAAATGCTGTGTCGACAGAACCAAAGAGCTGATACCAACCGGTTTCCCGTCTCGATATTGAACAGACAGCTGTGATTTCGCATCCGGCCCAAGCATCGCTGCTTCTCCAGATTTGCGAGCTTCGGCCAAACGGCGCAAAATAGCATGCGCATACTGGATAGGCGCTGGCATAAGATCAGGCGTTTCATCTGTGGCATAGCCAAACATGATGCCTTGATCGCCGGCCCCCTCATCTTTGTTACCAGAGGCGTCAACGCCTTGTGCGATATGTGCCGATTGTTCATGCAGAAGGTTCGTGATTTCGCAGGTTTCCCAATGGAACTTTTCCTGCGTGTAACCAATGTCTTTGATGCAATCGCGCGCGATTTGTTCAACACGCCCCATATGATCCCGCAGTTTGTCTTGATCAGACAAGCCAACCTCACCACCAATGACGACACGGTTGGTCGTTGCAAAGGTTTCACAAGCAACGCGCGCTTCGGGCTCTTCCGCAAGGAACGCATCGAGGATTGCGTCCGAAATACGATCACAAACTTTATCCGGATGGCCCTCGGAGACAGATTCCGAAGTGAAGGTATAATTTTTTCGGGACATAAATGCTCCATTGAATGTTACGCCGCCACGCCAGGAAGCCGTTGTGGCAGATCACGATGTCACTAGGCGTCTAACGCTGCGTGGTCAATCGCCTTCGCGACGCTTAGTGCGCATATGACGCAACAGGATTAGACCTGACATCAAAATGATCACTGCATTTGCTGGTGCATCCCCTGTCCGACTGTATATCGTGGCAGGCAACGGCATCGGCAACACCGCATCAACAAATCCTGCTTCGCCCAATGGCAGACTGTCCAATACGCGTCCATAGGGACCGATCATCGCGGATATTCCGGTGTTCGCGGCCCGTGCCATTGGCAAACCTTGTTCAATCGATCGCATTCTTGCTTGGGCCAGATGTTGCTCCGGCCCAGCATCCACCCCGAACCAAGCATCATTCGTCAATTGCATCAGAAAATCAGGGCGGCTCGTACCGCGCAAATCCTGTGGGAACACTGCTTCGTAGCAGATTAGCGGCAACGCCGACCCCAAATCGCCCAATTCCATCAGTTCTGGTCCCGGTCCAGGCGTATACCCACCGTCCGACCGTTCAGCGATGGCAGCAATCCCCAAACTCCGAAACAGTTCCGGAAAGGGCATGTATTCGCCAAATGGCACCAAATGGTGCTTGTCGTAAATCTGACGAACCGCGCCGACCTCATCCAACAAGACCGCAGAGTTAAAATAACGCCCCTGATCGTCATCGCGCTGAACGCCCATGACAACTGGTGCGCCATCTGCAGATTGAGCGGCAAATTCGAATATGATCTCAGCATTTGAAAACAAATAAGGGATCGCCGTTTCTGGCCATAACACCAGATCAACTTGTCCCGGCGCTTCTGTATAACTCAGTTGGCGTCGTACAAATTCCGGACCTTTCTCAGGGTGCCACTTTTCGTGCTGTGGTGCATTGGGCTGAACAATACGTATTGTCTTGTCCGTCATTTGAAGTGGCATTTTTGGGGCAAGATACAGCGTCGCACCCAAGCCAAAGCAAAGCCCGATACCCAAACAGGCCCGCGCCCACCCTCCGAACAACAGTGCCACAAATAAAAGTAATGCCAACGTCAATCCCTGTGGGCCGATAGTCGACAGAAGCGATTGGAATGGAGTATCAAGCAAAGCTTGCGCAAAATTACCCCATGGAAACCCTGTAAATACATAGGCACGCCCCAATTCAACCAATGTCCAAAACACAGCCAACGCAATCGCACCGCGTCGAAAGGCCAACAAAAAAGCCAGCCCCCAAAAAAGCGCTAATCCCGCAGCAAGAAAGAACAAAGCAAAGGGCGCCATCCACCCATGAACAGCTGCGTCCACCTGAAAAGGTTCAACGATCCAGCGCAACGTCACGGCAAAATACCCAACGCCAATGGCCCACCCAGTGAAAAAAGCGCCAACCCGGCTTTGATTTCGCTGCGCCAGGAAAAATCCGGTGAGCAAAGGCACCAGAACAAGAATGCTCCAATCAAACGGTGCGTGTGCAAAAGCGCCAAGCGCTCCGCCCAATACAGCCAAGGCCATTCGAGGCGCAGTGGCTACGTGTTTTTCAACAATAATTTCAGTCATGGCCCACTTGATCCGTGTTCAACGAAGGCATGGTGAAGACAACCATTCTGGTCAAGTCACTATATCGCGTTTGTGCGTCGCAACGCCCATATGTTGGACACCAACAAGGCCGCAATGACAATGAGCCCACCCAAAAGCGAATAGCGGCCGGGGTGTTCACCAATGACCGCCCAAACCAACAGCGGGGCCAAAACGGATTCAAGAAGGACCAACAGCGACACTTCTGATGACGTGATATATCGCGGACCCAATGTTAAAAGACAGGTGGCACAACCGATGAAAATGCCGTGACCAAGAAATAACGGCCAATGATCCACAAAAGCACCGGCCAGTGGATACAGCAACGCAATTACAGTTGCGGCACCCAGATAGGCAATCGACACCGCGGGCACCATCGAGATTTCTTTCATTCGACGCACCGCCGTCAACGCAGCCGCATACGCACAGGCCACATACAGCGCCCAGATATCGCCTTTCCAAGACGCCTGCTCTGTTTCACCTGCTCCATACACGATGACGGCCAAGCCGCACAAAACAACACCCATCGTTGCCGCAATCCGTTTGGAAACCGGTTCATTTAACAGAACCCTGCTCCAAATAGCGGCGAACATTGGCATCGATGCGAAAATAAACACGACATTTGCGACGCTGGTTTGCGTGATAGCAAGAACAAACGCTGGTGACGTCGATCCTATAAGCAATACGTAAATGGCACCTGACCATCCGGTCCGACGCAAAGGCGCGAACGCCTTGACGCCCTGCGTTCCAAGGACAAAGGCCAGAACAATCAGGCCGGCCGTCAGACCACGCCAAAATGCAATCGTCATGGGCTCTGTTTCGATCAACCGCACGAACAAGGAATCCGGTACAACACACAACACACCCAATGTCGTAATGATCAGCCCTTTGGAATGGTCATGCATTGCCAGCTTCCAATTATCATTGCACGCTATTCCCCATTGAATGGAAACGCGCCTTTTCCAGGTGCTCGGAGCGCGAGGCTAAGCCTCGCAAACTGCGTGGCAACGCAATAAATCAAATGCGCGCATCAGCGCGCTCAATGTGATCAAGGCAGGTATCGGTCACTCTGCTGCTGTTCGGCCATCCATACGCACGCGAAGACGCTTAATGCGGCGCGGATCGGCATCGATCACCTCAAAATCTGTCCCTTCGGGGTGATGAATAACTTCACCTCGCGCCGGAACACGCCCGGCTAACATAAAGACGAGCCCTCCGAGTGTGTCGATTTCTTCTGAATCGACATTCTCATGCTGCGTCAGGCTCTTGCCAATCTCTGCCTCAAATTCGTCCAGGGGAGTCCGCGCAAAAGCCAAATAGCATCCGGTTTCCTCACGGGTGAACAAATCGCCTTCTTCTGCGTCGTGTTCATCTTCAATCTCGCCAATAACCTGTTCAATCAGATCTTCGATTGTGACCAAGCCATCGACACCGCCATATTCATCAATGACCAAGGCCATATGGCGCCGTTCCGTTTGCATCTTTGTCAACAAAACACCAATCGCCATGGACGGCGGAACAAACAGCAACGGTCGCAACATCGCGGTCAGGTCGAATGGGCCGTCGTCATTGGTAAACCCGTGCTGCAACGCGATGTCCTTAAGATGTGCAAAGCCCACTGGTTGATCCAATGTCCCCTCAAACACAGGAACCCGCGTGAGGCCGCTTTTCTTGAAAACCTCCACCAATTCATCCAGCGTTATCGTATCAGGAACAGCCGTGATTTCCGCCTTTGGAATCGCAACGTCCTCGACACGCAAGCGCCGCAGATTCACCATTCCGTGCCCATTCAATCGAGGCTCACGGTCAGGTGTTTCAGTGATGGCAGGGTTTGCCGGGCTTAGCGCGCCAAAAACGCGCGCCAAAAAGCTATTACTCGAAGGCTCCGTCAAGGTGCCTGTCTCTGACTGCGCGCTCTGCGCTGCGCCAGACGAAGAATCTGAATCGCCCATCTATCCTTCATACAATACAGAGCCGAAATCGTGGCCCGAGTTCAATATGGGTCAGCCACACCCAATTTGCCAAGTATTTCGACTTCAATTTTTTCCATTTGGTCCGCATCAGCTGCATTTATGTGATCATATCCAAGTAAATGAAGCGTTGCGTGCACCAAAAGATGGGTCACATGCGCTGTCATTGTCTTGGATTGTGCTTCGGATTCTTGTTTGCAGGTGTCAAAAGCGATGGCAATATCGCCCAATTCTTCGTCGGGCGCTTCACCAGGGTCCAACTCGATTGTCGGCCAAGACAACACATTTGTTGGCGTTGGTTTTTCGCGGAACTCGGAATTCAAGGCTGAAATCCTCGCATCATCGCAGGCCAGCACGACCACCTCGTGATCATTTGCTTGCAAGCCCAGATGACCAAGCGTTGCAGAAATCGCGGACGACGCCAATCCTGTCAGGTCCACATCATTCCAACGCGCATCTTCGAAGACAACATCAAGACCGTCCATGTCAGGCCCAAAATTCGCGCAGCGCTATGGCAGACCCGCAAAATCGCACCGTGATCATGTATTTTCTTCGTCCGCGTCATAGGCCTGAATGATTCTGGCGACCAAAGGATGCCGAACAACATCCTTGGCCGTGAAATAGCTAAAGCTAATTGACGGAATGTCTTCCAAAATCCGTTCAGCATCCTTCAGACCAGACTGGACGCCACGCGGTAAATCGATTTGTGTTCGATCCCCGGTTATAACCATTCGACTGCCCTGCCCCAGACGTGTCAGGAACATTTTCATCTGCATCGAAGTGGCATTCTGAGCTTCATCCAGAACAACAAATGCACGCGCCAATGTTCGACCTCGCATAAAGGCCAGAGGCGCGATCTCGATTTGTTTTTCTTCCAACAACTTTGCCAGCTGTTTGCCCGGAAGGAAGTCATTCAAAGCATCATACAAAGGCTGCATGTAAGGATCGACTTTTTCTTTCATGTCACCCGGCAAAAACCCCAATCTTTCCCCAGCTTCGACAGCCGGGCGAGACAGGATAATTTTGTCGACGTGACCGGCAAGAAACATCGACACACCAACAGCAACGGCAAGATAGGTTTTCCCTGTACCAGCGGGTCCAATACCAAAGGCCAATTCATTGTCGAACAATGCTTGGACATACGCTTTTTGTGCATCGGTGCGTGGCTCGACCAGCTTTTTTCGGGTTTTGATTTCCAAACGCTTGCCGACATCCATTTCCAGTTGATCGACATCGCGCGCATCCGTGTCGATCACTTCGCCGCCCATGCGCAATTCAGCGTCTACATCGGCAGGTTCGACCGTTTTGCCAGTTTCTAACCGAAGATACAGCGCTTTAAGAACGTCTGACGCACGATTGGCAGTGTCTTCTTCGCCCAATATCGCCAACGCATTTCCGCGCCGCACGATTTGGATGCTCAGAGCGGTTTCAATCGTCGCAAGATATTGGTCGTAAGGTCCACAAAGATCGATCAGCAGCCGGTTGTCGGGAAACTCCAATAGAACTTGTTTGGCAGCTTCGGCGGGGGACGTCGGTACTTTTGCGATAGTCAATTCTTGCTCCTGAGTCTGAACCTTAACTAAGGTTTGCAATTTATGTCGTCACAGGCAACGCCGGCTGGCGTTTTTTCACAAAACTGAAACAAAAAGAGAAGACGGTTTTCACCAAAACGCACCAAAACAGGCAGCATTTCGCAGGATGTCTCACTTTAGACGAGAAACACAGATTGCACTATGTGATCGTTGGTGATCGATTTCCGCCCTAGGCCAATCTACCAGCAAGAGAATTTGTGCTTGATGAAACGATTTTGACCGGCGCAATCGTGCCCCGCGCCACTGGCGCATTGTCGACATGGACGGCGTGCAAATATTCGGATTTCCCGCCCATTTGCCCTTCTAACCTGCCCGGCTTTTCAAACAACACGCTGACGGTTTTTCCAACCATATCATCCTGCACCTGCCGTTGTTGCTTTGTGATCAAAGCCTGTAGTCGTTGCAGACGGTCATCCGCCTCGGCTGGGTCAACTTGTGCACGTTCTGCGGCGGGTGTGCCCGGGCGCGTTGAATACTTGAATGAATAGGCATAGCCGTATTTCACTTCCTCAACCAAATCGAGAGTGTCCTGAAAATCTGCTTCGGTTTCTTCTGGAAATCCAACAATGAAATCGCCGGACATCAAAATGTCTGGACGCGCCTCACGGATGCGTTCGATCAGCCGAAGGTACTCTTCGGCAGTATGGCCACGGTTCATCCGCTTCAGGATTTTGTCAGACCCAGCCTGTACCGGAAGATGTAGATACGGCATCAGTTTCTCACATTCCCCATGTGCCGCGATCAAAGCATCGTCCATATCGCGCGGGTGAGATGTCGTGAAACGGATGCGTTCAAGCCCGTCAATCTTGGCAAGATCCCAGATCAAGCCAGAAAGCCCTGCATCATGACCATGATATGCGTTGACGTTTTGCCCCAACAACGTGACTTCACGCACGCCGCGTTCAACCAAATCGCGCGCTTCGGTCATGATCTGCTGCGCCGGACGCGATACTTCTGCACCGCGTGTGTAAGGCACAACGCAAAAGGCGCAAAACTTGTCGCAGCCTTCTTGCACGGTCAAAAACGCGGTTGGCCCACGCGTTGCTTTCGGGCGCCTTTTGAGATGTTCAAACTTATCTTCTTCTGGAAAGTCAGTATCGAGCGCTTTCTCACCTGCCTGCGCTTTGGCCTCAAGCTCGGGCAAACGGTGGTAGGATTGTGGGCCCACGACCAGATCAACCATCGGCTGACGCCGCATAATTTCTTGCCCTTCGGCTTGGGCCACACATCCAGCAACACCAATTTTCAGATCTGGTTTGGCCGTCTTCAATCCTTTGAAACGCCCAAGCTCGGAATACACCTTTTCCGCCGCCTTTTCGCGAATGTGACAGGTGTTCAAAAGGATCATGTCCGCATCATCTGGTGATTGCGTTTGTTCATATCCGGACAAAGCTTCGGCCATACGTTCGCTGTCATAGACATTCATCTGGCAGCCGTAGGTCTTGATATAGAGCTTTTTCGGCGTGGACATTGCGCGGTCTCCGGGATTGATCAGTGCGGGCAGATAACAGGCCGTAGCACCCCTTGCAATGGAGCCTTGGCCTGCGCCCGCGTTCCGATATGCTAGCATTCAAACACGATAACGAATTTTTAGCCAAAGCAAGGCAGTCGAGTGGGCATGCGATACACAAGTCTAAAAGATTTCCTGAAATCACATCATGCCCGAAAAGCGAAAGGCCCTCTGGCGATGATTTTTGTCGAAGATGAAGTCGAAATCGACACAACTGCGAGACATCATCAGCAAGCTGGGTTTAAATCTATCCTCATGTTCATGCCGTCCAGATTCGATTTGGCCCCGGATCTTGATGCCACGGTTATCCGGGTCGATCACGATCTGACCAAAGACGCATCGCTTACTGACGTCGTGAATAGCGTCATTGATACAGTCCCGGAAGAGTCCTGGGTCTATTATTGTTACAATGCAGAATACCTGTTTCACCCATTTTGCGAAACGCGCACCGTGGGGGAAATGCTGACATTTCATGGTGAAGAACGGCGCAGCGCAATGTTGACTTATGTGGTCGATCTCTATGCCGAAGACTTAAACGCCTCTCCCGATGCCGTTTCTCTGAAAAACGCACATTTGGATCGCTCGGGGTATTACGCTTTGGCACGCAAAACACCTGAGGGTCATCCAAAAGAACGACAATTGGATTTTTTCGGTGGTCTGCGCTGGCGCTACGAAGAGCACGTTCCGGCCAATCGGCGCAAAATTGATCGAATTTCCCTTTTCCAAACAGAACCCGACCTGAAGTTGCGCGAAGATTTTACTTTCAACAAAGAAGAGCTGAACACCTTTGCTTGCCCATGGCATCACAATATCACAGCGGCGGTCTGTTCCTTTCGGACGGCCAAAGCCTTAAAACGCAACCCGGGAAGCACCTTTGATATCGAAACGTTCAAATGGCATAATTCGGCCCCTTTTGAATGGCATTCCCGGCAACTGCTGGACTTGGGGCTGATGGAACCGGGGCAGTGGTTTTAAACAATCAAAAAGATCGTCGACATGGAACAACCAAACGGAAAATGGAACAAGGAAAAGCAGCGGAATGATGCGTTGCCCAAATCGTTCAAACTGGAACGATCACGTATCATGCATATCGAATCCAAAGCCGAAGGTTTGGAGGGGCCAGCCGCAATCGGTCGTGTCTACTTCTCGAAATCTGGAAAGACCCTTTATTATTAGGGCCTAAGGTTTCAAAGCCTCAAAGGCGAATACTTCAAGGCGAATTTCTTCGAAATTGATTCTGGCGAGCCTTTTTGGATTTCAGGGCCGCGCAAAGACCGTCAAGATCGGTTGTACGGAGGTCAATTAGGCGTCTCGATTGATAGTGATGTGCGTGAAGAATACGACGCGTTCTGCGCCTGACATTTTGTAGCATCTGCAGTGTCAGGCTCCAGCAAAGATTTCGACCGTCGGCAATTGATTCAACTGGGCCCCAATCGCCTGCATAGCAGACAAAGAAAGCCGGCTGCCTGCCGTTTTGGGTCCGTCCAACGGAATCAAAGTCACAGCCACGGATATTCCTGTTTCATCATAGAAAACACGACCTGCTTGTTCGACCGTCACCAAAGGCGTTTTGATCCAAAGCCCTGTTTCCGCCGGGCTTCCAAGACTGGCAACTGTCGTGCCAAGTGATCCTTGCTGCACTGCTCCGCCAATTGCTTCGGCTTTGTCTGCCGCACTGACTTGGTCAAAATCGTCAGCACGTCGTGCGTTGGCTGGAACAAGGCCTGCTGCAGCGCTTGCAATACGCTCCCCCAATCCAGGAGGGCGCGCACGTGGACGTACATCGGTCGTCGCACCCGATCGCGATTCGCCGCTGATCTCATCAGCTGGCTTGGACCCCACGTTGCGGATATTTTGTGCTATGCCACACGCACTCAAGCTCAGGATCAATGCAAACAGGACTGTTCGTTTCATTCGATTACATTAACGTGCTGACGCGCAGCATCAAACCCCTTGCTTGACTGGTTCTCGTGTCCTACCTGTAAAGACATGGTACCTTTGATCGATCCGTTCCAACGCGCCATTACGTATTTGCGTGTTTCCGTAACCGACCGCTGTGATTTCCGCTGTGTGTATTGCATGTCGGAAAACATGACCTTTCTGCCCAAAAAAGAACTTTTGACGCTCGAAGAGCTGGATCGCATGTGTTCGACCTTTGTGCATTTAGGGGTGCGAAAGCTGCGTATAACAGGTGGCGAACCACTTGTTCGTAAAGGCATTATGACATTTTTCGAAAGCATGTCGCGCCATCTTGAGTCTGGTGACCTTGATGAATTGACGCTGACCACAAATGGGTCGCAACTTGAACGGTTCGCACAGCAACTTTACGACACAGGCGTGCGCCGGATTAACGTGTCGCTTGATACGCTGGATGAGAAAAAATTCGCCGACATCACGCGTTGGGGACGCTTGGAACAAGTTTTGCGCGGCGTTGATGCCGCACTGGCCGTAGGGTTGCGTGTCAAAATCAATGCGGTGGCGTTGAAGGATTTCAACGAAGAAGAACTATCTACAATTACCAATTGGTGTGCCGATCGAGGAATGGATTTGACCTGGATCGAAGTCATGCCAATGGGGGATATCGGAAACGAAGATCGCCTTGGTCAATATTGGTCACTAAAAGAAGTTCGCAAAGCCTACGAAAACAGCTATTCAGTCTCTGATTTGGCAGAACGCACGGGGGGGCCTGCGCGGTATGTTCGGTTGGAAGAAACGGGTCAAAAAATTGGATTTATCACACCGTTGTCCCACAATTTCTGCGAAAGCTGCAATCGTGTCCGCGTGACCTGTACCGGTGAAATCTATATGTGCCTTGGACAAGAAGACATGGCCGATTTACGCGGACCTTTGCGTGCGTCACCAGAAGATGATGCACCATTGGAAGATGCAATTCGGGCTGCGATTAGGCTCAAGCCCAAGGGACATGATTTTGACTATTCCCGCCAAAAATTGGACGGGCAGATGTCGCGCCACATGAGCCACACCGGCGGCTGATCCAACTATGACTCCGCTTTCTGCGGCTTACCGTATTTTGGCTTCAATTGCTCTGCCTTTTGCTGCCCGAAGAACTGTCGCAAAGCTCAGACAAGGTGGGGTCGATGTCCATCGCACGCACGAACGTCTGGGCCATGCCACTTTGGAGCGAGGATTAGGGGAGCTGATTTGGATTCACGCAGCTTCGGTTGGTGAAAGCAAATCGGCGCTGGTCTTGATTGAAAGCCTTTTGACATTGGCGCCATCCGCGCAGGTCCTTGTGACAACTGGAACCGCAAGTTCGGCAAAGGTTCTGCTGCCAAGATTGCCGCACCGCGCCTTTCATCAATTTGCCCCGTTAGATGGCCGCGGCCCAGTAAAGAGGTTTCTGCATCATTGGCGACCTCAGATTGGTATCTTTATCGAAAGCGAAATCTGGCCGAACATGATCAGTTGTGCACATGCACAAGGCATCCCTCTTGCCCTTTTGAATGCGCGCCTTTCTGAAAGATCTGCACGCAATTGGGCCCGTGTACCAAAAACGGCACGCAACATGTTCGGATTGTTTGGCATTATTCATACACAGGACACGCGAACCGCGCGTAATATTGGCGCGTTGGGTTTGACCCATGCGCGCATTGGGGTGAACCTCAAATCCGTATTGCTTCCTTTCAAAATAGAAGATCTGACTCGAGCACAGTTAGAAAAGCAATTGGGATCACGGCCGTTGTGGGCCGCCGTGTCAACGCATCCCGGCGAAGATGAAATCGTAATCGAAGCGCATAATCGACTGCGTCAGTCACACCCCGATGCCGCCCTGATTTTAGCACCACGGCATCCTGACCGTGCGCCTTCTATTCGCGCTCTGTGCCAAGGTCATTCAGTCGCTCAACGCAGCCGCGCAGAGACGCCAGATACTGAAACATCCATTTATCTTGCGGACACTTTGGGCGAGACTGACCTTTGGTTCAAATTGGCCCCTCTCGTTTGCTTGTGCGGCTCATTTGGCGATGCTGGCGGGCATACACCGTTCGAACCGGCAGCCGCAGGTGCCGCCGTTTTGCACGGGCCCCGATATGCGAATTTTGAAGAGGTCTATGCGAAATTCACGAAAGCCGAAGCAAGTTTGGAAGTCGATAATGCAAAGACACTGGCCGCATCACTCGATTTCTTGATAAAGCACCCTGATCACGCCAAAGCACTTCGTGAAAATGCGCAGCCTTTGCATGAGGCAGGTTTGCAAGATTTGGACCGATTGGCCGTTCAATGCCTGAAACTGGCCGGGATTGAGCAACGTTAACCCAATTCACGTGTCAGAAAATTCAGCCAATTGTCCTTTAGCAATTTTGAAATCAACGCTTCGCCGTAATCAGCGCGTCGCATCGCATCAACAAGTTTGGGCAAGTCAGCCGCGCTTTCGATCTCGTCCGGCATCGGAGCACCATCAAAATCGGACCCCATCCCGACGTGATCTTCGCCGGCTTGTTCAATCATATAATCGAGCTGGCGTATCATATCAGATATGTTGGCCCGACCCGTTGACCATCCTTCATCAGAAAGAAACAGCGTCCCGAAGTTCAATCCAACCATCCCGTTGGTTTCGCCAATGGCTTTCAATTGTTCATCCGTCAGATTGCGTGTCACTTTGCAAACGGAATAGGCGTTGGAATGGGTGGCCACCAAAGGGCCACCAGCCTCGGCGACATCCCAGAAACCGCGCATCGTCAGATGCGATGTGTCCACTATGACCCCAAGGTCTTGGCAGCGCGATACCAGCGCCTTGCCCAAATCCGTTAAGCCTGCACCGGTATCGCCATCTTGATCAGCCGCAAACGGAACACCTTCGCCAAACACCGTATAGCGAGACCAAACCAAACCAAGTGATCGCAGACCCTGGGCATAAAGCGCATCCAAAACAAACAAATCGGGATCAATCGGATCGGCCCCTTCCAAATGTAACAACCCCGCCAAACGTCCAGCTGCGATATGTTCGCGCAATTCAGTTCCTGAATGTGCAAAATTCAGATAACCGGCGCGCTCCAACCGTTTTCCCACACCGATTTGCGCCATTATTGCATCCAGCGCCTGTGGGCGTTCTATCCGCGGCGCGACAGGCATTGGCACATTACCATTGGCATATTTTGCGAAATCAAAAGGCGCGCGTGCCGCGACCGCGAAAAGGGCAAAGAAGCCCCCTGCCAACCCTCCGGCTTTGGCATTCTGCGCCGTCACATGAAAATCTGTTGCGGAAAATGCGGCTTCAGCATCACCAAAACCGCACCAGATGCGGCTTAGGATATCGTTATGGCCATCAAAAATAAGATCGGTCATCGTGTTTCCACAAGGTCAGTTCCATTCCAATACCAAAGCCGTTCGCATCCCAGGCTGTCGGCTCCACAACTGTCAAAACGGCCAACCAGTTTCAGCCCGATCTTGCCATTCGACAACGCTGGAACGTTCACGTCTTGCGCCAGCAGATCCATTGGTGCCGCAACTGTCGATAGATAGACTTTTGCGGAACAATGCGATGCCCCACATAATGGGCGCGGAAATGCCGAATTACAGCTGATGTTGCTCCACCAGACGACAAAATCATCGGTCTCATCTTGGTCAATTTGACCTTGCAGGAACGCGCCGTCCGCTGCTGTGTATGATCCATTACAAATGCGCATGATATCCGCATGTGCTGTGGCGAATAACGGCGATGCTTTGGGCGGGCTGGACACTGAGGCGGTGTTTGGACCAGTAGATTCTACGGCAGCCCAAGCAGCTTCACATGTTTTAATCGATTGAGATATCGCGTTTGCCAAACCATCTGCAGGGAATTGCCACGCTGCATCTTCACCTGCTGCCAATACAAAGGCCTCTGTCGTTCCAAGTTTCGCAATCAAAGCGTCCGCTGCGCTTATCGATACTTCCCATATTCCGTGCAGTTCATTAAAAACAACGGTCGGCAATCTGTATCCTGTTTGACCCAACCAAATCATCACATCATCCCGCTGGATATCGTTACCAACAGGCAGCCGTTCTATTCCAATATCAATCTTGATCTGCGCCCGAGAAACAGGTGTTTCTTCGTGTGCCCCGACTTGAATGGCTTCTAATCCTTGGGTCGAGGGTGCATTGCAGATGAAATCGAGATCCAGCCCGGCACCGGCGCCTGCGTAAACATAATGGCCGTCGTCTGCCTCACGGTAGGTCCACGTCTGGGAACGCGCATCGAAACCCCAAAATGCCAAAAATAAAGGCAGCAAAAATCGCGTCATCAAATCCTCAAAAGCATCAAATAAGAATTGGTATACACCTCTCTACCATGCCGTGCATAGCAAATTCACAAAAGACTCTTGGGCAATAGTAAAAACAGGCCAATTGCGGCTGACAGCAGAGTGGCAAAGCCAGTGCAAAATGGATGAGTCTACGCGTCGGGAAAATTCTTTGAAAATGGGCCATGCACAAAGCGCATGACCCTGCAGATGGGTATATTACACAAATGCTTGCAAGCCGGTTTGTGCGCGACCCAATATGAGCGCGTGCACATCATGCGTGCCTTCATATGTGTTTACAGTCTCAAGGTTGACCATGTGACGCATGACCTGAAACTCTCCAGAAATTCCGTTACCGCCGTGCATATCGCGGGCCGCCCGCGCAATATCGAGCGCTTTTCCGCAGTTGTTCCGCTTGACGATCGAAATCATTTCAGGCGCAGCCTCGGCACGGTCCATCAGACGTCCAACCTGCAGCGACGCCTGGAGACCAAGCGATATCTCTGTCATCATATCCGCCAATTTCTTTTGAAATAATTGCGTCTGCGCCAAGGGCCGTCCAAATTGTTTGCGGTCCAGACCGTATTGCCGAGCAGAATGCCAGCAAAATTCCGCAGCACCCAATGCGCCCCAACTGATGCCGTAACGTGCACGGTTCAAGCAACCAAACGGGCCCTTAAGACCCTCAACATCAGGCAGCAATGCGTCCTCAGACACTTCGACGTTTTCCATTACGATTTCGCCCGTGACCGAGGCACGCAGTGACAGTTTGTTTTCAATCTTTGGTGCGGAAAGAGCATTCATGCCTTTTTCAAGAACAAAACCCCGGATGCGGCCACCGTGTTCTTCTGATTTTGCCCATACGACAAACACATCAGCAATCGGCGCATTCGAAATCCACATCTTTGCGCCGTTCAAAACATACCCGCCCTCGACCTTACGCGCGATTGTTTTCATTCCACCCGGATCGGACCCTGCGTCAGGTTCCGTCAAACCAAAGCAGCCAATCCATTCTCCACTGGCAAGCTTTGGCAAATACTTTTGGCGCTGCGCTTCGGATCCATAAGCGTAAATAGGATACATCACCAAAGAAGATTGCACGCTCATCATAGAACGATACCCACTGTCGATTCTCTCGATCTCACGGGCAACCAGTCCGTAACTGACATATGATCCCCCTAAACCGCCATATTCTTCGGGAAGTGTAATGCCCAACAAACCCATTTCGCCCATCTCGCGGAAAATGTCCGGATCAGTCTGTTCGTTGGCGTATGCGTCGATCACACGCGGCGCAAGCTTTTCAGACGCATAGGATGCGGCTGCACTTTGGATCATGCGTTCATCTTCTTGCAGCTGGTCGGACAACCGCAGCGGATCTTCCCAGTTAAATGCGCCCAAATCCGGAGCATCCTTGGCTTTCAGCACGTTCGTTTCAACGTTCACAACGTTCCCTTTCCAAACCGAGTCGCTCATAGTATCGCAGAGAACATCAAAAGGTACTAACCCATGAATTCGGTATCATTTCTACTTTAAGGTGGCAGAAACGTCGCCCAAGAGCCATCCACCTGCCACAATTAGGCCACAATGTGGCGTTAAGACGGCTTATCCAAAGTTACGGGTGGGGCCGGTATTGGAAGGATTGTTGCCATGTTGCGCACAACAAAGATCATTGCTGCTGCAGCCGTGATGAGCTGGGCGTCTGTCGCCTCAGCAAGCGAAGAACACACTATTCTGGTTTTGCCAGATGCGTTTTTCCCAGAATTGACCTATGTTAAAGCAGGTGACCGAATTCGTTTTGTGGATGAGCAAAGCGGAGCGTCAAACATTGTCTCCAAAAACGAAGAATGGGAAGTTGGACCATTAGGCTCCGATGGCGAGAATGTTCTTACTGTTGCTGGAGGTATGGAAACCGTTTTCTATGCTGCGAGTTCTCAAGAAGAAGGCAGCGATCTTTCGGTGAAAGGTGCGATTAGCTTCGATCCGCCCCCCAACAACTAATCTAGTCGTTCAGGGGCACCTAGCCCCTGATCCTTAACTTCGTTGGAAGTTATCAGGGCTCATCCCTCGATCTTATCGATCAGGGTCGGGCCCTTTGCTTTATTGGAATTCACCTTCTTGTCCACTCGATGCCAAATTAAGGCATCATCAGGTGCGGCCCTCATCAATCGCGCAGCGCCTTTACCTTCTTCGCCCAACCAAAATCCGACGGACTCTTTGGTCAAAATCACAGGCATCCGGTGATGGATCGTCGACATTGGGGCGTTTGCAGCCGTCGTAACTATAGCGCAAGTCCTTAGGTGGTCTTTGCCATTGGTCCACTCTTGCCAAACTCCGGCAAAAATAACTGGATCACCGTCGCTTCGGGTGATGTACCAAGGCAAGCGCGTGTCTCCGTCTCTTGTCCATTCGTAAAACCCAGTCGCGACCAACAAGCATCGCCGTTCCCGACAGGCCGCGCGAAATGCTGGTTTTTGCGCAATCGTTTCTGATCTTGCATTGATCAAGAGAGGCCCATCATTGTGCGATTTGTACCAATGTGGAAGGAATCCCCACCGCATGGAAACCAACTTGCGCCCATCCGCCTGAATAACAGAATGCACGGATGTTGTTGGACACACATTGTAATTCGGCACGTCAGGCAGGTCATTTGCCGGTGACGCTTCAAAGAGCTGTACCATTGCATCGGTTGGTAGGGTTACTGCAAATCGTCCACACACTTTAAAGCTCGCTTGAGAGATATAGACATCAGTTGATTAGGTCTGCATTTAACACCGCGGATTGACATGATCGCAACCTTACGCTGTGGACTCGACACCACTACAGCAATGCTGCAATCCAGTATCGTCGACCAAGATGCAAAACGCGCTGTGAAGGACCCCAATGAGCCTATCAATCTGCATTCCTTACTTTTCCGGTGCCGGGCACACCGTACAATTGGCACAAGAGATTGCCAAAGGTTGTGGACAAGATTGCGCGCGTCTTATCGATGTGACGCGCATCCAAAACGACGATTGGCACGCGTTAGACGCCTGTCATGCCATTGTCTTTGGATCACCGACATACATGGGATCTACGGCTGCCAGCTTTGACTCATTCTTGGAAGATGCCGCCGCGGATCGGTGGCCCAGTCCCGGTTGGACGGATAAGATTGCTGCGGGCTTTACTGTGGCCAGTCATCCATCCGGTGACAAACTGGTTGCCCTGCAGCGCATGCAAACTTACGCGGCACAGATGGGAATGATCTGGGTGGGGCAAACCAGTGTTGGTGCCCCTGTTCTTCCAGACCATGAGGGGCTCAATTGGGATGGTTCCTGGATAGGGCTTATGGCCACATCTTCGCGGAATAAAACGGAAATGCTACGCCCAGAGGATCGCCAAACGGCCAACGACTTCGGATTTCGTATTGCCAATGCAGCGCGCCGTTGGAACAATCTCTCCGCTGACTGATCCAATCATGCAGGTTTTTGAAAACATCATTACGGATCGCGGTTCAAAATATGCCGTTTCTGGTGGGCATTGCACATCGGCTCAGGACGCAAAAACGTTCATCAAAATGCTCAAACGCAAAAAGAAGTTCGCAAAAGCGACCCATCATTCCTGGGCTGTGGTCACAGCAAACGGTGCGCTTAAAGGCGACGACGGAGAAAGTGGCGCGGGCAACATTATTCTCGCAATGTTGGAACGTGATGAAATCTGTGATGAGATAATCGTCGTAACGCGCTGGTATGGTGGCAAACATTTGGGTGGAGATCGGTTTCGACATGTCCAAGATGCCGTGCGGTATTACTTGAACGCGTCATCAGACGAACGCGCACTATAAAATAATCCCACAGCTTCAGATCTGTAAAACATTGGCGCGTACAAAACACGCGCCAATGTTATAGGTTTGTTATTCAGCAGCCGAGATACGTCCATCCGTGTACGGAGAGAATGGTCCCTTTGCGGCAAGGAATTCTGCAGTGACATCGGCCAAATCTGGACCGTAATCATATGCATCGTCAGCAGTTTTGAACATGTCATAACCATCGCCACCATTCCGAACATAATTGTTCGAAACGACGCCATAGACCTTCTCCATGTCCAAAGGTGCGCCGTTCACCAAGACTTCGGTAATACGTTCACCTGCTGGTTTGGTTGCATCAAAGCCAAAGGTCATGCCCGCCACTTGCGGGAAGCGGCCTGCGCCCTCTTCAATTTGGCTTACACCGTTTTCCAACGCATCCTTCAGCACGGCGCCTGACACTTTGAAAGTCGAAAGCGTGTTTTGGAATGGAAGCACTGTGAGCACTTCGCCCATTGTGACCGGACCTGCATCGATTGACGCACGGATACCACCACCATTCTGGATCGCCACTTCGATACCCTGATCCTTAACCCGATCCAGCATCGCATCAGCGATCAAAGACCCCATTTGGCATTCTTCGGCACGACAGAATTTGCGATCGCCTTCGATGGATTCTGCTGCTTCAGCCACAACTTTGTTGCGGATTTCATCCAATGGTGCCGCCGCTTCTGCGATACGCGATTTTACAGCTTCGTCCTCGGACACGCTCGCATCCATAAGGATCGGGCCGCCTTTTGCAGAAAGAACATTGCCGTCATCATCAAACGTTACGTTCAGTTCGCCCAGGTATTTGCCGTACGCATAAGCCTGAACAATCGACACGCCGTTTTGAACGGTTGGATAGGGTCCGTCGGCACTGTCGTCGTCACTGTTGAGATATGTATTCGTGTGCCCACCAACGATCACATCGATGCCCGTCGTTGCATCCGCGATGTACAGGTCAGTTTGATAACCAGAGTGCGACAAAAGCACGATCTTATTGACGCCCTCTGCGGTCAGCCGGTCGACTTCTGCTTGGGCTGCAGGTGCGGGATCACCAAACGTCACATTTGGACCTGGTGAAGACAATTCGCCCGTGCTTTGCGGCGTCAAGCCGATCAGGCCAATCTTTTCGCCACCTTGCTCGATCACTGTCGATTTCAGCAATACATCCGCCAGTAAAGGTTCGCCGGTGAAATCTGCATTAGACATCAGAACCGGGAATTCAACTGCGTCGATAAATCCGCGTAAAACTTCGGGGCCATGATTGAACTCGTGGTTGCCGACGGTCATCGCCGTGTAACCCATTTGGTTCATCATCTCGGCTGCCAACTTACCTTTGTAGTAAGTGTAAAACAGGGTGCCTTGAAACTGATCACCCCCGTCCAAAAGCATCCAGTTGTTTGATCTTGCCTTAGCTTCGCTGATTGCGGTCATCAGACGCGCTGATCCGCCAAAACATTCTCCTGCGTCGTTATCCTCAGCGCTACATCCAGAATCGTATTTGCTGATCGGCTCAAAGCGCGCGTGAAAATCATTGGTGTGTAGAATGGTCAGCGTGTAATCCGCAAAGCTAGTGCCAGCGCTAAGCGCGAGAGCAGCAGTGGCTGTAAGGAATCGATGCATTTGAAATGCCCCCTGTGGTTTTTTGTCATACTACTTTGGCGTGGACTGGTGACAGGAGTCAAACAGCCTTGTGGTTCCTTTGCGTAATGGCATGTGTGGCGCATGAAAAGTGCCCAAACAATGCACCAGATCGCTTGACGCCATGGTAATCGCAGGCCAAGACCGTTCCATGCTTATTTACAAGATCCTGCGGGCCGAAGAATGGGCCGACCTGCGCCAAAAGGGGGAAACCCAAGGCGCACCAATCGATATCGCTGACGGCTATGTGCATTTTTCTACTGCTGAACAGGCGGTGGAAACAGCGGCCAAGCATTTCGCGAATATCGAAGGGTTGGTCCTTGCCGCATATGAAGCGGATGGATTGGACAAACTTGTTTGGGAGCCGTCACGAGGCGACGCATTGTTCCCGCATCTTTACGCACCATTGCGGCTGGACCAAATGCGTTGGCATACGGGTCTTCCTTTTGTTGACGGCGCACATCGATTTCCACCAGAAATCAATTGGACAGATACGTTTGTTGATCCAGACCGCATGCAATTTGAAACATTCAAAGCGCTGCCACGCGATACGGAAATAAATATGCTCAATCTGGTGCGCTTGCGTGCAGTTGCTCAATATCCCGACGGGCATGCGTCTGCTGGTCTGTCAGGCGCTGAAGCATATGCTAATTACGGGCGCGAAACAGCGCCAATTCTGGCACGTGTTGGTGGTGACATCCTTTGGCGCGGCGGCTTTGAAACGGCTCTCATCGGGCCCGCAACCGAAGTTTGGGATGCAGTGTTTATTGCGCGCTATCCTTCTGCAAATGCCTTCCTTGAAATGGTGACAGACGCGGTTTACCAACGCGCCGTTGTTCATCGCCAAGCTGCTGTCGAAACATCCCGATTGTTACGTTGTGCACCGTCCACCAATGGCAAGGCCTTCGGATGAGCATTATTGAAAAGCTCGGCCTTGGCGCATTGCTTCGGATTGATCCGGAATTGGCACACGGATTGGCGTTGCGGGCGTTGCACACGCCCTTTGCCCCCACTCCGGGCCCTGTCACGTCAGATCGATTGCGCACCAAAGTCGCAGGCCTTGATTTGCTGAATCCCATTGGGCTTGCCGCCGGATTTGATAAAAACGCCGAAGTTGTCGCGCCGCTTATGAAATCCGGTTTCGGGTTCATCGAAGTGGGTGCCGCGACGCCTTTGGCGCAACCCGGAAACCCCAAACCACGTCTGTTTCGATTGGCCGAAGATCACGCAACGATCAACCGGTTCGGGTTTAACAATGATGGCATCGAAGTTATCGCGGACCGCTTGTCGCAAAAACCCAGCAGTGCCGTGCCTGTGGGCTTGAACCTAGGCGCAAACAAAGACAGCCCAAACCGGGCCGATGATTTCATCAAGGTGTTGGAACTGGCCCAGCCTCACGTTGATTTTGCGACGATCAATGTATCCAGCCCGAACACGGAAAAACTGCGCGACCTACAAGGTCCAATGGCGTTGGCGGCGTTGTTAGACGGTGTCTGCCAAATTCGGGGCAAAACGCCGATCTTCCTTAAGATTGCCCCTGACCTTTCTGATCAAGACATCGCAGACATTGCCAAGGTGGCGACGGACGCCCGTATCGACGCGATCATCGCAACGAACACCACGCTTTCGCGCGACAACTTGAAAAGCCAGCACGCGCCCGAAAAAGGTGGGTTGTCTGGTCAACCGTTGTTTGAGGCCTCGACGCGAGTATTGGCCCGCTTGTCGACTTTGACCGACATTCCACTGATTGGCGTTGGCGGTGTGGCCAGTGGCGAACAAGCTTACGCAAAAATCAAAGCTGGAGCGTCTGCGGTGCAACTATATACTGGTCTTGTTTATGGTGGGCTTAGCCTGGCCGCACGTATTGCAAATGAACTTGATACGTTCTTGGCACGCGATGGGTTTGAAAATGTAAGTCAGGCTGTCGGACATTCCCGCGAAACTTGGCTGTAATCCCGTCTATTGAGTGAGCCGTTCAAGCGCCGGATATCGAGCCCCCAAAGTTACACCGCGCGCAACAAACGACACAAGCAAAGCCATCCACAAACCGTGATTGCCCCAAATCGGCATGAACACAGCGGCAGCGATCACATACGCTGCGGCACTTAATATCATCATGTTTCGCATATCCGCACCCCGTGCCGCGCCAATGAAAATACCATCAAGCATCCACGCAGCGCATCCCAACAGTGGCGCGAATACCATGTACGGCAAATAAGATCGCGCCGCCGATTGAACCGCGCCATCCTTGGCCATCGTATCTATGATCCACGGGCCGGCCAGTGCAAAGGCCACTGCCAAAAGCACGCAAGTGCCAAATCCCCACATCCCGGTTAACATTGCACTGCGACGCAGACGTCTACGATCACCCCGCCCGATAGCTCGGGCAACAAGGGTTTCAGCCGTAAAGGCAAAGCCATCCAAAGCGTACGCAGTTATGTGCAGAAATTGCAGCAGCACTTCGTTTGCAGCCAAGGTCACATCGCCAAATCGCGCACCCATAAACGTGAAGGACGTAAATATCCCGGTCAAAAGCAGAGACCGCACAAGAATGTCTCGGTTCAACAGCGCCATGCGCACCAATCGCACCTTGTCCAGCACGCGCGCCCAATCCCGCCAATACCCCCGTTTAAACGCATCTCGGCAAAACCAAAGCGCCATCCCTGCCCCAGAGATTTCCGCAATGACCGTTGCAAACGCCACACCAGATACGCCCCAGCCCAACCCAAGCACAAACCACAGATCTAAAGCGACATTTAGACCGTTCATCAGCAACTGAACCCAGAACACAGCGCCCGTTCGCTCCATGGCCACCAGCCAGCCGGTACAGGCGTAAATCGTAATGGCCAGCGGGGCGGACCAGATGCGGATGAATAGATATTCGCGCGCGAGGTTTTCAACTTCTGGACTTGTTGGATCCCAAGAAAAGGACAGCCAGATGATCAAAGGATAACAGGCAATAAGGAGCAATCCGCCGACCCATGCAACAATCAAGGCACGGGTGAGGATGGCCGAAACTTCGGCGTCATCGCCCGCTCCGGCGGCTTGTCCGACCAAGCCGACCGTTCCCATGCGTAGAAAACCAAAAATCCAAAACGCTGTGGACAAGATAATTGCGCCAAGTGCGACCGCCCCGATTGGGGCCGCCTGCCCCATTTGCCCGACAACCCCAACGTCAACAGCGCCAAGAATCGGCACCGTGGCATTCGACAATACAATAGGTAAGGCGATACGAAGGACGCGCCCATGTGTCAGCGGCTGTGGTTGCTGCGACAGTTTCGTGTCAGTCACGGCGTTTCGGCATAACGAAATGGCCAGTGCCTTGCGCGAAGAGCCGTGCGCGATTGTCTTGCCACGCCTCGACATGGACGCTGGCATAACGACGCCCTTTGCGATTGATCCGAGCGCGCGCGTAAGCGTCTCTTGGCAATCCCGACCGCAAGTAATCCGTACTGAAATCAACGGTTTTTGGCAAACGACGTTGAGACGCATCATGGGTCGTCAATGTGCCACCTTCTATATCGTCCCATAGATAGGCCCAGCTTAAAGTCACCACTGCGGTCACCTCGAGAAACGCGGCTGTCACGCCGCCATGAATTGCTGGTAATATTGGGTTCCCTATCAGTTTTTCGTTGAAGGGTAAAACACCGGTTAATTCATCCCCGCGTCGATCGAATTGCATACCCAGAAATTGGATATACGGAACACCGGCAATCAAATCACGCAACGCGGCGTCTCTGCGTTCTTTGACAATCTGGACAGGTTCAGGAGGGGAACGCTTCATTTGCTTTTCACCTGCTCAACAGTGAAGGCTGCAGTGGCCATCGCAACAGGGTTTTGATCATCTGCGTCCCATGCTTCGGCCCGCACAAACGCCACTGATCGGGTCATTTGGTAACATTCTGCGCGGGTTGTTATAGCGTCGCCGGGTTTAGCCGGACGCATGTAATCAATGCGCAAATCCAACGTGGCCGTAACGCCTGGGCTTTGTGGGTGGCTCATGACCGCCGCACCGCAGCACGTATCCATCAAAGCAGACACAGCCCCCCCGGCGATGACACGTGTTTCGGGATCTCCAATAAGGCGATCATCATAGGGCATGCGTATTGTGGCGACGCCATCGCCGATGGTGACAAGTTCCATTTTCAGATCTCGCGAATGCGGGATACCTTCAATGAATTGGCGCGCGCGTTTGGCTATGTCAGTCATGAAATCCGTCATCTTGTTCGCGTATAAATGAACAGTACCCTGCAGGAAGTGCAACCCAAGCGGTTGCACGAATGCAAACGCGTCATTAGGCTTGCGTGTAAGGAGTGAGGTTTATGGCTATGGCTGACGATGCACGTTTGAGTTTCAAAGAGATGTGTGCGGAGTTTGATGTAACGCCGCGTACACTGCGATATTATGAGTACATAGAGCTTCTTCAGCCAGACCGCGAAGGACGGTCACGCTTTTATGGTGCACGTGAATGCGCCCGAATGAAGTTGATCCTACGTGGCCGAAAATTTGGCTTTCAACTGGAAGAAATTCGCCAATGGCTTCAAATTTACGAAGAACAAGGCAACGAAGCGCAAATGAGAGCTTGGGTTGAACTTGCGGATCGACAACTGGGCGAACTGGACGAACAGCGCAAACAGATGGACGAAGCAATCGACGAACTAAAGTCATTGCGCGACAAAATCGAAGGAAGTTTGTCCCAAAAGACCGGCTAATTTCGCTCAGTTGAATTCTGTTCGCCGTTGACCTCCATGCAACAAATTTGGGTCTTCCCTTAGAACACTTGGCTGCAGACATGCGGGCGGTTTCAATTGCTACACGATGGTGTGACATATCCTTTGATCAAACCGTTGGTGGATCAAAGCTATTGATTTTATTTCAGATATTTTGACACTGGCCACTTGGCAAAACCACCCCACCAAACAGCTCACGAAAAATGACGCAACGTCCAGCTTACGTAAACGTCAACCTGCGTTGTATCAAACAATCGACTTCCCATTTGCTAGTCAGATGAAACGCCAGAGTTATAGATATGACAGACCATAGAATGACTATCAGAGAAATGTGCGACGAGTTCGATGTGACTCCTCGTACACTGCGCTTTTATGAAGCTAAGGAATTGCTGTTCCCAATCCGCATTGGGCAAAAACGCTTATACACAAAACGTGAACGCGCACGGCTCAAATTAATTTTGCGCGGGAAGCGTTTTGGGTTCAGTCTGGAAGAAATCCGACAACTGTTAAACCTCTATGATATGGATGATCAAAAGCACACGCAGCTGCGTCGTACCTATGACATTGCCCTAGACCGATTGCACCAGATGGAAGAGCAGCGAAACGAACTGTCTGACGCCATCAATGAACTTAAGGCGCAATTGCAATGGGGCGAAAAGGTTTTGAAACAAATCGAAGCCCCCGCTGCGGCTGCTGAATAAGTAGACTATACCTACACGACAAAGGGAGACACCTATGCCAAGCTACACAGCCCCGACCAAAGACGCGCAATTTGTGCTGCATAACGTTCTGAAAATCACAGAATCCGGCATCCCAGGTTACGACGAACTTGAAGCAGATTTTACGTCTGCCATTTTGGAAGAAGCTGGCAAAATCTCGTCCGAAGTTCTGGCCCCATTGAATGCGGTTGGTGACACGGAAGGGTGTACGCTGGAGAATGGTGTCGTTCGCACGCCCACCGGTTTTAAAGCCGCGTTTGACCAAGTCAAAGAAGGCGGATGGCCCGGTCTGGACATGCCCGAAGAATTTGGCGGGCAAAATATGCCTTATGTCATCGGGACAGCCGTCGGCGAGATGTTCTCGGCGTCAAACCAAGCGTTTACGATGTACCAAGGTCTGACACATGGGGCGGCTTCGGCCATCCTTGCCCATGGGACGGATGCGCAAAAGGCGAAATGGTTGCCAAATATGGTCAGCTGCGAATGGACAGGGACGATGAACCTGACCGAACCGCATTGCGGCACCGACTTGGGGCTCATGCGAACCAAGGCTGAACCTCAAGGGGACGGCAGCTTTAAAATCAGTGGTCAGAAGATCTTTATTTCGGCTGGTGAACACGACATGGCGGGCAACATTGTCCACCTTGTATTGGCAAAAATCACAGGCGCGCCTGAGGGTATCAAAGGCGTGTCGCTGTTTATCGTTCCCAAATTCATGGTCGACGATGATGGCAACATGGGTGAACGCAACAGCGTGAGCTGTGGCAAGATCGAAGAGAAAATGGGCATCCACGGCAATTCCACCTGTGTGATGAACTATGACGAAGCCACAGGATATCTGTTGGGTGAAGAACACAAAGGCATGCGGGCCATGTTCACAATGATGAACGAAGCGCGCTTGGGCGTGGGTATGCAAGGGTTGGCTCAGGCTGAGGTTGCATACCAAAACGCACTTGAATACGCCAAGGATCGTTTGCAAGGACGTGATGTGACGGGTGCGAAAAACCCCGACGGCCCAGCCGATCCGTTGATTGTTCACCCTGACATCCGCCGCAGCCTTATGGACCAAAAGTCCTTTGCAGAAGGTGCGCGTGCGTTCATTCTGTGGGGCGCAACAATGATTGACCGCGCACATCGCGGACAAGACAAAGATGCAGATGGTCTGATTTCACTGCTGACACCTGTCATCAAAGGTTTCCTGACGGACCAAGGTTACGACATGACCGTCAAGGCACAACAGGTCTATGGCGGACACGGTTATATCGAAGAATGGGGCATGTCCCAATTCACCCGAGACGCCCGTATTGCTCAGATCTATGAAGGGGCCAACGGCGTACAAGCGCTTGACCTTGTGGGGCGCAAGCTTTCGCAGGATGGCGGTAAACACGTCATGGCGTTCTTTGAACTGGTGAAAAGCACCATTGGCGAATTGAAAGGACAAAACGAGGCCTTTGATCGAGACTTCATCGAACCGTTGAAAGCCGCGTCCAAAGACCTTCAATCCGCGGGGATGTACTTCATGCAAAACGGCATGAAAGACCCCAATAACGCATTATCAGGTTCAAATGACTTCATGCATATGTTTGGGCATGTCTGCCTTGCGTTGATGTGGGCCAAAATGGCGCATGCAGCACAGTCGGAACTGGATGCCGGGACCTCTGACAATGAGTTCTATGAAACCAAAATCGCGACTGGCCGTTATTACATGGCGCGCCAGCTGCCCGCGACAGCGCTGCATTTAACGCGCATCGAAACCGGCGCTGAAACCGTTATGGCGCTGGACGCTGCGAACTTCTAATCAACAAGGGCGGGGTTTTCCCCGCCCTTTTTCAACCAGAACACTGACACCGCAATCAAACAGGTTCTGACTGAAAACTGCGTTTTCACCTTCAAAGCTATAGACCCTCCCACCTGTCTGTTGCACGGTAAAGGCCGTTTTGCATGGCCTTCGATCATCGGGCGCTGAAGTATCATTAGCGTTTGTTCCACTCTGACCTGGCCACCCCTAAAAGATAACGAGGGCCCGATGGAGAATGCCACCGAACCACAAGGCTGGATACGTAACGACCATCGGATGACATCCGACACTGTTGCCAATTTCATCAACACCGAATGGGTCCCTCATTTCGAACGTTGGCGCAAACAAGGCCAAATGGATCGCAGCATTTGGCAGCAGGCAGGACAAATCGGCCTGCTCTGCCCCTCAATACCCGAAGCCTATGGTGGCGCGGGTGGTGACTTTGGTCACGAGGCTGCAATCGTCATCGAAGCAAGTCGGGCCAATATCGCAAGTTGAGGCTATGCAATCCATGGCCCAATCGTTGCGCATTACATTTTGTCATTTGGGACAGACGACCAAAAACAGCGTTGGCTTCCCGGTCTGGTATCGGGCGACTTGGTTGGCGCATTGGCAATGACGGAACCCTCAACCGGATCTGACGTGCAAGCCATCAAATCCAAAGCAGTCCAAACAGGAAACGCCTATCGCTTAACTGGGCAGAAAACGTTCATCTCGAACGGTCAGCACGCCAACCTTGTCATCGTGGCTTGCAAGACAAATCCAGACATCGGGGCCAAAGGGGTGTCGTTGCTGGTTGTGGAAACAGACAAGGCCGACGGTTTCGTGCGCGGACGCAATCTGGATAAAATTGGCCTTCATGCTGCGGACACTTCGGAATTGTTTTTTGATGACGTCGAAGTCGCGCCGGAAAACCTTCTCGGAGGACGCGAAGGGCAAGGCTTTTATCAAATGATGCAGCAACTGCCCCAAGAGCGCTTGATTATCGCATGTGGCGCGGTTGGCGCAATGGAAGGTGGGGTTGAGCGTACGATAGCGTATTGCAAAGAGCGCCAAGCTTTCGGCGGGCCCCTTACCCAATTCCAAAACACGCGGTTCCAGCTTGCCGAATGTCAGACCAAAACAAAAGTGGCCCGCGCATTTGTGGATGAATGTATCCGCGAACACATGGACGGGGCTTTAAGCGTGGAAAAAGCAGCGATGGCAAAATACTGGATAACGGATACTCAGGGCGAAGTACTGGACGCCTGTTTGCAATTGCATGGCGGGTACGGATTCATGCAAGAATACGCCATCGGCGAAATGTGGACCGATGCACGTGTTCAACGCATTTACGGTGGAACGAACGAAATTATGAAAGAACTAATTGCCCGCAGTTTGTAGCCATGGCCAGAATTTGACCTTGCATTTTCCAACCCCAACGACAACTTTGACCGAATAGCGCCTTACAGTCGTAGCATCGCCACGACCTGTAAATACGCAAGGGTTGGGAGCACTGTTTCTTGATAAATTTGCCGATTGCGAAGCCCCGAACGCGTTATTCCGTTTCTCTTTTTGATATAAAGGCCAAGATCACATGACGATCAAACTGCACTGCTTTGGTGAATCCGGAAATTCCTATAAGGCGGCCTTGGCGCTTGAGCTTTCGGGTCTAGATTGGGAACCCGTATTTGTTGATTTCTTTAACGGAGCGTCGCGTACTGAGGCCTATCGGGCGCTGAACACTATGGGCGAAGCCCCTTTGTTAATTGATGGCGATCTAAAGCTTAGCCAATCAGGTGTGATCCAGCAGTACATCTCGGACAAGACTGGCAAGTTCGCAGGCGATGACGATGCGCGTTACGAAGTGTTACGTTGGGTGCTTTGGGACAATCACAAGCTAAGTTCGATGTGCGGCATGACGCGTTTTTTGATGAACTTTCTTCCGGAAGACAAACGCCCCAAAGACGTCATTGCATTTAATCAAGGCCGGCTGCAAGCAACCTTCGACGTTCTAAATTCGCATTTAGACGGTCGGGATTGGATCGTTGGTTCAGGCCTTACCAATGCTGATTTGTCGTGTTGCGGCTATCTGTTTTATCCTGAGCCATACGGTTTCGTACGCTCCGATTGGGCCAATATTGATCGCTGGATGAACAACATTGAAACGACCCCAGGCTGGAAACATCCCTATGATTTGATGCCCGGCAATCCCAGCGACCGTGCCTGATCAACTGTTTGTGTAAGCATGGGATCGCATTTTTTTGGATCACTTGGTCCAATTTCTCTTGCCAACCTGCGTCGAAACAACTTCAAATCGCACAGAGTATTTTGGCCCGTGTTGTGCATGGGCCGATGAACAATGCGAAACGCGACGGTCGAACGCTGGTCATCGCAACGGGCAATAGTGATGTGGAACCATAGTTTGCGAGTTCGCGCCTTATTCGTTTTGATCTGACAATGAATGCAGGAGATGACGTTTACGTAAATTGTCCGCTACGTCACTCTTGATTAGACCGATTGGTCTGGCCCATCTATTGAACAACGAATTGCAAAAGGACCGAGCCCATGACCGAAGCCTATATTTATGACGCTTTGCGCACGCCCCGCGGTAAAGGCCGAAAAGACGGCAGCCTGCACGAAGTAACTGCCTTGCGGCTGTCGGCCCTTACCTTGAATGCCGTAAAAGAACGCAATAACCTTGAAGGCCACGCCGTAGAGGACGTGATTTGGGGCAATGTTACGCAAGTCATGGAACAGGGTGGGAACTTGGCCCGTACGGCCGTTCTTGCATCTGACCTTGATGAATCCATCCCCGGCCTCGCCATCAACCGCTTTTGTGCCAGCGGCCTAGAAGCGGTCAATTTGGCTGCGAACCAAGTCAAAGGTGGTGGCGGGAATGCATATATCGCGGGCGGCGTGGAAATGATGGGCCGTGTTGCTATGGGATCTGATGGGGCAGCGATTGCTGCGGACCCAAGTGTTGCAATGGGTACATACTTTGTGCCCCAGGGCATTTCGGCAGATGTGATCGCGACCAAATATGGGTTTAGTCGGGATGACGCGGACGGGTATGCCGTTGAAAGCCAACGCCGCGCAAAAGCGGCGTGGGACGACAAGCGGTTTGCAAAATCGGTCATCACCGTCAAAGACCAGAACGGGCTTGATATACTGGATTATGACGAATTCATGCGCCCGCAAACAGACATGCAGTCACTGGGTGCATTGAATCCGTCGTTCCAAGCCATGGGCGAAGTCATGCCCGGCTTCGACAAAATCGCCATTATGAAATATCCCGAACTGGAACGCGTAAATCACATTCACCACGCTGGAAACTCTTCGGGTATTGTCGACGGCGCGTCCGCTATTTTGATCGGAAATAAGGAATTTGGCGAGAAATACGGCCTAAAGCCGCGGGCCCGCATTCGTGCGACTGCCAAAATCGGCACTGATCCGACGATCATGTTAACAGGCCCAGTTCCCGTTACCGAAAAGATCCTAGCAGATCACGGCATGACCATCGACGACATCGACCTGTTCGAGGTCAACGAAGCTTTTGCGTCAGTTGTACTGCGTTTCATGCAGGCGTTTGATGTGGACCATGACAAGGTCAATGTGAACGGTGGCGCGATCGCTATGGGTCACCCTCTGGGGGCCACGGGCGCTATGATCATCGGTACATTGCTGGACGAATTGGAACGCACTGACAAAGAAACCGGGCTTGCCACTTTGTGCGTCGCCTCAGGCATGGGAGCCGCCACAATTATTGAACGCGTTTGACCCTCACTCAAAGGAAGCACCCTGTTGTGATCAAACTGCATACATCAACGCATCGAGACATTGACCAAAAGGACAGCGTGGCACACAAAGCTATCGCTATTCTCCAGTCGATGCTGGATCATCAATCTGATTGCCTTATGGCACGTGATTGGGATGGGCTGCATGATACGTTCTCGCTTCCGTACAAGCGTGTTTTTATCAACTCTGAAACCATCATCGAAACTCGAAAAGATACCCAGATCGGGCATACGTCCTTTTTGAATTCTTTGGAGTCACTGGGCGTGAACCAGTTTATCCGACTTGCGACAGATGCCGAATTTTTGGGGAAGGATTACATCGAAGGATTCTATGTCTCGCATGTATTGCGGGGAACGGTTCCGATGGTTCCCAGTTACAACAATCGATTGGTGCTAAAACGCACAAATGAAACCTGGTGCATTATCGAAATAGAAAGCAGCATTGTTGTACCGCAATGGCCTCCGGATCTCTCGATAAAACCTACTGCAACAATCGCACCGCATCTCGGGTCAAAGAACGATGTCAGGCGGTCATTGGCTGAACCTCTTTCTTTGTACCAAGCGTTCTTGGACGCTTATGGGCAAACGATCACTGATAAAAAGTTCGACGCGTTCTGCGCGCTTTACTGCTTTCCGTGCAGCTATCACAGCCTAACGAAAGATCTGATTGTCAAAGGACCTGAAGATTTAACCCAAGTGTTTGATGATCTGAGTGGATCATATGACGGACGACGGGGTGACAATTTAGTGCGGACCGCTGACCGAGCGGAGTTTCTGCAAGCAGACTTGATCTGTGGGTACCACACAGCACGCGTTTACAGAAACGGGAAGCAATCTGCTCCACCTCTAAAATCCAGAATGCTCTTGAAGCGACACAACACAGAATGGCGGCTCGTTTCCGTCACCAATGCTCTCGACGACGATTCATATTCTTTGGAGACGCCGCGGCCAAATAATCAATTGCCGACGCTCCGCGAAATTCAGGAAAGGACCAAATCATGGCCGACTTCACTTTAGACCGGGACTCAGACGGCGTTGCTATTATCACCTGGGATGTGCCCGGAAAGACCATGAACGTCATGTCACTGGACGGGCTTCAAACTCTGGATGCGTTAATCGACGAGACCCTTGCTGATGACGCAGTAAAAGGCATTGTTATCACCTCGGGCAAAGAGGGATCGTTTGCCGGCGGTATGGATCTGAACCTACTTGCCAAAATGCGCGAAGATGCCGGTGACAACCCTGCAAAAGGCCTGTTCGAAGGCACCATGAAGATGCACGCGTTGTTGCGCAAAATCGAATTGGCAGGAATGGACCCCAAATCGCAAAAAGGCGGTAAGCCAATCGCGGCCGCCCTGCCCGGCACAGCAGCCGGGATTGGACTAGAGCTGCCTTTGGCAACGCACCGCATTTTCTTAGCAAACAATCCAAAAGCGAAAGTCGGCTTACCCGAAATCATGGTCGGCATTTTCCCAGGCGCTGGTGGAACCACGCGTTTGGTCCGCAAGCTTGGCGCGATGGGTGCGTCGTCTTTCCTTTTGGAAGGGAAGATGGTCGGACCCGATAAGGCGAAAGGCCAATTGGTTGATGAGGTTGTGGACGATCCACTGGCCGCAGCCAAGGCATGGGTGTTGAGCGCTACAGATGCTGACATCGTCAAACCTTGGGACAAAAAGGGTTACAAAATGCCAGGTGGTGCACCGTATCACCCAGCAGGTTTCATGACCTTCGTTGGAGCAGCCGCGATGGTTCACGGCAAAACCCAAGGGGTTTACCCAGCAGCCAAGGCACTGTTGTCAGCTGTATACGAAGGCGCGCTTGTTCCTTTCGACACGGCACTGAAAATCGAAGCCCGTTGGTTTACGAATGTTTTGATGAATCCATCATCGTCGTCGATGATCCGGTCAATTTTCCTGAATAAGGAAGCACTGGAAAAAGGGGCTGTGCGCCCTAAAGATGTGGAAGATCAACGCGTTAAAAAACTGGGTGTGCTGGGGGCCGGCCTCATGGGCGCAGGCATTGCACTCGTCTCGGCACAAGCCGGGATCGAAGTTGTCCTAATCGACCGCGATCAAGAGGCAGCAGACCGGGGTAAGGATTATACAGCAACGTACCTAGAAAAAGGCAAATCACGCGGCAAAGTCACCGCCGAGAAGGCCGAAGCGATGCTGGGGCTGATCACACCAACACCAGATGTTGCAAAGCTTGCCGACTGCGATCTTATCATTGAGGCCGTCTTTGAAGATCCCAAGGTAAAGGCTGAAATAACCGCCCGCGTCGAAGCCGTCATTCCCGAGACATGCATCTTTGCATCCAACACTTCGACACTGCCCATTTCGGACCTAGCCAAAGCGTCATCGCGGCCCGAGCAATATATCGGCATCCACTTCTTCTCGCCTGTCGAAAAAATGCTGTTGGTCGAGATCATCAAAGGTAAGGAAACGGGTGACCGCGCAGTAGCCAAAGCGCTTGATTACGTTCGTCAAATCCGCAAAACGCCGATCGTCGTCAATGACGCACGGTTCTTCTATGCCAACCGTTGCATCATTCCTTACATCAACGAAGGCACGCGTATGGTCACCGAAGGTGTCGAGCCGGCCTTGATCGAAAATGCCGCCAAATTGGTTGGTATGCCGCTTGGCCCACTGCAATTGACGGATGAGACAGCAATCGATCTTGGGGCTAAGATTGCCCGCGCGACCAAGGCGGCAATGGGCAACGCATATCCTGAAAGCCCGTCAGACGATCTGATTTTTTGGATGGAAGAAGAAGGCCGTTTGGGACGCAAGGCCAAGGCTGGGTTTTACGAATACGACGAAAAAGGCAAACGTCAGCTGATCTGGCGTGGATTGAACGACAAATATCCGTTGTCCGAAGATCAGCCTGATCTCACCGAAGTCCAGCATCGTTTGTTGTTCAGCCAAGTTCTGGAAGCTGTGCGGGCGTTGGAAGAAGGCGTGCTGATGGACATTCGCGAAGGCGATGTTGGTGCAATTCTTGGTTGGGGCTTTGCACCTTGGTCAGGCGGTCCGCTCAGTTGGCTTGATATGATCGGAGCGGCATACGCAGCCGAACGGTGCGACCAACTCGAAGCGAAATATGGTGTGCGGTTCCAATGCCCTGCCCTTTTGCGTGACATGGCTGAAAAAGGCGAAACCTTTTACGAACGCTTCGCACCAGAAGCGCAAGCCGCCTAAACAAGCGATACATAAATAAAAAAGGGGCCGATTAGGCTCCTTTTTCGTTAACCGGGTAAGTTGTGCAAGTTTGCCCGTATCATCAGACCTATTGGTCTGTTTCAGGCAGATAAACGCGCACATAATGCGTCTTCGGCCTGAATTTCGTCGACAATCAATGCTGCCAAATGTCTAGGAAGTTCGGTATATCGCGGTCCTGAGCCAGATGCCATGTCGCTAACAATTGTCGTTGATTTCGGGCAGTGGATCAACGCCCCGCCCTGTGCATAGATGACTTGCTCTTCTGCGAATCCCAAAGTGACAATTTCAATCCGGGCTTTTGGTGCTTTACGTTCTATTCCGCGCAATCCGACAAGATCTTTTGCTCGGATGACTGCAAAAGGATCATCATATTCAACATCCGCCAAATCGCTTTCCAATACGATCCCTTGATCAGCCATAAGAAGCATACTGTTCTGGTTTCCCAAAGCCGCTGCAGGCACCAGAATTGGCCAATGCGCGACGGGAATGAAATCAGCGTCGATCCAATGTGTTTCTCGGCGAACATCAATGACTGGCTGCATATCATTGTCGAATGTGAAAACCATGTCGCCTGGTGCCAGCGCGTCCGCAGCGCGCCATCCCAATTGACACGCTATTTTCGTTCCTGCGACAAAACCTTTGGTGACATAAGTCACCCCATTCATAGCGCGGGTCATCTCGGAATTTCTATGAAGCCGTCCCGGTTTTTTCCATCCAAACATATGTCCCGTCCCTTCTGGCAAGCGATTTTTGGCAGCAACGCATTTTTGTATTGTTGGTTAAGATTTCCGATTTCCTTGACGGAGCTAGGCCCGCAATGAGGCTGAAATCAGGCAATATCGACAGCCTTAGACACAATGACAGGTTGTAATGTGAATTCGAACCAATTCGGAAACGACGTGGGGAAAATTGGAAACTTTTCCCCTATCGCTCGAACGAATACCCGAATCGCGAGATATCTTCTGCAGCAGCTTTCGCTACGGCAATTTGTGAGTCAGGGCTATAATAGGACCGAAAATCGTTCCGCCGTGCCGACTTATTTGTGTGTGGAATTTCGAGTTCAAAACCAAGATGCTCCCACAGCATTTGCAAATCATCATTTAGATACTCAATTCGGATAAAAAGATCTGCGCGCTCCTGTCCAGTGATATCGGTCAAATAATGACGTGCCGGAGACGCCTTCAATGCAGCGCAAGTTTGCGGGTGCATTGCAAATTGCTCGAATTCTAAACTGCGCGCCAAGGCCACAGCAGCATGTGCAAAACTCTGCTCTCGCAGCCAATGATAATAACTGACCATGCGGTCCCAAGGATTGCGCACCAAGCTGAACACAAACAGGTCATTTAATTCATTTGGGGTGACCAGCCCATCAATATCCTGCAGCGTCGAATGTTTCCAAAGACGTCCACGTGTTTTCATATCTTGCAAACGCCGCCGTCGTTTCATTGCCTTCGGCGTGTCACCCAGCATGATGTCGTCTTTCATCGCGCGCTGTTCCAAAGCCAACGCCATCGACGTTCCACCCGTTTTGGGTTGATGAATGAACAGATATTTTCGGCCGTGCGAAAGGATCATGTCATAAGCCTATCGCTTGGTGGTCAAGAACGTCAGCATTGATGGACATGACCCGACAAAATTTTGGGCAATGCAGCAGATGAACCGCACTTAACTGCGCACAGCGATGATCAGGCCAGCCATCGCAATCATCAGCGTACCAATAACCTGCATAAATGTGATCGGCACGCCAAAGGCCGCCAAAGCAAAGGCCGGGCCAAAAATCATGACCGAATATTCAAATATCGAGACATATGACGGCTCGCCAAGCTGATAGGCTTTGATAATCATAAAGACTCCGATCACCGAACCGATGGCCTGCACAAACAACCAAGGCCACGCAGCACCAATCGTTGGCGTCCACCGTTGGGTGACAAAACTTATCTGCTCGGGTTGCCACATCTCCATGACAAGCAAACCAATCCCACCCATCACCCCAAGCGTGATCCACATCCCTGCCAACAGACATACCGTACTTTCATGCGCGCACAGCTGACGCGTCGCCAAAGCCGACAACGCGTAAAAGAACCCGCCGGCAACCGGAATGAGTGTACGCATATCAAAATTGACCGGGTCAGGCTGCAAGACCATCAAAGTTCCAGCAAACCCCAAGGCAACGGCCCCTATCCGCCAAAACCCAATTTGATTGCCCAGAAGTCCGGAAGAAATAAGAAGGATGAAAATGGGCGACGTGAACAAGCCCGCCAATGCTTGCGCAATCGGCATGATCGCCAGGGCGGAAAAATAGAACAGCATCGAAATCGCCAGTGTGACACTGCGTAAAATCACAGCCCACAACCGCTGTGGTTTTAAACTGCCAAGGCCAATCACCGACAACGCAACGACCAAAGGCAAAGCAATCACTGCCCGCACCGCATGGAATTGCCAAAGCCCAATATCGCGTGCAATCAACGGAATGACGTTGTCGATCACGCCTATGACACTCATGGCTGCGATCATGAATAATGCTGCAGCCAGTGGACGCGTTTCGACGGGTCTTGTCATTATTACTTTCCATTATCGTTACAACGCGTCATTTTCTGTCCTTGAAAAGATACAGGGGAGATCGAAATGGGATGGTTGGCAGATGAAACAGGGTTGGACAAGAACGCGGCCAATTTCGTTCCACTGACACCCTTATCGCATTTACGCCGCGCGTCAGTTGTTTTTTCAGACCATCTCGCGCTTGTTTATGGCACGCAACGCTTCACCTATGCCGAATACTTTGAGCGTTGTACCCGTCTGGCTTCCGCAATAGCGATGCGCGGGATTGATTCCGGCGATGTGGTCGCGACCTTGTTGCCCAACATCCCCGCGCAAGCCGAAGCGCATTTCGGGATTCCTGCATGCGGTGCAGTCCTGAATACAATCAACATTCGATTGGACGTCAATACAGTCGCGTACATCTTTGAACACGGCGAAGCAAAAGCGGTTCTGGTTGATTCCCAATTCATTGCTCTAGCCGAAGCGGCCAAAGCAGAAATGGATGGCGAAGGTCCCGAAATCATTGAAGTTCCGGATGTTGAAGCAGGCTATCCGGCGACAGGGCGACACCCCGTCTATGAAGATCTGCTAACAGCCGCATCCCCCGATTTCGAATGGTTCATGCCCAAGGACGAATGGGAAAGCATCTCGTTGAATTACACCTCTGGCACCACCGGTCGCCCCAAAGGTGTCGTGTGTCATCACCGGGGTGCTTACCTTATGACAATGGGTACAGTTGTGTCATGGCGGATGGTTCTTCACCCAATCTATCTGACGATTGTGCCGTTGTTCCATTGCAATGGATGGAACCATACTTGGATGTTGCCCATGTTGGGCGGCACAGTGGTGTGCTGCCGCGATGTCACGGCAGCGGCTATATTTGATGCGATAGCGGATGAAGGCGTGACGCACTTTGGCGGTGCTCCGATTGTTTTGAATGCCTTGATCAATGCTCCCGAAAGCGAACGACGATCGTTTGATCACATGGTCGAAGTCTTTACCGCAGGAGCGCCACCGGCCCCGGCGACTTTAGCCAAGATCGAACCAATGGGATTTAACGTCACCCAAGTTTATGGCCTGACTGAAACCTATGGTCATGTTACCGAATGCGTCTGGCGCGACGATGAATGGTCAGATCTGGAACCCGAAAACCGTGCGGCGATCAAGGCACGTCAAGGCGTTGCGTTCCCGATGATGGATCATATCACCGTCATGGATGAAACGATGACGCAGATTCCAAATGACGGTTCAGCCCAGGGCGAAATCGTAATTCGCGGCAATTCGGTCATGAAAGGATACCTTAAAAATCCGGAAGCCACACAAGAGGCTTTTAAGGGCGGCTATTTTCATTCCGGCGATATCGCTGTGCAACATGATGACAGTTACATTCAAATCGCAGACCGCGCCAAGGACATCATTATTTCCGGAGGTGAGAACATCTCGAGCGTAGAAGTTGAAGGCGTTCTGATGGGCCACCCCGACGTCCTTCTGGCCGCTGTTGTCGCCAAACCTGATGAAAAATGGGGCGAAGTGCCTTGTGCGTTCGTAGAATTGAAAGAGGGCAGTGCCACATCCGAGGCCGATTTAATTTCTTTTGTCCGACAGCGTTTGGCCGGATTCAAAACACCCAAGCGTGTGGTGTTCCAAGAACTTCCCAAAACGTCGACGGGAAAAATCCAAAAATTCGAATTGCGAAAGACTGCTGGAAGTTTGGACTAAGGCACAATTGTTCTGACACTTGATTAAATCACTTACGGCCAAGGCGAATAGCTTCCGTCGCCTCGGACGCAAAGGTACTTCGAGTTGTTGTTGATTTAAATTGTTTGTTTTTAGAGGGTTGTCAAACATGCGCCGGTTCTCTGACAATCACAGCAGAATGTCCTAAGGCCAGAAATGTCGATCCAATGTTCGGTGAAAAATTCGTCTCAGTGATGGTTGTTTTCGGGGTGACCACAGCGCTTGTCGTTGGGTTTTCGTTACCCGCTTTGACAACACAAGGTGGATCAGGAACCAGTCAGGAAATCGCCAACGAGGTAACAAGCAAAGAACGCTCGCACTGCGAAGCCTTTGGCGATGATAAAGATTGTGCATGTTACGCGCAAACCGCAGGCTATATCATGAGCCATGAACAACCAAAGATTCAGGGTTTCCATTATGCAGATCGGAAAGATCTGGCGCGCAATCAAGCTGCAAGCGATTGCTAGATTAATCCCCGGCGGCGCGAAAAACGCGCTAAACGAAACTCAGCCTGCCGTTCCCTGAACTCATTGTTATGGCAATTGCCTAATGTGTTTTCCAGCAACCTGATCACTTCCTCACTCTGCGACACCGTGTTAAGTTAGGCAAAACGGGTCGAGCAGAAAAAGGTCCCGAGATAGGGCATGACAGCGCTTTCAAAATATGCGCGCCTTGAGGCAACAGGCCTATGGCGCTCTGGATCAGATGCGCAGCGACGCGAAGTCGTTGTGGCAATCGGCGATGCCACCTTGATCCTAAGCGATCTGAACGATCAACCATTGGCCCATTGGTCGCTTGCCGCGGTGCAACGCAAAGGCAATGGATCACCGGCCGTCTTTTTCCCAGACGGAGATCCGGAAGAAACGCTTGAAATTAGCAACGGCGAAGCCGAGATGATCGCAGCGATCGATAAACTAAGACGGGCCGTTGCGCGTGCGCGACCATACCCGGGACGGTTAAGATGGGTCGGAGCCGCTTTGTCGATCACGGCTGTTGCCGCGTTGGCTATATTTTGGATGCCCAGCGCTTTGCGAGAACACACAATGCGCGTGCTTCCGGAAGTAAAGCAGTCTGAAATTGGGGCCAATTTGTTGCAACGCATTGGTCGCGTCGGGGGGGCTCCTTGCGAAGCGACCGGAACAGATTCAGCCCTGCAAAATCTTGCAAGGCGCACGGATACACACCGCGTTGTCATCTTACCGGGTGGAATTCGCGAATCCCTATTTCTGCCGGGTGGCACCGTTGTTTTGAACCGGACTTTGATCGAAGACTTTGAAGAACCGGATGTCGCCGCTGGATACATTCTTGCGGAACGCGCACGTAATTCGACATCTCCAATTTTGCGCGACGTTTTGAAAACAGCCGGTCTGCGTGGCACAGCAACGCTTTTGACAACTGGAGATTTGCCAGACGCCGCTTTGGACGCATACGCAGAACAGGCGTTAGCCTCCGCCCGCACTGCGCCAGCACATGACACACTTTTGGAATATTTCACCAAAGCGGAACTGAGCAGTGCCCCTTATGCGTATGCCGTGGACATTTCAGGTGAAACGACACTGCAATTGATCGAAGCCGATCCAATGATCAACAAAGATGTGCGCCCCGTTATGCCAGATGCAGATTGGATCCGCCTCCAAGCGATCTGCGAAAGTTAAATCAGAGTTACTTGCGGACAAAGGCGTCGCGGAATCCGACCTTCCGAGCCGTCTTTAGAGCTTTGCGCGCGTCTTGATCGCTTTCGAATGGGCCGACCAAAACAAGCTTCAATGGTTTATTGTAACGTCCAGCCTGTACGAAATGAACGTTCAAACCGTTCTCCTGCAAAAGAAGCGCGGTCCTGCCCGCATTCTCAGGCACAGCATATGCGCCGACCTGAACAAATCGGGCCACATCTACAGGCAAATTTGCGGCTTGATCCGCCGCAGCAGGCTTCGCCTTGGCAACACGTCTTTTTACACGTTTGATCACCTGACCATCGCGATGTTCAATTGTCACCTTACCAAGCTCACGCCGTTGCCTTGCGCTATCTGTATATGGGAACACCAACGCCAATTTTCGCGTCATGTCTTCACCATTCGCCTGATTGATCAAGCGATGCGGGACTTTCGCCGTCCAGATCAGGGTCGTCTTGCTGCGCCCTGTCAGGGTCTGGTCTGGGCGCTTCGCCGTCAACTCAGCATTTTCCAAAACCTGTTTGTCGCCCTTAGGCGCAACCACAGTCTGCGTAGTCCGCTGATCGATAGCGACTTGCTCCGGAATCGCACGATCAACCTTGGGCAGTTCTTTTGTTTTTGTGCCAATCGCCGAGATTTGCGGTTCTCGATTATCAATCTGCGGCTCTAACCTTGAATGCACAGTGGGTTTGGTCACATGGGTCAAGATATCTGCAGTCTTAATTACTGGTTTTAACGGCGTTGATTGCTCTGCAACAACCGGAATGTCCAAATCAGGGGCGAAGATCGGGGCAACCTTTCGGGCTGTCCGTTCAGCTTCTTCTTTAGGTGCTGAGCGGCTTTCAATATTCACATCGCTAAAGATGGTCGGCGCAACAGGATTATCCTCAATCACAAACACCTCTGGCGCAACCGAAACCGTTTGCGATGCTTGATCTTCAAATACCGTCGGTTTCTGTGCACAAATAGGCTTACGAACGTTATTCAACCGAGGTGCCCAATACGTGTTCCCATCGATACCAGCGCGCAGAAAAACACAGCCCTGACTGTCGACGAACTGCCGGCCTTCAAACGACGACGGTGGAATTTCTGCTGGACTTGTATCAGATTGTGCCATTGCCAGACCTGCACAGATCGACAACACAAACACAGACGCCGTCAAAAAATGCGTGTCTCGCATGCCTATCGTCCACAAACCCCGGCGGACCTTGTCGAAACTCATTCGATATACCTAGTGTGCTTGTTCTATTATTTAGTGCCAAACATTCTGTCACCCGCATCCCCAAGGCCTGGCACGATATACCCTACCTCGTTCAGGCGCTCATCCAACGCAGCGGTTACAATCGGAACATCTGGATGCGCTTCTTTCATACGTGCAACGCCTTCAGGCGCTGCTAATAAACACAAAAACCGCAAATTCCTAGCACCTGCTTTTTTCAACAAATCAATGGCTGCGACACTTGAATTCCCCGTCGCCAGCATTGGATCAACAGCAATAACCAACCGATCTTCCAACCCTTCTGGGGCTTTGAAGTAATATTGAACCGGCTGCAATGTTTCCTCATCGCGATATAGGCCCACAAACCCGACGCGTGCTGAAGGTATCAGTTCCAGAACACCGTCCAACAAACCATTCCCGGCCCGCAATATCGAAATCAATGCCAGCTTCTTGCCGGCCAATGTCGGCGCATCCATCTGCGCCATCGGCGTTTCAATGCGCTTGGTCGTCATCTCCAATTCGCGTGTGATTTCATAAGCAAGCAGTTGGCTAATTTCGCGCAGCAACTGCCGAAAAACCGCGGTAGGAGTCCCAACGTCGCGCATAATCGTTAATTTGTGTTGTACCAACGGATGTTCAACCACAGTCAGATGCTCAGACATCGATTTCTCCTAATCATTTGGTCAGCTGTTTCGCGTTCGGGGTTTGGGGGCCTGCCCCCAAGGCCTGCGTGGCCTGAACGCAAAACGTCATATGCGCTTTAGCGCTCAATTTAGTGAAAGGTCCAGATGTTGCGCAACAAGCTGAGCAACATTTTCAAACCCAATCTCTCCAATTTCCCCGGCGCCCTGCCCAGCAATCAAGATCGGGACGCGTTCTCGGGTGTGATCCGTCCCCACCCAGGTGGGATCATTCCCATGATCCGCCGTGAAAATCATCACATCGGAAGGCCGTAAGCGATCCAAAAGCGATCCAATCGCCGCGTCAAACCATTCCAGATGCCCTGAATATCCTGCCACATCCCGTCGATGCCCGAACAGGCTGTCAAATTCGACAAAATTCGCAAATGTCAGGCTACCGTCTTTCGCTACATCAACCAAGTTGGACAAGTGCTTCATCAAGTCAGCGTCTGATCCTTTGTGCACTTCATCAATGCCCTGCATCGAAAAAATATCACCGATCTTTCCAACCCCGTACACATGGCCACCGGCATTTTTCACCCAATCCATCAGGATCGGCCCCGGTGGTTGCACGGCATAATCTTTTCTATTTACCGTGCGTTCAAACGTGCCCGGTTGGCCAATGAATGGGCGCGCGATAACCCGACCCACGCGCATGTCATGCAGCATCGGTGCCATCGTCTCACACAATTGATAAAGCCGCTTTAGCCCAAAAATTTCTTCATGCGCGGCAATCTGAAAAACGCTGTCAGCAGAGGTATAGCAAATCGGCCAACCCGTACGCATATGCGCCTCACCCAACTCAGCGATAATGCGTGTCCCCGAAGCGTGACAGTCTCCCAGAATGCCATCCGTCCCCGCTGCGATCTGCACTGCTTGCGAAATTTTAGTGGGAAATGATGGTTTTGAATCCGGAAAATATGTCCAATCCCAAGGCACAGGCAACCCGGCCAATTCCCAATGTCCGGATGGCGTATCTTTGCCTCGGCTCACCTCGGTCGCAACGCCCCATTGGCCGGTCGCTCTGTGTTGTGGCACAGGCTCTCCAACCGCCAATGCCGCAGCATGCCAAAGTCCAAGCCCTGCAAGGTTAGGTAAATGCAACGCCCCTGATCGCCCATCGTTTGCTTGGTCCGCGTCGCAAGCCGCCCTTATATGACCAAGCGTATTTGCGCCCGTGTCCGGAACATCGCCGTTGAAATATAGCGCTGCGTCCGGCGCGCCACCAATTCCGACTGAATCCATGACGACCAGAAAAGCACGCGCCATTACGCGACCTTTTCCTGAATCAACGCAGGCACATCCACAGGTGCAGTTCCTGTAGAAATCGCAGCTCGCACAGCGGCTTCCGCGATATCAGCATCCTTGGGGCGGACAGCATGCAACACGGCAAGCGTGTCGCCGCGCGACACTTTTGTGCCCAATCGGACAACTTCTGAAAACCCAACGGCTGGGTTGATCACATCCTTTTCGGTTACACGACCACCACCCAATGCGACAACAGCCCTCCCCAAGCGTTCCCCATCAATGGCGGACACGATACCTGGTCTATTTGCGCGTATCTCGCGGATCACATTGGCTTCTGGCAGGAAGCGATCCGCATTATCCAAAAAGCTCAATGGGCCTCCTTGCGCAGACACCATTCGTGAAAACTGCTCTGCTGCCGCACCAGTTCGAACAGCTTCATCAATCGCGTCCACACCAGCCTGCACATCATCAGACAACCCAGCTTCGGCCAACAGGACACCGCCCAAAGTCGCACTTACCTCAAGCAATGCACCCCGTTCTTCGCCGCGCAGAACACGCACAACATGTGCCACTTCTAGTGCGTTACCAATTGCGGGCGCCAATGGCTGGTTCATATCTGTCACCAAGGCGACCGTGTTACAGCCTGCAGCATTGGACGTCCGCACCAAGGATTGAGCCAATGCACGAGCGGCATCGATATCCTTCATAAAAGCGCCCGAGCCGACTTTGACATCCAGCACTAGCCCTTGAAGCCCTGCCGCCAGTTTCTTAGACAAAATCGACGCCGTAATCAGATCCAGACTGTCCACTGTCGACGTGACATCGCGCACCGCATAAAGCCGTCGATCCGCTGGGGCGATATTTGCCGTTGCCCCAACGATCGCACATCCAGCCCGAGCCAAAACGGCTTGGACTTGTCCAACTGGCAAAGTTGTCGACACACCGGGAATGGACTCCAATTTATCCAACGTGCCGCCGGTATGACCAAGTCCACGACCAGAAATCATCGGGACAGTGGCCCCACATGAGGCCAGCGCCGGGGCCAGAACAAGGCTCACACAATCGCCAACTCCGCCTGTTGAGTGTTTATCAAGCACCGGTTGGTCCACGTTCCAGTCAATCACTTGCCCAGAATCCCGCATGGCCATGGTCAATGCCACGCGTCCTTCATCGCTGATGCCGTTCAGACATACAGCCATCGCAAAGGCCCCCGCCTGCGCATCACTGACCTGCCCATCCGCCAATCCTTGAGCAAACCAAGTCAGTTCATCGCGTGTCGGGCTTTGACTTTGGCGCAGCTTTGCTATGATGTCGCGTGCTGTCATCATGATTGTCCATGTTCCAAATGATCGGGTGTGAATGCTCCGGGCAACAATTCGGCTAATGTCATCACTTGCGACTCCCCTTCAGTCGCAGCCATCGTGACCTGAACGTCAGCCTTGCCAAATTCCTTAAGCTTTTGACGACACCCGCCACAGGGCGTCACAGGCATTGATCCTTGCGCAACGACATACACTTCGGTCAACGAGGTTTCTCCGGCCGCGACCATGGCAGCGATTGCGCCGGCTTCGGCGCATGTTCCTTCGGGATAAGCCACATTTTCAACGTTGCACCCGGCGTAAATCGTTCCAGATGCCCCACGCACCGCCGCACCGACCTTAAAATTAGAATACGGCGCATAAGCATTTTCGCGTACGGCCTCTGCTGCGGCTTTTAATGACATCTAACCCTCCACCTGCGTTTCAAACGTACCTGGCAAAGACACTTCAAGAAACTCCAGATCTTCTGTAGCGTCGGAATAACGCGTCTTGAACCCCGGAGGAATGACGAACGCATCCCCTGCTGTCAGCGATTGCGTGCTTTGATCCTGTCCCTCCAAAGACATCGACCCTGACATCACAAAGCTGAACAGAATATCGCTGTCATGGGTTGTCCACTGAGCCGTTTGACCATTTGGGCGCACAACATGAACGCCTGCCACACCCCTGGTGTTGCGTTCAATCAATGTGTCACGCGATGAAAACCCGCTCAGGCGAAATGGATGCCATTCCGCATCTTCTGATTTGTGATGCACAAACCGCTGGCCATCAAACTCACGATCAGGGTCTGTCGTTGGGGTCGGTAATTCCATGTCATGATCTATGGTGGTCACGTGTTCCGCAGGCACACCAATTTCGATCACCTCGATATTATCGCTGGCATATAGTACGCGGTGCCGAATTTCCGGCGGTTGAATAACGCAGTTTCCCGCATGCAGCCGGAAGGGTTCCCCTTGGTCTTCGTAAACCAAATCTACCCAGCCTTTGTAACAGAAAATCAGTTGGAAACCGACGGAATGGAAATGCACCATGTCCGGTACGGGCCCACCATCGGGTATGCGAATATGGCTCGCGATGATCGAGCCCCCCAACCGGTCGGGGATGAGGTCGCGATAATGCATGCCAGCCCGCCCAACGATCCATGGGGCTTCGTCGGCCAGTTTTCGCACAACAAACGCATGTTGCGTTTCCGGCATGATGACCGGCGCCGCCAAGGGTTTGATTTCAATGCGTGTGCCGTTTGGCGCAATCAATTCATCCGCCCCACCAGCGATCAAAATCGGATCATCCGCCAAAATCCGAATAGCACCGGGTGATGCATCGGCCCCTTTCCGGACACGAAGGCGCACACCATGACCAGAAAAAACCGCCTCACTTGGATCATCTGCCGGGAAAATCTCATCCATACGCATGCCAAGTGTCTTGGTAAAAAACGGAATGTCGTCCCTGAGTTCATCAGTTGGCAATAATATTTCGGCACGAATGTTTTGCATGAAGCCCCCTAATGTTCAAATAAACTCTGCACGGCTCAAGGATGCAATCCGTCTATGTCGAAGAATTTAGATCAGTACAGATGTGATGACCTGTAACCCGATGAAAGCTGACGACATCAAAGTTATAGTTTAATGCTAAACCAAAATGCCTAGGGAGAGCGATTCCAATGTCAGATCAACCCAGTCTTCGCGACGCGGCGCTTAGATACCACGCCGAACCCAAGCCCGGAAAGTTGGAAATTCGTGCGACCAAACCGCTGGCACATGGTGGCGATCTTGCATTGGCCTATTCACCGGGTGTTGCAGAAGCCTGTTTGGAAATTAAGGCCGACCAAGAAACCGCCGCACAATATACCGCCCGAGGCAATCTGGTTGCGGTTGTGTCAAACGGAACGGCGGTCCTTGGGCTTGGCAATATTGGTGCACTGGCATCAAAACCAGTGATGGAAGGCAAGGCCGTTCTGTTCAAGAAATTCGCGTCAATCGATTGCTTTGACATCGAGGTCAACGAAACAGACCCGGAAAAGCTTGCTGATATTGTCTGTGCGCTCGAACCCACCTTTGGCGCGATCAACCTTGAAGATATTAAAGCGCCTGATTGCTTTATTGTCGAAAAGCTCTGCCGAGAACGAATGAACATTCCGGTCTTTCATGATGACCAACACGGGACGGCCATTGTCGTTGGCGCGGCGGCCACAAACGCATTGCACGTGGTTGGGAAATCCTTTGCCGACATCAAGGTTGTTTCAACAGGCGGCGGTGCTGCGGGCATTGCCTGCCTCAATATGCTGCTAAAGTTGGGAGTGAAGCGTGAAAACGTTTGGCTGTGCGATATTCATGGGCTGGTTTACGAGGGCCGAGCTGAAGACATGAACCCATCTAAGGCCGCATTTGCCCAAGCCACTGACAAACGCAAATTGAACGATGTGATCGAAGGAGCAGATCTGTTCCTTGGACTGTCTGGCCCAAAAGTGCTGACCCAAGAACATGTCAAACAAATGAGCGACCGCCCAATCGTGTTTGCATTGGCCAATCCAACCCCGGAAATTCTGCCCGGTGAAGTGCGCGAGGTTGCACCTGGTGCGATTATTGCCACTGGACGAAGTGATTTTCCAAATCAGGTCAACAACGTCTTGTGCTTCCCGTTCATTTTCAGAGGCGCGTTGGATGTCGGGGCAACGACGATCAATGACGAAATGGAATTGGCTTGCATTGAAGGGATCGCGGCCCTTGCTCGTGCGACGACGTCTGCCGAAGCAGCAGAAGCTTACAAAAGCGAACAATTAACCTTTGGGGCCGATTATTTGATCCCCAAACCCTTTGATCCGCGCCTTGTCGGCATCGTCAGCTCTGCCGTGGCAGAGGCAGCTATGAAAACAGGTGTCGCAAAACGCCCAATCGAGGATATCGAAGCGTACCACAACAAACTTGATCAATCTGTCTTTAAATCGGCACTCCTGATGCGCCCAGTCTTTCACGCAGCCCGCGCCGAAAGCCGCCGCATCGTCTTTGCCGAAGGAGAAGATGAACGGATTTTGCGGGCCGCGCAGTCGATGATCGAAGAAACGACAGAACGCCCAATTCTGATTGGACGTCCAGAAGTTATCGAGGCACGGATTGAACGGGCCGGCCTGACCATCGGCTTGGGCAAAGACGTCGATAACGTGAATCCCGAAAATGACCCACGCTATCGCGATTATTGGGAAACCTATCACACCTTGATGGCCAGACGTGGTGTTACACCGGACTTGGCCCGTGCCATTATGCGCACCAATACCACCGCTATTGGCGCAGTTATGGTGCATCGTGGTGAAGCAGACAGTTTAATTTGCGGAACCTTTGGCGAATTCAGTTGGCACCAACGTTACATAAACGAAGTTTTGGGTTCGGCTGAACACCATCCAGTCGGGGCGCTTAGTCTGATCATTCTCGAAGACGGTCCACTATTTGTGGCGGACACTTCTGTTCACTTGACGCCAACCCCCGAACAGATTGCGGAAATCGCATTGGGTGCGTCGCGTCATGTCAGACGGTTCGGATTAGAACCACACATCGCGCTTTGCTCAAAGTCTCAATTCGGAAACCAGGACGATCCGTCAAGCCAACGGATTCGCAAGGCTCTTGCAATATTGGATTCAGAAACGCGGGGTTTTTGTTACGAAGGCGAAATGAACGTCGACACAGCGCTTGACCCAGAACTGCGCGCGCGCCTCTTTCCTGACAACAGAATGCCGGGTGCCGCAAATGTCTTGATATTCGCACACGCTGACGCGGCCTCTGCCGTGCGCAACATTCTCAAGATGAAAGGTGGCGGATTGGAAGTTGGTCCAATCCTTATGGGTATGGGCAACCAAGCACATATCGTCAGCCCATCCATCACGGCTCGTGGATTACTGAACATGTCCGCAATCGCGGGCACACCCGTGGCTCAATACGGGTGATGGTTTTCGATTGGCGCTTGATATAACGCGCGCCAATCGTCTGCCCACTATGGACTTTGCAAAGTAAAGCAAAATTCGCAAGCCACAGCTAAATTTCATTAGGTTTGCAAAATTTGCATTCGCTTTAGGGCATTTTTGCAAAGCCGCCTTCATATTCCATCAAAGTTTTGCAACTGACCCCTTGCAGCATGGGGGCTCCTCCACGTAACGAATTACCCTGACGCCAAGGAGGAGATCGACCCATGGGATACGCTGAAGAATACAGTCGCTGGCAATCTGAGCCGGAAGCCTATTGGATGGATCAGACCAAAGCGATTGACTGGGTCAAAGCTCCGAAACAGGCGTTATTTGATCATGGTGATCATCTGTTTGAATGGTTTGCTGAATCCAAGGTCAACACATGCTGGAATGCAGTGGATCGCCACGTGGCGACGCGCGGTGATCAGGCAGCGATAATATATGACAGCCCGCTTACCGATACAAAAGCCACCATAACGTACAAAGATCTTCAAACGCGGGTGGCCCGCCTTGCGGGTGCATTGGCTTCCAAAGGCGTTACCAAAGGTGACCGCGTCATCATTTATATGCCCATGGTACCAGAAGCGTTGGAGGCGATGCTGGCCTGTGCGCGCATCGGTGCAGTCCATTGTGTAGTTTTTGGTGGTTTCGCCGCCAACGAACTGGCCGTTCGAATTGACGATTGCACCCCGAAGGCAATTATTACCGGGTCATGCGGGATCGAACCGGGACGTATCATTGAATATAAACCTCTCCTGGACAACGCGATCGAGCTCGCCGACCATGCACCTGAATTTTGTGTCATACTCCAACGCGAACAACATCTCGCAACGCTGACCCCGGATCGCGATCACGACTGGTACGCGTTCCAAGACGGGGCAACACCTGCTGACTGTGTTCCTGTGGATGGTAATCATCCAGCCTACATCTTGTACACATCAGGCACGACAGGATCTCCCAAAGGGGTTGTGCGCCCAACAGCCGGGCATCTTGTTGCTCTGAACTGGACGATGAAGAACATTTACAACGTTGAACCGGGTGATGTCTTTTGGGCTGCTTCTGATGTCGGTTGGGTCGTGGGGCATAGCTATATTTGCTATGCACCGCTGATCCACGGCAACACCACAATAGTCTTTGAGGGCAAACCAGTCGGCACACCGGATGCCAGCACGTTCTGGCGTGTCATCTCCGAACACAAAGTGCGCAGCTTTTTCACGGCTCCAACTGCCATTCGCGCCGTAAAGCGCGAAGATCCAAGAGGAACGTTGGTTGATCAGTTCGATCTTAGTCACCTGAACGCTCTTTACTTGGCAGGAGAGCGCGCAGACCCAGACACGATCGTATGGGCGCAGGAGATGTTAAATATCCCCGTCATCGATCATTGGTGGCAAACCGAAACCGGGTATTCCATCGCCGCAAATCCGATGGGTTTGGAAGCGCTGCCAGTAAAAATTGGATCGCCATCCGTTCCCATGCCGGGGTACGATGTACAAATCCTTGGCGATGACGGCCACCCAGTCGCAACTGGGGAATTGGGCGCGATTGCTATCAAACTGCCTTTGCCACCCGGTACATTTGCCACCTTGTGGAATGGCGCAGACCGTTTCCGCACCAGCTATTTAACCGCGTTTCCCGGATATTATGAAACTGGCGATGCCGGTATGAGGGACGAAGACGGGTATTTGTACATCATGGCCCGCACAGATGATGTGATCAATGTCGCGGGGCACCGTTTATCCACTGGCGGTATGGAAGAAGTTATCGCATCTCATCCAGACGTCGCTGAATGTGCTGTGATTGGCGTAACCGATGATTTCAAAGGTCAACTTCCTGTCGGATTTTTGTGTCTCAACATGGGAACCAACCGGCCCCATGCAGACATCATTGCAGAAACCGTAAAGCTCGTGCGGGACAAAATAGGCCCCGTCGCAGCTTTCAAGCTGGCGGTTGTTGTTGATCGTTTACCAAAAACCCGTTCAGGTAAAATTCTGCGTGGCACGATGGTCAAAATTGCGGACAATGCGGAATACAAAATGCCCGCAACAATTGATGATCCCGTTATTCTAAACGAAATCAGCGAAGCCTTAAAAACAATCGGCTACGCTGATGGCACTTGATTTTTTAAGCTGCGTTTGAAGTGATGGGTATGAAATGTGCTCAGATGTTAAGCGCGCATTACCCGCTGCCCTTATTCCCGGCACTTGGCAACCGTCTGAGCTTCTTACTTTAACGACGCTTAGCTTGCGCGAGCTCGGAAGAGGCCCATTTCAGTGCAATTGATACGATCATGCGCACCAATAGCAGGAAATTGGCAATTGTGACAGGGCGTTGGGTTTTCATCCTTCTAAAATTGTCAACTTTTTCGCAACTAGAATTCGGACATCTAAGCGATCACAATTTCTCTTTTCAATCGTGATTTGACACGCGAGGGTCGCGTCGAGGAAAGTTGACTCACGTACGATCTCGTTCAAAGCAACTTCGGGGACTCTCATGCATTTAAAACCCTTAATTCTGGCAGCAAGTACTCTCCTTGCGTCGGCTGGTTCTTCTTGGGCCGCAGAAGGCAAACCAATATCGGTCAAGGGAGAGATCATCGATACTTGGTGTTACATGTCTGGAGTCATGGGCCCGCCAGATACAGTGGTTGGTTCTGCCCATCATACCTGCGCTTTGTGGTGCAGTGCGGGCGGCATTCCTGTCGGACTTCTGGCAGAAGACGGCACCGTGTATATGGTTTTGAAGATTGAAGACGACAGTCAATTGGCAGGTGGTAGCGGCGCACTGCGTATGGCGGCTCACGTCATTGAAGCTGACGGCATGCTTTACGAGCGTGATGGCCTAAACTACCTGATAGTCAACGAGGTCATTGCGGATTTAGACATCCAAAACCTGACCCACGAAGATTACGGCCATGTCCCTCAATTTGCGATCAGAAAGCCAAAATGATGCTTAAACAGATTATTGCTGTCACCGCCATGTTCGCCTCGTCTGTCGCTGCCCAAGATTTCTCAGCGAACTCAGAGGCTAAAAGCTGGAAATTATATGCCGAGGTTCCAGCCCGTTTCGAAGCGAAGGTTGTAGACCTCGTATGCGAACTGACTGGAGATTGCCCGGCTGATTGTGGCGCTGGAAAACGCCAGATGGGTTTGTTGCGCACAGCCGACAACCAAATGGTTTTTCCGATGAAGAACAGCCAGTCTGTTTTCGCTGGTGCTGCGGTAGAGTTTCAACCGTTCTGCAACCAAATCGTTGAAGTAGACGGTCTTATGATCGACGACCCGGAGATTGGGGCGAACAACGTCTACTTGGTACAACGTATCAAAGCAGAAGGCGCGGATTGGATCAAAGCCAACCAGTGGTCCAAGCAATGGGCCAAAGAGAATCCAGAAGCAGAAGGCAAAGGACCATGGTTCCGGCGCGACCTTCGTGTGAAGGAAATCATCGCCACCGAAGGCCATCTGGGACTGGGTTTGGACGTCGATAAAAAATACATCGAAGAGAACTTTTGAACCTATGCGTAACGTTGTTATTGCTGGTCTAATCGGACTAATTGGGTCTGCACCTGTGTGGGCTGCAGACCCATTTCTTGGAAACCTTGGCGGATCTTTCGAATTGACCGATCAATTCGGGGAACTTCGCACCGAGAAATCGCCCGATGGCAAGGCGCAGTTGGTGTTTTTTGGATATGCAAATTGTCCAGATATCTGTACCGCTGCCCTGCCCCTGATGGCGGAAATTGTCAGCACGCTTGAAAAAGACGACGTGGACGTCACACCCATCATGATCACGGTTGATCCGAACGTGGATACGCCCGAAACGATGGGGCCTCCAATGGCAAAGTGGCATCCTGACTTTGTTGGACTAAGCGGCACACCAGAAGCCTTGCAAGTAAGTTACGACGCGTTTCAGGTCGAAATCACACCGTTGTTTCAAGAACCAACAGGACAATGGATTTTCGCGCATGGCAGTTTCATCTATCTGCTGAATGAAGCAGGTGAACTTCTGACACTGGTCCCGCCAATTCTGGGCCCTGATGAGGCGGCGAATATTGTACGGAAGTACTTACAGCCAAGTTAGCTTTGATTTGATCAGCGTGCTATGAGAATTGCTCGCTGATCAAACGCTCTTCAAGCCCGTGGCCGGGATCAAATAAAATGCGGTGAATCACTTTTGGTTCTGACCGGATCACGACTGAAACCACATCATGCACGGCACGACTGTCGGCTTCGGCCATAACGGGCCGCTTTTCTGGTTCAAGCACATCAAATCGTACTGTCGCAGTCTTTGGCAACAAAGCGCCGCGCCAACGCCGGGGTCGAAAAGCAGCAACCGCTGTCATCGCCAAAACGTCTGATCCAATTGGCAAAACCGGGCCGTGTGCAGAATAATTGTAAGCTGTTGAACCCGCAGGTGTCGCCACCAACGCGCCATCGCACACCAATTCATCCATCCTTAGGCGTTCGTCCACCGTAATGCGTAATTTGGCTGCCTGCGGACCTGCGCGCAGCAAGGACACTTCGTTAATGGCCAGTGCGTCATGTTCGGCGCCGTTGACGCACGACGCGGTCATCGACAGCGGATTGATCTCTGCTTCTTCTGCCGTTTCCAGTCGTTCGACCAGATCGCTTTCCGAATATTCGTTCATCAGAAAGCCGATGGTTCCCCGATTCATCCCATAAACCGAAGCTGGCAAATGCTGCGTTCCGTGCAACGTCTGCAACATAAAACCGTCGCCACCCAACGCGACGATGACGTCCGCATCTTCCATACGCACATCCCCATAACGACCGATAAGAGCAGCCCGCGCCGTTTGCGCCACTGGGGTGCGACTGGCCGTAAAGGCAATTTTCAATGCCATGGCAAAGGTTTCCTATCGTCGTCAAAGTCGCGTGACAGAAACATATCTCCCGACAAAGCACCAGAGACCCGGTAAAAACCTGCGCAATACCCCTATTTATCGGGTTTTCGACCGGCTCTGTTTCCTATACGAAACACGCCAATCCGCTCTCTGAGTCGCAAAGGAGACCCCGATGAACGCACCACACCGCAGCCCTGGCTTCTTTACCCAAAAAATCGAAGACCGTGATCCAGAACTATTTGGCGCTATGCGCAACGAATTAGGCCGCCAACGCGATGAAATCGAGTTGATCGCCTCGGAAAATATTGTCTCGGCCGCAGTGCTTGAGGCGCAAGGGTCCGTCCTGACGAACAAATACGCCGAAGGCTATCCGGGTCGCAGATATTATGGCGGTTGCCAATATGTCGATGTCGCGGAAACGCTTGCCATCGATCGTGCCAAACAATTGTTTGGGTGCGACTTTGCCAATGTGCAGCCAAATTCAGGCAGCCAAGCAAACCAAGGTGTCTTTCAGGCGTTGTTGACACCTGGTGCAACCATTCTGGGAATGAGCCTTGATGCAGGTGGCCACCTGACACACGGGGCAAAGCCTAATCAATCAGGCAAGTGGTTCAATGCCGTTCAATATGGCGTGCGCAAAGACACGTTGGACGTTGACTATGATCAAGTCGCGGCCCTTGCTGAGGAACACAAGCCAGCCATGATCATCGTCGGCGGCTCTGCGATTCCGCGTCAGATCGATTTCGCAAAATTCCGCGCAATCGCAGACAAGGTTGGCGCATATTTGTTGGCCGATGTGGCGCACGTCGCAGGTTTGATTGCGGCGGGCGTTTATCCATCACCATTTCCGCATTGCCATGTTGTCACCACGACCACACACAAAACCCTACGCGGTCCACGCGGCGGCATGATCCTGACCAACGACGAAGCGATATCCAAAAAGGTCAATTCCGCGATCTTCCCCGGCATTCAAGGTGGCCCGTTAATGCACGTCATCGCCGCCAAAGCCGTCGCGTTTGGCGAAGCGCTTGAGCCGTCGTTTAAAATGTACCAAGAGCAGGTTATCAAGAACGCTCAAGCTTTGGCAGATCAGTTGATCAAAGGCGGGCTTGATATTGTGACCGGTGGTACGGACAGTCATTTGATGCTGGTTGATCTGCGTCCCAAAGGTGTCAAAGGCAACGCAACTGAAAAAGCGTTGGGCCGGGCTCATATCACGTGCAACAAGAACGGTGTTCCATTCGATACGGAAAAACCAACCATAACCAGCGGCATCCGCCTTGGGTCACCTGCGGGCACGACACGCGGATTTGGTGAAACCGAATTCCGCCAGATCGCAGATTGGATCAATCGCGTGGTCGACGGACTGGCCACCAATGGCGAAGATGGCAATGCTGCCGTCGAGGCCGAAGTCAAAGCAGAAGTCGCGGCACTATGCGCCCAATTCCCGCTTTATCCTGACCTCTGATTTCAGAATGAAAATTCGTATGGAAAAGGCCGCGTATATGCGGCCTTTTTTAATGGGTCATCCAAACGCGTGCTCACGCCTTTTGACGCTGCAACAAGGCATCAAGCTTGGCAAAAAACGTATTTGCATCAGCCCCTTCTTGCACCGCCTCCTTCAACAGCTCTTTTTGCGACTTGGGTGCCAGCCCTCCAACCGGTGGATCCGTATCCAGATTTGTTGGAAACGGATACCCTTCTGCAGTAGAGGCCAAAATCGCATTGAATTCTGCAGTGCTCATTGATGACCACGTTCTCACCAAATGTGAAAAGGCTGTCTTACACATGCCAATTCGGTCAATGTTCTCTAAGGATCGTCCAAACGCAGACGAGATTTGCATCAAATTGACCATGCGATCGATGTCCTTGCTTCGGTTTTCACCGGCTGCGTGAAATAATGCGGGATTAAAAAAAATGGCATCCCCTTTCTCCGAAGACAATTGCACATAATGCTCTTCGAAAACCGCCCTGAAATCGGGACGACGCCATGCTGCATATCCCGGACGATACAACTGCGAAAAAGGAAGAAGCTTGGTCGGCCCGCCTTCAACAGACATGTCACAATGCGCAATCCCGCCCTGTAATGTCATTAAAGGCGACAGATCGTGAACATGAACCGGGTATTGCGCGCTTTTTTCGGCAGTTTGGAACCCAAGATGGTAATCCCGGTGCGCTTCTTGTGCTTGTCCCCCTGGACGCACAAGGTTGACCTGCGCCGTCATTTGGTAATTCGGCCCCAACCACGCCTCGCACGCGGCATCAATGGCGGGATTCGCAAAATAGCGGACAAACGTTTCCGGTGCCTCTGTACATAACTTTTGCAACGAATTCCAAATCCGATCATTGCTGCCAGCTGGTGCGAAATGATCTGCGGCTGTTCCCGCACCTTGCTTTTCTTTTTGGATGATCTCGTTATATGCCTGCGTCGCTTGATCTATGCAGGTTGTGTCAGCAAACGCGGCCTTCAATACAAAAACGCCCGCGCCGGACATTAAAATACGCGCCCACTCGGCCATCAGGCCATCGCGTGTGTCGGTGTGCTCTAGTCCCCCACGAAAGTCGTCCACATCATAGATCGGGACATTACGTTCAATTCGCGCCGCATTTGGCACGTCGGTTGAGGCAACTTGCGACGCGACAAGGGTTTTAAAGTCTTCTACATCACAGTCATCTTCTGCATAAAATCCAGCAGGCGCAGCTGTTCTCACATCCATCGGTCATCCTCCCTTTTGCAAAACCTTATCATCGGAAACATTGATCGGAGGTCAAAAATACATCAATAATACATCAAATGACTCATCGCTTTCCAATCAAAGAAATTGCCCGGCAAGCTTGTATTAGCACCGCGACCGTCGATCGCGTGTTGAACAAGCGTCCCAATGTAAGTCCACAAACCCGCAATCGCGTTCGGGCGGCTATTCAAGAACTTCGCGCACAAGAGGACCAAATGTCAGCGCGAGGGCGTCGCCTATTCGTTGACATTGTGGCCGAAGCCCCTGCCCGATTTACAAATGAGATCAGAACCGCGACCGAAGCGGTTTTGCCGACCATTGGTAGCGGTGTGTTTCGCCCTCGTTTCACATTTCACGAGCGATTTTCGGATACCGACACGGTCACTATGCTCAGACGCATTGGCAAACGCGGAAGTCATGGGGTTTGTCTAAAGGTCCGTGACACCCCAATCGTGACAGACGCCGTACAACAATTGGTCGTCGCTGGCATTCCGGTGGTCACGTTGGTCACAGATTTACCGCATGCGCACCGATCAAATTACATTGGGTTGGACAATGCAAACGCAGGGCGGACGGCGGCTTATTTATTGGCCAAAACTGTTCGCACAGGTGGCGGGACCGTTTTGACCACCCGCAGCCAAACCGAATTCCACGGCGAAGCAGAACGGTACGCGCATTTCTGTGAAACACTCGCAATTTCCCGACCAGATCTGAGCGTCGCAGATTTCAGCGGTGGGGCGGGATTGTCCAGTGCCACAACTTTGACTCTGGCGGCGACTTTAGGTGCGATCCATGATCCGGTTGCCGTTTATTCAATGGGTGGCGGCAATGATGCTATCCTCAAGCATCTTGATGAACGGGGGTACACGGATCTTACATTTATAGCGCATGATCTGGATTCTGATAACCGATCCCTGTTGCAAAAGGGGCGTATCGACTTTTTGCTGAACCATGACCTTCAGACAGATATGCGCCATGTTTTTCACGCACTTGCAGCGCATCACGGGTTGGCAGTTACACAATCTGAATTTCTAAACAGTGATGTTCAGATCATTACTCCCTTCAATATACCCGCATAAAAAAGGCCGGGGAAATCCCCGGCCCTTGCGGTATGTAAGACGATTATTTTACGTCACTTACATATTCTTCCAAGAGCTTTTCGTGCTTGGCAGATTCAATCTGTCGAATGCGATCAGATTGGCTTTGCCAGTCAAAGCGGTACTTAACCACGTTGATCAGTGACAATGTCAGCAATAGAATGCCCATGCCCCAGTACCCTTTTGTCGACAATGGTACTTCGGTGCTTAAGTACAGGCTCAGCCCCAATAGGCCATAGGCGATCAGAACACCTGCAACGTTAATCATGATAATCACTGTGTTGTCGTTTTGGTTACCAAACATATCAATTCTCCTTGTTTTCTTTGAATTATTTCAAGCGCGCCAGAATATCGTCTGCTGTCGTACGCGTTTTGCCCCCAAAGCCCGCATCTGACATACGATCTTCTAAATTTTCGTGGCTTAACCCCTGCTCGATGTCTCGCAGGATTTCGGATTTCTCAAAAGGATCGTCCGCCCCCATGACCCGCCCGATCAAAGATTCAGCTTCTTCCATTGCGCCTCCCATGCCGTCGCTTGTGTGACCAAGTCGAACCTGCATTTCCTGCTCGCGTCTCAGAGCGCGCGCAGCAATAGCCCCCTGTTTAAGGTCCTCCATCCGGCGGTGCGCCTTCTCGACAGAGCTTTCCAACCGCAGGACGCGCGTTTCTAGTCTGCGCAGCGTTTCCCGTCGCATGTTCAGCTCGTTTTCCATCTGCGCGATGGCCGTCGCGCCTTCTTTGGCCAACGCTTCTTTGTCTGCTTTCAGGGCATCACGCACACGCATTTCCATATCGCTGACACGCGCATCTAATCTGGCAACGTGATCTGCCTCGCGACGCTGTCTTTGAATTAGTCCAGCCAAGCTGACTTTTGCGGCCTTTAACCCAGATTGAGCCTCGCGAATTTTCTGCTCGATCAATTCAATCGAATAGATATCTCTGAATTGTTCTTCGGCGCGTGCATTGGCACCCAATATCAGTGTTCTTATCGTTCCAAACATCTCGCTCTCCATTCGTGAACATCGTTCATGGAGAATGATATATCGAATAATGAACGTCGTTCAACATTTTTCTGAACGACGTTCAAAGTTACGCGGCGTCACACCTCGTTCAACAGTTTTTCGCGGAAATCTCGCAAAAAGCTTGTTCGTTCCCTTGCCAGCTCTTTGCCCGTGCGTGTCAGCATCCCATCCACCAGACCGAACAGCTTTGTTTCGAAATGATCGATGGCCCAAGCCTGATCATCAAAGGGGCGTCGCGCCGCCATAGGGTCATCTGGGTCATATAAAGGACGCCCCAACGCAGCCCCGACATAGAGCATCCGCGCCAATCCGATGGCACCCAACGCATCTAACCGATCTGCATCCCGCAAAACCCGCGCCTCTAAGCTGCGCGGCGGAATGCCTGCGGAAAAAGAATGCGCAGCGATTGCGTGTGCGACGTCAGGCAACTTGGCGTCGTCAAATCCCATTTCGCGCAATATAGGCATCGTCGCATCCGCAGACTTTTGCGACGCCAATGACCGATCAGGATCATCCTTGGGCAAGTTTACCAAGTCGTGAAAGACCACAGCCGCCCGAAGAATATCTCGATCCACATTTAATCCGTCCTCGGTAACGATGGTCATCGCGTTTTTCCAGACACGCCGAATATGCGACAGGTCATGCGCTGCATCAGACCCAAACCAATATTCTACCAATTTCTCTTCGTATTGATCGGTCATGCTGACTGCCCTCGGACCACTTGTTCAAAAAAGCCGGCGGGCATATTCCGCAATTCGCAAACGCGACCTCAGGTGAAAAGCCGTCCCGTTAAGGCAAGCCAAAGCCCAAGCGTCCCAAAGACGATAAGAACGTAAAACACAATACTGGCGACCCACCGCACAAACGAATTACGCCGGGCTGCTGATCGGTCCACCGTCTTTAAATGTCTATTCAAAGCCGTCTCGGCAGAATCTATCACAGCCAAATCTACGCGCCGTAGCAGTTTCGGATTGCCACCAAATGCCTCAGCTTGCTGCACCGGAGATAATTGCAACCGAACGGAATTGGGCAAACGTCGCCCGGCCCGTCGTAACGCTGTGTTCAGGTCACGCGCTTTGAAACCATAGGCTTTGCCAATCGCATTGCCCATCCGCCCGGTTCTTTCCGCTATGTCTTCAAATGATGTCATCCGACGTACTCTAATGCCTTGCTCAGCGGGCCTCAATCCCTCTGGTGTCTTTGCGTTCTGCGGGTTACGTCCTATCCATGCTGAATTTTCAAATATTCAATGAAAATGCTCCCGGCCCCGTTCTTCTTATTGCCCATGGGCTGTATGGTTCAGGCCGTAATTGGGGCGTTATCGCCAAACGATTGTCCGACGAACGCGCCGTTGTCACCGTTGATATGCGCAATCACGGACAAAGCGCTTGGCACGACAGCCATACCTATACCGATCTAGCGGCAGATTTGGCCGAAGTCGTCCATCATCTGGATCGACCAGTGGACGTGTTAGGCCATTCTATGGGTGGCAAAGCAGCAATGACATTCGCGCTGACCGAACCCGATTGCGTCAATCGCCTGATATCTGCTGATATCGCCCCTGTGGAATACACGCATTCTCAGATACAATTTATCGAGGCCATGCGCGCCGTCGATCTAACAAAAGTTGACCGCCGTTCCGATGCAGAAGCCCAGTTGGGTGCACTTGGCGTTGAGCCGGCATTGCAAAGCTTTTTTACGCAATCTCTGGACGTACAAACCAAATCATGGCGTTTGAATCTGGATGGCTTGGCCAACAACATGGCACATATATTGTCATTTCCAGAAATAAGCGGCACGTATTTTGGCACGACATTGTTCTTGTCTGGCGGAAACAGCGACTATGTCAAATCTCAAGATCGCGGGACAATTCGTGCACTTTTCCAAAACGCACATTTTGCAAAAATACCCAATGCGGGTCATTGGCTCCACGCAGAAAAGCCCCGTGAATTCGAAGCAACCGTCCGCACATTTCTGCGATCAACAACCGGGCACACTTGACGAGCAACCATTTTCATCGGCACATTTTTGTTAACAATGCGAACGCGTAGGTCGCTTCGGGGGAAATATGTGGGATAAACTTTTAGACCGGTTTCTGACTGGGATGATGACGAAGGATCGCCTGTCGGTCACGCTTCCTGATGGAATGACCCGTGACTATGGACCGGATTCTGGAAAATCAGCACAGATAGAGATCAAAAGCGAAACAGCTTTGCGGCATCTTATTCTCAATCCTGAACTCGCACTGGGCGAAGGATACATGGACGGTGATATCGTCCTGCGGGACACCACCTTGCTTGAGTTGATGCAGATCATCATCCAAAACCGGGCGGCCGGGACAATGCCCAGTTGGGTCCGTGCCAGCCATCGTGCGCGGTTTCATATTCGACGTTTTTTACAGAAGAACGCACCAAGCGCGTCACGTTCGAATGTTGCGCACCACTACGACATCTCCGATGATCTCTATAAGCTCTTTCTAGACGACGATATGCAATACAGCTGCGCTTATTTCGCGCGGCCCGACATGTCGCTGGAAGAAGCTCAAGCCGCCAAGAAGGCGCATATTGCAGCAAAACTCATGATAGAACCGGGCATGCGCGTGCTGGATATCGGGTGCGGCTGGGGTGGCATGGCGCTGACTTTGGCACGTGATTACCGCGCGGATGTCACTGGCGTTACACTTTCCGAAAATCAGCTGGCCACCGCAAATGCCCGCGCCGAAGCCGAAGGCCTGTCCAACTTGGTCCGCTTTAAGTTACAGGATTACCGGCACACAAAAGGTCCGTTTGATCGCATCGTATCCGTGGGTATGTTCGAACATGTTGGCGTTCCCAATTATGCGACCTATTTCCAGACTGTCGCCGATCTTCTGGATCCCGAAGGAATCGCGTTGATCCACACGATAGGCCGCTCCGGTCCTCCCATCGCGCACAGCCCTTGGATACATAAATACATCTTCCCCGGCGGGTACGTGCCTTCGCTTTCCGAAGTTGCATCACCGCTGGAACAATCCGGGCTATGGCAATCTGACATTGAAATCTGGCGTCTTCATTATGCAAAGACCATCCGGATTTGGCTGGAACGTTTCGAAGCGGAAAAAGAATCCGTACGCAAAATGTACGATGACCGTTTTGTGCGCATGTTCAGATATTATCTGACAGTTTGCATCATATCGTTCGAAGAACAGCATCAGGCGGTTTACCACCTTCAACTGGCGCATAAACGCGATACTGTTCCTTTGTCACGCGACTACCTGTACGACAAAACGCCGATCCGTCGCACAGAGGCTGCTGAATAAAGAAGACGCCGAAATTTGCGCATCCTAGCTGGGAAAGATGCGTTTTATTTCAGCTTCAAACCTTGTCCAGCTGATGACCGCTTTGTTGCCAGCATACCCTTCATAATGGGATCGGCCCGACGAATTTGGAAGCCCGGCCCAAATCTTGGCCAAATTGTTCATGAATGTTTTCCTGCTCATCGCGCCACTGGTGAAGGCCATTATTCCGGCGTCCTCAAGAAGGAAATTCGACAACTTATCCTGCAATGCCGGCGTAAAGCGTGCTGACGTTTTAACACCCGCGCGTTTGACCAAAGACCGCAAGGTCGCGGGAATCATTTGATACCGACCAATGGCATGAGGTTGGCCCGGCGTATCCTTTATCCATTGGTAGATCTCTGCGATGGTCATGTTTGTTGGACGCTTACGTGGTTTTATCCGAGCGCCGTGTTGAACCGCATCATACCCTGCGCGCCCAGCTTCCGCCCGCGCAATTAGATTTCGCAGCCCGACAACCCCGCTGCCCGTCAACACCGTGGGCAGACCAGAACCTAAATCAAGGTTCGAATTTCGCAGCGGCACACCTGCAAACAAGCTGTTGTCATCGCGGCCGATAAAAAGACTTGCCCGGCGCGGAGCTTCAACATCCTCCGCACCGGGCGCGCCGACGGGTATCAATGCGCCAGAGCTTTGCCCCAACACTTGATGACCAAAAAGCGATTGCGATCCGGCAAAGCCAGAGACCGCACTCGCAAACAAAAAACTGATTACAACAAACCAAAGGTTATTCACCTGACACACCATTGCAGCCTTACTGGACTTGCGGAACACACAAGGAACAAATAGGGGGTATGTGTTGACAATCAGTTTCGAGATTTGCCGAATTTGGAAAAACCTTGTCCGGCTTTGCACCAAAACAAACCTGATTTGCGTCGAAAGTCCGCCAGATTTATCGCTCATACTCGCTGGATGGAATGGTTGAACACATGGCGCAATGTGCCCCCAATACCTTTGCAGTCATGGGCCCGCGTCACTGTTGTCTTTTCAGTGTTTCTTGCTGCGCAAGACTATCCTGTTCCTCACAATCTTGATCCGTTCGCGCTGGCCATCGGGGTCGATATACTCATTCGCATTTTTCAACTTGTGACTGGTCGCATGAACTTCCTCGAAGGTCGCAGCGACGACTACTTGATCGTTGCCGCCTTTTGCTGCGCTTGCATAACCTTGGCCAGTTGGATTGTTTTTCAAACCGCGTTGATTGCAATGATCATGTACGCCCTTTGGCACGCCGGGGGTGCGTTCTGCAGCATTGGACTTTCATTCATGCCAGAAAAAAAAATCAAACGGTCGAGTTCATCTTGGCGAAACTATGGTAACGACGCTCCCTTTGCCATGCGGCTCCAAGCAATCTGCCAGCTGCTATCAATCGTTGTATTTGCCGCAATTTTTTTGACCATGGGGTCAATGATCGCCCTGGCATACGCGACATTCGGGTTTTTGATCATGGCCTTTATCATCAACTGGACAATCTATCTGATTATTCGGGCGCGTTACCTGCAATAAACCGCACTGCCCCCTTGCGCCCGCGCGCATCAAGCCTATAACGCGGACAATTTGTTTGCCGGGGGTCCTGAAATGCCAAAAAGAACCGATATCAAGTCCATAATGATCATCGGCGCAGGCCCCATTATTATTGGGCAAGCCTGCGAGTTTGACTATTCTGGTGCGCAAGCCTGTAAGGCACTGCGCGAAGAAGGCTATCGCGTCATCTTGGTCAACTCTAACCCGGCGACCATCATGACGGACCCCGGCCTTGCCGACGCGACTTACATCGAGCCAATTACGCCGGACGTTGTTGCCAAGATCATCGCAAAAGAAAAACCAGACGCGCTGCTGCCGACGATGGGCGGACAAACAGGATTGAACACAGCCCTCGCGCTTGAGGAAATGGGTGTTCTTGCCGAACATAATGTCGAAATGATCGGTGCCAAACGCGATGCGATCGAAATGGCCGAGGACCGCAAACTGTTCCGCGAAGCGATGGACCGCATCGGCCTTGAGAACCCCAAAGCCACGATTGTAACCGCTCCGGATGGTGATCTGGACGCTGGCGTACAGAACGCACTGGACGCGCTGGATGAAATTGGCCTGCCTGCCATTATTCGCCCCGCCTTCACATTGGGCGGAACTGGCGGTGGTGTTGCGTATAACCGCGAAGATTACATCCATTTCTGCCGCTCTGGTATGGATGCATCACCTGTGGGCCAGATTCTTGTTGATGAAAGCCTGTTGGGTTGGAAAGAATACGAAATGGAAGTCGTGCGTGACACGGCTGACAACGCAATCATCGTGTGTTCCATCGAAAATGTTGACCCGATGGGCGTGCACACAGGCGACAGTATCACCGTGGCCCCTGCCCTGACGTTGACCGACAAAGAATACCAAATGATGCGGTCCGCATCGATTGCCGTTCTGCGCGAAATCGGTGTGGAAACCGGCGGGTCAAATGTCCAATGGGCTGTAAATCCAGACGATGGCCGAATGGTCGTGATCGAAATGAACCCGCGTGTTTCGCGTTCATCTGCGTTGGCCTCAAAAGCGACGGGCTTTCCAATCGCTAAAATCGCGGCAAAGCTCGCGGTTGGCTTCACGCTCGACGAATTAGACAACGACATTACCAAAGTGACACCCGCCAGTTTTGAGCCGACAATCGACTATGTCGTCACAAAGATTCCACGCTTTGCATTCGAGAAATTCTCGGGGTCTGAACCTCATTTGTCGACAGCGATGAAATCCGTGGGCGAAGCCATGGCAATTGGGCGTACGATCCACGAGTCGTTACAAAAGGCCCTGACCTCACTTGAGACGGGATTAACCGGTTTTGACGAGATTGATATTCCTGGCGCGGATGATCCCGCAACAGGTAAGGCCGCGATAACGCGCGCATTGGCACGCCAGACGCCCGATCGCTTGCGTGTGATTGCTCAAGCCATGCGCGAAGGATTGTCGGACGACGACATTCATGGCGTAACCAAGTTTGATCCATGGTTCCTGTCTCGCATTCGCGAAATCATCGAAGCAGAACAAGACGTAGAAGCATCGGGCCTGCCGCAGGATGCAGAAGGTATGCGCGCACTCAAAATGCTTGGCTTTACCGATGCGCGCCTTGCGCATTTGACAAAAACAGCCGAAGTCGACGTGCGCGCCGCGCGTGTTGCATTGAGTGTCATTGCACAGTTCAAGCGCATCGACACATGTGCCGCAGAATTTGAAGCGCAAACGCCCTACATGTATTCCACTTACGAAGCGCCAATGTTTGGCACCCCCGAATGCGAAGCCCGTCCGTCTGACGCCAAAAAGGTCGTCATCCTCGGCGGTGGTCCAAACCGCATCGGACAAGGTATCGAATTTGACTATTGCTGCTGTCACGCATGTTTCGCGCTGTCGGACGCCGGTTATGAAACCATCATGATCAATTGCAATCCCGAGACAGTCTCGACCGATTACGACACATCAGATCGTCTATATTTTGAACCGCTGACGTTTGAGCATGTCATGGAAATTCTGACCAAAGAGCAGGAGAATGGCACTTTGCACGGTGTCATCGTTCAGTTTGGTGGGCAAACCCCATTGAAATTGGCCAATGACCTCGAAGCGGCTGGTATTCCAATCCTTGGGACAACTCCGGATGCAATTGACCTGGCTGAAGACCGCGAACGGTTTAAACAACTGGTCATCGACCTTGGCTTGAAACAGCCTCGCAACGGCATCGCACATTCCGACGAAGAGGCATTGGCAATCGCAAACGACATCGGCTTTCCGCTGGTGATCCGTCCGTCATATGTTTTGGGCGGACGTGCGATGGAAATCGTACGCGATCAGGCCAGTCTTGAACGATACATCTCAGAAGCGGTCGTTGTGTCCGGCGATAGTCCGGTTTTGTTGGACAGCTATTTGTCCGGCGCTGTTGAACTGGACGTTGATGCGCTTGCGGATGGCACAGACGTACATGTTTCGGGTATCATGCAGCACATCGAAGAAGCTGGCGTTCACTCTGGTGACAGTGCCTGTTCGCTCCCGCCATATTCCTTGTCAGATGACTTAATTTCCGAGGTTCAACGCCAGACTGTTGAGCTTGCAAAGGCGCTGAATGTCAAAGGCCTGATGAACGTCCAATTTGCGATCAAGGACGGCGACATCTATCTGATCGAAGTCAATCCTCGCGCATCCCGTACGGTTCCATTTGTGGCGAAATCAACGGACAGTGCAATCGCCGCCATCGCCGCTCGAGTCATGGCCGGGGAACCGCTTTCCAACTTCCCCAAACGTCCGGCTTATAAAGACGTCGGGTATGACGATGTGTTGCCTTTGGCCAACCCGATGACATTGGCCGATCCCAACATGCCTTGGTTCTCAGTGAAAGAGGCCGTTCTGCCGTTTGCACGGTTCCCCGGTGTCGACACGATTTTGGGGCCCGAAATGCGCTCAACCGGCGAAGTCATGGGCTGGGATCGGGATTTCCCACGGGCCTTCCTGAAAGCGCAGCTTGGGGCTGGTACAATCCTGCCGTCCGAAGGCTGTGCCTTCCTGTCCATCCGAGATGACGACAAGACAGCACAAATGGTCGAAGCCGCGCGCACTTTGGTGGATCAGGGTTTCACGCTGATCGCCACGCGCGGCACGGTTGCATGGTTAACCGAGGCTGGCATCGCCTGCGACCCGGTCAACAAAGTCTATGAAGGTCGTCCAGACGTTACCGATACGATGAAAGATGGTGGTGTGCAGTTGGTGATCAACACCACCGAAGGCGCGCAAGCGGTTGAGGATTCTAAATCCATCCGTTCGATCGCGCTTTACGACAAAATCCCATATTACACGACCGCAGCAGGCGCGCACGCAGCTGCCCTTGCGATCAAGGCGCAAGCCGAAGGGGATGTGGGAGTCAAAGCCTTACAGGCTTAATACCCTTTGGGATCACCGGATGTAATGGTCTCAGGTTTCGCCTGCGTTTAAGTCCCGGACACGAGGCCGAAAGGCCGCAGAGTGGCTTGACAGTTTCATCCATTTCCACGCCCTTCTCGCTGGACAAGGCAATGCGGTGCTTTCAGCCACGCCTCAAAGGTTCGTCGGGTTGCGTGATCAAGACTTTGATCCCCTGACGCGATTTCGCCAGCTCAACCCCGTCCAAAAACCGATCCAGCGGCAATTCATGTGTCACGATTAAAAGTGGGTCGACCTGCCCCTGTTCAATCATGTTGATGACTTCGGGCCAGATATTAGGACTGCCCAATGCGCCCTTAATGGACAGATCATTTACGACGACTTGATCAAGATCGAATTCGCTCAATTTTCGACCTGCAAACAACCCCTGCAAAACCACCCTACCACCAGGGGACACGTTGCTTATAGCGGCACCAGCTGCGTCCGGCTGCCCGGTCGCTTCCACTGCAAGGTCCGGCAAAGCCCCTTCGAATTGTGCTTGCAAAGCAAGCGTAACATCTTGAGAACGGGCGTCGATTACTGCATCTGCCCCCAATCGAGCGGCACGTTTCAATCGTTCAGTATGGGCACCAACCACGACAATTTTCCGTGCCCCAAACGCTCTCGCGACCAGCAACACCAACAATCCAATTGGCCCGTCACCATAGATTGCAAGGTTATCCTGCTCAGATAGAAGACCCAGTTTCAAACCGTTTGCAGCCACCGCGGTCGGTTCAACCAATGCCGCAGCGCGTATATCAATACTGTCGTCGATGCGATGCAAATATCGTGCCGGAAAGATCAAATATTCCGCAAACCCGCCGTCCCGGTTCAAAATCCCCGTTTCTGTTCGCGACAAGCACCGATGATACGCCCCCGTTACGCATCGTGTGCACGCTCCACACCCAATGCTACATTCTCCAACAACGTGATCGCCGATTTCAAATCCTGTGACATCTGTTCCTATCACCTCAATCTGCCCCGCCCATTCATGGCCTGGTGTGACCGGATAAAAAGCCAGCCCCCGCGTGTAATAAGGCATCGATCCATCGAGTATTTCCAAATCCGTCCCACATATCCCTGTTGCACGCACCCGGACGAGAACCTCACCCGCTTTCACATCGCGTAACGCAACGGATTGGCATTTCGCATCGTTTGGACCGCTCACACGGATCGCACGCATCTTGGTTCCTACTTTCGCTCACGTTTCGATGGTTCCTGAGAACCTTATAACAATCAGCAGCTTGTGCGAATGGTTTCAGTACAGTCACTGTCTGAGCATCGGACTGTTAACGTCTGTGAGCGAGACAATCCATAATTCATCGAAACAAGAACAGGAGACTACGCCGGTAGTTGAAAAATAGCGTCCAACAACCAATCAGTCCTGTCGGAAAAAAGATACTTGTGAATCACCCGCGCGAACCCTATTCAGGTCAGCGGAGACGTGGCCGAGTGGTCGAAGGCGCTCCCCTGCTAAGGGAGTAGGCCCGGAAGGGTCTCGAGGGTTCGAATCCCTTCGTCTCCGCCACCCAAACACATTAAAATCAATGGGTTAATCAGATAGTCGCTCAAAGGCGGCGAACCCGAAAAGAAGCGCAAATCAGATGCTGGGGTACGCTTGGGGGTAGAAGTTTTGTGGTATTTCTGCAATACTTAAGGGTGCTGAACACATGACTCGGCGAAAGACTCACGACTTGCGCCCAATGCGATGTTTTTGGCTCGGCACAAGTAATCAAAAGAATGGGGATGATTTGAACCTAAATTCACTACGGACGGCAAGAATAGAGACTTATGTTCTTGAGACGCAAGCGTTTCTAACTTCAGGCACATGCTGGTTCGGCCAAAAGGGAGGCCGGACTTATCTGATCTCAAACTACCACGTTCTGAAGGGCCGGTTGGTTGCAAATGACAAACCGCACCACCCTTCGGCGGGTCTCCCCGGCATGTACAAGGTCCACTGCTGGCTCACAAAGCCCATATCCACGACAGCGAATGGTGAACGGCAGCTACAAACTATGGGGATGACCATGAAGCTAATGACAGATGATGTGGTCATACTTTGGAACGAAACGTTACGTTCTGATGTGGCTGCCATCGACATTTCCGACCAGCTGAAAGATCGTTCTGCAGGCTATGATTTGGAAACGTGGGACTTGGATAGCCTCAGCAGCCCACAAAAACCTCTCGAGGTCACCAATGACTTGTTTATTGTTGGCTTTCCGCAAACTGAGTTATCGCGGAGCACCAACTCTCCAATCTACAAGTCTGCGACGATAGCATCAGAACCGGAAACTACTCACAGCGCTGGCTATTTTTTGGCAGATGGTAAGACAAAATCGGGCATGTCAGGCTCACCTGTACTTGTCAAAGATGGCCTAAGCGGCCAGCCTAGCGCCACTGGTTTCCAGCTTAAAATGGGCGATCCCCACCTGATCGGTGTTTATTCTGGTCGAGATGAAAACGATCCGGACTTGTACACGGCTGAACTTGGCAAAGTCTGGCACCTTAAAGAAACCCTGCTCGATATTCTGCCCTAAAGCACAGGAGCGTCGATGACAGCCGGGAAGCCTAAACCTGCACCATCATCGACGCCGGACACATAAGGGACATGGGTTCCCTTATGGATCAGCAGCGGGCCATGTGGCGGGGCAATGAAGGAAACCCCACCCGCTGCGATACTGTTATTCATCCTTTGATTTGGGCTTACGCAGCGCGGCCAAGGCTTCATCGGCCATCCGCTTGTCAGCGGCCTGATAGCCACTGATCGACAGACGCTTTTGGTCGATGGCCTTCGATAACCCGATCATCGTGTCCATGACCTGTTGCCCAGCTTCACGTGCAGCATAGAGTTCAGGTTTGCGGGCACGCTTGGCAAGATCACGGACGGCATCCACGTCAGCTTGTGTCAGGCCCATCAGGGCTGGGCTGGTGGTCATCACAGTCTGGATGAACTGCATGTCACCAAGGCGAGCCGCTTCCATGGCCACCGCCGCCGGGTTCTCGCTGGATCGCAGGTGGTTGCGAACGTCGCTGCGCAACGCAGGATCGGCTTTCGTGTCACTGCAGACCAAGGCATCATTCAGCTGCGTGTCCATCGCCTCTAAGTTCGACGCGATCCGGCGCACGTTCGCGTCGTGGGCTTCTTGCCGTTTGACAAGGACCGGCTGGCTGGCTTCCATCAGTTCGGTGAACCGACCATCGACCGCGTAGTTCTGGCCGTCCTTGCGCACGATCTGAACCGGAACTTGCCCAGCAGCTATCTTGTTGCCCACTTCCAGTGTCACGGCGGACATAGCGGTCAGGATGCGGTTCCAATCGTCCTTGGTGTGTTGCGAGGACCGGACAGCGGTGTCGATGATGGCGGTGCCCAATGACCCACCAGCTTCAAGGGCTGCGCGGTGGACATTCAATGCACCTTCCTGCGTCGCCAGCGGCATTCGCATCGGTTCAGGTAGTTTCGGTGACAGACGGGCCTGTCTGGCGCGGCCTTGGTCAATAGGGTCTTTCATAATGGTCGTCATGGTAGGTTCCTTTCGAGAGGCGTTAGAAGTTGCCACGCAGCTTTCTGATGCGTGCCTTTTGAGTTTTGAGTTCGCGAATGCCGTAACCCAGCGCATCCAGTCCGTGGTCTTCGTTCCACTTGCTGCAGATGTCGTTCTGGTTCGTGCTGGACCGTGGGGCCTCAGCAATCGTGTTCAGGATGTATTGGCATTTCGGCGTGAAGAAGATGCCGGGGCCATCACCCGTCTTCGAATTGGTCAGCAGCTGGCGCAGCAAGGCCCAAGTGCCAGGTCGATCTTTCTTGCGCGGCTTGTGGGCAGGGATGCCCGCTTCCTGCAGAAGTTGGATCACGGTTTCGCTGGCAAGGCCGCGCGCATCGTCGTGGATGACAGGCGGACAGGCCCGCAGTTCATTGTCCTGCAGCGCCATATATTTCAGCTTTTCAGCCCATGCAGCGGGACTGGACCCATCACCTTTCGACAAGTCTGATCGGTCGATCACCGTGTCACATTCATCAATGCCGATGATCGTGCCAGCTGGCAGATACAGACCGTTGTCATATCGAACTTCACGCCGGGTTTCGCCCAACAGGATGCCGACCGACGGCGCTGCCTGACCCCAGTCGCAGCCAATCCGGTAGCGATAGTTCGCCAAAGAGTGCGGCGGCGCTTCTGCAAGGATGTGCAGCTTTTCATCCCAGACATCCGCGAACATGCCGCCGCCTAATGCCTGCCACTTGCCCCAGACCCATGCATCCGTCATCGCGGGATCGCCGCCAACCGACGCCTTGATCTGGGCGATATAGGCTGTCTGGTCAATAAACGGATTGTCATGAAGCGTGCTGTGCGCGTTCACCCACCATTCGCCGTTCTCTGTCTGATAAGGTGTCCAATACGGGGCCTTCGACAGATGTTCTTTCCAAAGGATGCTGTGGGCCGCACCACCGGGGTTGGCGGTCCTGTGCTTGTGCGCACGCTTGCCCGGTGGCACTCGCAAGTTACTTTCGGCCTTCTTCGCGTTCATCCATGCCGTCTTCGACAGGACACCGCATTCGTCCAGAAAATGGCCGGTGAACGTCCGACCTTGCAGCTTATTGTAGCTGCTGTCATCGCCGATGTTTGAAAACTGGATGACCGCACCATCGGGCAGGACGATGGTGCCGTCCGCCTTGTTCCGCTTCACGTTGTTCGGCCCATATGCCTTGCAGCAAAGGGCAAAGAGTTCGGACTGTAGTTCCAGTAGGCCAGCCCAATCGCCGCGCATGACCAGCGGCTTGGCATCACCACCAAAGTCATCGCAGTGGGCCAGCACGTCCAGCATGAAGGTGAACGTCTTGGACGACCCCCGACCACCCACCGAACAGATGTTCATGGATCGGAAGCCCAAGATAAGGGCACCCTTCTTCGTCGGCGCGATGGATGGTTCAGTGGTCAGCATAAGGGTTACCTCGCGATGGTCGGTTCGCCTGAGGCGGACTTGCCGCCGGTGAAAATAGGGGTGCCCACTCGCTTTGGGCCAAACAGCTGCTGACCAGTGCCCGCGTTTTTGTAGCGTGAGATTGGCCCCCAAATCACATGGCCAAGATCACCGGGATTGTTCACGTATGGGTGGCCCGTGTTCCGGTCGATCTGGGTTGCCACGTCATATTGCGAAGGGTCGTTCAGAACAGCTTCGCCGGGGCCGACAGGATCGTTAGGATCGTGAGTGATAGTCATTGGCTGATTTCCTTCAAAAATATGTAGAGTTGGCGTCTGATCTTGAACAGCTGCACTTCGTCGTCAGCACATTCGACGGCGCGGTCAAAATGGCGAACCGCATGTTCCAGTTCGCTGTCTACGGAACGTGGTGGTCGCTTTTGGTAAGAAGTTTTGGGGATAGTCATTGTCCGAACTCCTCCGCAAATGGCGTGTCAGCCACTTCCACGGGTGGGTTACATCCTTGGCGGCAATAGAATTCTGGGTCTTCGATTGGTTCAAATGTGCGATCTGGGTCCAAGACAGGACTGCCGTCGTGCCAAAGCCCGTCGATGAAAGTGCCCGGAATTAAGACAGGTGTGCTGCTTCCATCTTCTTCGATGACTTCAAACAATTGCCCAAGGTCATACGGACGAAATAGGTAACTATTGACAAACGGTGAGTGCTTTTTCGGGACAGGTGAATGGATCATCGTGAAATTCTCCTAATCTTGGAATTGATGGTGTCCTTGGACCCGTCGTGCGCTGCAACGCTCGGATCGGTGGGTGAAACGTCCTTCATCTGAGCCGTCAGGGCATTCAGATCGGCTTGGGACATAGCCGGGGGAATTTGAATTGTGATGTTAGGCTGGTTGGCCTGTGCTGGTGCGTCAGGGGCTGGCCCGACTTCACGCTTCCCAGCCAAAGCCTTGAGAGCGAAGATGATGGACGTGCGATCACCATCGCGGGCATGTGCCATCAATAGGCTGACCAATTCAGTTTCCATCTGCCCGGTGCCTTCGTCATAGGCCGCACGGGTGGCTTCGCAACGATCAAGGACATCGCGGAAGGTCCGACTGGACATCCCCAACCGCCCTGCGATCACAGCCTGTGCGACACCGTTCGACCGATCCTTGCGGATCAGTTCGCGGCCAGTGTCCGTCACAGTCCATGGTTCACCGGACTGGTCTGGGTCGCGGTAAGCGAGTTGGATTTGGGTTTTCTTGGTCATAGGTCGAAATTATTCGACCCAGTGCCGTTGATCACCGGGGCCAGAAAAACAGTCGCCCAAGGCGGACCTTCCCTACGTTGGGGAATGATCCATAAATAAAATCAAAGGCTTATAATGGTGGGGTAGATTTATGGGGTGGAACAAGCCCAGATCAGTGTAAATTTTAAGTATATAGGTCAGCATCTGTGTCCTTTTTAAAGCGGCGGAAGGGACAGGATCGCTACAGCCTGCGAAAACGCACACATGACCTATTTAGAGAATTGGCCAAAAGCAAACTTGCACACACACGACCAACTACCTTCACTTTTGGCTACTTGCTTCACACCTACCTTCACATAAAAGCCCAATTAAAACAGTACCCTAACACCAAAGAGAAGTAAGTGAAGTAAGTGAAGGTATATATTGAAAAAGATTAGAGTAATTTCAGAAATCAGCTGGTTTCCCCATTCTTCTGGGCTTTTGTGTTCCCGCCCATGACAAACCGAAAAGCGGCCTTCAGTTGCTGCACTTGCTTCACTTTTCCGATTTTATGAATATTTACAGATGGTTACGTGTGAAGGTAGTGGGTTTCAACTACCTTCACTATTGCCAGCTTGCTTCACATACCTTCTCATTCAGAAGGGCATGTCATCCTGATCGCGGTATTCACCATTGATCCAAATGTCCTGATAGTTCCAATCCATCGGCCCAAAACGATCTTCGAAAGCAACCCGCATGTCGGCCAGTGGCGGGAACAGCCAATATGCGCGGCGATCACCGCTGTCCTGTTTGGCGATGGCCCCCCAGTTTTTCCTCAGAAGCCCAGTTATGATTTGGTTGCTTTCTTTGGATAGTGCTGGAACTCCATCGCGGATAATTTCGACCAGTCCCAATACTTCCCGACCGTTGTCCAAAATGCGTTTGGTTGCCATGACAGCATTGCCGTGGCTGTCCACCACCTTTTTGGGACGCGGGCCGGGAAGATACCCTTCCTGAAGAACACCCAACACCCAACGATCAATCGGGGTGAGGTTGGCCAGTTTCTGGTCTTGAAGGCCCTTGGTGTCAGGTATGCTGTGGCGCGTGTGGAAGCCAGTCAGGTCACGGCTCAAAAGGTCATGCAGCATTGCCTCATAGCCGCCGCTGTCCAGTTGTTTGAACATGTCATCAAAGTATCGCTTTTCCTGCGACTTCGGCAGGCTGTGCGCCACGTCGAAGACAGCAAACCGCCGTTCGTCGTCCGTCGCCGGAACAACGAAGTCGTGGTTCGACGCCATCATGATGGACAGGAAGTTGGACACATGTGTCAGGTCCAATCCTTTCTTTTCCAACGCGATGTCATCGCCGGTGATCAAGGTTTTCAGGATGCTTTCGGCCTTGCTATCGGTCGGCGCGATGGCTTCATCCGCAAAGAGGAACAGACAGTCTTCCAGATGCCCATTGAAGTTGCCTGTCAGGTGGGATGCATTCGTAATCGTATACCCATGTTGCCCAAGTAATTTACTGACGATCTTCCCGATGATGGTCTTCCCAGAACCTTTGCGGCCACGCATTACGACAGCAGCGCCAGATGGCCGGTCGCGGTTTTGAAATGTGTCCGCGATCCAATTAAATAGGTAGTCGAACTGAATGTCGCAGCCACCACAAACATGTTCCTTCATGTGGTGCTGAAGAAGGCCCCAGTTCCCCGGCTTTGGTTCGAACCGAAATCCCCGCCACAGGTTCACGTAGTGGACATCATCCCCGACGATCCCCTTTCGTGTGATGATTGGGCTGTCGTCCATAGGATCGAACGTGGTCGCCTCATAGTTTGGCCGATCAGGGTGATCCAGCCACCACTTACCAAGCGGAACCTTTGTTGAGGTCATCTTGCCACGAATTTCTCGAACATCTTCGACAAACTGGTTCCGAAGGCTCTTGATGAAGTCTTCATGGGTTTGGAGACGAGATACGTTTCGGCTGGGGTCTGTTTTGCTCTGCTCCCAGCGCATGACACGGGCCTTCCCGGCTTCATTGCCTAATACATAGAAACGAGCGTTCATCAGTTCCAGCGTGCCAGAATGCTCTTCGTCCCGTGTTTCTTGTTCGGCCAATTCGTCACAAGCCACCCGCTCAATCGCGCGGGCCACTTGTCGGGCTGCATAGGTATTTGGGTCTTTCTGTTCCAACACACTTTCGCTGATCGCCCATTCCGGGTTCAGCAAGCACAGCGCGATGTCAGTCGGCTTCAGTCCAAGTCGATGCAGGTTGCAAGCGACATCGAACACCCAAGATGACCGGCTGTCGTCATTTTCCTTGGGCCGGTCATGATCACGCCCATCCAGAATGATCTGCATCAGGCGGGCGTCATCTTCGCGCTTCGTCTTCTGTGCTGCTTTCTGGATGACAGAAGGATCAGGGAAAGCCAATTCAGCAGACTTAAGCCGGTTCATATTGAACGCTGGGCCTTTGTAATTCGGCGGCAATTTGATCCCAGTCTTGGCCTTGCGAAACAAGCTGAACGGATGGGCAATGTCCTTCAGCTGAAGAAGCGCCGTTGGCACGCGGACGCGACCCTTGGCCTTCTTCTTTTCATCGGGATTATTCACCGTGAACGGAAGCCGCATCATGTGTGCCGGACTGTGGCAATGATCACCTTTGGACCGGGCGCGGCCATCCACGATTTCGACATCTTCACCCAACATAGCGGCAAGGGCTTTGCTGTATCCGCCCAGTTCAATCGCGTGGGCCTTCCGTTCATCCGCCGTGCTACCCTCAATAGGGATCGGTTTCGTCAGCTTGATAAAGAACTGGATGCCATTCCCGCTGTCCACGATCAGTGAGACATCACCAATTTTCAGACTGGCACAGACCCGCCTAATTTCGTCCAGAACTGCTTCCTTGCATTCTTCAGGTGTTTGACCCGGCTGGGGGTCAGCATCGACCTGTAACCATTCCATTGCCTCAATCTGATCCGCAGAAGGTTTTGATGCCAGATTATATGCATCCTTACGGACCGGGTTGATCTGAAAATAGACGTTCTTGTTCTCATTTTCGACCAAGAAAGCACCAAGGTCATGCTTGCTTTTGAGGTGTTTGCCACCGCTTCCTGCCTTGATGTCATCACGGAATACCACGGTGTGGATCGCGTTCTTGTTCGACGGATCAAGCGTCGAAATCACCCAAGGGCGATCAGGATGAATATGCTTCAAGAAGTCATAGGCATTCCGCAACCGAGTTCCTGTAAGGGGTTGATTTTTTTCGTTATTGTTGCTACCTTTCATAACGCAACCTTTCACTTTTGGACCCGGTGAAATGTCCCATTTTCCGCCGGGTCTATTTTTCGGTTACGTATGCGTTTTGTAGTGAATTGGGGACGGGTTTATCCGATGCTTTCAGCTTTTCGGCCATCCAAGATTTCACTTCGCTTTCTAGGTAAGCGATGCGTTTTTCAGACAAACTGATTGGTTTAGGAAAGTTGCCTTCGACCACCATCCGCCGGATAGATCGCACAGGATAAGACACCATTTCTGATGTGGCTTTGGGCGATAAGAAGCGGTCGGTCATTGGGCGTAATCCCCGGCTAAAGATCGGATGCCCAAGGGATAGACTGAAAGGGGTGCCCAAACATCGGGGCCAGAAAAACGGTCAGTCTTTCATCCAGTGCCTTGGCCGATAAAGCGGCCAAAAGAACTGAGAAACCGAAATGCAGAGACGCTTTGCACAGGTCAGATGATCTACATCAGTAAATTCGATGCCGTCTTCCCTGTATACGTCTGTGTCATAAAATCTCATGTCACGGCCACCGGGAAACTGATGATCGTCAGCGAACTTTTTGAGAAAGGGTTTGATTGCACGAATTGGATCACGAGACATAGGACGCCAATTCGGGTCAGTAGCCTGTTCTTTTCGAAGTGGTGGGGTTGCAGTACCGCTGCCGGTAAAAGCGAAGTTCTCCCACATTTTTTTTGCGCCGTCGGTGCGATGATCCACCACTACGCCTTCGCCAAGTTGCCCACCTGACGCAGAACCCTTCTTTTCGAATGGTTTCCGCTTCCCTTTATACTTTTGGGCCGTCGCCCAGCGTCGGGCATAGCCGACTTCTGCATTGTAGAATTCGGGTTCAATCAGTTTTAACAGGCAATAAACATCGTCTGCTGACACGCCTTTGAAACCCCCTTCGACGGGAAAAAGCGTGGCGATAAATTCAGCTTCTTCTCGGAAGTCCTTGTCTTTCCCATATCTACCGTCCATCAACCAATCCCTTCAAATGATCGGCAAACTTGTCCAGCGCAGCTTTCCGTTCCTTCTGATACCCATACTGATCGTATTGGTCTTTGCCTTGGCTGTGGTTGATGATCCGTTCAGCAATGTCGCGATCAACGCCCAACATCGCCAGCCGTGTGCGAAGTGTGCGGCGCAAATCGTGAAACCAAAACTCACCGAAACCAGCGGCCTTATGCAGATTTGTTTGGGCTTTCTTGTCTAGGAAAGTGGGTGATTGCCCATCGGTCGTGGAAAACACGTGAGGCCCCTTCGTCCCACGCGGCTGGGCCTTGAGTATTTCCCAAGCCATGTCCGACAGGGGAGCGAAGATACGGACGCGGGTCTTCGATCTTTCCGAACCTAGATGCAGCGCTTGGTTTTCATGATCCAGTTCGTCCCAAGTCAGTTTGGTGATTTCGCTTTTACGAAGGCCCGTAAGGATCAGCAGCTTGATAGCTGGTCCGTAGGGGTATTTCATTGCTTCAGCAGCATTCCAGACCTTCTTCAATTCGTCTGAATTTAGCACTCTATCTCGCGGCTGATATGCAATGTCTCGCCGCTCATAGTCGGCCATGAAATTGTCAGCTAAGATGCGCCGCTTCTTTGCCCACCCAAAAAGCTTGCGAAGCATTTTGCGGACTTCGCGTGCCGTGCCCTCTTTGCCCGCATCAACAAACAGCGCAAGGAGGTCGTCAACATCATCGACGGTAAGATCGTTTATCGGCTTCCTGCCAATGTGGGGGTTAATGTGCATATGGAAATACTTACGGTATTTCTCGACGCTACCATGGTTCTCCATGCCCAGCATACGGTCCGCCAAGGAAGCAACGGTCGTTTCAAGGCGTTCGTCCACCTCTGCCCGTTGGGCTGCGCGCGGGTCAATCCCTTGGTCCGCATTGGCGACAATCTCAGCCGCCTTTTTGCGTGCATCCCCCAGCGAGATCAGCGGATATGCACCGAGCGAGACCCGCCTTTGTTTGTCGCGCAGCAACCGTCCGGTTTCGCTGATCCCTCCGCCTCCGGCTACACGAAAGACGACCGACCACGCCTTGGTGCCGGATGTGCCGACGCGCAAAACCAGTTTCCCGCCGCTGTCCGCATCATAGTAATCCACGCGGCCTGTCGCCGGTGGTTTGAGACTTCTGATTTTCGCATCGGATAACTTCAACTTGGGCATTGGGAACTTTCCCTTGGCGGATTGGGGGTAGAATTGGGGTAGAGCTCATACTGTGATCGCATGACCGCTTATGTACGCCCATAGCCGAAAAAACTCAAGTATATCATTGACTTTACGGATCATTTTGTCCGGTCATAGGCGGTCATGTGAGGTCACTGCTCTCCCCTGCTAAGGGAGTAGGCCCGGAAGGGTCTCGAGGGTTCGAATCCCTTCGTCTCCGCCATGACCAAATTCGACCGAACCTTGAAAGCTCATATTTTACGCGTACTTACCCTGTTAAAGGGTGTTTTGTATGGTGTATTGGCCATTCGAACACCCCGAAATTGCTACACAATCTGCGACACAGCAGGGCCAAAGCGGGGTGCATTATGTCTGTGATCAAAAGGGGAAATCAGTGGTGTTTGCGCCGCCGTGTACCTGTTGAGTTTCAACAAGTTGAGTCTCGGTCAGAAATCTGGATCAGCCTGAAGACGGATTCTAGGCGACTGGCTGATGAGAAAGCTCCTGCGGTCTGGAACGAACAGGTTGCCGCTTGGAAAGCACGGTTGTCCGGCCATGACGTTGACGCGGAGAAGCATTATGAGGCCGTCCAGGATTTGGCTGCGGCGAAAGGCGTGCGCTATTTGCCGCTGGATCACGTGGTGAAGCTGCCGATCGACAGTCTGCTGGAGCGGATTGAGGTCATCGCCAATCGCAATCAGACACCCGACCCATTAGATGCCGCAGCGGTTCTGGGGACCAAGAAACCTCCGGCGCTGAAAGTGACACAGGCATTGGAGGCCTATTGGGGGCTGGCCAAGGATAAGACGTTCGGCAAAAGCGACGACCAGAAACGGCGGTGGGAGAACCCGCGCAAGAAAGCTGTCCGGAATTTTGTCAGTGTTGTTGGCGACAAGCCGATCAACGAGATCACCGCTGACGACATGCTGGAGTTCCGAAGCTACTGGCAGGAACGGATTGAAACGGGCGGCTTGACGGCGAACTCAGCCAACAAAGATCTCATCCACCTCGGCGATGTTCTGAAAACCGTCAACAAGATGAAACGGCTGGAGGTGGACCTGCCGCTTGATGGCCTGGCCTTTAAAGAAGGCGAAAAGTCGGAACGTCCGCCCTTCAGTGATGACTGGATTCGTTCAAAGCTGCTCGCGCCGGGTGCGTTGACGTCACTGAACCCCGAAGGGCGGGCCATTCTGTTGGGGATGATCAACACCGGTTACCGTCCGTCTGAGGCGGCCTGTGCGGCACCGGATCAGTTCTGTTTGGACGCAGAAATTCCCCACATGATCATCAAGCCGCGCGAGGGGCGTGCGATTAAGAACAAGAACTCGAAACGGGTCATTCCGCTGGTTGGCGTTAGCCTTGATGCGATGCGCGCCTTTCCGAACGGGTTCCCGACGTACCGAGACAGCGACGCCACCTTGTCCGCGACTGTGAACAAATATCTGCGGGCGAATGGTCTGATGGAGAGCGAGAAACATGTGATGTATTCCCTGCGCCACAGTTTTGAAGACAGGCTGTTGCGGGCCGGTGTAGACGACCGTGTGCGGCGCGATCTGATGGGACATAGTCTGAACCGTGAACGGTACGGCCAAGGTGGCGGTTTGGCATTCAAAGAGGAGATGCTTCAGCGCATTGCGTTTTGACGGGGTGCGCGCAGTAAGGCGCGCGCACGGTCGACGGCGTCATTCTGTGATCGGATGTTGGCAAGCTCCATTTCCAGCCGTTCGAAAACCGGAATGAATGCCGGGTCTTCGATGACCAGCTGCGCTACTTTGCCGATCGCCGCCTGCAGCCGCGCCTCCAAATCCTCACCTGCTGGCACCGCCGGTGGGCGGGCTGTCGGTGGTGAGATATGCGGCGAGGTGTGCTGCAAGAAAATGGTCTCCGTTCGCGCGAACGCGGTATTCTGATTTGTGTTTCGATATCTGCCACGGGCGGGGCGGCGCAGGGTGTTTGTAGCACATGGAGGCCCTCGCAATCTCGGACAAATCAGGTGTGACGCATTGATAAGTGTGGAAAACTAATGGGTTCAGATCGGCAGAAAACGTTTCCAAGGTGTCCTCGGCTTGGTGTTTCCAAAGAGGGCGGAGCATCCTCTTTGGTGGGGTTTTGAAAGGGGCGACGCCTCTTCACCGGATTGGGATAACGCAGTTATGCCGAGTAGGTTATGTGATCAGGTCATCATTCATTAAGTATATGACAAACATAATTTATTTGGGGAGGGTTTTGAACTTTCATGAAGGGCGCGGATGCTGGCCCTATGACAGATACAAAACCCCAAATTGTCCGAGGTGCGACTGCGTCCAATCCAAATGCCGTGTCCGTTCGGATCGAGCCCAAGCCGATGTCGAAGGCCAAGTTTCAACGGCGGCATGATTTCCGGATCGGGGCGCAGCCAGCTTATGTGAATGGCGACCGGACGGCGCTGAACCGGGAGTTGATGGCGCTTCGCCCATTACCGGATATTCAGCGAGAGAACGAAGTCTTGCGCGTGCGCGCGGGCCGCACCCGGATGATGAAATCCAATGCGGCTGTGGTCACGGCAGGCATCATCACCTTCGGGCACAATGCTCAGGATGTGTTCAATCGATTGTCCGAAGAAATGCAGGATCGCGCCTTCACGGAACTGGCCCAAGAAATTGCCACGCTGTTGAACACGCAGTTGGAAGCACTGGTGGTGCATCTCGATGAGAGTGCCATCCACGCGCACTTTACGATGCGGGCGTACAACGACGATGGGAAGCCCATCAGCAACGCCACACGGCTTGGTGACATGGCCGCGCTGCAAGATCTGGCGGCGGAGGTGATGCAGCGCTACGCGCCGGAAATCGAGCGCGGAAACAAAAAGAAAGACCGGCTGGAGGCCGGGGCTGATTACCCGGACACGCTTCACCGGACAGTGAAGCAATTGCACGAGGATTTGCCGCAGGAAATGGCCGCGCTCGAGGCAGAGATCGCGACCAAAGAAGAAAGGATCAATGAACAGAAGGCGTCTTTGGAAAAGACCCAAAGATATCTGGGAAAGTTGGAGACGAAAAAGGAACTGACGGAAAGAGAGGTCAAAAGAAAAGAGACCTATAGAAAAAGGCTAGAAAAGAAGACAGCGGATATGGCCGCAGAGATGGAGGCGTTGGAAGCCCGCAGAAGTGCGTTGGAAGCTGCCGTGGCCCGAGGGGTTCAGCACATCGAAGCCGAAAAAGAGGTCGTGAGGGCGGAGCGGGAAAAAGCGCAAGAGCAGACTGCGGCCGCGAGACGCGCCAAAGAGAGCTATGAGATGGGCGTGAATGCAATCGAAGCGGTGTTGTCAGAAGCGGAGAACGAGACGCTGTCTTATGACCCCGATAGCGGCAAGGCGACGATGCAGGATCCGACGCCTGTGAAGGCTGTGCCAGCGAAACTCCGAACACAGATCGTGAAGTTAGCTAGGCGCCTCGCCTTCGTCGAAAGCAATCTGTTCACACGTATCTTCCGGCTGGACGCGCAGATCGATCGGATCAAGACGTTCCTCGCGCGGACTGACATCGCGCCTGATACGCGGCAGAAGGCCAAGGCCATTGTCCGGGATGTGGCTGAGGACGGGCCCGGTCTCGGCTAAGGCACAAAAAATCCGACGATAGAGCTTGAACCGGAACCGAAACGTGCAGATATAACTCACATGTCTTTGATACACACACCGACGATTATCACAGCGCTCAAGCTGTAGCCCCAGGCTGATCGGCCTGGCCGATCAACGTGTGTTCCTTACATCCTCAGATCCATTGCGCCGATTGAGCCCTAATTGATGGCCCTCAAAAGGCATGGACAAATGACACATTACCTCGAAACATTCACCGAGCTTCTTCCCAAACGACCTGACCTCGAAGAGGTAAAAGCCGACTTTCTGCAAAAGGCACGGTGGATCTACCCGTCAGCCTTGAACCCGGCAGTTAATTGTTGTTTTCGAGCCAATCCATCAATCCACCCAAACACTCTTTAAAGCTAGTTAAATCATTATTGAAGGCATCACTGCCATATTTGCCTATAGTCATCGAGCCCCGTCTGTGATGGATCGCGCCATCAATCATTAAGTTGTCGATCATATCGTGATCTTCTACCATCGTTTCATCTGGTCCGCGCAGAGTACCATGTGGGTCGCTAGCAGCAGATTGGCCGTAATGTGTGTTGACCCGATCCAAATGTGTTCGGCAGTCGTTCGTGTAAGCAAAAACCGGGCGTCCTAAGGCTGACATAAAGCCGAGCTCAAACACAGTGCCTGTGTCGGCGAAGATACCGCGAAATGGTGTAAGATTTGCAATCAGCATATCGGAACCCTTAAGCAGTAGCTCGTTGACGGCGCTAATTGCCAAACCTGTCTGATAACGCCCAGGAAGCGTTGGATACTCGAAGACGCCAGCATAGACAGGAAGAAACCCTGCATCACGGGTCAAGTCAGCTTTGCGCTGCAGCACTTTATCTCCATCCGGAAGAAACACATCAGGACCGGCAAGATATATACTTTTCATGATCAGATCCGACGTTTTGTTGCAGTATTTCGGGCAAGTGCTGCCCGAGATAAGGCTGTGATGTTTTGGCAGATATGCTGAATTTGATCTGCAGATTCCGGTACGATCCTATCAGCCAGAAGGCGGATTGATGGGTGCATACCGACCGCAATCGCGTGTTGGGCCATCCTTAACATCTCAACATCATTTGTATCGTTCCCAAAGGCGGCAAAGATAGGCTCGTCAGACATCAAATCTTCCAGACCGCGGGCCTTGTTTACCCCGATGGGAATGACATCGAACGTATTATCGGAATGGGATTGCACATCGACATTGGAATGTCCCTGACACATAGAAAGTGCGGCACCAGCATCCGCTTCGGGCAGCGCCAGTATCTTAACCGTGTGATCAAGATCGTCGCAATTGCCAAGGCGCAAATGCTCGCCGATATCGTTCTTTACGATTCGTTGTAAGGCATGTGGATGCTTGCCTGGCCAGACAAAATCCACGCCATAGGCAAGATAAGCGCAGCCCAATGCGTCCAGCTTTGCGCAGATCATTCTGGCGCTCCCCGGCCGAAGATAATACGCACGTTTGAGAATACCATCAGACTGAACGATAGCCCCGTTCGCACCGATGATGTCCCAAGTGTCAAACAATGCAGAAGGCATTGCTTGGGCGATATTTACTGGGTGACGTGCTGACGCGATCACAACCCGAATGCCTGTTGGTAGCCCGGTTAGTGTTTTCAAAATCGGTCCCTCTATCGCCCCGTTGCCAAAACAGATTGTCCCATCAAGATCAAAGGCAAAAACAGGCATATCCGCACCTATGCCGCATCGGAGTAGTCATAAGGGGATATTGGCGTACGGACTTTAGTGTCCAGTGCATCAAGAAAGCAGCGATAGCGGTCCAGGACCGTCTCCTCCGAGGATCCTGCGCGAAAGGTGTCTTTGCTCGTATCGTCCCCGGCCGCCGCAAAAAAGTCCGACGCGTCCCCCATCCATACAGCGCGCATACAGTCGGGCGATATCTCACCAAAGATGTGCCGTCCTGTATGATCAATCTTAAAGCAGATGTCGTCCAGCCTTATGCCACAACTGCTCAGATACCCATATAGTGTGCAGAATGCAGACATCGCAGTATGTTCCGCACGATCCACATCAATGAAATGGCGCGCCAGCTGGCTTGGGATGCATTCGTCGCGCAGTCGATGCCCGTCCTTATCCTGAAGCGGATTTGTGTAGTCAAAGCGTACATATGGGTCGTGAGCAGTGTCGGGGCGGAAGCAATCCCCAGAAAGAGTCTTATACTCAGAGATTTCGTAAAGGGTATGCTTCGGCGTCCCGACATGCCGGGCCTTTACGATCACCTCAATTGGTGGCACGTAGTCTGAACCACGGCGTTTAGGGCGACGGGACACATAGAAGTCGGACCCAAATGCAATCGCAGATACGGGAATACCGCCCAGGCGCAGGACCCGCGCTAGCTTTTCAAATGTCTGCAACCGTATCTCATCGGTACCCGTAATCATCGCCGATCGGTTATGTGTAAAGGAATAAAGACTTGGGATCATACGCACCATGACAAAGTCGTCGTCAATGACGCGGATTTCCTTCGACTCGCCCTTTGACAGAACAGACAGTGTCTCCCACTGCTCTCTGATCATTTGCCAGTGGGCTAGAATAGGTCCTTTAGTGGGGGGCATAGTGAAATCCTTTCTATCCGAAAAAGCTTGAATTTGTGGAACGATCTTTGCGGAGGCCGATGATGACGCAACAAAGCCCACAAGCCGCAAATGCTATCAAAAGCATTGTAAAGCTGGGCAGCCCACCCCGCTCTACTGCGAGTGCGAAAACAATGGGACCGATGATGCTGCCAAGGCTGCCGAGTTGAGCGATGATGCCAAATGCCAGCGCTTCATTCTGAGCGGAACCCGCAATCTGCGATGGTAGTATGAAGATACTGCCCTGCAGTAGGCCAGATACCAACATCAACAAGTTAGCCGCCATCAAAAACGCCACCGCGTTATCTGCAACAATCAACATTGCCATGCACACGATAGCCATGAAAATAAACCCAACCATCATTGTCGGTCGTGAGCGCAAAAAAGCCTGGTGTAAGGGCCCAACGATCAAGGTGCCCAAGATGCTGAAAGCTGGCATCGTAAAAAGCAAAAGGTTGGTCGTTTCCTGATCCGGGGCGATTTGGGGCACAAAAATCAGCACACCAAGATACATCGACGAATGGAAAAAGAAGATAACCCCAGCAAGAGAGATTTGGCGTGTGGCGTATACTTCTGCCAGATGGCGTAGTTGCTGCAGCAGCATCTGCGTCCAATTCGGCTGCTTGCGGCTGGCCTCTCTAACCGGTTCATACAGATCTCGAAAAAATAGAGCACCAGCAATTACAATGGCCAACACGCCATGAGCGATCAGCAGCCCAAAAGGTTCACCCGCGAAAAGCAGACTCGGTCCAACGGCACCTGTCACCATAAACGCAACACCATAAAACGTCCCCCATAACGCCATCGCCGATGGTATGTGCCGGGGTGGGGCATGAAGGCTGATAAGGGTCGGCGCCGCAACAACTATAAAAAGGTTGGTTGCGCCCTCAATGATCCTGAGAAGATAAAAGACCGCAATGGATGGCTGAACCGCTTGTGCAAATGACAGGATTGCGGCGACAGCCAGTGACCACATCAAAATGCGGCGAAAACCAATCGCGGCCACCAGCGATACGCCCCACAGTCCGAAGATAAGGCCGAAGAACCCTGCAGCGGACAGTAGCGTGCTGACAGTTGCAGGATTGGTGGCATAACTTTCTTCGAATGCCGCAAAACCAATCGACATCTTGGCGAATTGCATTGCCGCAACAATGCCCGCAATCCAGAGGAGAACTACATTCAGCCACCCTTGGGCTGCTTCGGTTGCCTTGCCGCTCATTTAGGCTTTGGCCAATAGAGATGGGAGCGCACCTAGCTGCGCAATCACTGGCACACCCAGTTGAGACAGTCGCTCATGGCTTTGGTGCCCGGTGGTGACAGCAACGAAATCCCAACCGCAATGTTGCGCAACTTCGTGGTCGTGGTCGGTGTCACCGACCATTAGCACGCGCGCATTGGTTCGGGTTTTCAATTGTTCAACTAATTCCCTGGCGCGCCCAAGCTTGTCACGAGCATGTGTATCATCAAGACCTATCAGATGATCCAGCCTCTCTGAAATGCCATGGCTTTGTGCGGTGCGGCTAAGAATTTGCTGCTGCGAGGCGGAAAGTACGGAAATGCCGACGCCCGCCGCTGTCAGACTATCTGTGACCTCGGTAAAATCCAAGCAGAGCGAGCATTCAGCCACTGCATGATCAAACCTCTCCAGATATCGCGCGATCAATGTCTCAAATGGCACTTTCCCGAAATCAAATCCAAGATCTGCGTAAAACGCAGAGATAGGGAACCTGAACTTTTTGCGATAATCTGCGAGGCTTATCGAATTAAGGTTCAAGTCTTCTCGGAGCGCGTTTACGGAGTTCAACGCAAGCTGCACATCATCAATGACAGTGCCATTCCAGTCGAAGACAACATGATCGTATTCGGTCATAGCAGGCATCAATTCACTCCCCTGCTGGGGGATGCAATCAAGGACTTCACCAACCTTGCCATCATGGAAACATTGGTGAGAGTCGCCGGGTCTGCAATGAGATTGTTGACGCGAAGGAGTGACAGAGCGATCGTCTGATCCCATGCTGACGCTTTCACAAGCTGATCAAAATATGCGTTGCGTAAGCGATCCATGGGAGTGGGCAACGGGCCGGTACCATCGAAGCGGTTTTCAACCGAGGCAGCCAATTGCCACGGGCGTTCCACCGAGGCACAAATGCTCTTTTGCATGCTTTGCGTTGATAGGTGGTGTCTCATCCCATCCGCGAATGCCTCCACCTGAAGGGCGGATGCGCTCATTCCCTGACTATATATTGGGTTGATACTGCAAACCGCATCACCAACCACAAGGAACTGGCCTGGCCAATGCTTCATAAGATCAAAACGTCGCCGTAATCCGCCTAGCATACGATAACGACGAGGCTGTGACCGAGGCACTGCGGCAGCTACCGCTTCATATAGATCGGGAATGGGGAGGGTCTTGAGATAAGCAGCGAGGGCTTCATGCGTGCAATCAGATCGGTCATCAAACCAAGCGCCAGCTGTGACCATCCATTGATCCTTTTCGACCGGACTGACCACTGCCATACGCTTCTCATCCGGGAGGCGTGGCAGACACAGAAGGACACGCCAGTCGTGTGACATGTCCTTTGGCATGCCAAAAATAGCAGACACGTAACCCAGCTTTGTAACAATGCTTTCATGCGCTGGTCGACCCAAACCCATGCCTTCCAACCAGTTCGCAGCCTTCGACCCGCGGCCACTGGCGTCTACTACCAAATCAGCGCGCACGGTGCTGTTTCCATGCGTAATCCGATCTGTGACAACACCTACTATGGTTCCGTCTTCGGAGATGACACTGTCGACCGCGACCTGATCTTGCAAATCAACATTTGCACAGTCCCGCAAACGCTGCCTCAGCACATACTCAAGCAATGTTCGTGTGCTGTAATGCGCTGTATTATCGGATCGCCATCGTTTTTTCCATAGGCCCGCCTGATGGCATTTCACGTCTAACCCAAGATCCACCACGATGGCTCCGGCCTTTTCAAGATCCTTCATAAGACCAGGGAACAAGCGCTCCATGACGATCTTGCCTCTTTGCAGCAAAAGATGAACATGATGCTCCTGCGGTACCGTTTGGCGAGGTGTGGGGGTGTCGGGCAATCTATCACGCTCTAGCACCAAGACCTGATCAAAGTGGTCGGCCAAAACGCGAGCGGTCAGAAGCCCAGCAATACTGCCACCAATAACAACCGCACGTTCCGTTCGTTTGCTGCGCAACATCTTTAATCCCCCTGTGGAAGGCTGTTCAGCGTATGAACCATATGGTCAAGTTGCTGCGAAGTGATATCAGGATGAACTGGTAGAGTCGCAACTGACGCCAGAGTTCTTTGTGCGTTGGTACAATCGGCTTCACGATGTGACAGGACCGGGAATTCATAGAGAGGACGGCACCGGTAGGTGAGTATATCTGAAGGAATACCGTGCCGTGCCAAATGGGTGTTCAATGCCCGGCCATCATTCTTGCGATGGACGACAAGCATTTTTACGCCACCGGCCTTTTCATCAGGCATGATTGGAAATGGCATCAGATCCGGGTGGTCAAGGTTGTCTGCAATGAACTGCATGTTTGCACGACGTTGAACAATATGGCTGTGCAAATTTGGCAAGCGCGCCAATCCCAGCGCCGCCTGCAATGCTCCCAACCGGTAATTGAGACCTGGACTACCATTTGCGGGGTATCGGACCGTGCGGAGTTTTTCAGCAAAAAACGCGCTATTTGTTAAAACAAATCCACCTTCACCTGTGACGAGTACCTTGCTGGCGTGAGTAGAAAAAGTGGCAATGTCTGCATGATGCCAGATGTGACTGTCTTCGACTTCAATCCCATGGCCAAGTGCAAGGTCCAGAACAAATGTAAGGCCAAAGTGCTTCGCAAAACTTGCGGTTGCCTTTGCATCAACCGGATAGCCCCACATTGGCACTTCGATTATGGCGCGTGTTTTGGCACTCAAGACTGACTTCGCGAATTCAATATCGATAGAGAATCTGTTTTGCCGTGTGTCGCAGAATACCGGAATCAAACCGAGCGTAGTCAGAGCAAAGACCGTACAAAGAGGACACGTTGGCGCCAAAAGCACCTCATCCCCTGGTTTCAGATCAAGTGCCGCCAGCGCCAACAGGACTGCAGAATATCCTGACGATGTCGCTACTGCCCAATTTGCTGTGAACCAATGGGCGAGCGCAGCTTCATATTGCGGGATCAGTGGGCTGCCGCCTGACAAGTCCCCATCAAGGGCCCTGTGCAGAAGCGTCATATCAGCCGGCGAAGTCGGATCAAACCGGTCTGGTATTTTGAACGCAGTCAGATCGGTTTGTTTTGATCGTTTGATGTTCGGCGCATAATGATGGCCCATTAATTGATACAGACGTTGTCTACCCAACGCACATTGAACGGGGCTCAGCTTTTGATTGACCCCAAGGCGAATACCGTCAAGCCGCCCGAACTGCGCGTAATCGCGGGCCTCTACAGCAAGGGCACGATCTTGCAGCAACAGAACACCACCCTCACCGACTGACAGCGGCTCGGATTCGTTCAATGGAACCATCCCGACAGTAAAACCTGCCATCTGCGTCGACCAATCATCCGGCGCAAATGACGATAAGATAGCAACCAGAGTGCAATCATGCGCGGACACCATATCCGGCTCTCTGCCCGGGAAACAAAAAACTGCCTTGGTTGCCAAATTAATGTCGTCATGGGATGTGACATGTAACTGCGAAAGCGAGCATGCGGCGCGCAGCCAAATCGGCGCTTGCGGATCCATACTCACTTGATCACCGGGCGCCAGGCCAAGCGCCCCGATCAAAACGATAGCGCTGCCACTGTCAGATGAGACAACAACGGCATCCGCAACCTCTGCTGCATCGCGCAGATCAGCTTCAAATGCCGGTGCCCAACAGCTGCCGTCATCGCCGTAATCCTGTGCTGCCGCGATGACATTCGCGTGCTTGAAGTGCTGCGGTGGTTCGGACTTATCATCAGGTCTCGCTTCTGTGATGACGGCAGTCATGCCACTTTGCCAATCTGGTGGCGGTTGCAAAAAACATCGCCAGTAATATTCACAATGTCATGCACATCCGTGTCATTGAGGCCCTCATGGCAGGGCAGTGTAATGATGCTTGAGATCAGTCGCTCAGCATTTGGACAAGGACGCCTGTAGTTTCGAAACGCCTTTTCCTTGTAAAGTGGTTTGTACTTGTAGCGGACCGTATCTGACTGAATCCCACGTTCGCCGAGTTCAGTTGCGCGCGTTTCCGCAGTCGTTTCGCCAACGTACCAATAAACCATTGCGTATCCATTGATCTCCGAACCAGGAAAACGCTTAAATTCACGCAAAGTGTGGACGGCCTTGAGTTTGTCGCGGAGCTTTGCAACGGTCATTTGACGCTGCTGAATCTTCGCATCCAGCTTACCAAACTGCGAAATTCCCAAGGCTGCGCAGATCGGGGATAGCTTGTAATTGGTGCCCAGTGCCGCGCCAAGAAACTCGGCGCCATCTTTCGTTTTGGCACCGTGATGTTGCCATGTGCGCATTCTGGTCCGCACATCCTTGTGCGGTGTTAGACAGAACCCGCCTTCACCAGTGCTGACAAGTTTTCGTTCATGGGTAGAGAACGCCGCAGCATCACCAAACGATCCGAATTTCCGTCCGTTCATATGCGTTCCGAACGAGTGAGCACAGTCTTCTATGAGGAGAATATTGTGACTTTTGCAAAACCGCACCAACGGTTCCATGTCCCAGGGGTATCCCCACATCGGCACTGTAATTATGGCGTCTAAGCCATCTACCAACAACACCGTCAAGTCATCTAAATCTGGTCCAAAGCTATCGGGCGCAACATCATAGAAGACGGGTTCCAGACCACAATTTAAAATGGGAAGGATCGTCATGATTGGTGCTGTTGGAGGAAGCCCAACTTTGGCGCCTGAAGTTAGGCCTAGCCCTTTGAGAGCCAATTCAATGGCGACCGTACCATTGCAACAGGCAAGTGCGTGTGGAACGTCGAAGTAGTGCGAAATGACAGCTTCATAGTCGCTGATAATCGGTGATTTTCCTGAAAAACTGTCCGCTTCGAACGCGTGACGTATCAGCTTTAGGTCTTGCTCATCAAAGTTGATATGCAGATTCTGAAGTTTCCGATTTGCGATCTTCGGTGTAACAGTCATTATGATGCCCTCCTCGCCAAAACCTGTTGGTCTGCTCTAAGGCTTTCCTCTATCTTGTCCATACAGCCATAGGTTTCACGCAGTGACTTAAAGGAAATTGACGCCTCGCGCTGCTCCCGGACTGCTGTCAAAAACTCAATCATTTGGCCAGCATAACCGGATCGGACAAAGCCTGAATCAAGTGGGCTTGGTGCCCATGCGTCAGTCCATTTCTTGGTTTCCGCCTGATTATAGACCTTGCCGACTTCGCTTACTTCGAGCTGCCAAAGGGAACTGCTGCTCACATGCCGCTTACCCATAGCGATTGCGTCGAAATCAAAAACGAAATGCGGGGACGTGTTGCTGGTAATGAGCGAAGCTGATGCGCCACTCGAAAACCGCAACATCACTGTCATCAGGATGCGTCGAGTACTATTGTTTGCAGTCACTGCGACGTCCCTGACGGGACCGCATAAGTCGATCAGGAAATCAAGGCTATGTATTGACTGCGAATAGAGGAACGACTGCAGAAGGTTTGCTTGATTCCAGAAAGGCGCTGTCGGCTTGTTGCAAAAGTGGCGAAGCGTGATGCAGTCGATCTGACCTTCGGACACGGCGCGAAGTTGCCGCGTTACACTGGCAAACCGGAAATTCATGCCAACACCGGTGGTCACGCCAGACTGCCCCGCTAGTTCGATCATTTTCTCCAGGTGGAGTGACGATGGCGCAGGAGGCTTTTCTACAAAAACTGGCAAACGGTGATCCATCGCAAATGTCGCGACTTCAAAGTGCTCTTTCGGATAACAGGCCACGATGATCGCATCGAGATCTGCTTCCATAATCATTTCTTGATAGTCATCAAAAATGATATCGGCATCGTAGTTTCTTGATGCGATGGCGCGTTGCGCCTCGTCGCGATCGCAGATTGCAGCAATCTCAATCCCGCCCAAAGTACGGCAGCATGGGATGAGGTTTTCTTGAGCTTGGGCTCCATATCCAACAAATCCGAGTTTCATAGACTTTCCAGCTTTCGTTTGATGATAAGTACGGAAGATTTCTGCGTGTAATTTTCAAGGTCGCAGAGTGACACCCACGCCAAGGCTTTGGATTCCGACGTACACTGAAGCGGCATCGACATGTTGGCTTCGAACAGATAGCGAAGGTCGAAATGCAAGTGTTCCGGCATGTCCCCGTGGGCGGGGATCGTATGAATATCGATATCAAAGAGGTCGTGGGTTATCGGTGTTATGCAATCGAGACCGGATTCCTCGTATGCCTCCTTTCTCGCTACAAATGCGGGGTCACGTATGCCATCGCAATGACCACCCAATTGCAGCCAGCAATCCAGTTTTGCGTGATGGGTGAGCAAGACATGTTCGCGTGAAGTATCAATGATGAAAGCCGATGCGGTGATATGCCCGCCCCGTGTAGATGAGCAAAAAGCGCGGCTTTCTGTCTGGAGCAGTTCGACTACCCTGCGGGCATTATGTCGATCGCGCTCGTCTTGATGTCGGAATGAACCAGCAAAAGGTATTTCGATGCTCTTGCGCTCTGGATGATGCGCAACGCTTCCCATTTCGTTGTTAACTGAACCTACAAAACGACCCCACATCATACCCTGCATTGGATGTTTCCCCCTACCCAGGACCTCAACTATAGATTGCATGATGTGTTAACGAGTAAAGTTGATAATTAACAATTAAACCTTCTAATTGCGTGCATAAGGAGTCTTAATGTTTCTGCTTCTTGAAATCACTGTATGTTATCCAGATGTTATCCAGCCCAAAAAAGGCTATGATAAACAAAGGTTAAATTTATGCAGCGCCATGTAGACCTCACTCTGTTAAGAACATTCGTTGCAGTCGCAGATCTCGGTCAGATCACAAAGGCCGCGCATCGCGTTAACGTTTCTCAATCTGCCGTAAGCCAGCAAATAAACCGATTGGAATCGATGCTTGGCGTAAATCTGCTCAATCGGGACAGCAAGCAGTTGCGGCTCTCTGATGCCGGCGAAAAACTGTACCAGCACGCAGTGACCATGTTGTCGTTGAACGATGAAGTCTTACGAAGCATGTCGCAAGCGGCGCACTATGATGGCATTCGCCTTGGTGTGCCACATGACTTAGTTGAAAGTTTGATGCCCGCGGTTCTTAAGTCATACAAACAAACCTGTCCTAACACGGTTGTCGAGATTTTCAGTGAGTCGACCTTCTCTCTTCTGAACCAGCTTCAGCGTAGAGAGATAGATATGACACTTACGACAGAATTAGTAGGAACTGGCAGAGGCGCAGTTCTATTTGAGGATCAGCTTGTTTGGACTGGGTCGAGCATAACCGACTTCGATGAAGATGGCACATTAGTTGTGGCTCTTGGTGACCGTACAGATTGCTTTCGCGATGTTGCGGTAGCTGCGCTGGAGCGGTCAGGACTGAGTTGGCGACAAATACGACAACCGGGTGGACTGGGATCAGTATATGCCCTACTAGCTGCCGGTGTCGCTATTTCTCCACTCTTATCCAAATGCATACCCAGTTTCTTGACACCACTAAGCTGCTCAAGTTTGCCAAACCTGCCTAACTTCGAGGTTGGACTGGTTCACAAAGACGGGAAGCTAACGGATGAAGAGTATGCACTGCTTGATACCCTCACGACAGTTCTTGAGACTTGATGGACCGCGCAATCCCAACCAGTTTCCACACAGCCTATCCGCTTCTGGATTGTCGGAATGGGCCGCGGCGAAAGTACGGTCTCGTTACGTGCCGCATCGGGAACCGCGAATGATACTTCGACGACATGCGCTGCATCCCAACGAAAGACGCGCCGCGGGCAATCAGTTCTGATACAATGATCAGATAAGTGTCCCGTCGGTCTGTCCAGGTTACATTTTTGACGTGTGCAGGTGTTGAAGAATTGGAGCACTGCCGGTCGGTGCTTTGTGTTTGTTCAATGTAGTCGTCGCCAATTATCGCAAGGATATGGGTGAGACGCCGAGATGTTGCACAATTGGGTCATGACCTCACCAAGCGTGTTTTGCGCTGCGACTTCCGCAGGCCACAACCAAGGATAGAATTGCCGCGTGGGGTTGTGATCTTATCGACGGAAATCAGCGAGAAACACGCCAATATGTCCCATAAAGCTTTGTTTGTTACGACTTGATCCATCAATTGACCTTTAGTGCATTGGTATACTCTTGTCATGGTTACGATAAAATTGTGCCAAGAAACGTTGCACCGAATGTCTGCTCTATTCCGCGTTGCGATCCATCACACTTCAGAATTGCTGCGCCATCGACCAATGTCTGCTCTCGGGAAGCTGCTCTGCAGCGCTTGATAGCTCGGCGAACGTCCGGTTTGGGTCGTCCTTGATTGCCGCGATCAGTTTGGTGACATCACATTTATGTCCAGCCATCGCAGATAGGGCAGGTTGCCGTATTTTTGAGTTTTTGATACGAATTCAAGGGATGGAAAGTTGCTACACATTCTGCTCCACAGTCAGAAACTCACCGCCTCGTATCTATCTGATAATAAATAGGTATTTTTTGGGCGCCACTTCACTTTAAAGGACTTCGTCTCCGCCATTTAATCTAGCGAACATGCTGGAATTCCTTATTTTTTTCTGATGAGATTCACGTGGGGTACACTTGGGGGTACAGTTTTGCATAACCTTGGCGCATCTCCACGGTTCAAGACTAACCACTTCGCTGATGTTTTACCACCGGTCCTACCTGACCCATCTTTGAAAGAGAGTCATTTCCTCTCTCTGTCTTGAAAAAGCTTGGCCTGACATTGAGTCTGCAACCTCTGTCTTGTCGCTTACGGCCCAAAGCCGACATTCGACCTTTGCAGAAACTAACTAACCCGCTTCCCGAAAGCTGCCGTTCGTTCAGCCCGCAGCATTTCGGACTGATCGGAAGTCTGCTACGAATGGTTGTTTCACCTTCACGACCCAAACTGTGACCAATGCGGGTGAACTGATGACCGGCGAGTTTTGTCGTTGAGCCGGTTTTGGGCCATATGCGCCACTGTATCGGTCTGCACGTCACTGGTAACTGTCAGCGTCGCGCAGAACACGTTCACCCTATCCAGTCCTGAAATTGTGGACGGGGGCATGCTACCGCTGCCCTGAAATGCACACGCGATGGTGGGGATGGCGTATCACCTCCGCTGGCCTGGTCAGAGATTCCTGCTGGAACTGAAAGCCTCGCCGTGATCATGCATCACTATCCAAGAGGCGCGGTAGCATTTGTGGGCACGGAAGTCTGCAACGTGGAAAAAGCTGTCATCGGCAACCGGCCATTCACACATCGTCGGCCATGCTGCAGCGCGGCCCGTCAGACCGGATGGCTCCTGCTCCAACCGGCGTCGCAATGCGCCATATTGCAGTTGTCTATCACTGCTAGGAAAGGAGCCACCCAATGCAGGTTACAACAGTCGGCCTAGATCTGGCCAAGAACATCTTTCAGGTGCACGGGATCACGGCGGATGGAACCGTCGTTTTCAACAAGTCACTCAGGCGCGCGCAACTCTTGGACTTCTTCAAGAACCTTAAGCCCTGTCTGATCGGCATGGAGGCTTGCGGGTCAAGCCACCATTGGGCCCGCCAATTCCAGAAGCTCGGCCATGAAGTCCGACTTATGCCCGCAATGTATGTGATGGCCTATGTCAAACGCGGAAAGTCTGATGCCATCGATGCGGAGGCGATCTGTGAGGCTGTGATGCGCCCGACCATGCGTTTTGTCGCAATCAAGACTGAGGAACAGCAGGGCGTTCTCTTCCTCCATCGCGCCCGTGATTTAGTGGTGCGGCAGCGTACTCAGCTCAGCAATATACTGCGCGGCCTGCTGGGGGAGTTTGGGATCGTTATCGCCCAAGGGATTGGGAGCGCTGTGAAGTTTGCAAAGGCGGTTCTGGACGGAGATCGTCCAAGCATTCCTGAAGTCGCCGTCGAGGTTTTAGCGAACCTATGCAATCAGATGGTTGCTCCGCACCTGCGCATTCTATGGTATGATAAGCGCATCCTGCTCGAAGGTCGGAGAGACCCAAAAGTAATGCTATTGCGAACCATTCCTG
>JBDWGM010000061.1:0-42725 GCA_039975755.1 Paracoccaceae bacterium | reverse complement strand
GCATCGCGCAAAGCTTCGCGTACGGTCTGCTGCTTCATCGTAACATCTGCAGGCCAATCAGGGCTTAGATCTACTGTTGGTGCCGCAGGCGCAGCAGCGGCGGCAACAGGTGCGGTTGCTTCGACCGCTGGCGCAGCTGCTGCCGGGGCAGGGGCTGCCACATCGTCTACGCTTTCACCTTCTTCAATCAGAATGGCGATTGGCGTATTCACTTTGACGCCTTCGCTGCCTTCAGCGATCAGAATTTTACCGATGATGCCTTCATCAACAGCTTCAAATTCCATTGTCGCCTTGTCTGTTTCAATTTCGGCCATGATATCGCCGGACGCGACTGTGTCGCCTTCCTTAACGAGCCATTTGGCCAATGTGCCTTCCTCCATCGTGGGCGAAAGGGCGGGCATGAGAATTTCAGTTGCCATGTCGTGATTTCCTTACGCGTAGATGTCTGTCCAAAGCTCGTCCAAATGCGGCTCCGGGCTCGTTTTTGAGAATTCAGCGCTTTCGTTGACGATGCTCTTAATCTCTTTGTCGATTGCCTTGAGATCGTCTTCGGTCGCGTGCTTTCCGGTCAAGAGCATTTGGCGTACGCTTTCGATCGGGTCGCGTTCGTCCTTCATTTTTTGGACTTCTTCGCGTGTGCGATATTTTGCAGGGTCCGACATCGAGTGACCGCGATAACGGTACGTTTTCACTTCAAGGATGTATGGACCGTCACCGGCACGACAATGCGCAACCGCTTTTTCGCTGGCGGCTTTTACCGCCAATACATCCATCCCGTCGACTTCTTCACCCGGAATGCCAAAAGCTTCGCCACGTGTGTAAAGCGCGGGAGTTGACGTCGAACGTGATTGCGACGTGCCCATTGCGTATTGGTTGTTTTCGACAACAAAAATGACGGGCAGCTTCCACAGCGCGGCCATATTGAATGTCTCGTAAATTTGACCCTGGTTTGCAGCGCCGTCGCCAAAATAGGCGAAGGTCACGCGACCGTTGTCCTGATACTTGTCCGCAAAGGCCAAGCCAGCGCCCAAAGGAACCTGCGCCCCAACGATGCCGTGGCCACCATAGAAATGCTTCTCTTTCGAGAACATGTGCATGGAGCCGCCTTTACCCTTGGAATACCCGCCTTCACGACCGGTCAATTCAGCCATGACGCCGTTTGGATCCATACCGCAGGCAAGCATGTGCCCGTGATCCCGGTAAGAGGTGATCCGTTTGTCGCCTTCTTCTGTTGCGGCCTCTAGACCAACAACAACGGCTTCTTGGCCGATATAAAGGTGACAAAATCCACCAATTAATCCCATGCCGTACAGTTGGCCCGCTTTTTCTTCAAAGCGACGGATCAACAACATATCCCGATAAAATGCCTTCAGTTCTTCGGCTGAGACGTTGGGTTTTGCCTTGGGCTTGCGCGCCATTGGCGGACCTCCTTGGAAAGATAGTTTAGCGTTGAACTATTCTCTATCGAATGTTCGCAAAAGAATCCACTGTGAGTTTTCACTTGCGTCAATTTGCGCGGGAAATTCGTGAAAACCGAACGCTAAAATCGCAATAAAATATGGAAAATAAGTGCAGTTTGGTACGCCTTAGCGCACAACAATTTCGTCTGCGCGAACAATACCCAATACGGATCGTGCCTGTTCATCCAGCAAATCAAGATCAAGATAATCGTCAGACAGACGGCGTGTCAGGTTTTCCATTTCGGTGACCTGTGCGTCGACGATATTCAGCTGAGCTTGCATCGCGCGTGTTTCTGCTTCGATTTCGGCGCGCTGGAACAGGCCAAAATCCCCCTGAACCGCCGCGAAAGTGAAATAAACACCAAGCGCCAGCGCCACGAGAAAGAAAACAAATGTACCCAATGCGGGATGTGCGAAACGTGCCATTATGCTCTGCCTATCGCGGTCTCTTGTCGGACCGCTCAAAGCACTATGTCATAGATGATTCGCCGTGTGAATCCCCCTTGACGGAGAAAACGTTGAATTAATGGTGTTTTGGCGATTTTAACATCGCAATTTGAGTTCAGGATTTACCCATCACAATCGCAGTAATGCGCGTAGCCCATGATCCAGGCAAAAGACGCGTAGAAAATGCCATAACAACGTTCATAAAGCCGGGGATCACAATGCGTTTCCCGGACTTTGCTTTGGCCCAACCCAAGGCTGCCACATCAGCGGCCTTAGCCGGAGGCGCCAGTTTCAACAAGCGGACGGAATGCATATCGGCTTCGTCAAAGAAATTGGTCGCCGTCGCCCCGGGACACAAAGCTGTCACAGTCACGCTTGTACCGCGCAGTTCCTCGGCAACTGCCTGAGACAGCGACAGAACATACGCTTTGGTCGCGTGATAAACAGCCATGTTTGGACCCGGCATAACACCTGCAACGGACGCGACATTTAGAATGCGGGCGTTGTCCTGAGGTTTCATGTGCGGGATGGCCAGCTTCATCAGCCGGGTGAGGGCGACAAGGTTCACATCTATCGAACTCAGCTCGCGCGTCCACCCGTCCTCGTTGTCAAACGGGCCGTTATACCCAAGACCTGCATTGTTCACCAAAACGTCGACCTGCCGGCCATCAGTTGCTACGGACCATATTCGTTCGGCTTCGCCATCTTTGGACAGATCCGCCGGGATGACCAAAATCTCATTGCCGTCTGATCGCAGCTCTGCAGCCAATGCGTTTAGCTTGTCTTCGGATCGCGCCGTTAAGATCAAAGAATGACCGTCGCTGGCCGCGATCCGTGCAAATTCGACGCCCAATCCTTCAGAGGCACCAGTGATCAATGTGAATTTTGCCATCTGAATTCTCCTCTAACGGTTTTGATTGGATTGAGTGCTGCGAGGGCTGTGAACATTATTGTGTGCACACCCCCCGTATTGGGACAAGGATCAGGATGACAAAGCTGCGACGCCGGGCAGTGTTTTGCCCTCCATCCATTCCAGAAAAGCACCACCCGCTGTCGAGATATAGGTAAAGTCAGCTGCTGCCCCGGATCCGTTCAGCGCCGCTACGGTATCGCCACCGCCTGCAACGGTGATCAGCTTGCCTTCTTTTGTCAAACGCGCTGCGGCTTGGGCTGCAGCATCGGTGGCCACATTAAATGGTTCAATTTCAAACGCACCCAACGGGCCGTTCCACACTACGGTTTTGGCCTGCTCGAACAGCTCAACGATGGCAGCAACCGATTGCGGCCCAGCATCCAAAATCATCATGTCAGCGGGGCACTCTGTTGCCGGAACCGTTTTATGATCTGCATTGGCCTTGAACTCTGCAGATGCCACAACATCGACAGGCAATTGCAATTTGCATCCTGCAGCTTCGGCCTTGGCCATGATCTCGTTTGCGGTGTCGAGCATGTCGCGCTCGGCAAGTGATGTGCCAATTTCCACACCTTTGGCGACAAGAAACGTGTTGGCCATACCGCCACCGATGACAATGGCGTCGACCTTTTCGACCAGATTGCCCAAAAGTTCGAGTTTCGTGGATACTTTCGCGCCCCCAACGACAGCCACCACAGGGCGTTTAGGCGTCGCCAACGCAGCTTCTAATGCTTCCAGTTCCGCTTGCATCAGGCGGCCAGCGCAGCTGCGCATCAGGCGTGCGACACCTTCGGTCGAGGCATGCGCCCGGTGCGCCGCTGAAAACGCGTCGTTGCAATAGACATCACCCAATGTGGACAGGAACTGTGCCATCTGCGGATCGTTTGCTTCTTCCATGGGGGTAAAGCGCGTGTTTTCGATCAAAATCACAGCGTCAGAGGCCTGTTCGTCGATAAAGTCCCGGCTTGGGCGTTCAATAAACACCACCTCTGTTCCGAATGCGTCTGACAAAGCGGGAATCAGCGCGCGCAATGACATCTCGGGCACTGGTTTGCCCTTGGGCCGTCCAAAATGCGCCAACAATACCGGGCTGCCACCTTTGGCGCGTATGTCTGCGATTGTCGGAACAATCCGGTCGATGCGTGTGCTGTCGGTGATCTTTCCGTCGTCCATGGGCACATTGATGTCGACACGGGTCAGGACGCGTTTGCCTGCGATGTCCATCTGATCAAGTGTTTTCCAGCTCATGGTATTCCCCTTTGGCTTTTGCCTAAATCTGTTGTTGCCTGTTTTGCGGGAAATAGCCCGAGCGTCAATGCATCACTTGTCCCGACGCTCCCAGACTATTAGGTAGGGCGCAACTTGAGGACAGGAGAGGCACCATGGCCGATATCAAAGACCCGGAAAACACAATCCTTATCGAATTGAAGGATGGCACAGTAACAATCGAACTGATGGTGGATGTTGCGCCAGAGCATGCAGCACGCATGAAAGAACTGACCCGCAGCGGACAATACGACAATGTTTGCTTCCACCGGGTGATTGACGGGTTCATGGCGCAAACTGGCGATGTACAGCACGGCGACATGGAAGACGGGTTCAATATCCGTCAGGCTGGCACTGGCGGATCTGATCTGCCAGACGTTCCAGCGGAATTTTCCAAACTGCCACATGACCGGGGCACATTGGGCGCCGCACGTTCGCAAAATCCAAACAGCGCTAACAGCCAGTTCTTTATCAACTTTTCGGACAACCATTTCCTGAACGGTCAATACACCGTATATGGACGCGTGATCGAAGGGATGGAACACGTAGATGCAATCGCACGCGGCGAACCCCCGATGAGCCCTGATCGTATGATCAGCGTTAAGGTAGCAGCAGATGCATAAGGCGTTTGTTTGTCTATTCGCAGTTCTGGCAGGTCCAACCTTTGCCAGTGGAATTGAAATCGAAGTTGCGGGCGAAGGCGCCAATGGCACGATCAAAATTGATCTGCTAGAAGACGTGGCCCCGCAACATGTGGAACGCATCATGTCCCTCGCCAGCGAAGGACAATACGATGGTGTTGTCTTTCACCGCGTCATTGACGGGTTCATGGCTCAAACGGGTGATGTCGAATTCGGCCGCCAAGACGGTGATTTGGCGCGCGCGGGCACTGGTGGTTCAAGTGAAGAAGACTTGCCTGCCGAATTTTCCGACGTCCCTTATGACCGCGGTGTCGTCGGTATGGCGCGTTCGCAAAACCCAAATAGTGCAAATAGCCAGTTCTTCATCATGTTTGACGAAGGCCATTTCCTGAACGGTCAATACACAGTTGTAGGGCGCGTCACGGAAGGGTTGGACGTTCTGGACTCGATCAAACGCGGGAACCCACGTTCAGGTGCTGTTGATGGCGACGCAGATATCATGAAAACGGTCACCGTCACGCCGTAATCCAGATAACAAAAATGCATTGAAAGGGTGGGCGAAAGCTCACCCTTTTTCTGTTTGTGACGTTAATTGCGTGTTTTCAAAAAAGAAGAATTACCCGTCATTCCGATCATCTTGCGGGCCAACTTGCTGTTCACAAGCCTGTCAGGTGGGTTGCTTATGTCATTGGCTGCGTAACACTCGACACCGATCAATCGAGGAAGGAGCGAATGATGTGGTTCGGTGCGCGCGTTCTTACGGCATTTATTCTCATGACCAGTGTGGGATTGGCCGATCCAAACATTTGGCGGCATGAATGGCCTGATACCGATTTTTCAAAAACCAGCGTCGACAATTGGGTTGAAATTTTGTCTGGCGGTCCCCCAAAGGACGGGATTCCAGCTTTGGGCAAACCAAACTTTGTGCGTGCGTCTGGCAAAAGGGGAATAGGCCCTCAGGAGCCCGTCATTACAGTCGAAATCGACGGCGCTGAACCACGTGCGTACCCAATCCGATATCTGACATGGCACGAGATCGTAAACGACACTGTGGGCGGCACGCCCGTGGCCGTTACGTTTTGCCCGCTGTGTAATTCCGGCATGACCTTTGATCGCCGTGTGAATGGCCGTGTGCTGAGTTTTGGCGTGTCTGGAAAGCTGCGCAATTCTGATATGATTATGTATGACCGCGAAACGCAAAGCTGGTGGCAGCAGGCCATAGGGCAGGGTATCGTGGGGCAATTGAATGGCGTCAGCTTAACCCAGTTGCCCACTTGGATGGAAAGCTGGGCAGAATTCAGGGCCCGTAACCCTGAAGGTTTGGTTATGGCGGAACCTGATTGGAACCGTTCCTATGGCCGCAACCCATACGAAGGCTATGATACTGGGCGTCCTTTTCTTTATAACGGCGAATTGCCGCCCCACGATATCCCGCCCGTGTCTCGTGTGGTCCGTGTCGGCGAAAGGGCATGGCCCATGGATCGTTTGGCTCGAGAGCAGCAAGTGAACGAGGCTGGGTTGGAAATTTCGTGGGTCGCAGGACAAGCATCGGCATTGGATACCGCACGCATTGCTCGAGGACGTGACGTGGGATCAATTCGAGTGCGAGATAGCAAAGGCAAGGACGTCGCGCATGACGTTATGTTCGCTTTCGCATTCCACGCCTTTTGGCCAGACGGTCAATGGATGTTGGGACGCTGAAACCGCTTTGGATAATGGGAGTTCGGCACGCAGGTAGGGCGAAGCTTTAACGTACCCAAGACTCAAAACAGTGATCGATTCGCGGAACGATATCGGAGCTTGTTTTCGAAACAGAAAAAGCGCTTTGCTTGCACAAAGCGCTTTCGTCTTAAATCTCTGCAGACAGGCTGATCAGCTTGCTGTTGGTTTCACGCCGGCAACAGGCTTACCTGTCGCGCCAGTGTTCAAAGGATCATCCTGTCGCTGAACTGAACCCTCAAAATGAGCGCCAGACTCTATAGCGATGGTTTTGTGGATGATGTCACCTTCAACACGTGCGGTGGATGTCAGCCGGACTTTCAAACCGCGTACGCGGCCGACGATACGTCCGTTTACCACAACGTCATCGGCGACCACTTCGCCTTTGATTGTTGCGGTTTCACCAATTGTCAGAAGATGCGCACGTATATCGCCTTCGACAGTGCCTTCGACATTAATGTCACCGGTCGTCTTCATATTTCCGGTGATATGTAAATCAGCCGAGAGAATCGACGCAGGCGGTTTTGCCTTTGGGGTTGTGGCTTTGTAATCGCCACCAGTTGATGAAGCGGAGGAGCCTTTGTCGGAAGAAACTGACGACGAATTCGCGGTTTCTGCTGTTTTTGGCCCTGGTTCGTTGATTTTACTCTTTGAAAACATCGTTCGCTGCCTTGATGTAGATCATAGGATTTACGGCTTTTCCACCGACGCGGACTTCATAATGGAGATGTGTCCCCGTAACCCGTCCAGATGCTCCCATACCACCAATACGATCTCCACGCGAGACCCTTTGACCGACTTTTACATCAATTCTCGAAAGATGAGCGTATCGTGTCTCAATTCCAAACTGGTGTTGGATTTTAACAAGGCGCCCATATGCCGACTGCCAGCCTGCGTGAATAACCACGCCATCTGCTGTCGAATAGATTTCCGTACCAGTTGGTCCGGCAAAATCCGCGCCCTTATGCATGCGACGACCACCCGTTTTGGGGTCACGTCTAAATCCAAACCCAGAGGTAAAGCGTGTCGCTTTGCGTACTGGATGGGCGAAGGGCGCTTTTTCAGCAGCGATCCGATAAATGTTCAAAGCGTCCAACTGTTCAAGCAGACGATTGGCGCGCAAGGTATCTGGTGTCGGAACCTGACCACGCGTTGAAAAGCTGATGGGTGTAAGCGGGCCGCCTTGGCCTGAATATCCCCGACGTACTTGCTCAAGAATTGAGTCTGTCGGCATACCCGCAGCGCTGAACATTTTTTCCAGTGGGGCAACAGACACCGTCATTGCTTCTTCAAGCTGGCGAAAAATCTGATCGTTCTGTTCGCGCATCAACGCGATTTCTGTGGACATCTCGTCAGCAGCAAGCAGGGCGTCCTGCGCGTCGGCCACGACTTTGTCACGCTCTGCGGCAGTGCGCGCCAACGCATCAGCAACAAAATCCATCGGTGCGTTTGCACCGCCAGATGCCAGCGATGAACCGACACCTGTTTCCATTTCCTCTTTGAGCGAAACCACTTCTGAGCGTGCGGTTTCCCGTTCTTTCATGGTGTCGCGTAACGTGGATTGGATTACGCCAATGCCGGTCTCTAATTCGCGGCGCTTTGTTTCCGATTGTAATAGTTCTGACTGAATGACCGAAATTTGGGTCAGCGCGGCGTTAAAACGACCTTGCGCGGCAAGCGCTTCTTCGGCGCGCGAATCTCTTTCTTCGGCCAAATAGTTCAAGCGCGCTTGATAAGTGCGTTGATCTCTTTTGGCTTGTTCGCGAAAATTCCCAGACCCAATAGTGTCCATCAGGATTATTGCAGTTGCGATGATGGCCCAAGATACAACAAGAGCAGACCCAGCAAAGGCAATAAACTGCATTTCAGGGCGCAAGCGAATGAAACGTGTGTCTGTATCGGATTTCAAAAAGACCCGGCGTTCAGGAAAAAAGCTTTCCAGAAAGCCATGTAACTTCATGCCTATACGTGTGCGCACGCTGCGTGTCCTCATCCCGACCCAGTTTGACGTGCAGCGGTCCAGCTGCTTTCGCCACAGACGACTGAATAAACGGACAGATGTCTGTGGGCAAGTCCTGAGCAAGGCTGTCTCGTAAGAGTGGTAACAGACCGGTAAAATTGGCAAATTTTTGCCGAAATCGATAAGTTAACGCAAGTTTACACAGCTTGAATTGGGCTGTGACCCAGAGGAACGAGGTCAAAACTTCATGTTTAAAATCGTGCTTTATGTATCGACCAAAGGCCAATAGAAATCAGGCGGCAGTCCGGCTTCTGCGCGTTTCTCTTCATTGAATGGCGGTTTTAAAGCACCTTTGAAATAGGTTCGGACCATATCGTGAAAGATGTCTTTCGGGTCCAAGTTTTCGCGCCCACATAAGAAGTGGAACCATTTTGAACCATAAGCGACGTGGCTGACTTCTTCGGCGTAGATTGTTTCCAAAGCGGCAACAGCGGACGGTATGTTTGCTTTTTTGAACAGGGCGATCATGCCGGGCGTCACATCCAATCCACGTGCTTCCAAAACCATCGGAACGACGGCCAATCGCGCCATCAGATCATCAATAGTGTCTTCGGCTGCGCGCCACATACTTGCATGTGCAGGAAGTGCGCCGTAATGACTGTCCAATTCCTCAAGGCAGTCACACATCAAATTGAAATGTTTGCTTTCCTCGTCCGCAGCTTTGACCCAATCGTCGTAAAACCCGGGCGGCATCGGAACATGAGAAAAGCGGGCAATCAGATCCCAGTGTAAATCCACAGCATTCAGTTCAATATGCGCCACAGCATGCAGCAACGCGATCCGCCCCTGTGGGCTGCCGGGTTTACGTTTTGGCACGTCGCGCGGGCTTAAAAGTTCGGGCGCGTCTGGACGGGCAGGGTGCGTAGGTGGGTCAGCGCGGCCAACTTCGGGCATATTGCCTTCGGTGCGCGCGCTTTGCCATTCGGCTGCAAACTGACGCGACAGCGCCGTTTTTTCACGCCCGTCGGGGGTGCGTAAGACTGCATCAGCCATTTGGGCCAATGGGATCATGCCAGTTCCTTTGCTGTGCCCAGAACCTCTTGGGCGTGGCCGGGTACTTTTACTTTGCGCCAAATGTGCGCCAGTCGACCCTCGCCATCAATCAGGAATGTCGCGCGTTCAATGCCCATGGATTTGCGCCCATACATGTTCTTTTCGACCCAAACTCCGTATTGTTCGCATACGTCGCTGTCTGCGTCCGAAAGCAAAGGAACACCTAAGTCGTGTTTTGTCGAAAACTTGTCATGTTTGGCGACGGTGTCTTTGGAAACACCGAAGACGCGCACACCAATTGCATCAAATTCTGGCAAAAGCTCTGTGAATGCAATCGCTTCCTTGGTGCAGCCGGGGGTGTCGTCTCGTGGGTAGAAATACAAAACGACGGGCGCGCCTTTCAAGGCAGATAGCGTAATTTCGCCACCTTTTCCCCCTTTTGGCATGGTAAAATCAGGTGCAATGTCTCCGATATCAGGCATAGCTATTTCTTTCGTGTTTTGTTGAGCACGGCGTGTCATGATAGAAGGGATCGAGCAAGAATAAAAATAATCCTGCGCACAAATAGGGCAGAATGACTGCAAGCGATGAAATACCAGTGGAACCCGTCCGCGAACGGGGCCGTAAACGCCAAATGGCGAAGCGCATCGGTGCGCATTCATTGCTGTTTTGCGGTCTGTTCGTCGGCGTACTGTTGGTGGGGCTCTATTTTGCTTTGGGGCGCACTGTCGAAGCGCCCGAATGGGTGCGTGAGCAAATAAAAGCGCAAGCTGCGCAAAACCTTGAGCACATTCAGCTGGAATTCGGGACGCTTGAATTCAAGCTGCATAACGGCTGGCAACCACGGGTGCGGGTCGCGAATGTGCAAGTCACCGACCTAAACGGGCTCGAGATTGTTTCATTTAACCAACTGGAAGGGGCATTTGCCTTTGAACCGTTGCTGCGCGGAAAAATTCGACCTGTTGAGCTTGAGATCGCTGGGGTTTTTGCCACTCTGAACCGATCAGCAGAGGGCAATCTAAGCTTGCGAGGTGGGCCGGACCTCAGCAGCCCGGCACAAGAGGCCCCCAGTTTTGCCGCACTGCTGTCCGAGTTGGATCTATTGATCCTGTCGCGCCAAATGTCATCGTTGAAAAGCGTTGATGTGCAGGCGCTGACACTGAGATATGAGGATATTTCATCGGGTCGGGCATGGACCATTGATGGCGGCCGGGCGCGACTGGATCGTGAAGATGATATACTAACGCTGTCTGCCGATTTGGCTTTGTTGTCGGGAACGGCTGGCATCGCCACGGTTGAGGCGAATTACACCAGTGATCTTGGATCTCCATCCGCTGAATTTGGTGTGACTGTCACAGACATGGATGCCGTCGACATCGCGGCCCAAAGCCCGGCATTTGCGTGGTTGGAAGCGTTGCGCGCACCGATCTCCGGTTCGATGCGCAGTGGTTTGGATGATCAAGGCAAACTCATTCCTTTAAACGCAACGCTGTCCATTGGTGAAGGCGTTTTGCAACCGACCGATGCGACAAGCCCGGTCCCTTTCACATCGGCGCAGACCTATTTCACCTATGTTCCACAGGAACGGATGTTGCGGTTTGATGAATTGTCCGTGGTAAGCGAATGGGCAACCGGTCGCGCGGAAGGCACGGCTTGGCTTGGCGGATTGGAAAACGGATCCTTGGAAGATCTGGTGGCGCAATTGCGCTTGAGCCAATTGGCGCTGAATCCAGCAAAGCTCTATGATGAACCAATTGCCTTGACCCAGGCGGATGCAGACTTGCGATTGACGCTTGATCCGTTTCGGATCGAACTGGGGCAAGCGCTGTTGACCCTTGATGATCGCAGCATGAATGTGCGTGGGCATTTGTTGGCCGAAGAGGATGGCTGGCGTTTTTCGCTGGACGGCCAATCCGAGACCCTAAGCCTTGCAGATGTGACCGGGTATTGGCCGGAAACGATGGCGACGGCCACTCGGTCGTGGATCGTGGACAATGTCATTGAAGGCAATCTCAGCACCATTGATGTCGCCTTGCGCGGAGGAACCGGAACGACGGTCAGCAGCTTCATCAGTCTCGATTACGATGATGCAGTTGTTCGATATGTGAAATCACTTCCACCCGTTACGCAAGCAGCGGGACATATTTCCTTGTTAGACAATCGGCTTGTTGTTGCGGTCGATGAGGGCAACGTTGAGCCCCCTGCAGGGGGGAAGATGGATGTGGCAGGCACGTCGTTCATCATACCCGACATTCTTGTACGCGGTGGCACGCCGTCCAACGTTGAACTGAATACGAAAAGCTCTTTGTCAGCTGTGTTGTCATTGTTGGATATGCCGCCTTTAAATATTTTGAGTAAAGCAGGTCTGCCAACAGATCTAGCAGAGGGAACGGCGTTGGTTGAAGGCGTGCTGAACCTACCGATTAAGCGCGGAATGAAAACATCTGATGTGACTTACGATATCTCGGGCACTTTCCTGGATGTTGAAAGTCAGAATTTGATTGAAGGCAGGACACTGGCCGCCCCGTTCTTGGTTGTCGAAGCGGATACAAAAGAAGTTGTCGTGGGTGGTCCTGGCACATTGGATGGTGTTCCATTTGAAGCCGCATGGCGGCAGGAAATTGGGACCGGTGCACCTGCCAAAGTGAATGGCACGATACAGGTGTCTCAGAACGCGCTTGATACGTTTCGAATTACCCTTCCGCCGGGAACAGTGCGTGGATCAGGTCCTGCCGATATCGATATTACTCTTAACCGTGACGGACCTGCGTCTTTTACGTTGAACAGTACGTTGGCCCAAATCGGTTTAAATATGCCGCCATTGGGCTGGTCTATGTCGCAGCGTGCAACAGGACGATTGAGCGTCGCAGGCGTGTTGGGGGACACGCCACGAATTGACAACTTCACACTGAACGCGCCGGGGTTATCTGCAACGGGTTCCGTTAGGCTTAATCAATCTGGCGGTTTGGCAGAAGCTCAATTCAGCCGGGTTCAGCTGGCGAATTGGTTGGACGCACCGGTTTCGTTAATCGGTCGAGGTCCAGGCGCCGCGCCCAGTGTTGTTGTTCGGGGCGGCGAAATTGACATGCGGCGCGCCAGTTTTGGTAGTGGTGGCGGAACGGGAGGCGGTCAGTCCGGCCCATTGACCCTGTCGTTGAACAAATTGCAGATAAACGACACCATCGCCTTAACCAATTTTGCCGGTCAGTTTTCTTTGAATAGCGGTTTGGACGGACGCTTTACGGCACGGGTGAACGGTGGTCCTTCTGTAGAGGGGCGCGTCGTTCCGCAAAATGGACGCAGCGCAATTCGCATTCAATCCAAGGACGCAGGCGGCGTTGTTGCTGCTGCCGGGTTGCTGCAACAGGCCAGAGGCGGCGACATGTCGCTAACATTGCTACCTGTCGGGGCTGAAGGAACCTTTGATGGGTCGTTGCGCATATCAGAAACGCGGGTGAAAAAAGCTCCGGTCATGGCGGATCTTTTGTCAGCCATTTCAATTGTTGGTCTGTTGGAACAGCTATCGGGTGACGGGATGTTGTTCAGCAAAGTCGAAGCTGATTTTCGTCTGACACCATCACGAGTGGTGTTGTCTAAAGCCAGTGCGGTGGGCCCATCGATGGGGATCTCTATGGATGGAACCTACGGCGTCACGGAAAAACGCTTGGATATGCGGGGCGTCATTTCTCCGGTCTATTTCCTGAATGGGATCGGTAGTATTTTCACACGTCGCGGCGAAGGCCTGATTGGGTTCAACTATCGGCTGCGCGGAACCGCAGACACGCCGGCGGTTCAGGTCAACCCATTGTCGGCGCTCACGCCGGGGTTCTTTCGCGAAATTTTCCGCGCCCCGCCGCCTGAGATACCTAAGGAAGAGAACGAGACTAGTGGATCAGCACCGGAAGCCTTCAAAGCTGAAGAGCCTGAACCAAAGAAGGAGCGCAGACGGTTTAGATCAAGTGCTGATCGTTGATTGAACACGTTGCGTCTGCCTGTTCTGCAGGCTAAGGCGCAGGCCATGAAATTAAGTGACTTTGACTTTGATTTACCCGAATGCTTGATTGCGACGCGCCCGGCGCGCCCGCGATCATCCGCACGTTTGCTTGTCGCGAATGGCGACCAAATTAACGATCAGATTGTCCGCGATCTGACCCAATGGTTGCGACCCGGTGACCGTCTTGTTCTGAACGACACGCGGGTCATTCCAGCGCGGTTGTTAGGATCAAGAACGCGGGTATCCGAACAAGGGCAAACCCAAGCGAAAATTGATGTGACCTTGTTAGAGCCTAAATCTGACGGCACTTGGGCCGCGTTGTTGAAACCTCTCAAGAAAGTACGCGTCGGTGAATCGATAGACTTTTCCGAAGGGTTTTCCGCAGTTCTGGATCAGGTTGTAGACGGTCAAGGTCACTTGCGCTTCAATCTTGAGGCGGAGGCATTTGACGATGCATTGGCACAATCGGGTGCCATGCCACTGCCGCCCTACATAGCGGCCCTTCGACCGGCGGATGATCAAGATTTTGACGACTATCAAACCGTTTGGGCCCAAGAAAAAGGGGCTGTCGCTGCCCCCACAGCGTCACTTCACTTCGACGATGAATTGTTGGGTGAACTACGTGCTATGGGTGTCGAATTCAGCTTTGTCACGTTGCATGTCGGGGCAGGGACGTTTTTGCCCGTAAAGGTCGATGACATCCTGCAGCATCGCATGCACAGCGAGCGCGGCCGCGTGGCACCAGACGCCGCACGCGACATTGCGCAAACCAAAGCGAACGGAAACCGTGTCATTCCAGTTGGAACAACCGCGCTTAGATTGATCGAAACCGCAGCGCGCGAAACAGGACACATCGAGCCGTGGGAAGGATCAACGGACATCTTTATATATCCGGGGTTTGAATTTCAGATTGCGGACGGTTTGATGACCAACTTCCATTTGCCCAAATCGACGCTAATGATGCTTGTCGCTGCATTTATGGGCCAAGATCGCATTCGCAAGATTTACGACCATGCCGTGTCCAACAATTACCGATTTTTTTCCTACGGCGACGCATCGCTTTTATTGCCCGCGACGGACAGAAATTCTCAAAGCGACACATAAGTGTCGTATGCAGCCCTGACGTGTATGCCTGCCATCGTTACAGCGAGGTTAGACATCAAGAAAGGGTCTTGTGATGCTGCAAGTTTTGAACAGTGCCTGGGCGTTGTTGCTGGGGATGGGCCTATTGATGATCGGGAACGGCATGCAGGGCACTTTGCTCGGCGTTCGTGGAGAGATTGAAGGCTTTTCGACATTAGAATTGTCTATTATCATGTCTGGTTATTTCGCGGGATTTCTGGGGGGCAGTCGCATGGCACCCGGTATGATCCGCCGCGTCGGACATGTGCGTGTTTTCGCAGCATTGGCTTCATTGATATCGGCTGTGATGATTCTGTTCCCCACATTCACAGACCCGTGGGTTTGGGCTTTGGCACGTGTTTTGATCGGTTTTTGCTTTTCGGCAGTTTATGTGACGGCTGAAAGCTGGCTGAACAATGCCGCAGATAACGAAACGCGCGGGCAGACACTATCGCTTTATATGATTGTGCAAACTTTGGGGATCGTCATTGCGCAGGCTTTGTTGCTGGTCGCGGATCCGTCAGGTTTTGTCCCATTCATCATTCCATCGATTTTGGTTTCGATTGCGATTACCCCAATTTTGCTGTCGATCTCTCCGACACCAGCCTTTGAGACAACCAAACCCATGAGCTTGCGCAAGCTGTTTGACGTCTCGCCACTGGGGTGTTTCGGGATGTTTATTTTAGGGGGAGTATTCGCGGCTCAATTTGGCATGGCCGCTGTCTACGCCTCGCAAGCGGGATTAAGCCTGACGCAGCTTTCGACATTTGTGGCAACATTCTTTGTCGCAGCTGTCGTCACTCAATATCCTATCGGCTGGATTTCGGATCACATGGATCGTCGGTTCCTTGTGGTGATTGTCGCGTCCATTGGTGCAGTTGGGGCCTCTCTTGGCTTGGCTATGGGCAGCAACTTTACCTTTTTGTTGATCTCGGCGTTCTTGATTGGCGGTATGTCTAACCCGCTGTATTCATTACTCATTGCGCATACGAATGACTTTTTAGAATATGAAGACATGGCTGCAGCGTCTGGCGGTCTCGTGTTCATCAATGGGTTAGGGGCAGTTTCAGGACCCGTAATTGTCGGTTGGATGATGGGAACATTTGGACCAGGAGGCTTTTTCAGCTTCACGTTGACGCTGTTCATATTCCTCGTGGTTTACGCTTCATATCGTGCAACGCGTCGGTCTGCGGTCCGTATCGAGGATACGGGAACGTACGTTGTTATGTCTCCAACAGGCACGACACCCGTTGCGATGGAGTTTGCACAGGAATACGCAATCGAAAGTGACCAAGAAAGTGGCGAAGACGCATCTTATTCCCCGTAAACTTAAAAAAATAACGTGTGATCATATGACGGGACTGTTGCATTTTGTGATTCGGTCACAAGATAACAGTACGTTAGCATCGAACTATTCTCTGTTGGGAAGGGAGTAAGTAATGGTACAGGCCGATGATGTTCTCCGGTTTTGGTTGGACGAGTGTGGTCCATCCTGTTGGTACGCTGAAGACGCAGCACTTGATGCGCGGATCAGAGAGAAATTCTTGAACGCATGGGAAGGGGCCCGCGAGGGCCAATATTCGCTCTGGCTGACACATGCCACCGGAACGCTCGCCTATATTATTCTGACGGATCAGTTTTCGCGCAATATCCATCGCGGTCAACGCGAGGCATTTTGCACCGATCGCATTGCGTTAGCCGCTGCGAAAACGGCGATCTCGAAAGGATGGGATATGCGTGTGGACGAGCCTGCGCGTCAGTTTTTCTATTTGCCTTTGATGCATTCTGAAAACTTATGTGATCAAGATCGTTGTGTCCGCTTGATGTGCGAGCGTTTGCCAGAAACGGGTGACTCGAACCTTTTGCATGCCCGCACACATCGCGAGGTCATTCGATTGTTCGGCAGGTTCCCGACGCGCAATGTGGCTTTGGCACGCGCATCGACCAAAGCGGAAACTTCGCACTTGGAACAAGGCGGATACGGCAGCGTCCTGCGCAGTCTGCAAGAAAAGCACGCCGCCTGATTCAGAAAACAGTCCGTGGCGCATTTGTCGCGCGGCGGTTCTGTTGCGGCCCATAGAAAAGTGGTTTAACGGTAAACTAAATAGATGCCGTTAAACTGCGAGGGTGCGTCATGGCAGAACAAAGCTTTGATATTGTGATTGTTGGGGCAGGCCCCGGCGGGTACGTCGCCGCAATTCGTGCGGCGCAAAACGGACAAAAGGTTGCCGTTGTAGAACGCGAACATTTGGGCGGCATTTGTCTGAATTGGGGATGCATTCCGACCAAGGCGATGCTGCGTTCCTCAGAAGTGTTTCATTTAATGCATCGGGCCAAGGAATTTGGTCTGAAGGCGGACAAGATTGATTACGATCTGGATGCTGTTGTGGACAGATCTCGCAAGGTGGCGGGTCAATTGTCCGGCGGTGTGGCGCATCTGCTGAAAAAGCACAAAGTGCCGGTTATTATGGGTGAAGCAAGCCTGCCCAGCAAAGGCGTGGTCAAGGTAAAGGCAGCTAAGGGCGAAGAAACGTTAAAAGCGCCGAATGTGATCCTCGCCACGGGCGCGCGGGCGCGTGAGTTGCCGGGGCTTGAGGCCGACGGTGATCTGGTCTGGACCTATAAACACGCATTAAAGCCGCCTAGAATGCCCAAAAAGTTGCTGGTCATCGGTTCGGGTGCAATTGGGATTGAATTCGCGAGCTTTTATAACACGCTGGGAACTGACACGACGGTTGTCGAAGTTATGGACCGCGTTTTGCCAGTTGAAGATGCCGAAGTCAGCGCATTTGCCAAGAAAGCCTTTGAAAAGCAGGGCATGAAGATCATGCAAAAAGCTATGGTCAAACAGCTTGATCGTGGCAAGGGCAAGGTTACGGCACATATCGAAGTGGGCGGTAAGGTAGAAAAGCACGATTTTGATACTGTTATCTCGGCTGTTGGCATTGTTGGCAATGTTGAAGGTTTGGGTTTGGAAACTTTGGGTGTCAAAGTTGATCGCACTCACGTTGTGACAGACGCCTATTGCCGGACGGGCGTGGACGGTTTGTATGCAATTGGCGATATCGCAGGTGCACCTTGGTTGGCGCACAAGGCCAGCCACGAAGGCGTCATGGTCGCCGATCTTATCGCTGGCAAACATGCGCATCCGGTCAAACCCGAAAGCATCGCAGGCTGCACATATTGCCACCCACAAGTGGCAAGCGTTGGTTATACTGAAGCCAAGGCGAAAGAGGCGGGCTTTGAGATCAAAGTGGGCCGGTTCCCGTTCATGGGGAATGGCAAGGCGATTGCTTTGGGTGAACCTGAGGGCATGATTAAGACGATCTTTGACGCTAAGACAGGCGAATTGCTGGGCGCCCACATGGTCGGTGCAGAAGTAACCGAGCTGATCCAAGGCTATGTCGTAGGGCGTCAGTTGGAAACAACAGAAGAAGACCTGATGGAAACGGTATTCCCGCATCCAACATTGTCAGAAATGATGCACGAAGCGACGCTTGATGCGTATGGCAAGGCGATCCACTTTTAGGTAGGTGGCAAAAACATCCCGTCTTTTCCAAGGATGGGATGTTAAATGTTTATTTGCAGTGTGTTACGCGTAGGTTTTGATGTGAAAAAGCGGGTGAACGCCTTAGACCATACACCAAACGCTGCCCTGCTTCTGGGCGGCGTTTTCCATTTGTAGCTCTGCGTTCTAGATTGATTTGCGCGCCCGCAAGGCTGCGGTGATTGTGCCGTCATCCAGGTAATCAAGCTCGCCACCGATAGGCACGCCTTGGGCCAATGATGTCAAAAGCACCTGTCCATCCAGTTGATCGGCGATGTAATGGGCCGTGGTCTGGCCGTCTATCGTCGCGTTCAAGGCAAGGATCACTTCGGTGATGTTTTCCCCAGCAATGCGGTCGATCAGTTTGGGAATGCGCAATTCCTCTGGCCCAATCGCATCCAGTGCGGACAAGGTGCCGCCCAACACGTGATAGCGCCCTTGGAAAACACCCGCGCGTTCCATCGCCCACAAATCAGCGACATCTTCGACCACGCATAATTCGCCATTTGCCCGTTTGTTTGAATCGCAAATGTCGCAAATGTCCGCTGTGCCGACATTTCCACAATTCAGGCATTCACGCGCTGTTGCCGCCACGGTTTGCATCAGGTCCGCAAGCGGTTGCAATTGCAGATCACGTTTTCGGATGAGATGCAAAACCGCACGGCGCGCTGAGCGCGGCCCAAGGCCGGGCAGTTTCGCCATCACCTCGATCAAGGCGTCGATGTCTTGCGTGCTGCTCATTGTCGAACGCCTTGTGCCATTTGGCAGAGAGGGCTGGAGGGATTGCTTGAAATTAGGATCAGAACGGAAGCTTCATGTCCGCAGGCAAACCTAGCCCTTCGGTCAAGGAACTCATTTCTTTCTGGGCTTTTTCGGACGCTTTGGTTTGCGCGTCTTTGATCGCAGCCAGGATCAAATCCTCGACCACTTCTTTGTCATCCCCGTTAAAGATCGAGGGATCGATGTCCAACGCCTTCAATTCGCCCTTGGCGGTTGCTGTCGCTTTGACAAGTCCAGCGCCACTTTCGCCCGTGACCATGATGTTGTGCAGATCATCCTGCATCTCAGCCATCTTGGTTTGCATTTCTTGGGCTTTTTTCATCATACCGGCCATGTCGCCGAGGCCGCCTAGTCCTTTGAACATCGCATTACTCCTTTACTCGCGGGCCAAGGATTGTCGCCCACACGTTCGGCATTCTTATCGCAGTCGTAAGGCGGATGGACAAGTGCGCCGACGCTTTCATCTCGCAAAGATCGCGTTACACAGGTTTCGCAAACCAAAGCCTGCGCATTTCGAACCCTGTGGATCGAAACGCGGTGTAAGGATACGTTTGCATCCCAACTGGTCAAATTGATTTCGCTGCACCCAAGCGATTGTGCGCGGTCTTTGGCCATCCCGATCAAACTGGTCGCAATGCCTTTGCGTCGGTGATCCACACCAACGGCTATTTGTTCGACATGCAAATGGCGACTGGGTAAGGTGAACGGGCTGCCGTCATTGGCGTTAAGGCGGGTGAACATGTAGCCGGCGGGCACAGCCCCCCAAAGCGCCAGATCGACAAAACTTGTTTCGCCTTCGATCATCGCTTCAAAGAAGCTGCGGATATATTCCGGGTCGACGGTTTTGCGAAACCGATCAGGGTAATGGGTCGCGTGCCAAGCTTGGACAATCGCATTCAAGGGAAGCAGGGCAGGGATGTCGGCGGGGGTGGCGTGGCGAATGGTCAGCATAAGATGTTCCTATAGGTACAATTTCGATTGTCTGTGCAATGAGGCGCAGCATCAAAATCGATAGGTTCGGAGCATCTGTTTCATTAGTCTTCCTCGAACGGGTCCCATTCATCATCCACCTCGGGCAAGGCTTCGACCTGGGCGTCTTTTGCGATTTCCTCGGGGGTTCGGATGGAAGTGATCGTGGCCTTTGGAAAATGCTCAAGCACCGCTTGCATCAAAGGATGCTCTTGGGCTTCAGATTTCAGGGCCAAATCTGCGGCGTCCCGAACAGAAGCGATGGTTGGCGCGCCGCCTTCGCTGACGATAGTGACCCCCCATCGATTGCCAGTCCAAGTTTGTAAGCGTTGACCCAGACGCTGCGCTAAATCGCGTGGCGCAGTTTCTGTTGGTACAAATTCGATGCGTCCGGGCTGATAGGCGGCCAATTGAAGGCAGGTTTCGACTTCGACCAGCAGCTTGACGTCGCGGTTGGTGCGGATCAATTCGACAACGTGGTCAAAGGTCGGATAGCGTGCAAGTGCCTGATCGAGATCTTGCGCCAATGCAGCAGACGGACCACCGCCCCTTGGACCTGCGGCCATCGTACTCGCGCGTGCGTCCACTGCGGCCGCCCCGGCGCTGGACATGTGGTTGCCGCCCGTTGGGTTGGGGGCAGGTGGCGTTTGGTTTTGAAGCTTGCGCACCAATTCTTCGGGGCTTGGCAGATCAGCGACATGGGTCAAACGAATGATCGCCATTTCCGTTGCCATCATTGCATTCGGGGCGCTTGCGACTTCTTCTAAGGCTTTCAACAACATCTGCCAAAGTCGGGTCAAAACCCGCATTGGCAAAGCACTGGCCATTGTTTGGCCACGGCTGCGTTCGTCTGGGGAAATGGTCGGATCTTCGGCAGCTTCTGGCGTGATCTTAACGACGGAAACCCAATGGGTGATTTCCGCCAGATCACGCAGCACGGCAATTGGGTCTGCGCCGTCAGCATATTGTGCCGAGATTTCTGTCAAAGCCGACGCAGCATCGCCGCGCAAGATCATATCCAGCAGATCCAAAACACGACCACGGTCTGCCAGTCCCAGCATAGCGCGCACTTGGTCTGCACTGGTTTCACCTGCACCGTGGCTGATCGCCTGATCCAACAAGGATGTGGCGTCACGGGCCGATCCTTCGGCAGCGCGCGTGATCAAGGCCAACGCGTCATCGGTGATTTCAGCGTTTTCTGCGCTTGCGATTTTGCGCAACAGCGCCAGCATCACTTCTGGTTCGATCCGACGAAGATCAAAGCGCTGGCACCGCGACAACACGGTCACTGGAACCTTGCGAATTTCGGTGGTGGCAAAGATGAATTTTACATGTGCCGGCGGTTCTTCAAGCGTCTTAAGCAGCGCATTGAACGCACTTGTTGACAGCATGTGAACTTCATCGATGATGTAAATCTTGTACCGGGCAGAGGCGGCGCGATAATGCACGCTGTCGATGATTTCGCGAATGTCATTCACACCTGTCCGCGACGCGGCATCCATTTCCATGACGTCGACATGACGCCCTTCCATGATCGCCACACAATGTTCGCACGTACCACATGGATCGGTTGTCGGGCCGCCTTGACCATCTGCACCAATGCAATTCATGCCCTTGGCAATGATCCGCGCTGTCGTGGTTTTACCGGTGCCTCTGATCCCGGTCATGACAAAAGCCTGCGCGATCCGGTCCGCTTCGAAAGCGTTCCTTAACGTGCGTACCATCGCGTCTTGCCCGACAAGATCGGCAAAGGTCTCGGGGCGGTATTTACGGGCAAGGACCTGATAGGCAGTGGATTCAGACATAGCGCTGTTGCGGGCTCCTGCAGGGTGAACGCACGCCAACCTAGACGGATGTCGCAGCAGCGTCCACCGATTAGAACCTTCAGATCAGCTAGAAAAGGCTTGCGCGCTCAAAGCGCCTTTGCGCAGTAGATGTTGCAATGTGTAGGTGACACATAAAGCATCCCCCAAAGCGTCGTGTGCCTGCACGGGCGGATGGTCGATGTCATAGTATTTCGACAAGGTGTTTGACCGGGTCTGATGCAGGTCTTCAAGCGGCATGCCCGCTTTTAAAAGCAGATGACAGGCATTGTCGAAACGCGTGATCGGCATAGGCGGCGCTATACCTGCGGCATAGCAACTGATCGCGATCATATTGAATTCATCTTTGCCCCATGACCAAAGGGTCGCGCCGTCTGAAAATCCATCCAACTCATCCAGCGCTTGGCCCAATGGCAAACCATTTGCATCCAAATCGTCCTGCGTGATGCCAGTCAAGCGAACGAACAATGGATCAAGAACAACAGGTTTGTTGGCGCGATCTGGGGGCGTGACCAACACGCGGAATGTTTCAAGAATTTCGAATGGCGCTGTCAGAGACAATTTGGCCGCCCCAATCTGTGCAATCACTTGATCCGGATCATTGGGACCGCACCAAAACCGTGTCGGCGCGCCGGGGGCTGTCAAGAATTCACAATCGTAAAGAATAGCGTGGGCGGATGACATCGGCGTCTCCTTATTCAGGCGCATCCTCGCGGGGCGGCCCATTGAGTGTTAGAACGTAAACAGATGCAAATTTATGTCCACACCGGATCATGGCTTGGCAAGATATCGCGACCTTGGTATAGAGGGCTGGCCCAAGCAGGGGGCAACCCGATCCGCGGACAGCGTGATGACGCACCTGCAATAGACGACCGACATCGTTTTCGGTTTTCTCTTCGCCCGGGCTAGCGGATCGGCGGGCATATCTGAGAGGAACCGAGTATGACTTTCCCGTCACTCGACCAATTGCGCCGTGATGCAACCCGCCTGAAGAAAGCGTGGGACATCGGCGAACTGCAAGCCCGCCAACGGATTGCGAACAACCCACCCAGACAGGATTTGGATGGTTTGAAACATGCGGACTTCTTGCACGTTGTCGCGCGCGAAAACGCGTTTGAAAGTTGGCCAAAACTGGTTTGGGCAGCAGAAACAATCGGCCTTGATCGGGCCGCGCGCCTTCAACGTTTAAAGATCGCGTTGGCCAATGGTCAGAATTGGGTTGTCGGTCAGCTTTTGGCAGAAACCCCTGATTTGGCACAGGATCAATTTGGCCTTTGTTGTGCGCTTTATGATCGATCCGCAGTTGAGCAATGGCTTGGTGATGATCCTGAGGCGGCGACACGAGAATTTGGGCCGAAACGCCCCATCTGTCATCTTGCGTTTTCAAGATACATTCATGCGCGCGCCGATTTGCAAACCGACATGCTTGCGATTGCTGAAATGTTGTTGGCGCACGGTGCTGATGTGAACGATTCAATTCCGGTTGCTCCTGATAAGGATCACCGGCTTTCAGCGCTCTATGGAGCAATTGGACATGCAAACAACATGGAGTTGGGGCGCTGGCTGCTTGAACATGGGGCTGATCCAAATGATGGGGAATCGTTGTATCACGCCACCGAACTTGGACATCACGATGGGTTGAAAATGCTGTTGGAACACGGGGCCAGCCCTGCGGGAACCAACGCAATGTTGCGGGCGATGGATTTTCACGATCACGCTGTTGTTGAATTGTTGCTGCAACATGGTGCACAGGCTGATGAATTTGACGGCACGCATGTAGGTGGAGAAGCGCCTTGGGTCGTGCCCGCATTGCATCAGGCGGCCCGTCGGATGTGTGACAAACGTATGGTTGACCTGCTGTTGGACAACGGGGCCGATCCGGGGCGCAAGTTTGAAGGCACCAGTGCCTATGCCCATGCGCGTGTGTTCGGAAACCGCGATGTGGCGTCAGCAATAGAAGCCCGAGGGACGGTTCCAGATCTGTCGCCGACCGAAGAGTTGTTGGCACGGGCGGCGGATGGGGCGGATAATTCTGGTATGTATGTTGATGCTGCGACACTGCCTGATGCGTACCGCAACATTGTTCGGATGATCCTGCACTTGCCGGGCAAGCTTGCGCATATACGTGCGCTGGTTGCTTTGGGCGTTGAATATGACCGACCGGATTCCGAAGGATTGACACCAGTGCAGGTGGCCGGTTGGGTAGGTTTGCCAGAGGTTTTGCAGTATTTTCTGCAGCTGAAACCAGATCTTGGTCACATCAATGGATATGGCGGAACCTTATTGTCGACGATCATTCACGGATCAGAGAACTGTCCTGAACGAGAGACGCGCGATTATCTTGCGTGTTTGCAATTGGTGCTTGACCAAGGCGTTGCATTGCCGCGGGCACATCTTGCCCAAGTCGGGCGCGAGGATATCGCTGGATTCCTACAAGATTGGGCATCACGTTACCCGGGGCAGGTTGTCTGAAATCTGCCCCATAACGATCATCCGCGCAGCGATCATCCAGTTGCTGCGCGGACAGCAAATGCGAGCCGGTATTGCACGGGATCAGGCGGCAAGCGACGCGAGTTTGGCGCGGGCTGCTTCTATTGCACCATCACCGTGTGCGCCAAGGCGGTCAGCGGCGACAATTTCAACATCGTCAATCCCAACAAACCCCAAGACGTGCCGCATATAAGGTGTGGCAAAATCGATCGCAGAACCAACGGGCGTGCCCCCGGATACGGCTACGATAATGGCCCGTTTGTTTTGCAACAGGCCGACAGGCCCGTTTTGGGTGTATTTGAACGTGACACCAGCACGCGCAATCAGATCGATCCAAGCTTTAAGGCTTGCTGGAATTCCAAAATTGTAGATCGGCAGTCCAATAACGATCGTATCGGCTGCTTGCAATTCACCAACCAGTTCGTCCGACAAAACCAATGCGTCTTTTTGTGACTGTGTACGGGCGTCGGCTGGGGTGTTTTTGGCTTCGACCCAATGCTCTGTAATCTGAGGCAGTGCATCGTTCAGATCACGTCGAATGACAGTGCCGCCCAGTTTTGCAACAACCTCAGACGAAAGCTTTCGAGAAATAGAGGACTCGTTGCGGGCTGAGGCATCAATATGAAGAGTCGTATGTGTCATGGTTTCAATCCTACGCAGGTGAATTTGAAGCTACGACCAACATTGGGGATTGCAAATTCGAACGCAACATACGAAAAGAAACATGAATTGTTTGAATTTGCACATGAAGGCTCATGGATAATTGGGACGAAATTAAAACCGCTTATCAAGTCGCGCGGCTTGGAACGGTCAGTGGTGCTGCGGAAATTCTGGGCGTGCACCATGCAACGGTGATCCGGCATATTGATGCCTTAGAAGGTCGGCTGGGCGTGAAACTGTTTCAACGTCACGCGCGCGGGTACACCGCCACAGAAGCAGGCGATGATCTGTTTCTTGTCGCACAAGCCACGGATGATCAATTCAGCCAATTGGCGGGCCGCATCAAAGGGCATGGTTCAGGCGTGTCAGGCGAACTGGTTGTGACATCTTTGACCAGTCTTGCATCCCGAATGGTTCCGGTTCTTGCTGATTTTCAAAAAGAACATCCCAAAGTTGTCGTGCGCTATTTGACAGGGGATCGGCTTTTTCGACTGGAATACGGTGAGGCGCATGTGGCCATCCGGGCTGGCAACGCACCTGAACAACCCGACAATGTTGTGCAACCCTTTGTACGCCAATCGATGGGGTTGTTTGCCAGCAAAAGCTATGTAGATGCGCATGGGCGCCCCGAAACAGTCGAAGCTTTTGAGGGGCATCAGTTTGTCAGTCACGATGATGAAAACAGCCGCGCACCTTTTACTCGTTGGCTGCGTGAACGCGTGCCAGAACCTGCGGTGACGTTCCGCTCGGCCGATCTTCGTACTTTGGAATATGCTGTCATGGCCGGGGCAGGCATTGGGTTTCTTCCTTTGTTGGAAGCGCGCGCCAATCCGGATCTGGTCGAAATCTTGCATCCTTTGGATCATTGGGCCGGTTCGTTATGGCTGGTCACCCACGTGGATTTACACAGAACGCCCAAGGTTCAGACCTTCCTGAGCTTTTTGAAAGAACGCTCTAAGGATTGGCACGTTATATGAGCCCACAAGCGCGGGGGCATTTGGCGATGCTTTCCTTTTCTCTGCTTGTCGCAGGATCGTTTGCCCTTGGGGCGATGGCCGCGAACGACATTGCTCCTATGGCACTAAATGCGGCGCGGTTCTGGCTCGCGGGTGTAGTGATTGGCTGTATCGTTCTGTTTAGAGGCGGCATTCCGAAGGAATCCTTTGAGGCGCCGTGGCGATATCTGGTTCTGGGTGGTTTGTTTGCGGCCTATTTTGTTTTGATGTTTGAGGGCTTGAAAACAGCCGAGGCAACAAGTGCTGCCGCTGTGTTCACGCTTATCCCATTGATGTCTGCTTTTTTCGGTTGGCTGTTGTTGCGGCAGATCGCAACGCGGCGCATGGCGCTGGCCTTGCTGATTGGCGCCTTTGGCGCATTGTGGGTAATCTTTCGGGCTGATTTGTCGGCTGCGCTGTCCTTTCAAGTCGGCCAAGGAGAGGCGGTCTATTTTGTCGGATGCATCTTCCATGCGATTTACACGCCAATGATCCGCAAGCTGAACAGGGGTGAAACAGCCTTTGTCTTTAGCCTAGGCACGATTGCTGCCGGTGCAATTCTGCTGACGATTTTCGGATGGAGCAGCATCCGCACGACAGATTGGACCAGCTTGCCTTTGATCGTTTGGATTACGTTGTTTTACGTCGCGATCTTCGCGTCTGCGGCGACGTTCATCCTGTTGCAATTTGCGTCCCTTCGGCTGCCATCGGCAAAGGTCATGGCCTATACATACTTGACACCAACTTGGGTGATCGTCTGGCAGATCTTTTTGGGCCAAGATGTCCCAGAGGGCATCGTATTGTTCGGAGTGACATTCACCTGTGTGGCGCTTTGGTTGTTGTTGCGGCCCGAAGGGGAAGAAACCAGCGCCTGAATGATATCGGCCCGTTTGCTTAGGGCTCTTGTTCTTGCGTTGGCAATTCTTGTTTCAAGAATTGTTCGAATGCCTCGAGATTGACGGGTTCAAACTGACCAAAGCCTTGCATCCAAACACTGGTGGCTTTCATCGCGTCGGGTTCCAGTTTGCACCATTTGACCCGGCCGCGCTTTTCCTGCGCGATCAATCCAGCGCGCGTTAGTATGCCCAAATGTTTCGAAATCGCCGCCAATGACATGTCAAAAGGCTCTGCAACATCAGTGACCGCCATATCGTCTTCCAACAACATCGTCAGAATGGCCCTGCGTGTCGGGTCAGCCAAAGCGGCGAAAACTTGATCCAAAGTATCAGACATGGGCCCTGATAAACTTTGCGCGGCACAAGGGGAAGAGTTCACCAATAGGGATGTTGGACTTCGTTTGACGGCCAACGCATGTTCATGCGCTCAAGTTCAGCAGGTCCAATGCCAATATCACGCGCTATGCGGGCCGATATATCTGGAGGACGCGGGGTAGGGCGCCACAGGAACAGGCGTTTGATGGATTGAATGAAAAAGGCACGTCTTGGTCGCGCGCCCAAGGGCGTTAAAACTGTGGCTTGCATGGGATAACCATTGATTTATTGCTGTATTCTGCAATGTACCAGTCATGTGCCGGACTGTTCAAACAGGGAAACTTGACATTCTTTGTGCGAAAAAGTCACAAATGCAGAATGGCACGTTCGTTACCCCCTCTGAACGCCTTACGCGCCTTCGAGGCGGCCGGGCGCCACCAAAGCTTTAGTCGTGCGGCGGCAGAGTTGAATGTAAGCCACTCGGCCATTTCGCGACATGTGCGCGGGCTTGAAGACAGGCTTGGCACGCAATTGTTTCGCGATGCGGCGCCAGGTGTGGCGTTGACGCCGGAGGGACAAGCGTATCTGGCACGCATTAGCCCAGCCTTGGATGATATCTCAGAAGCGACAGAAGAGGTGGGAGAAGCCCCGGCAGGACGAGTTTTGATAAATGCGGACACGTTGTTTGCGCAGCAGGTTCTGTTGCCCAATATTGGATCGTTCTGGGATGCTAACCCAGATATCGAATTGCGTATTGTCGCGTCCCACACGCTGGCTGATTTGAACAGATATGAGGCTGACTTTGCCATCCGGTTTTCCCGAGACAGCACCATAGGGTTACCTGCTGACGTTTTGAGCAACGCCCCATTGTTTCCTTACGCGGCGCCGGGATTTTTTGAATCCCCGCCGACCACACAAGACATATTGGCAGCGCGACGCGTTCAGGACCGTCCCCCCGAAGTCTGGCAACGCTGGGCCAATGCGGCAGGTGCAGATGCGCACGAGGTCGACATCGCTTCGTGGCGATTGCGCGCGCCGTTGGCGCTGATCACCGCGTGGTCTGGCGCAGCTGTCTACTTAGGTTCGGCGGATTGCGTGAATGATTTGTGCAAGGAAGGGCGGTTGCGACGCTTATCTTCGCATGCGCTGTATGAGGGCACGTTCTATATCGTGAGCAAGGAAACGCGTCTGCGCAGTAAGGCTTTGCGGATCGTGCGCAATTGGGTTCTTGATATCACCGCGCCATTGCGGATCGAGCGGTTCTGGGAGTTTGATCAACCAATTGGTTGAATATCCATTTTTGCACTTTTCAGCGGTCTGAGCGGTTTGGTAGCGATCCTCGCTGAAATGAAAATTGGGAAAATGATTTTAAATCAAAGCCATAGCGCGCACGAACCTGCGTCATTCAATGCGTTGACTCATTGCGCGCCCCGCAATAGCAAGGCGACAACGGACAGGCAGGGACATCCAAGCTTGGCAAACCCGCAAGATAAGGCGCGACTCGAGGCTTTGGAGGCCAAGATAAGCGCAGCGAAGGCGGCTCAAGCTCCGAAGCCCCGCGCAGACGAACACTATTCTCAGGCTCAATTGGCCTGGCGCATGGTGATCGAGCTGGTCGCGGGTTTGGGGTTAGGGTTCGGCATCGGCTTTGGGCTTGACTACGCACTGGGAACATCGCCCTGGTTGATGGTAATTTTTATTTTTCTGGGCCTCGCGGCCGGCATCCAAACGATGATGCGCTCGGCGAAGGAAATCCAGGAAAAGCAGATTGCGGCAAATGCTGCAGAAGACGGAGAGAGCGACGATGGCGGATAATGCGCACGGTGCAGAGGGCGGCGGACTAGAATTCCACCCAATGGATCAGTTCAACGTCAAAGCTTTGTTTGGCGACAATATCGGCATGTTCACCATCACCAATGTCACCTTGTGGTTGGCCTTGGCTGTGGTTGCGGTCATCGCGTTGATGGTTTTGGGCACGTCCAAGCGCGAAGTCATTCCGGGCCGGTCACAATCGATTGCCGAACTTGCTTACGGTTTCGTCTATAAAATGGTCGAAGACGTCACAGGCAAAGACGGCATCAAGTACTTTCCCTACATCATGACACTGTTCATGTTCATCATCTGCGCCAACATGCTTGGCTTGCTGCCAATGTCCTTTACCACGACCTCGCATATCGCGGTAACTGCGGTCCTTGGTTTCGGTGTGTTCTTCGCTGTAACGATCCTTGGTTTCGTCAAAAACGGCGCAAGCTTCCTTGGATTGTTTTGGGTGTCGTCGGCACCTTTGGCGCTGCGCCCGATCTTGGCGTTAATCGAATTGATTTCTTACTTTGTGCGTCCGGTCAGCCACTCCATTCGTTTGGCAGGCAACATGATGGCTGGTCACGCTGTTCTGAAAGTGTTCGCTGGCTTTGCGCAGGTCGCAGCCATCGCACCCATCGCCATTCTTGGGGTCGTCGCAATCTATGCGCTTGAGCTTCTTGTGAGCTTTATTCAGGCGTATGTTTTCACGATCCTAACATGCGTTTATCTGAAAGACGCATTGCACCCGCATCACTAAATCACGGCGGGTCGAAAGCCCGCCTTTCAATACCAACTTCCAATCGTAAGGAGATACACACATGGAAGGTGAACTCGCACACATCGGCGCAGGCCTCGCAGCAATCGGTTCCGGCGCAGCCGCTATCGGTGTTGGACACGTCGCAGGCAACTTCCTTGCCGGCGCATTGCGCAACCCATCAGCCGCCGCTGGCCAAACAGCGACATTGTTTATCGGCATCGCTTTCGCTGAAGCTTTGGGGATCTTCTCGTTCCTCGTCGCTTTGCTGCTGATGTTCGCCGTCTAAGACATTCGCGACTGACGACCTCCTTACAATGGGGCGGTGCATTGCCATCGCCCCGGTAGGGCCCCGAAGACGCGAAGGAGACCGAGATGGCCACCGATACAAATAGCACTGCCGAGGCCGCTGCGCCCGGTATGCCGCAACTGGACTTTTCGACATTTGGTAACCAGATATTCTGGCTGCTTGTCGCGCTTGTTGTGATCTACTTCGTGCTGTCGCGTGTGGCATTGCCACGGATCGCGGCAATCCTAGCCGAACGCTCAGGAACGATAACAAATGACCTTGCTGCGGCCGAAGATCTGAAGGCCAAAGCAATTGAGGCTGAACAAGCCTATGAAAAGGCGTTGGCGGATGCCCGTGCCGAAGCACAAAATATAGCCACAGCAACACGCGACGAAATTCAGGCTGATCTGGATGTCGCAATTGCCAAGGCAGATGCAGAGATTGCTGCAAAAGCCGCCGAAAGCGAAAGCGCGATTGCAGAGATCCGTGCAGGTGCCGTTGATGCCGTGAAAGCGGTTGCCAAAGACACTGCCGGCGAAATCATCACTGCGTTGGGTGGCAAAGCGGATGCAAAAGCGGTGACTGCTGCTGTAACTGCTCGGATGAAAGGATAAAGACTATGAACAAGTCTCTCCTGACCCTCACAGCTGGATTGACCATCGGTGCACAACCGGTGTTCGCGGCCTCTGGTCCATTCTTCTCGCTTGCCAACACAGACTTTATCGTTGTGGTTTCGTTCATCGTTTTCATCGGTGTTCTAATCTATTTCAAAGTTCCGGGCATGCTTGGCAAAGTATTGGATGACCGCGCCGCGGGTATCCAATCTGAACTGGACGAAGCCAAAGCTTTGAAAGAAGAAGCCCAAGCACTTTTGGCGAGCTATGAGCGCAAGCAAGCCGATGTACAGGCACAAGCGGATCGCATCGTGGCGCAAGCCAAAGCCGATGCAGAAGCGGCTGCCGAACAAGCCAAAGCTGATTTATCTGCGTCTATCACTCGTCGTATGGCTGCTGCTGTTGAACAAATTGCGTCCGCAGAAGCGTCTGCTTTGAAAGAGGTACGTGACCAAGCGTCCATCGTTGCCATCGCAGCGGCACGGGACGTTATTGCCAAACAGCTGACAGCAAAAGACACAAATGCGCTGATCGACTCGGCGATTGCAGAAGTCGAAGCAAAGCTGCACTAACGCGGTTCAATGATATCGAATGAAAGAACCCGGCCAATGCGCCGGGTTTTTTTATGTCAGGCTGCGGCGCCACAAGATCAACGCCCAAAGGGTCAGAACCACTTCGACGGCGAAAGTCCAGTGCAGCACAAAGGACATAACCCACCATGGTTGGGTCGCGGGTACGGTGACCAACGGATGGGCGAATGTACTGAACGGCCACAGCCACGTGACTTGCCCGACAATCGAATCCAGCCCCATGTGCAGCAGGCCACCCAACCCAACAGCGATGAAGATCCGGCCCAGTTTTTGGGATCGAAACAGCAGTCCGATCAACAGTAAGCTGAACCAGACGGCCGGTTTATGGGTCAAATAATTGTGGTGATGAGTTTGGCGGTTATCGATCAGATAGAACCAGATCATATCCACATCAGGAAGAATGGACCCGATCAGGAACGCCACCCGTGAACGCTTGGAGGTCTTGTGCGAGGTCAATCGGGCAACGACGTAAGCCGCAGGTAAATGCGCTATGAACATCAGTCTGAGCGCTCGTGATCCAGTCGTTGGCGGGCAATGTCTTCGTTGCGTTCCGCTTTTTGCTGATCGCGCAATGCGCGTTCCACGTAATCTAAATGCGCTTCAACTGCGGACCGCGCTGCATCTGGTTCGCGTGAGACCAATGCATCTTTGATTTGACGGTGTTGATCCAACAACGCCTGACGGGTTGTGCGCTGTTTGAACATGACTTGGCGATTGTAAAATACGCCTTCACGCAGCAATTCATACATCGACCGCATCATATGCAGCATGATGACGTTATGTCCCGCCTCGACAATAGCCATGTGAAATTGCGCATCCAGCCGCGCTTCGTCTTCGGCATTGCGTTTGGGATGAACGGCTTCCATCTTTTCAAAGACGGTGGTGATCACTGCAAGATCTGTGTCTGACCCCAATCGGGCGGCGCGTTCGGCGGCCAGTCCTTCCATGTCGCGTCGAAACGAAAGATAATCAAAAACAGCCTCGTCATGGCGCGCGAACAAGCGCGTTAGGCCAGGGGCGAATGCCGAGCCCAAAACATCAGCCACGTAAACACCGGCTCCGGGTTTCGCCAATAGCAATCCATCTTCCTGCAGCTGCGCAATGGAATCCCTCAGCGATGGCCGCGACACACCCATACGCTCAGCCAGATCCCGTTCAGGCGGTAGGCGTTCGCCAGGCCGTAAAATGCCGCGCAGGATAAGTTGCTCGATTTGGCGGACAACTGCACTGGACAGTTTTTCTGGCGCCACGGGGCGAAAGGGCATGGAAATCTCCGGACTGAATTGGTCAAAATATATGACCATGCAGTAGCCGACGCAATTGGCTTACGGAATTAAAGCTCTGTTAAGGACGTTGGCGGCATGAAGCGTTATGCGTTGGTGTTTCCTTTTCCCTGTTCTGCTGGCGGCGTGTGACACGCCGGGGCCGCATTTTCGCGGGATCACACCACAGACAGTCACCGTAGACGGATCAACCTTTGATATTCGCGTTCGCGGGAAGCTGGCCGAGGCTATTCGCACCAACGCAGAATATGCCCCGCGTTTGGGTCCAATTGCCAAACGGGCCCAAGTGGCCATTGAAATGGTCAGCACCTGTAAAGTGGAAGAGGTGCGCGGTGATCAGGCCTATGTCATTGGCGTGTTGGATTGCGCTAAAGCGCCACACCGGGCGCAGGGGCACGGGGTGTCGACCGATTACGAATGCATCACCATCGACAGCTTTCGCCGGCCTTCGACAAATGAACGTGCTTTCGAACTGGATTGCACGGCAATTTGACGGAAAACCGCAATATCTTGTGGATAAGATGCGGCAAAGCGCTGATTGTGGGGGTTCGTCGTTGACATGAGCCCGTTCGCGACGGCACCCTAAGCGCCAGCGGAATCAAAAGAGACGCCCAGAGTGCGCTTTTCAAAACTCAGACTGACCGGCTTTAAAAGCTTTGTTGATCCGACCGATTTAATCATTGCGGACGGTTTGACCGGTGTTGTCGGTCCAAACGGGTGTGGAAAGTCGAACCTTTTGGAAGCGCTGCGTTGGGTCATGGGGGAAAATCGCCCCAAAGCGATGCGCGGCGGCGGTATGGAAGATGTGATTTTTGCCGGGGCGGCAACGCGACCGGCACGCAACTTTGCCGAAGTGTCCTTGCAGGTCGACAATTCAGAACGTTTGGCACCCGCTGGGTTCAACGACAGTGACATGCTTGAAATCGTGCGGCGCATCACGCGTGACGTGGGCAGCGCGTATAAAGCCAACACTAAGGATGTGCGCGCACGCGACATTCAAATGTTGTTCGCGGATGCGTCAACAGGTGCGCATTCTCCAGCTCTTGTGCGACAGGGGCAAATTTCGGAACTGATCAACGCCAAACCAAAATCGCGTCGTCGTATCTTGGAAGAGGCGGCAGGAATCAGCGGTCTGTATCAACGCCGCCACGAAGCCGAGCTAAAGCTGAAGGGCGCGGAAACAAACCTGTCACGCGTTGATGATGTGATCGAACAATTGGCCAGCCAGTTGGCGCAATTGGCGCGGCAAGCCCGACAAGCGGCGCGGTATCGCGAAATCGGTCAATCCTTGCGCCATGCAGAAGGTCAGCTGCTGTATCGTCGCTGGCGCGAAGCCGACGAAGCCCGTGCGCGTGCCGAAGAAGTCTTACGCGAACGCACAACACTGGCTGCGCAGGCCGAAGGCGCTGTACGACTGGCGGCCAAGGGACGTGAAGAAGCTGAAGGCGCATTGCCGTCCCTGCGCGAAGAAGAAGCGATTGCAGCGGCTGTGGTTCAACGTCTATCCGTGCAGCGCGATACCCTGACAGAACAAGAACGCCAGGCGGAACAGACAATCGAGACGCTAGAGCAGCGCATCGAACAGCTTGGACGCGACATCGCGCGCGAAGACCAGCTGAACCGGGACGCTGGCGAAACAATTGAACGTCTGGATTGGGAAGCGCAGGAACTGGCCAAAGCGTCGGAAGGTCACGAAGTTGCCCTTGAGGCGGCGGCACTGGCCGCACGTGAAGGCGCTGAAGTCATGCAAGGTCAGGAAGAAAAGCTGACCGAGAAAACCGAAGATGTTGCCCGACTGGCGGCCCGGCATAACTCCGCGGAGCGTTTGTTGGAAGACAGTCGCAAGCTGGAAACCCGCGCGGAAGAAAGCGCGACAAAAGCACGGCATTCTGTCGAAGAAGCCCGCGAAACCCTGGCCCAAGCTGGTAAGGCTTTGGAAAAGGGTCAGGCCGAAGTGACCTTGGCCGAAGAACAGGCGCAAGCCGCGGACGAAGCCTTGACCAAGGCCGAGGATGAGCGTGCGCAAACGCAGTCGCGCGAAGCCGATGCGCGCGCCGAAAGGTCCGAAGCCGAAGGCGAGATGTCTGCCTTGAAAGCCGAGGCAGGCGCGTTGGCGCGTTTGGTTGAACGCGACACGGCCGAAGGTGGCCAGATCCTTGACAGTGTTCAGGTCAAACCGGGTTATGAAAAGGCACTTGGGGCTGCGTTGGCGGATGATTTGCGCGCACCCGAAGTTGGTCCAGAAGGGTTAAGCGGTTGGGCCAGCCTGCCTGCCTATGCCGAAGGGTACGCATTGCCCGGTGGTGTGATGCCGTTGGATCTGCATGTAACAGTGCCGGATGCTTTGAAGCGCCGCATTTCCCAAATCGGGCTTGTAGATGCTGATGAAGGCGCAAGGTTGCAGCCGCAATTGAAGCCGGGCCAACGGTTGGTTTCCAAGGAAGGCGACTTGTGGCGTTGGGATGGCTTTCGGGCAGGGGCCGCAGATGCCCCCAGTGCGGCAGCATTGCGTCTGGAACAGTTGAACCGGTTGGAAGCGTTGAAGCAGTCGCTTGCCACGGCAGAGGCACGCGCAATGGGGTCCCGTCAGGCGCACGAAACATTGACGCGCATGCTGGCGGAACAATCCGAAGCCGACAAGACGGCGCGTGAAGCGCGACGGATGGCCGACAAGCGGGTGGCGGATGCTGGGCGTGCGCAAAGCCGTGCCGAAGCGGATCGCAATCTGGCCGAAGGCAAGATGGAAAGCCTGTCCCTGGCCGTGACGCGCCACGAACAAGAAGCTTTGGAAGCCCGTGGGCGATTGAAAGAAGCCACAGCTGCGTTGGAAGGGTTGGAAAATCTGGACGAAGCGCGTGCAGATGTGGAAGACCTGCGCATGACGGTCGAAGCTGCACGCATTACAATGATGTCGCGCCGGTCTTCACACGAAGATTTGCGTCGAACCGGTGAAGCGCGCACAAAACGCAGCCAGGAAATTACCAAAGAAGTCAGCGGATGGCGGCACCGGCTTGAAACCGCAACACAGCGCAGCGCCGAATTGATCGAGCGCAAAAGCGATTCAGAATCTGAACTGGCAACCGCACAGCGTGCACCGGGAGAACTTGCCGCAGACCGGGAACGTCTGACCCAAGAATTGACCAAGTCCGAAGCGCGCAAATCCAGTGCGTCAGACAACCTGTCCAAAGCCGAAGCCGAATTGCGCAACACATCGCAAATCGAACGCGAAGCGGAACGTGTCGCATCCGAGGCGCGCGAGGCCCGCGCCGCCAGCGAAGCACGATCAGACGCCGCTCGCGAAACGGTCGCACAATCCGCCGAACGCATCGCCGATGAAATGCAAATGACGCCCAACCAACTGTTGTCGCAGCTTGATGTCACAGCGGACGACATGCCCAAAGCCGAAGCGCTGGAAGCGGATGTGAACCGTTTGAAACGCCAACGCGATGCATTGGGCGCGGTGAACCTGCGGGCGGAAGAAGATTCCAAAGAAGTTCAAGAAGAACACGACACGCTCAGCACCGAAAAGGCTGATCTGGAAGAAGCTATTCGGACCTTGCGTTCGGGGATTGCGAGCTTGAATAAAGAAGGTCGCGAACGTTTGTTGACCGCGTTCGAACAGGTGAATTCAAACTTCTCATTGTTGTTCAAGCATCTGTTCGGCGGCGGTGAGGCCAATTTGGTCATGGTGGAAAGCGACGACCCGCTGGAAGCTGGGCTTGAGATTATGTGTCAACCACCCGGAAAGAAATTGTCGACTTTGTCCTTGCTGTCCGGTGGGGAACAAACGCTGACGGCTTTGGCTCTGATCTTTGCGGTGTTCTTGGCCAATCCTGCGCCAATCTGTGTGTTGGACGAGGTCGATGCGCCATTGGACGACGCCAACGTCACGCGGTTCTGTGATCTGTTGGATGAAATGTGCCGTCGCACGGATACGCGGTTTTTGATCATCACGCACCATGCCGTCACAATGGCGCGTATGGATCGGTTGTTCGGCGTCACAATGGCAGAGCAGGGGGTCAGCCAACTTGTTTCAGTGGATCTGAAAAAGGCGGCAACTCTGGTTGCGTAATTACAGCTGATTTAACAACGCAGGTGTTGGCCACGCATCAGCCGGCAATCCAATGCGCTTTTGTTCAGCTTGAACCGCCGACCGGGTCCGCGCGCCCAAGATGCCATCGATTTTTCCCACATCGTACCCGCGCGATTGCAGTTTCGTTTGCAACGATTTCATCTGATCGCCTGTCAGCCCAGTGTCTGGGTTTCCGGCCAAATACACGGGCGCACCTTCCAATCGAGTCGCGAAATAAGCTGCCGTCAACACATAGACAAAGCTTTGGTTCCATTCGAAATAGACGTTGAAATTGGGGTAGGCGAGGAACGCCGGTCCTTTGTGACCTTGCGGTAATATCAATGAAGCGGGCAGATTGGCGGCTTGGCCTTCGCGTGGATTGACGCCCAAAGCGCACCAGTCCTGAGTGGATTTGACAGTTTTCAATCCCGACAAAGACCAGTCAAATTGCGCGGGAACGGTTACTTCTTGCAACCAAGGTTCGCCAGCGCGCCATCCAAGGCTTTGCAACATCTTACCGCCAGACACCAATGCGTCCGGTGCTGATGTTTTTAATGAAACTTGTCCATCCCCGTCCGCATCGACTCCGTTTTCAAGAATGTCGGCAGGCAGCATCTGGACCATTCCAATTTCACCAGCCCATGCCCCGGTTGTGCTGGCAGGATTGAACTGATCACGGGTGAACAATTCCAAAGCGGCGAAAATCTGAGGTCTGAACAATTCGGGGCGACGACAGTCATGCGCCAAAGTCACCAGCGCATTTGCGGTGTTAAACTTGCCCTGAACTGCGCCAAAATCAGTTTCAAACGCCCAAAACGCAAGAAGGACGCCTTTGTTGATGCCGTATTCCTGTTCAATTCGGTTGAAAACTGAGGACAAGCTTTGGGCTTTTGACTTGCCAGTGTTGACCCGATTTTGGGAAATCAATCGGCGTGAAAAATCAAGAAATGGGCGTTGGAACACGCCTTGTGATCGATCAGCTTTCAATACGGCAGGGTCTTGTCGGACCCCGGAGAAAAAGCGATCGGCGACGGATGCATCAAAGCCTGTTGAGACAGCTTCGGATTTGAGGCCTTGCACGAAAGACCCAAAAGATCCCCCGCAACTGGCAAAGGCCATTCCCGGGCACAAAGCCAGTGCCAAAAGCAATCCACGCATCAATTTCACCCATCCACAATGTGCCAACGTATCGGTACGGATGCTCGCAGATTGCTGCTGAACGTCAATGGCTTCGGCGGTAACTTCAATGGATTCGCGCAACGCATCGGGTTAAGTTCGCGAACCGTTCCCACTCAAAAGTTACACCGTTGGGCATAAATTGGCTCAAGTACCGCCCGATGGACCACAAAAGTTTACGCGCGAGAATATATTAATACCTTTTTAACATCTTGGCGAAACACTGGTCTTATTCTTCGCGGAACACGCACTAGGCGAGAAAAAGATCACTTCATCAAACCATGCATAATGGTACTCGATTTTGGATTTTTGACTGGCTGCAAGAAACAGGTTGTCGATCAAAAACATAGTATGAACGTACTAATTGTAGAAAATCGCAGAGAGCTTCGGCAGGTGTGGTGCAATCACTTGGCACGCCAGGGTGCAATTGTGCGTATGGCGTCCAATCAAGATCAAGCGATCGAAGCTATCCTAGAGCAATTTCCGGACATTATCGTTCTGAACCTCGTTCTTGAAGATGGGGGCGCATTGGCGATCTCGGATTTTGCCAGTTACCGCGCCCCTCAGGCCCAAGTCATATTTGTAACCGATACGTCCTTCTTTTCGGATGGATCGATTTTCAGTTTGTCACCCAATGCGTGTGCGTTTGTTCAGACCGACACCCCACCTGAAGATTTGGCCGCAATCGTAGAACACTACGCCAGCTAAACCTGATCTCGATTATGCGGTTCCAGAAAATCCAAATGCGGGTTGATTGGAATGATCCGGTGCGGATTGATGCTTTCGTGGCTGAAATGATAATGCCGGATGATATGCGACATGTTCACTGTCTTGGCGACTTTTGGCCATTGATACAATTCGCGGGTGTATGCCCAGAGGTTTGGATAATCGATAATTCGGCGTCGATTACATTTGAAATGTAGATGATACACGCTGTCGAACCGCACAAGGGTCGGGAACAATCGCCAATCTGCTTCGGTGATCTGATCCCCCATCAAGTATCTGCGGGACGACAGCCGGTCTTCTAACCAATCCAACGTGTCAAACAGGGCTGTAACCGCCTCGTCATAGGCGTGTTGCGATGTGGCGAATCCTGACCGGTAAACGCCATTATTGAACGTGTCATAAATGCGCGCATTCACCGGTTCGATGGCGTCTCGCAAATGGTCTGGCCAAAAATCCAACGTGTTTCCGGTCAGGTTGTTAAACGCGGAATTCATCATGCGAATGATCTCGGAACTTTCGTTCGAGACGATGGTTTCCTGATTCTTGTCCCACAAAATGGGAACGGTGACACGGCCGGAAAAAGTCGGGTCCGCTTTGACATAGATATCCCGCGCAAAGGGCACACCGTAGAGAGTGTCGCCTGTTGCACCATGTTCGTCCGTTTCAAAGGTCCAGCCATCGTTCAACATATCAGGATGGACGGCCGACACCGAAATATGATCGCCCAAATCCTTGAGTTGACGAAAGATCAATGCGCGGTGCGCCCATGGACATGCATAGCTGACATAAAGGTGGTAACGCCCGCTTTCGGCCGCAAAACCGCCGACACCGCTTGGGCCAGGGCTTCCATCTGCAGTGATCCAGTTGCGAAACTTGGCAATGCTGCGTTCAAATTTCCCATCCGTGCTTTTTGTGTCGTACCACGTGTCGTGCCAGACCCCATCAACAAGCAAACCCATCGCCAAATCTCCATTTTCGTTGCGCGCACTCTAGTGAAAATCCATCAGCTTAACACTGCCATCCACGCAGGTTCGTCCTGCGCAAATGCACAATGATCAGAATTGCTCTGGTCAATGGTGCCGCAATCCCGTTCAATCCGAATATGGTCAGCCTTAATCGTATCATCATGCAGCGCAAATCCCGGGCGTGGATAAACAGCTTGGGTCCAGAAACGATGGATGCCGCAGAGATTTCTGGGAAATGGGGGCAGACGTTTCCATTTCGCAGTTACGCGCAATATCGCTACCCTAAATTCGACATCTGCAAGGGGCCGATTCTGGACGAGACCGAAAAGCCGCGAAAGTTCGATTTGATCCTGGCCAATCAAGTGTGGGAACATCTGGATCGGCCTTACACGGCAACAAAGAACGTTCGAAAGATGCTGCGCAAGGGCGGGTGGTTTTGGGTCGCTGTTCCGTTTTACATTCCGTTTCATGCGGCCCCAAATGATTGTTCGCGCTGGTCTGCGCGCGGGTTAAAAAACCTGTTGGTTGAAGCCGGATTTGACGAAGAGGCCGTTCAGTCCCATCAATGGGGCAATCGAAATGCTGCGTTGCGCAACATGGATGATGTTTGGCCACCTGAATACGATTCTGCATCAGACCCTTTGGAAAACGACGCAAAAATGCCGGTCTGCGCGTGGGCAATGGCCCAGAAGGTCTGACATGTCAGAAAAAACAAATTTTGCCCTGATCGTCGCGATTTGGGCGGCCGGGCTTGGCGCGGCGGCGCAATACGCCAAGATCAGTGTGATATTTGATCGCCTCGGCGCTCATTACCCGGATGCAGGCGTTGCATTGGGGTTTGTCGTCTCAATCGTCGGTTTTGTCGGTATCGCAATGGGTGTCTTCGCCGGAGTGTTTGTTGCGCGTATCCGGTATCGCCGTGCATTACTTTGGGCCATGTGGGCGGGGGCAGTTTTTTCGGCGTTACAAGCTTTTATGCCGCCATTGCCGGTGTTTTTGGCGCTACGTGCGGGGGAAGGGTTGTCCCATTTGATCATGGTCGTCGCCGCACCGACGTTGATTGCGCAGTTAAGCGCGGACAGACATCGCGGGCTGACGCTGACCTTGTGGTCGACATTCTTTAGCGTTGCGTTTTCGTTGCTGGTTGCTTTGGGCATTCCGTTGGTGGATGCATATGGAATTCCGGCATTGTTTGCAGCGCATGCTGTTTGGTTGGCTGTTTTTGCAATTGTCCTGACGTTTATGCTTAAGCCGCTCAATATCCCATCGCCAGACACTGTGCTGACCTTGCGCGGTCTCATAGACGAACACATCGCAATCTATCGATCCCCATTTTTGGCAGCACCCGCAATGGGGTGGTTGTTCTATACGTTTTGCTTTTTGGCCATTCTGACCGTGCTGCCGCCCTTTATCGCAGCGGATCAACGCGTGTTTGTCATGGGGATGATGCCGCTTGTGTCGATTGCGGTGTCGATGACGTTCGGTGTCGTGTTGCTGCGGGTTATCACTGCTGTCCAAGTTGTGCAGATTGGCTTCCTTGGCGCAGCGGTTTGTATGGTCTGGCTCTACTATGCGCCGGGCTTGCCGCTGGCGTGTTTGTCACTTGCGGGGGCGTTCGGGTTGGTTCAAGGGGCCAGTTTCGCGTCTGTTCCACAGTTGAACAAGACCGCTCAGACCCAAGCACGCGCCAACGGGGCATTGGTGCAGACCGGAAATATCGGCAATACGCTTGGCACACCCGTCATGTTGGCCGTGGTCGCAGCTTCGGAATATTCGGGGCTGGTTCTGACCACGATTTTGGGGCTAACGGCTGGTTTTTTCATTCACGTCTGGCTGTCGGCACGGCGCAAGGCGGCCTCAATTTGATCTGCTGCTGACAAGTTATGGCAACTGCCACCAACGTTCTCTGTATGTTCTCACTTTTCGATTGGAGACTCAGCAATGACGGACTATGTATGCTCCGTTAACGGGTCCCCGTCACATTTGCTGCAAAGAAAGCTGCCATGGCCGAGCTTAAAAATATCGAGGTGCGCGGTGCGCGCGAGCATAATCTAAAGTCCATCGACGTGGATATTCCGCGTGACAAGCTGGTTGTGATTACGGGTCTGTCGGGGTCTGGTAAATCGTCTTTGGCGTTCGATACGATCTATGCTGAAGGGCAACGTCGATATGTTGAATCGCTCAGCGCCTATGCACGTCAATTCCTTGATATGATGCAAAAGCCGGACGTGGATCATATTGCCGGTCTTTCCCCTGCGATTTCGATAGAACAAAAGACAACGTCCAAGAACCCGCGTTCGACTGTGGGGACAGTGACTGAGATTTATGACTATATGCGCCTGCTATACGCACGCGCTGGCACACCTTACAGCCCGGCCACCGGTAAACCCATCGAGGCCCAGCAAGTTCAGGACATGGTCGACCGGATCATGGCGATGGAGGAAAATACACGCGCCTATTTGTTGGCGCCGATCGTGCGGGACCGGAAGGGCGAATACAGAAAAGAGTTCTTGGAATTACGCAAACAAGGCTTTCAGCGTGTAAAGGTCGATGGGACATTCTACGAATTGGATGAACCACCGACGCTGGACAAGAAATTCCGTCACGACATCGACGTCGTCGTTGACCGGATTGTTGTGCGTGAAGGATTGGAAACCCGCCTTGCGGACAGTTTGCGCACAGCATTGGATTTGGCGGATGGGATTGCCATCCTTGAAACCGCCACGGATGACCCCGAACGCATCACCTTCAGCGAAAAATTCGCCTGTCCGGTCAGCGGTTTCACAATTTCCGAGATTGAGCCTCGGTTGTTTTCCTTTAACGCGCCGTTTGGGGCCTGTCCGGACTGCGACGGGTTAGGGCACGAGTTGTTCTTTGATGAACGGCTTGTGGTGCCTGATCAGGGGCTCAAAGTATATGACGGTGCCTTGGCTCCGTGGCGCAAAGGCAAATCGCCGTATTTCCTGCAAACGATTGAAGCGTTGGCGCGGCATTACGAATTCGATCAAAACACGCTTTGGAAGGATCTTCCGGCCCATGTGAAGCAGGTCTTTCTATATGGATCCGGAGACGAAGAGATTGAATTCCGCTATGATGAAGGTGGCCGTGTTTATCAGGTAAGCCGGGTCTTTGAAGGGGTGATCCCGAATATGGAACGCCGCTATCGCGAAACGGATAGCAATTGGATTCGGGAAGAGTTTGAGCGGTACCAAAACAATCGCCCATGTGGGGCCTGTGATGGATACCGCCTGCGCCCGGAAGCTTTGGCAGTTAAAATCGCTGGTTTCCATGCTGGGCAGGTCGTTCAATTGTCGATCCGCGAGGCATTGGACTGGTGCAACTCTGTTCCAGAACACCTGACAGCGCAAAAGAATGAAATCGCGCGCGCGATCCTAAAGGAAAT
>JBDWGM010000060.1:0-26303 GCA_039975755.1 Paracoccaceae bacterium | reverse complement strand
CAACCGACCCTTGGATGGCACACCAAGTTTGATCATTGGCTTTTCTCCAACTCGACGATCAGTTCCGGGCGCAAGACTGCACCAACTGCCGGGATTTCGATCCCGTTTCCTAAGCGTTTCGTCAAAGCATCATATCGCCCGCCTGTCGCCAAGGGCGGCAGATCAGGGCGTTGGTTTGAGTAGAATCCAAAGACAAAGCCGTCATAATATTCCATCGACGTTCGTCCATAACTCGCTTCGAAAGCCAAATCATCGACGGCGACACCCAACGCAGCCAACTTTTCTATTCGCAGTTCAAACCGATCCAGCGCCTCAGAAATACTTGGTAAATCAAGGGCGACATCTCGCATTTGAGCAAGGGCAAACGGTAGTGTTTCTCGCACGTTCAGAAGAGCGTCGACCCCGTCCATTTCAAAAGAGCTGATCGGATCGGCAGTTGCCTCGGCGCGCAGCGCGTCGATCCGTGCTTCTATTTCTGCGATATCACGTCGTCCCGCTTTTACTGCGGATTGTGGCAAGCTTCCGTCAATCAGAGCTTTTCGCGTCTTTGTCATTTCAGTCTTGCCACCAAACCGGTCTAGCAAAGTGCGAAAACGGCGTGGTCGCCAAATATGCCGCGTCAACGCAGCCTTGCGTGCTTCGGTCGTTTGCAATCCTGCAACTGCGTCCGAAAGAATGCCGATATCGCCGGTCACGGCCCGCACACTGATGTCTTTTAAAGCCGTTGAGATCAACGCGAACACCTCGGCATCAGCGGTGACAGAACATGTCCTGTCGAACACCTCGTACCCGACTTGCAAATACTCGTGCGCGCGCTCTGGATGCGTTTCCTGACGACGGAACACTTCACCAAAATAGGTATATCGTGCAGGTTCCGCACCATTTTCCATGTGCATTTGAACGACAGGTACCGTGAAATCTGGGCGCAGCATTTGTGTGCCACGCAACGCATCCGACGTCACATAGGCACGACCCAAGATGTCTTCGCCGTAAAGATCCAGCAGCGTGTCAGCAGGCAACAACACTGGAGGCTTCACGCATATCGCTCCCGCCGCTTCAAACTGGGCGCTCAGCATCGCAGCTTTTTCGCGCTCTATGCTCATGACTTCAAAATCTCTTGGACCTTCGCAACCAGATCGGCACGTGGAACTTCAAATTGGCTGGGACGGTCTTTCCATTCTTCAAGGCTGGCTGTTTGCGCAATTTTTGCACCCAGAACCAAATCTTTGATCTGAATGACACCACGCTCTTTTTCGTCAGCGCCTTCAATGATCGCAACCGGGCTGTGCCGTTTGTCTGCGTATTTCAACTGATTGCCAAAATTCTTAGGGTTGCCCAGATACACTTCGGCACGAATGCCCGCGCTCCGCAGCTCCGACACCATCTGCTGATAATCCGCCATGCGATCCCGGTCCATGACCGTCACAACCACTGGCCCTTCGGCTTTTGCACCCCCCCGGCCTTTTGCACGCAAAGCAGCCAGCAAGCGATCGACACCAATTGACACTCCAGTTGCGGGCACGGCCTGCCCCGTGAAACGTTTGACCAGATCATCATAACGCCCCCCACCAGCAACCGAACCAAAGTTCCGAGGCCGCCCTTTTTCGTCTTTGATTTCAAAGGTCAATTCGGCCTCGTAAACAGGGCCAGTGTAATAACCAAGACCACGCACAACGGATGGATCGATGATAATGCGATCAGGACCATAGCCAGAGGCGGCCAACAGATCCGCAATCTGTTCCAATTCCTGAACGCCTTCTGCCCCAGTCGCGGACCCCTGAACCAATTCTTGTAGACGTGCCACAGTCTCTGGTCCGGTGGCGCGCTTGGCATCCATAAACCCCATGACGACGTCAGCTTGGGCCGTGGTCAACCCAGCGCCCGGAGTGAAATCACCGCTGTCGTCCTTGCGCCCATCCCCAAGCAACGCCCGTACACCGTCTGCCCCCAGTCGATCCAGTTTATCGATGGCACGCAGGACCACGCCGCGTTCGGCTTCGAACTTCGATGTATCGGCAGGATCAAGAACGCCGGCGACTTCCATGACACCATTCAAGACTTTGCGGTTGTTCACGCGGATCACATAATCGCCACGCGGGATTCCAACCGCCTCAAGACAATCAGCCAGCATCGCACAAATCTCGGCATCCGCTGCCATGCTGGCGGTTCCAACCGTGTCCGCATCACATTGGTAGAACTGGCGGAATCGCCCAGGACCTGGTTTTTCGTTGCGCCATACTGGCCCCATAGTGAAACGACGATAGGGATTTGGCAGGTCATTGCGATGTTGCGCATACACCCGCGCCAAAGGTGCGGTCATATCATAGCGCAACGCCAACCAATCACCGTCTTCTTCTTGCCACGCAAATACGCCCGCATTCGGGCGATCCACATCAGGCAGGAATTTCCCAAGCGCTTCGACGGTTTCCACAGCCGAACTTTCCAGCGCATCAAACCCGTAACGATGATACACTTGGCCAATACGCGCCAACATATCGGCCCGTTCTGTCACCTCTGTACCAAAGTAGTCACGAAACCCTTTGGGCGTTTCCGCCTTGGGCCGCGGGGATTTCTTTTGTTTTGCCATGGGCTGCGCCTCGTTTACGGTCGCGAAAGCCTCTAGCGAATGGGACGGTCAGGGGCAAGCAATCAGACACCATTGACGTGGCAAAGACCGGCCACTAGCAACAGGTTTGCACGAAGCAGGAGCGTGAAATGGAAGCCATTGAAGAAAAAATCACCCATCTGACGCGCTCGTTAGAAGAGCTGTCAGACGTGGTGGCTCGTCAAGACGCTGAGATTGTCCAACTCAATTCGCGTGTTCAAAGACTGATGCAACGCGAAGCACAGCGCGATTCCGAAGCGCCGGGCGGAGTCGTCATAGGAGACGAACGCCCCCCACATTACTAATTGGATTTACGGAGCTTTCATCGCAGTTGCGACAACGGCCCCATCGTGCAAAAGCACATCAGCCCATTGACCGTTCTCTGTGAACTTTTCGTAAGTCGACACAAAAACTGTGGTGCGTTCTAAGTTTTCCAACTTCTTGCCGCATGGCTTGCCTTTGCCAACTCGGCAAATCCGGGACTTAATCGTTTCATAGGCCTCGTCCGTTGCCGAATACGGATATTCGGTGCTTGGACGTCCATAACGCAGCTGTTCGTGCATGCTGACTTCGCCAAACAAGGCCAATGCCGCTGTGAATTGACGAGGACAGGCATCCGAAAACCCAGTGACGTAAAAGGTCCGCGGTTCGGTCGCATTCGCCACTGTGTCAAAAATTTTGTAAACTTGGCCCCGCGTTTCAGATTCCGCGACTTTGACACCCAAAGGTTTTGAGCGGGCTTCGCAAACGCGACCAACTTCGCCAAATGCCAAAAGGGTGCCAAATGGCACATCGCGTACATATGGGTTTTCGCTCAATCTTTGATCAGTATCTCGGGACTTGCTTGCGCTTTCTGATTTAGCGGCCAATCGCGCCAACCAAGACACAGGGCCTTTGCCCGTCTGTTCGTCGGTTTTCGCTGATTCAATCGGCTCTAGGGACGCGACTTTTGTTTCGTCTGCGATTGGATCCTGTGTCTGATCAGCAACTATTGCAGGCAACGGATCACCGTTTTCATCCGACTGGTCCAACAATTCCGAAACAACGCTGCTGTCGCGTGCCAATTCTTCTTCGCTTGGTAAAGCAGACACCGTTTGATCTGATGCCAAGTCAATTTCTGACAGCTTTTCAATTGATTTCAAAGGGTCCGAGCACGCAGCAAGGGCCAATAAAGAAGCTGTCGAAATCAAAAGGCGCATAAGTTATCCACAGTCAGGGCGACCGACGCTGAATATCAAAAGGTTACTAAAGCGTAAACACTATGCGCGGAGACTTGCCGTTATTTGGATTACAGCTCTTCGACGTCCAAAACCCCATTCAAGGATTTAATCGCCCCTTTGATTTGTGGGGAAACCGGGAAATCTTGGCCCAGATCAACCTCCACTTCGCCTGGTAAACTTGTATCAAGCAGGCACAGTTTGATCGGTCCGCGCGGAGATTTTTTCGCCGCTTCCTGGGCCCCCGCCAAGACACTAGCCACAGACCCCAACGCCATCGGCTCATCCAAAAACACTCGCAATCCCATGCCGGTCACATCTGCAACACCCAGATCAACAGACGCCACCGAACGGCCCAGCAGTTTCAATTGTTCCGCTTCCATAGTGGCTTCGGCGGTCACAATGACCTTGGCACCGGTTTCCAGCAAATCTTGTGCTTTTTCCAACGCCTCAGAAAACAACGTAACCTCGAACGCGCCGGTCGAATCTGACAACTGGCAAAACGCAAAGCGGTTGCCTCGTGCGGATTTGCGGACCTGTAACCCAGCCACGACCCCCGCCATCTTGGCAACAAAGGGCTGACCTTCGGCCTTTTGGGTCACATCATCCAAGGTCATCACACCCTTGCGTTTCAACGCAGCGGCGTAATCGTCCAGTGGGTGCCCCGACAGATAAAACCCAACCGCTTTGAATTCTTCGGCCAACCTTTCGGCAGGCAGCCAATCGTCGACAGGGGACAAGCGCGGTTCAGGCAAATCCTCCCCGGCTTCGCCAAACAAAGACACCTGATTGGATGCCTTTTGTTCGTGGACCGCGCCGGAATAAGCCATCAAAGGTTCAAGAGCATCAAATACACGTCGGCGATTTCGATCCAGTGTATCAAAGGCTCCAGCACGCGCCATCATCTCAAGCGGTCGCTTGCCCACACGTTTCAAATCGACGCGTCGCGCCAAATCGAAAAGGTTCACATATGGTTTGTCCTTGCGCGCATCCTGCACCAATCGCATCGCGTCGACGCCAACATTTTTCAAGGCACCCAACGCATAGACCAACGCGCCATCGACCACTTTGAACGTCGCATCGGATCGGTTCACGCATGGTGGCACCCATGGCAGATCAAGCCCTTTGCGCACCTCTTCGAAATAGATGGCCAATTTGTCGGTAAGATGGATATCGCAATTCATGACCCCCGCCATGAATTCAACAGGATGGTTCGCCTTCAACCACGCGGTTTGATAGCTGACCACGGCATAGGCGGCAGCGTGGGATTTGTTGAACCCGTAATTCGCAAACTTCTCAAGAAGGTCGAAAACTTCGCTGGCTTTTTTCTTGTCTACCCCGTTTTCCGCCGCGCCTTTTTCAAACTTTGGACGTTCCGCATCCATCGCCTCTTTGATCTTTTTACCCATGGCCCGGCGCAGCAAATCGGCACCGCCAAGGCTATAGCCCGCCATAACCTGTGCGATCTGCATCACCTGTTCCTGATAAACGATGATGCCTTGGGTTTCTTCCAGAATATGGTCGATCAGCGGGTGAACAGATTCGCGTTCTTTGACGCCGTTCTTGACCTCACAATAGGTCGGAATGTTCTCCATTGGCCCCGGTCGATACAAGGCCACAAGGGCAACGATGTCTTCGATACAGGTCGGTTTCATCCGCTTGAGCGCGTCAATCATGCCCGAGCTTTCCACCTGAAAGACGGCGACTGTTTTGCCAGCGGCATAGAGTTTGTAAGAGGCTTCATCATCCAACGGGATCGCGTTGATTTGGTTCACCGCCCCGTCTGCTGGTTGATATAACTGCGTTCCATCCGCCGCGACATGCAAATCACGTCCGCCATTCCGGATCTGTTTCATCGCGTTTTCGATGACGGTCAGGGTTTTCAGCCCCAGAAAGTCGAACTTGACCAGACCTGCCTGTTCAACCCATTTCATGTTGAATTGCGTGGCTGGCATATCGGATCGTGGATCGCGGTACAGCGGGACCAATGCGTCCAAAGATCGATCACCGATCACAACACCAGCCGCGTGTGTCGACGCGTTTCGCAACAGTCCTTCGACCTGTTGTCCGTAATTCAACAAACGTTCGACGACTTCTTCTTCGCGGGCCGCTTCGCGCAGACGTTCTTCTTGAATTAGCGCTTCGGCGATCGAGACAGGTTTGACCCCTTCGACCGGGATCAGTTTGGACAAGCGGTCCACTTGACCATAGGGCATCTGCAACACACGACCAACGTCACGCACGGCGGCTTTGGACAATAACGCACCAAAGGTAATGATCTGGGCCACGCGATCGCGCCCATATTTTTCCTGAACGTATTGAATGACTTCTTCACGGCGATCCATGCAAAAATCGATATCGAAATCGGGCATCGACACACGTTCTGGATTCAAAAAACGTTCGAACAAAAGCGCATATCGCAGTGGATCAAGATCGGTGACAGTCAACGCATAAGCCACAAGTGACCCCGCACCGGAACCCCGTCCCGGTCCAACCGGAATGCCTTCGTCTTTGGCCCATTTGATAAAATCCGCAACAATCAGGAAATAGCCGGGAAAGCCCATGCCTTCGATAATGTCGAGTTCGAAGTCCAGACGGTCTTCGTATTCTTTGACCGACGCGGCATGTGGAATGACAGCCAATCGATCTGCGAGCCCCTCTTTGGCCTGACGGCGCAGTTCAACAACTTCGTCATCCGCAAATTTTGGCAGGATCGGATCGCGCCGGTAAGCCATGAAGGCGCAACGCTGCGCGATTTCCACAGTGTTTTCCAACGCCTCTGGCAGGTCCGCAAAAAGGGTCGCCATTTCGGCCTGCGTCTTGAAATAATGCTGGTCCGTCAGACGGCGGCGATCTTGCTGTTGGTCAACATACGCCCCTTCGGCGATGCAAATCAGCGCATCATGCGCTTCGTACATCTTTGAATCCGGGAAATAGACATCGTTTGTTGCAACAAGGGGGATGTCATTTGCATAGGCCATTTCAACGAAGGCTTGTTCAGTCAAACGTTCGGCGTCCGGTTGACCATTCGGGCCGGGATGTCGCTGTAGCTCGATGTAGAGGCGATCAGAAAAGGCGTGATGTAACTTGTCCATCAACTCTTCTGCTGCGGGGCGATTGCCCATTTGCAAGAGCTGCCCAACCGGTCCATCCGGGCCACCGGAAAGACAGATCACGTCTTTTGCATGTGCTTCCAATTCGGCCATCGTAACATGTGGCAGCGCCCCATCTTGTCGCAAATAAAGACAAGAATTGAGCTTCATCAGATTTTCGTAACCGGCCTCGCTTTGTGCCAAGAACACCAAACCTGCAGGCGGTTTGGGCCGTTCGCCAGGACGTGTTTCCAGAAACGCCATATCGATTTGGCACCCGATGATCGGCTGCACACCTGCGCCCGCCATCGCCACTGAATATTCCAGTGCTGCGAACATGTTGTTGGTGTCTGTCAACGCCATCGCTGGCATGTTGGCGGTCTGACACAAACCGGGTAGTTTTTTCAGCCGCAACGCGCCTTCCAGCAAAGAATACTCGGAGTGCGTGCGCAAATGTATGAATCGGGGATCATGTACCATTTGGACAGATTAGAAACCAAACGCCTCTACATCCAGTGGCCAAGACGACTTATGCACATAAATATGCGAAGTCCGGCCAACCGAAGCGTGAATTCCTGCACAAGATTCAGCATTTGCCGCGTTTAACCTCGATCAAATGCACAAAAACGCTTGCCAAGACGCGAAACGCACAGTTTGATACGTTGGCGCGCTCTCTACGCCGCATCGATGGCGCGCATTTAGGACCGATTGAGTAAGGCGGCAGGTCTTTTTCATGCACACTACCTTTCTTCTGAATGGGGAGAAGGTCACAGTTGAGGCAAGCGCAACAACCACGCTGTTGGATTGGTTGCGCGATGCACGCGGACTAACGGGAACCAAAGAAGGCTGTAACGAAGGCGATTGCGGAGCCTGTTCTGTGATGGTCACGGATGCGACCGGCGCGCATGCGTTGAATGCTTGCATTTTGTTTTTACCTCAATTGGAGGGAAAAGCTGTCAGAACAGTCGAAGGCATCGCCCGACCAGATGGTGATTTGCATCCTGTTCAAACGGAAATGGTGCAGCATCACGGCAGTCAATGCGGGTTTTGCACGCCGGGTTTCATCACCACCATGGCAACCAATCATCTGAATGGTGAAACCGACCATGCGACGGCCCTTGCTGGAAATCTATGCAGATGCACTGGATACGCCCCAATCTTGCGGGCGGCGGAGGTGGCCCAACAGCACCCCGTTCCGCAGCATTTGAAATCTGACGCTGATAACATTCAATCGATCACACCCCATGTGTCCGATTCTGATCCGGCATGCGTGCGTCCAGAAAACGCAGATGCATTTGCACAATGGTATGAGGCCCACCCCGACGCGACAGTGATTGCAGGCGCAACGGATGTCGGTCTGTGGGTGAACAAAGATTTTCGCGACCTTGGCCAGATTGCATTTTTGAACAGATGCTCTGATTTGCGCGGCATTGAAATGACGTCAGATACCATTCGGATCGGTGCGATCACCACGATCACTGAACTCTATGAAACGCTTGGCGACGAATACCCATCCTTTGGACAGCTTTTGCGCCGCTATGGGTCTGCGCAGGTTCGCAATGCCGCCACGATCGGTGGAAATATCGCAAATGGATCGCCAATTGGGGACGGCACGCCCGCATTGATCGCGCTTGGCGCATCCTTGCATTTGCGAAAAGGGGCGCAGCGCCGCGTAATATTGTTGGAAGATTTCTTTTTGGACTACGGCAAACAAGACCGTCAGCCCGGGGAATATGTCGAAGCCGTTTCCTTCCCGCGTGCCGGTAATCACTTGTGGTGTTACAAGAATTCCAAACGCTTTGATCAAGACATCTCAGCCGTTTGCGGCTGCCTGTGGATCAAGCTGAAAGGCGATATCGTCGAAGAAGCGCGGTTTGCCTTTGGCGGGATGGCAGGAATTCCGTCCCGTGCAAGTTCTGCGGAAGCTGCTGTTTTGGGGGCGCAGTGGAACGACGCGACAATCGAAACAGCGATGCAAGCATTGGCGCAGGATTTTAAGCCGCTATCAGACATGCGAGCCAGCGCGTCATATCGTATGGACGTTGCGCAAAACATGCTACGGCGTGCTTTCTTGGAACAGTCAGGACAAACCGGGTCAGTCTTGGAGGTTGCGCCGTGAGTGTCGCCAAGCCCCTGCCCCATGACGCGGCACGCCTGCATGTGACGGGGCAAGCGCGCTATGTTGATGACATTCCGACACCAGCTGACACGTTGCATTTGGCCTTTGGCACGAGTGCAATCGCATCTGGGATTTTGACTACGATGGACTTAACCGCCGTGCGCAATTCGGACGGGGTTGTTGCCGTTTTGACTGCGGATGATTTACCTCATTCAAACGACGTCTCACCGTCTATCCACGATGAACCGCTATTGGCCACACAAACGGTAAATTACGTTGGTCAACCCTTGTTTCTTGTCATCGCAAGCAGCCACCGCGCCGCCCGTTATGCCGCTCGTCAAGCGAGTGTGGACATAGACCAAACCCAACCGGTTTTCACCATCGAAGACGCCTTGGATGCGAATTCACGGTTTGAGGACGGTCCACGTGTGTATGGCCGTGGCGATGTGCCCGGCGCGCTGAACACAGCGCCCCATCGCCATAGCGGACGCATCCATATGGGTGGCCAAGAACATTTCTATCTTGAGGGTCAGGCGGCCTTGGCCGTTCCGCAAGAAGGTGAGGATATGGTCGTTCATTCCTCGACCCAGCACCCGACTGAAATCCAACACAAAGTGGCCGACGCTCTTGGCGTGCCCATGCATGCGGTTCGTGTGGAAACTCGCCGCATGGGGGGTGGTTTTGGTGGGAAAGAAAGCCAAGGCAACGCATTGGCCGTGGCCTGTGCTGTTGCGGCTCGTCTGACGGGTCAACCTTGCAAAATGCGCTATGACCGCGACGATGATATGCTGATCACCGGCAAACGTCATGATTTTCGCATTGATTACGATGTCGGCTTTGACGCGACGGGCCGCATTCTGGCTTTGGACGTGCGCCATTACACCCGATGTGGCTGGGCACAGGATTTATCCTTGCCGGTTGCAGACCGCGCGATGCTGCACGCGGACAACGCATATTTCTTGCCAGCCGTTCGGATAGAAAGCCATCGATTGCGCACAAACACGCAAAGCGCCACGGCGTTTCGTGGGTTTGGTGGGCCGCAAGGTATGCTTGGCATGGAACGCGTGATGGAGGACATTGCCGCGCAGTTGGATCTTGATCCTTGGGACGTACGCCAGCGCAACTTTTACAATGCCCCCGATGATACCGAAGATGCGCGAACAACAACGCCTTATGGCCAACACGTTGAAGACTTTGTCCTGCACGATCTTGGCGCTCAGCTGGCGGAACAAGCGGGCTATCAGGAACGCATCGCAGCCATTGCCAAATGGAATTCCGAAAACCCGACATTGAAACGCGGCCTTGCGCTGACACCGGTCAAATTCGGTATCTCGTTCACGTTGACCCATCTTAATCAGGCCGGTGCATTAGTGCATGTGTATCAGGATGGTTCGATCCACCTGAATCATGGCGGCACTGAAATGGGTCAGGGTCTGTTCCAAAAGGTCGCTCAGGTCGCCGCTGATCGCTTTGGCGTGTCGATGGATGCCATACGCATCACGGCGACGGACACTGCAAAGGTGCCCAACACCTCGGCCACGGCTGCATCAAGTGGGTCAGACTTAAACGGCATGGCTGTTCAGATTGCGTGCGATACCATACGTGATCGCATGGTTGAACATCTGGCTGAATTGCACCAAGCCAAACCATCAGATGTCACGTTCAGCGACGGTTTTGTTCAGACGCCAACCAAACGCTACAGCTTCGCCGAAGCGGTGAACCAATGTTATGTCGGGCGCGTCAGCTTATCCTCGACCGGGTTTTACAAAACGCCGGACATCAGTTGGGATCGTATCAAAGGCGAAGGTAGGCCGTTCTTTTACTTCGCCTATGGCGCGGCCCTGAGCGAAGTTGTCATCGACACGCTAAGCGGCGAAAACCGTATTCTGCGCACCGATATCATTCACGATGCGGGAAAATCACTGAACCCTGCATTGGACATAGGCCAGATCGAAGGTGGTTTTGTCCAAGGTGCGGGATGGCTGACCATGGAAGAACTGGTTTGGGACGACACTGGACGCCTGCGCACCTATGCGCCGTCAACGTACAAAATACCCAGCTTTGGCGACCAGCCGGACGTTTTCAACGTCGCACTTTGGGACGGACCAAATCCAGCGGACACGATTTATCGGTCCAAAGCTGTCGGTGAACCGCCCTTTATGTTGGGTATGTCGGTTTTCTTTGCGCTTCATGCGGCATGTGCGGCGTGCGGACCAAATGACCCTGACTTACAAGCGCCAGCCACGCCCGAAGAAATACTGAACGCCGTGCAAAGGGCCCGCAATGTTTGATCGCGAGGCTCTTATCGACGCCTGCACGGCACATGGACGCGTCACCCGTGTTGTTGTCGCACGCGTGCAAGGATCAGCGCCGCGCGAAGTGGGCGCGTCCATGTTGGTTTGGCCCGATGGACAATCGGGGACTATAGGCGGCGGCGCTTTGGAATTTGAACTTGCCAAGGATGCCCGCGCCTTAGACAAAGATCGTTGGACCAAACATGCACTGGGCCCTGATCTGGGCCAATGCTGTGGCGGCGCTATTGAGGTGTTGAGCGAGGTTTACGACCTGCAACGTGCGCAGTCTTTGCCGCTGGATGCAGTCGCAAGAGGGCCATCCCCCATGCCGATGAGCGTGACGCGCATATTGCGGACGATGCGCGGCGAAGGGGTGCCGCCACACACCCAGTGTCTGGATGGCTGGATGATCGAACCGGTCAGCACCCAACCGCGCGATATTTGGATTTGGGGCGCAGGACATGTCGGACGGGCCTTGGTCAATGTTTTGAACACCCTTCCAAACCTCAATATAACTTGGGTCGATACCGATCTTGACCGGTATCCGTCTGACATTGACGCAGCTATCAACGTCCTTCCTGCGGCGGATCCGGGCAAATTGGTTCAGTTCGCGCCCAAAGATGCAAACCATTTCATCCTGACATACAGCCACGCGTTGGATTTGGATTTGTGCCATCAATTGCTAAGCTACGGCTTTGAAACATGCGGATTGATCGGATCGAAAACAAAGTGGGCGCGGTTCAAAAAACGATTGTCACAGCTGGGTCACAGCGCGCAATCGATTGACAGCATCACCTGTCCAATTGGCGATCCTACGCTTGGAAAACACCCACAATTGATCGCCTTGGGGGTTGCTCATTCCTTTGTCCAAAGTGAATCAGTGCAACACGCCACGCTTCGGAGTGCCCGTTCATGACTGCACCACTTCTATCTCTTAAAGGGCTGACCAAAGCCTATCCCGGTGTCGTCGCGAACGATTCCGTCAGTTTGGGCATCGCGCCCGGCGAAGTGCATGCGTTGCTTGGCGAAAATGGCGCGGGCAAGTCCACGTTGGTCAAGATGGTCTATGGTTTGGTCAGACCGGATTCAGGCCAAATGGAGATTTCTGGCGCTGCGTTTGCGCCAACTGACCCACGCGAAGCCCGCGCGGCGGGCGTTGGCATGGTGTTCCAGCACTTTTCGTTGTTCGACGCGCTTTCTGTCGCGGAAAACATAGCATTGGGCATGGAATCCCCGCCCCCGATGAACACATTATCCGATCGCATCAGCGAAGTATCCGATGCCTATGGTTTGCCATTGGCCCCGGGGCGTATTGTCGGAGATCTGTCTGCCGGGGAACGTCAACGTGTTGAAATTATAAGATGTTTGCTTGGCTCCCCCAAGCTGCTGATTATGGATGAACCAACCAGCGTGTTGACCCCGCAAGAGGTCGACATCCTGTTTCAGACGCTTCGCAAATTATCCGCCGAAGGCACTGCGATCCTTTATATCAGCCACAAGCTGGAGGAAATCCGCGCCCTTTGCGATGCGGCCACAATTTTGCGCGGCGGTCAGGTCGTGGGCGACTGCAACCCGCGTGAAACCTCGGCACGGGAAATGGCCGAACAGATGGTGGGCAAGGTTCTAAGCCCGCCAGAACGCGCGGCCCCAAAGCTTGGTGAAATCAAACTGCAATTGAAGGGTTTGAGCGTCACATCACCCAGTGCCTTTGGCATGTCTTTGCGCGACATCAACATGGAAGTCCAAGCCGGTCAGATTTTGGGGATCGGCGGCGTGGCCGGGAATGGTCAAGACGAGTTGCTGGGCGTTTTGTCCGGCGAGTTGCCGTGCGATCCCAATTCGCTGTTCCTGTTTGGGCAGGATTTGGCGGGCATTGGCACGGACGAGCGGCGTAGAATGGGGCTGCTTGCGGCACCCGAAGAACGGCTGGGGCACGCTGCGGCACCTGATATGAGCCTGACAGAAAATGCGATGCTCACCGGGATCATCCGCGAAGATTTGGCGCAACGTGGTTTTTTGAATTGGTCCAAAGCCAAAAGTTTCGCAGAACGGATCATTCAAGAATTTGACGTGCGAACCCCCGGCCCAGCCAACGCTGCGCGATCATTGTCGGGGGGCAACCTGCAGAAATTCGTGATCGGACGCGAAGTGTTGCAACGCCCCGAAGTTTTGATCGTCAATCAACCGACGTGGGGCGTGGATGCGGCCGCTGCTGCTGCCATCCGCCAAGCTTTGTTGGACCTTGCCGCAAATGGCGCAGCAGTTGTTGTTATCTCGCAAGACCTTGATGAATTGATGGAGATTTCGGACCGGTTTGCCGCATTAAACGAAGGCAGTCTTAGCGCGCCAAGGTCGACACAAGGCCTGACAGTGGAAGAAATCGGCCTCATGCTTGGGGGAGCACATGGAATGGAAGTCGCGCATGCATAGCGTCAGCACCCGCCCTGAGCGGCACAAACACGGGGCGATGTGCATATGATCACCTTGGTCAAACGCCCCCAACCCAGCAAGACGATGGCGTATATGACGCCTTTGTTGGCGGTGGTTCTTACGTTCTTGTTTGGGGGGCTGTTGTTTGCCGTGCTTGGCAAGAACCCGATTGAGGCCATTCAGACGATTTTTTGGGACCCGCTTTTTGGTGAGTTTTCGTTCTATTACCGGCCGCAATTGCTGGTGAAAGGTGCGCCATTGGTTTTGATCGCGATTGGTCTTGCAATGGGGTTTCGCGCAGGCATCTGGAACATCGGGGCTGAAGGGCAATACATCATCGGCGCCTTGACTGGTGCGGGTGTCGGTTTGGCCTTTTACCCGTGGGACAGCGCCATCGTGTTCCCTTTGATGATCATCGCGGGTGCGCTTGGGGGATGGCTTTGGGCTTTGATCCCAGCCCTGTTGCGTGTGCGGTTTGGGACAAACGAAATCCTTGTGTCCTTGATGTTGGTCTATGTGGCCGAACAATTGCTGGCGTCGATGTCCTTGGGATTGATGCGTAATCCCGAAGGGTTTGGGTTTCCCGGATCGCGCAACCTCCAGCAATATGACAGCGCGCATAATGCCGAATTGATCGCCGGCACTGGCATGCATTGGGGTGTCGTCGCCGCCCTAATTGCCGTCATCTTTTCCTATGTCTTGTTATCCCGGCACCGTCTTGGCTTTGCCATTCGGGTCACGGGCGAGGCCCCGCGTGCCGCCAAATTTGGGGGCGTTCATCCGGGCCGTTTGATTGTCTTTTGCCTTGGTCTGTCTGGTGCACTGGCTGGATTGGCCGGCATGTTCGAGGTCGCAGGTCCCGCAGGCGTCGTCAGCATCGATTTCAATGTGGGTTACGGATTTACCGCAATTATCGTCGCGTTTCTGGGCCGCCTGAACCCGATTGGAATTGTGTTTGCCGGACTGTTGATGGCCTTGACTTATATCGGCGGGGACATTGCGCAATCGCAGCTGCAATTACCTGCTGCCGCGATCCAAGTGTTTCAGGGCATGCTGTTGTTCTTCTTGCTCGCCTTGGATGTACTGACAGATTACCGGGTTCAGTTTTTCGGCTCGGGGGAAACCGCATGAAGCGTTTGACTTTGACACTGACCGCCACGTGCCTGGCGTTCCCGGCAATGGCCAAACCTTGGTATTGCACCGCAGCCCTTGATGCATCGGTTGCTGAACTGCGCTCGCCTGTGGCGTTGGAGCTATCACTTGATCCTGGTGGGACCTTCCAAGGGCGCCTGGAGCGCCGCCAAGACGAAACAACAGCACTGTTTGATTGGATGGGTCATTGGACCGGATTTGACGATCAGATCGCGCTGATCGGGACGGCAGTTCCAGACACTGGGTTGGCATCAACAGAATTGCGCGCCGTTTCAACGCGACGCGGTGCGCATTCGCTTTTTCTGGCCCTGCAGACGCAGGATCAACCGCAACAAACATTGCGGTGCCTGCGCACCCGGGTGGAGTAAAACATGGATCTATCAGCCATTAATCCAATCCTGTTGATTGCCGCGATCATTGCGGCGGCGACGCCTGTTCTTTTGGCGGCAATCGGCGAAACTGTTGTGGAACGCGCAGGCGTTTTGAACCTTGGCGTCGAAGGTATGATGATCATCGGAGCCGTGTGCGGTTTCATTGTCGCGGTGAACACCGGCTCTCCCATGTTTGGGTTTTTGATGGCGGCACTTGGTGGTGCCAGCCTGTCGCTGTTGTTCGCCTTTTTGACCCAAGTCGCGTTGGCCAATCAGGTGGCGTCTGGATTGGCGCTGACCTTATTTGGTTTGGGCTTGTCGGCCTTGATGGGGCAATCTTATGTGGGCATCAAACCACCCCGGCTGGAACCAACGCCGCTTGGGCCTTTGGCAGACATTCCAGTGATCGGGCCAATTGTCTTTGGACATGACATTATTGTCTATTTGGGATTGGCGTTGGTGGCGGGCACTTGGGCCACGTTAAAGTATGCGCGTCTGGGATTGATCTTGCGCGCTGTGGGCGAGAACCACGACGCAGCACATGCACTGGGGTACAAGGTCAAACGCATCCGCACGTTGGCCATTATGTTTGGTGGCGCCTGCGCGGGGCTGGGCGGCGCCTACATCAGCCTTGTCCGTGTGCCACAATGGACCGAAGGGATGACGGCGGGCGTTGGGTGGATTGCTCTCGCTCTGGTCGTATTCGCCAGCTGGAAACCATGGCGCGTCTTGTTAGGTGCCTATCTTTTTGGCGGTATCACTCAACTTCAACTGAATCTGCAAGGTGCAGGCGTTGCGATTCCGGTCGAGTATCTGCAAATGTCGCCATACATCGTAACGATCATCGTTCTGGTGGCTTTGAGCGCGGATAAATCCCGCGCGCCCGGCTCACTGGGACGCATTTTCCATGCCTCGAGTTAAAGGCAAATCACAGGGGGAGAACCTATATGAAACTGACGAAACTTTTGGCAAGCGCTGCGCTTGCTGCGGGCCTTGCCACAGCGGCTGTCGCCCAAGACAAAACCAAAGTTGGCTTTGTCTATGTTGGGCCAGTCGGCGACGGCGGTTGGACATACGAACACGATCAAGGCCGTTTGGCCGTCGAAGCAGAATTCGGCGATCAGGTCGAAACTGTTTTTGTTGAAAACGTCGCCGAAGGTCCAGACAGCGAACGTGTGATGACACAGATGGCGCTGGACGGTGCTGATCTGATCTTTACCACGTCGTTTGGGTTTATGGACCCGACCATCAATGTTGCCAAGAAATTCCCAAATGTGAAATTCGAACACGCAACTGGTTATAAACGCTCGGATAACGTGTCCAGCTATTCCGCACGTTTCTATGAGGGTCGCGCGGTTCAAGGCCACATTGCGGGCAACATGACCGAGTCCAATATCGTTGGATATATCGGGTCGTTCCCCATCCCGGAAGTGATCCGTGGCATCAACGCATCCTACTTGCACGCCAAGAAAGTGAACCCTGATGTCGAGTTCAAAATCATCTGGGTTTACACATGGTTTGACCCCGCAAAAGAAGCCGATGCAGCCAAGACGCTGATCGATCAGGGTGCGGATATTATTCTGCAGCATACGGATTCAACCGCTCCGCAAGCCGCGGCTGCTGAGGCTGGTAATGTGGTCACTTTTGGTCAGGCCTCTGACATGAGTGAATACGCGCCATTCCCGCGCGTGAGTTCAATCATCGACAACTGGTCGCCTTACTATATCGCACGCACCAAAGCCGTTATCGACGGCACATGGTCAAGCGTTGATACATGGGATGGCATCAGCACGGGTATGGTCGAAATTGGCGAAATCTCGGATCGTGTACCAGCAGATGTGAAGGCAGAAGCCGAAGCTATGGCGGCCTCAATTGGGGCCGGTGAATACCACCCGTTCACAGGTCCAATCACCAAACAAGACGGAACCGCATGGTTGGCTGATGGCGAAGTCGCAGACGACGGAACATTGGCGGGTATGAACTTTTACGTTGAGGGTATTGAGGGCGAAATTCCCAACTAAACCCAAATTCAACAACACGGAAAAGGCGGGGATTTCCCCGCCTTTTTTATGCGCCTTATAAGCCCAGCGCACGCTGCGTTAACGACGGGTTTGGGCCCGTTTCAATGGGCGGATTTTGGGTTGAAAGACAGCGTTCAAGCCCGAAAGCCAGCTTTCAAAAATCGCCAAATCGACCCTTTTGCGAGGATATCCGCGAAAGCCAGCTTTGGGCGCTGAAAGACGTCTTTCATTTTCGCCGTGGCGCGCATCGCGTTTTAAATGGTTAATCCGGGGCGGTTTTGCGCGGATGTGTCGCGGTTTGGATGGCCACAAGCGTCCTTGCGCCCTTGCGACCCAAATTTGGGTTAAAATTCTGCGGCTCAGTGGTGTTGAACGTCAGATCATTTTGACCGTTGCGTCACAACACTGACCCAAATCAGAAAATCGACAAAGCCGCCATTCGAACCGCGCGCAGCGAAAGAGAAGAAGGAGCCCAAACACGACATTCCAAAGAGGCTCAGGATGCCTCGCTCAACCAACTTTCTAGTCAGGAATACCTGACTTGCGCAGTTGGCATTCATTTACTTAATTGGCTGATGTGTGGCGGGCTCTAAGCAACAAAGGCAGTTAAGTATGAGCTCCATGTCGCCTCAATCGGACTATCCGGCAAGTCGCTTTTTTAGAGTGCTTTTCTCTGTAGTTTTTTGTTCGGTTGCAGCACTGATGATGTCTTCTCTTCTCTGGTATCATGTCGATGGGCATTACACCCACCGTGCTGCAGCACCACTTTTCTTACTTGCGTTTTTTTCATCTGTCTTCGCTGGCTTTATCATTATCTTTTCCGGTCTGTTTTATTGGCTTGACCGACGGGCACACCGAGGAACTAGGCTCAGCAATAGACAATCAATTGTACTCATTTTAGTTTTGGCAATGGGGAGTTTAACGGGATATTTCAATCTCCTGCTTGGCGCGTTCTTTCTATTCTTATTGTTCTACTGGTTCATGACAGGAAGAGTTGCAGGGCGGCCGGGTTGGTCGGTCCGTAATTTCATGCGTACGAAATGGGATGAGAAACTATATCTTATTTCAGCAACCGTGTTTTTCGTCCAAATATTGATTGAGCTACCCTTAACGCTACTCACTCCAGTTCCGCCCATGAACCCTGGGACGCCGCCATTTCAAGTTCGAAATGAACGTCAAATAGACTCTAGTGTTAAGCGAGCGCTACACAGGTTTCCCGATGCACAAGCCTGCCTTGAACATGGAGCAAACGCCGCGAGACGTGAGGACCTTGTCAGAATGGATTGGAAAAAAATCTCAACTAAAAGTGATGCGAAGGTTTGCTCATTCAGATTGCTCCATGAATGGGGTGCCGTGACCGAGGCAGCAAGTTGGCTGGAAGCTCAGGGCTTTCGTGTTGGAGAACGTTTTAGTTCTATCTCGCCATATATTGGTCGAGACGGAACGTTGCGGGTCGATGGAAGCTGGTCAGTAAGAAAAAATGGTCCCCGTTTTCCCACAACTGGAATGATCAAACGAGTATTTAACGCGGTGCCATATGGCATGGGGGTCAGAGCAACCTACAGCCCTGACGGGCAAGAACTATTGTATCTCGACATAGATTTTTCGACCCTGTGACCATTTCCTACAGGCTTCAGTTTGGGCGTCTTCGCAATGTCCACTTAGCAGACGGTGGCCGAAGTCTCGATGTAGGTCAGGTCTGGGTCAGAAAGGCTTGGCGTTTGGACCAGTAGTGCATGACGCGGCCCATTGATCGGAGACAGAACATCCGCCGCATCGAGTCAAAGCTGCGCGTCGTTTCCTATATGGGCGATGCCATGTGGTTGTGAGCGTCACGCGCGCAGGCGGTCCGGTGTCAGTGCCGCCAGAACGTCGCCCGAGATGTGCGGGGTGCGTTGTAGCGTGAGATCGGCCACCAGCTGGCTTGCTGCGGGCGCTGTGCTGAAGCCATAGCCGCCCTGCCCTGCGCTCCAGATAAAGCTTGGGTCTGATGGGTCTGGGCCCAGCACAAGGCAGCGATCTGGCGCAAAGGATCGCAAGCCTGCCCAAGACGTGTCCAGCCGTGTGACCTCGGTTCGCACGTAGCCCTGATAGCGGTCGATGCCTTCGGCCAGGACCATGTCATCGGCCCAGGCGTCTTGGGGTTCGACGGGGTCTTCGTCTGCGGGCGAGATTATGAGTTTCCCGGCATCCGGTTTGGCGTACCATGTTTCGCCCGGACCAAAGAAAACCGGCCAGCCGGTGACATCCAATCCTTCGGGTGCAGGGACGCGCGCCATGGAGCGGCGATGGGGTACGATGCCCAAAGGTGTGAGGCCCGCCATGTCCGCAATCTGGTCGGCCCAAGCGCCTGCGGCGTTCACCACTTGCGCGCAGTCAAATTGGTCTGTGCCGCAGGTGACGCGCCAGCCGTTTGCGCGCTTTTCCAATCGCGTGACACGTTTGTTAAAGACAACTTCGCCGCCGTTTGAGCGGTGTATCCGCGCGAAATCTTGGATTAGTTTGTCTGTGTCGATGTCTTCGGCCCCGGTTTGATAGGCTGCGCGGGTGACCTGATCGGACAGGATAGGCACAAGAGCCCGCGCGCGTTGCATCGATATTTCATCGCATTGCAGCTTGGCCATGTCTGTTTCGAACGCGGCGTCTTCGCCTGACTTACACAGGATCATGAGCCCGCGCGGCGTCAAATATCCGCCATCCCGGTAAAAGGACGCGCTGGCCCGGTTCAGTGCACATACTGCGGGGGCGCCATAGTTTTCCTCAAACACGGCAGCGGATCGCCCTGATGCGTGGTATCCCAAGGCGTTTCCGCCTTCGATCACAAGGGTTTTGGCATGGGGCGACAGGCGGGCGGCAGCGGATATGCCTGCAATGCCGCCACCGATGACGATGACATCCATCATTCTTGTTCTTCTATTCGGTCTGTTGCTGGGGGTGGTGTCTGAGACAGTTTGGCGATTTCGGCGTAGAGGTCGGCCGTCATTGGGGTATTCAACGCGGCAAGCGACGGTTCAAGTTGGGAGACAGATCGCGCCGACACAATCGGGCGTGGTCGTGCGCTGTGCGCCATGGCCCAAGCAACGGCCAAGGTTGAGGCATCCATGCCTTTGTCCTTGGCCAATGCCGTCAGGGCTTTTGCGGTGTCGTGCATCCAATCCAGCCCATAGCGGGCGGCATAGCGGTCATCTGTCGTCAACCGCCCTGTCCCGCCGGTCGCATATTTCCCGGTCAGCAACCCGCCCCCGAGCGGCGAATAGGGCGCGATTTCGATACCTTGATCGGCGCACATCGGAAGGATTTCGACCTCGGCCTGGCGTTTCACCAGATTGTACATCGGTTGGACGATATCGATGCGGGTGCCAAAGCTGCTTGCGATCCACTGAGCTTTGATCACTTGCCATGCGGCAAAGTTCGACACGCCGGTATACCGGATCAATCCACGCGATTGCAAATCGGCCAACGCGTCAAAGCTTTCTTTCAGATCGGTGTCTGGGTCAAATCGGTGCAGGTACAGGATATCGACCACGTCGATCTGCAAACGCTGACGGGAGGTTTCCAGCGACTCGAGGATATTCGCGCGCCCGGAGCCGCCGTCATAGGCCGCTTTGGTGGCGATGATCAGCCCATCGCGTTCGGGTTGGATGCACTGCCCCAACAGCGTTTCTGACGCGCCGCCGGTATAGACATGGGCCGTGTCGAAATGGGTCAGGCCAGCATCCCGCGCCGCTTGGTACATCGCGTGCGATTGCTGCGCGTCAGCAGCGCCGCCAAATTGCATTGCGCCAAAGGTAAGGGATGAAAGCGGGGTGCCGTTGGGTGATGTAATCATACGCCCAGTCGTGCCATGCGGGTCGATCCAAGGCAATCCGTCAGACGCATAGAGGGTCAGGAATACCCCCAATTTCTTTTTTGCAAGAACCGATTAACGTGGCCTTATATTTTTAAGGAGATTTAAAATGATTACGCGCTCAATTGGAGATGTTATTGGTAAAAAAGTTCATGTCACAGTGGCACCAGATGCGTGCATGAACGTTGTTTGTAGGTTATTTCGCACGCATCATGTCGGGGCCATCCCGGTGGTTTATTCCGGGCGTTTGGTTGGCTTGATTAAGCGTAACGATGTCACGATGTTGCAATTTCAGGCCAAAGAAATCCTCGCCCGCCAGTTTGCCACTGAGTTCATGTCCCCTGTGACGACAACCATTGCCCTCAACAGCAGTCTGTCACAGGCAATCGCAACCATGATCGACCATGTTGAGGCACATTTGCCGGTTATTGATCGTGTGGGTACGGTTATTGGCGTGCTGTCATTAAAGGATGTGCCGACCGAGTATCAAATGATGGTGGAACGCGCACGTCGACGCAAAACCGCTGTCCCGGCTGAGTAACTATGCTTAGCCGGCCCACTGATTGCATTCGGGAAAGGTGACGTCTGAATCCATCCAGCCGCCACCTTTCACGACCCAATCCGGGCCGGAATATGTGACGTAGATCCAGTTCCCATTTGGCAGATGGCCATAACTGATATTGTCCCCTGCACTGATGTAGCCGGTGACGGGATATCCTTGGCCCTGACCGCTAAGCACGGGGCGGGGCGCGCCATTATACCCGATGCAGGCCGATTCTAATTCATTAGCGATGGGAAGATGCACCAATTGACGGCGCACCCAGGCATCATCAAGCAACAGTTGGGTCTGATTGGTGTTCACGCGGCATTGGATTTGCTGTTCCAACGATTGCACGGTCGACACAAATTGCGACCAATCCGGCGCCAAGCTGACTGTTTTGCCAATGCAGTCCTGATTGTCGAACACCGCCTGCCCCAATGCAGTTCCAAAACAAAACCCAGCCCGGTCCATCACCAGATTGCGGGTAAACCACAGATCATGGCACCCATCGGCAAAAGCGGGCGTGCCCAGACACAGAAGTGCACAAAGATAATTTCGCATCCCTTTATGGTGGCGCAAGGCCCCCACAGGCGTCAATGGCGAAGCTGATTTTGGCGATTGACGGCCCTCAGAGCAAAAAGAAGAAGATCGCAGCAGATTCTCATGAATTTGTGCTTGCACGTTTCGCAGCAGCACACTAACTAACGCCGCACGTTGGGATGTAGCTCAATTGGTAGAGCATCTGTTTTTGGTACAGAAGGTTGTAGGTTCGAGTCCTACCATCCCAGCCAACCTCACCTGATATTTTGCCTTGGTGGAGACCGTGCCGGATTGTGGCGCGTTTTCGGGCGTTTGCGTGTAGGCGATTTGCTGTGAGACGATATTTGCGCGCTGAACCTGCCGCGAATGGCCCGGCGTCTCAGTTTGCGATATTGGTTTGAAGTCGCAGAGCCGGGTGTTGGCACAAATAGGTACAGTTATTCCAACAATGATCCCATCAATCTTAGTGATCCAAACGGGAATCTATTCGGCGCCGGACAGTTTTTTGGACAAGGAGGGCTTGTCGACCGTATCACCGGGGGACTGGTCAGTCATATCTCAGACACATTTTCCGGCGATCCGGAACGGGTAAATCGCGCGAGTTCGTTTACCGCACTCTCAAAAGGTGACTTATTTGAGGGAAGCTACAACGACTATGTGCCAGCATACGAAGCTGTGAGCCGCGGTGAATGGGGCAATCATGAACCTCTTAATAGTGTTTTGGACACGCGTGTGGCCGCTTGCAAAATTGGTGCCCGGCATGTGTTGCATAGAATGGGTCTTGGGTCAGCTCGTCCTCATTTTAATGGAACAGTCAAATACAAAGGTCAGGGTTGGCTGCAGCCATTAAAGTGCATCCACAGAGACGCCGGATTACCAGTCGTGGCTACCCACCATCAATGTAAACAATCTCAGCTGTAGGTATCTCCGCAATCGCTTTTACGATGCGGTTGGCTTGGGCTTCTCCGTTGCCTTGCAGATATCGGTTCAAAAATAACGTGTCGTCTTTCGCCCAAAGTAATTGGAGATCGCCCCCCCTTTTTTCACTGGTGTTATAGACATAGACAAGATCGTCATGGTCAACGGCTTGGTTCAAGAACGGTAGGATGGAGCGCTTGTGGTAATGCGTTTGGGTCACGATATCGCTGCTGAGATAATAGACCCCCAGAGTTATGGCGTAGAGAGCTAACGAAATCACAAAGATAATCCGACTGAACGAAACATAGTCCACTTCTACCTTGAATCCGTCTGTTCCATGAGACGTCGCTTCGCCCAAATAGCTCAGATAACGCGTGCTCTGGCGCGGCCATCTGATACGGTGCAAGCCTCGAGTGAAGGCAATAGCAACCGCGCTACCGCTGATCCCAGCAAGCATGAACATTGGCAAAATTCCGAGGAACCAAGTCCAATTGGGCATCGAAATAGCTATGCTGTCCCACCCGACAAACATCGTCTGTTCGGGAAACATGAAAGGCCACCCAAAGATCACACCCATCACAGCTACAATCGGAAGCGTGCAGAGCGTGCCCCAATTGTGGATAGACTGAACCTTCTTCGGACCCATCTCGTTGAGTGTGGTCTCAATCTCGCGCGCCTGTTCGTGAGATAAAGGAAGCCGTTTTCCAATCAATGCGATCAGTTTTGATACGAGGTTTGTTGACAAGGACCTAGCGGCTCCGAAAATTGGTTCTCCGTTTTCTGTTGACATAGCATGCCCTGAACTTTTGCTCTGCAGCGCGAGCAGGTTCTTGCCATTAATTATCTAGGCAGCGTCTAGTTGCTTTGCAAAACACTGCTTTGAGTCGATGCTTTGTTATCAACATATTGAGGGAAAACCATGCAACATTGTTTCAGAGTTTTTCTGGCGGTCATCTTGGCCTTATCTGCTCCGGTTTCTGTTGCCGCCCAAGAGATCACGAGCAACTTTGACCATTTTTTCGCGCTTTCGATTGAAGAGGAAAACAGCCTCGGGATTATCACCCCGCCAGACAGTGCCGTCCAAGTTGCCAAGCATCGTGGCGTGCCAATTTTAGAAACGGAAAGCAGGCCATTTTCTGAAGATGAGATCGCAGAGATCAAGCGTTACCTCGATCTGGTTCCAGACAAGTTTCTGAAGACCCCCCCAAAGGCCATAGTTGCCGCCAGCAAAGAAACGCAAGGCCGTGTGATCAAGCCAACCACAGTGGCAACAGCAAGTGGACCATACATCTTTTTAGGAACGCGTTTTTTTGAGGGTGGATTTCGCAGCGGCAATACAGACAACGATAAAGTCAGCATTTTCATGCACGAATACGCACATGTGCTGCAGCACTATTATCTGGACGTTGAACATGGAACCCAGCAATCAATGGATGATCGGTCTGCACTTGTGCACGACTTTTCGATCTCTGTCGGTTGGACTGCCCGCGACAGTTCGAGTGGTCCGTTCTTGTCAGGAAGTGACATTACGTTCAGCCCAGAGGTATCGTACCGCAGATGGCAGCTGCCCGAATCCGAGGAAAGCGGGACAACAAGATACGGACAAACCAACAATGTTGAGGATCAGGCGGAAAGCTTTGGCTGGGTCATCGCCGGGCATCCTGATTTGGTCTCTGAGGCCCGCGCCACTTGGGTTTTAAATTTTCTTGGCGAAAGTGCAGAGGCTTTTACCAAGGGTGTTATCCCGATCCATCCTGACGCGCTACGGGCCAGGGGCCAGCCGCGCGGGAGCCAGAGGTTTTTTCAGGACCTTGAACCCGATGTGTTTCAAGCTGGAGCAGACAGTCAGGAACACTTCTACTTCTTTAAAGAGGAAAGCGGGGTCAGCTTTGAAAACGCCATGTATTATTTCAAAGATGAATTTGCGGCCAGAGGCTTCACCGCAGTCGAGGCGATGACGCATCAAGTGCTGGACAAGCAGGAAGACCATGCCAGCGCAGTTTATGATTTCAATGGCAAAACGGTTTTGGTCCAAATCATCGACCTAACAAATGCTGACGCGTACATCACAAAAGGCGACATGACCGTCCGAGTTGTGGCAGACGCGCAGGATCAGTAAGCTCGGTTCCTGACATTGATCCAGAAACTCTGGAAGATTGTGAGCCAAACCAGCAGTTCGAACATAACGCGGCGCTAAACCCGTTGGAGTTCAAACCGGATTTGCGGCGCTGCAGCACGCCAAAGGTCACTTCATGACTGGCATTTGAGGGCAGCACGCAGCATTCGGACGAGAGCGGCACAAATGCCGACCGCGCCGTACCAAGGCGGATGCCGTCCGGGTATATTATCTCTGCGCCACCTTCACCGCGCTGAGTTTTCAGTGCGATCAATATGTCGGATGTTGATGGTTCATTTTAGCGGTTTCTATGCATGACTTAAAGAACCGTTAAGCCAGCGTGCGCAAGCCCGAAACCAGCCATCACAAAGATTGATAACACAGTGAAAAAGCGAACCCGATCCGCTGCGTTGACAAGTCGGGTCAACGCAATCGGCCCCAGCGAATAGGTGAGGCCCCAGCCAAGACCAAGAAGAAGGCTGGCACTGAACAAAACGGGCCCGACCGTATCAAGGCTGCCATAGAGAAAGAGCGATGCGGAAATGGCAATGCAGGCAACGCCAAATGTGCGGAGTCGTCCGAAAAAATCGGACAAATGACCCGAGAAATAGACAGTTACGATGGTCGATGCCGCTGTCACCAAAAGCATCCAGCCCACGGCCTTTTCGTCGGCTCCGAAGCTGTCAAATAATCGGGGAAGCATGAAGGTCAGCGCATATGCGCCAGCCTGCAAGAAAATGGCGATGTAATACAAAATAAGGACCAAGGTTCGCGACATTGACGGCACCTCTGGATTTCAAACACCTTGACCAGCAACAGATGTAGGGAAATGAGCGAGGGCAAAATGACTGCAGTGCAGAACAAGAAAACATGAGCCTGTCGTAGCTACTTCGATGGTAGTGATCAGCCCCACCTGATTGGTCCAATTTGATTGTTAGTGCATGATCGGCCTTTGGTCCATCTGGGCGATGGTTCCCGGTGCCGGTGGGCGGTAGCCCAGAGCGCTGTGTGGTCGTTTGGTGTTGTAGTGTTTCCTCCAT
>JBDWGM010000059.1:0-20066 GCA_039975755.1 Paracoccaceae bacterium | reverse complement strand
AGGCCGAAGCCGCCGGCTGGACCATAGGCCAAGACGGAATGGAGATCACGCTATGACCCAAAATCAAGCAGATTTCGAAGCGCGCCTGCGCCAAATCGGGGCCGAACGATACCACGATCTGCATCCGTTCCATGACCGCTTGCATGGCGGCGATTGCACCCCCGATCAGGTCCGCGCCTGGGTGATCAATCGCTATTATTACCAACATTCGATCCCGATGAAGGACGCCGCCTTCATGTCGCGCGTCGAAGACCCCGACCTGCGGCGCAAATGGCGCTCGCGGATAGAAGATCATGACGGCTCCGACACAAACGAGGGCGGCATCAAACGCTGGCTGCGGCTGGCCCAAGCGGTTGGGCTTGATCCGGACTATGTGGCCACAACAGACGGAGTTCTGCCTGCCACCAAATTCGCGGTGGACGCCTATGTGCGGTATGTGCGCGAAAAAACCCTGTTAGAGGCTGTTGCTTCGTCACTGACGGAACTGTTCGCCCCAAAAATTCACGCCAACCGGATCGAAGGGCTGCTAAAGAATTACGACTTTGCCGACGATTCATCCCTGTCCTATTTCAAGAACCGTCTGAAAGAAGCGCCAAAAGACGTGGCCTTTGGGCTGGCATGGGTTCTGGAACACGCCAACACCCAAGAAAAACAAGACGCCGCCGCCAAAGCGCTGGAATTCAAAACCGACGTGCTGTGGTCACAGCTAGATGCGTTGTCCAGCGCCTATGTCGAACCCGCGCGCATCCCACCGGGCGCATGGGTGCCCGGCACCGGACTTTTGATGCAAAAAGCCTCGTGATGGACAGCGCCGATATCCCCACCCTGCCCCGAGGCGTGCGTCTGCATTTTGACAAGGTGCGTGACAAATGGGTACTGCTTGCCCCCGAACGCGCAGTGACGTTGGATCCGATTGGCCACGCGATCCTGTCCGAGGTGGACGGCGCGCGCAGTTTTGGGGAAATCACCCAAGCCTTGGCTGACAAATACAACGCCCCCGCAGATCAGATTGCCGCCGACAGCGCCGGGTTTCTGAATGCGTTGCGGGATCGTCGATTTTTGGATGTGTCCCTATGACTTCTGCACCGCCCCCCATCGCCATGCTTGCGGAATTGACCTATCGCTGTCCGCTGTCGTGCCCGTATTGTTCAAACCCCGTTGAAATGGCCCGCCAAGACGCCGAGCTAGACACGGCAGATTGGGAACGCGTCTTTGAACAGGCCGCCGAATTGGGCGTTTTGCAGCTGCATCTGTCGGGTGGTGAACCCGCGTCGCGGCGTGATCTGGTGCCCTTGGTCAAAGTAGCCCGAGACGCCGGACTTTATACAAACCTGATCACGTCCGGAATTGGCCTGACAGAACGCCGTCTGGCTGAGCTGGACACCGCCGGGTTGGATCACATCCAACTGTCCTTGCAAGGCACCAATCCCGAAATGGCGGATGAAATTGGCGGCTATAAAGGTGGGTTCAAACGCAAGATGTTGGTCGCCGAATGGATCGGCGCAATTGGGTTTCCACTGACGTTGAATGCGGTCTTGCATCGGCGCAATCTGCATCAGCTGCCTCGTGCCCTAGAGATGGCTCAAGAAATGGGCGCGCGCCGCATCGAAGTGGCCACCGTGCAGTTTCATGGCTGGGCTTTGAAAAACCGCGACGCCCTGATGCCCACCCGTGAACAGGCCCAAGAGGCCACGCGGATCGTCACCCAAGCCCGCAAAGACCTGAAAGGTACGTTGGTCATCGATTACGTGCCCGCCGATTACCACGACGATTACCCCAAACGCTGCATGGGGGGTTGGGGCACAACGGGCCTGAATGTCGCCCCCGATGGCCAAGTCCTGCCCTGCCACGCCGCGCAATCGATCCCGCATCTGACGTTCGAAAACGTGCGCGACAACGCCTTGGACAAGATCTGGTATCACTCCGATGCATTCAACGCTTATCGCGGCACCGATTGGATGGCCGACCCTTGCAAAACCTGCGAGCGTAAAACAATCGACTTTGGCGGCTGTCGTTGTCAGGCCATGGCAATTGTGGGCGACGCTTCGGCAACCGATCCCGTCTGTGTGAAATCCCCGCATCATGGCGCGCTGCAATCCCAAGCAAATGCACATGCCGCCCAAACCGACGCCCCACTTGTGTATCGAACAGGCCCTGGAACGATCCCTGAATCAGTGGGTTGAGAAGGTCAGGCGTTGACGTGCGATAAGCATCGTTTGATCTGTTGCAAACCACACCTCAGATTCGAAAACGCCACGCATCTGGACACTGGTCACAAGGGCTGTCACCTTTAAAGAAAGCCACGAACCCGGAAATGCGCTATGACCTCGCCTCTCTTGCCTATTCTGAACGATGTCCGATCGAAATTTGCGCATGTCGCCACATGTCCGCTGTCCGGTCCTCGCGTTTTCTTTGAAAACGCTGGCGGGGCGTTGACCTTGAATTCTGTTGTGGACACGTCAGCAAAATTCGCGGCAATCCCGGATAATCAGGGTCGAGCCAATGATGGGGCCAAGGCTTTGGTTGAAATCATTCGTCAGGCGAAAGCAGACACAAAGGTATTTCTAGGTACGAAAGAGGGGCAGATTTTTGTCGGGGAAAGCGGAACCGAACTGTTGTTTCGTCTGATCCGCACGGCTGTGATGGGCACAAAAACGGGCGCAGTAATCGGATCAACGATAGAACATCCTGCGTCGCGCAGTGCCGCGCAACATTGGGCAAAACACGCAAACCTAGACTACATTTCTGTCGCGCATGATGACGCGACAGGAACCGTATCACCCCAAGCCTACGGCGCGCAGATGCGCGATGATGTGGCCGTCGCCACCATTCTGCACACCTCTCCGGTGACCGGCATGACAAATGACGTGGCCGGCATAGTCCAAGCAATCCGCACAGTGGCCCCAAATGCCTTTATCATCGTGGATGGGATTCAACATGCCAGCCACGGGGGCATCGACATCACGGATATGGATATCGATGGGTATGTTATCTCACCTTACAAAGTGTTTTCCCGCCACGGATATGGCGTGGCATGGGCCAGTGACCGACTTAGCCAATTGCCACTGGAATCGCTTTTGGATGGACCGGCCGAAACATGGGAACTTGGCACGCGCGACACTGGCGCTTATGCAACGATGGCCGATGTTGTTGCCTATTTCGATTGGTTGGGCAGCCAAGTCTCTGATGCACCCAGCAGACGCAAACGTATCGAAGCGGCGGGGCAGGCAATCCACGCCCATGAAAAAACGCTGACCGATGCAATGCTGTATGGCACTGGCAACCTGCCGGGTCTGACCGAAATCCCGGGGGTCACGATTATTGGCGGCGTCGACAATCCAGCCCGCGAAGGATTGGTGTGCTTTGCCATGGCTGATCTAAGCGCTCCGGACATCGTCGATAAGCTCAACGCCCAAGGCATCCGCACACACACCCGAAAGGCTGATCACTATTCGGGCAACGTGCTGACCCCTATTGGGCTCGATTCAGCCGTGCGCGTGTCCATGTGCCATTATAATACGTTGGAAGAAGTCGCCGCCTTTTTATCCGCCATGAAAACCATGGTTTAAGGCAAAGCATGTGCCTTTCGTGACATTTTGCACGACAGACCACACGGCAGGCTTGTATTCTTTCTGAACTTTCGGGCTAATCCAGAAATGACTGTATCAACCCGTATCGAAAACGCCCGCGATGATGTAACCGCCCTGACCCAAGCTTTGATCCGAATCCCGACATTGAACCCTCCCGGTGCATGTTATCGCGATATCTGTGATCTTCTGGATCAACGCCTCAGCCAGTTTGGATTTGAAACCCAACTGATCCGCGCAGAAGGCACGCCCGGCGACAGTGATGAATATCCACGTTGGAATTTGGTCGCCCGCCGCGAAGGGGCCCATTCTGGCGATTGCCTGCATTTCAATTCCCATCATGACGTGGTCGAAGTCGGCGCAGGCTGGACCAAAGACCCCTTTGGCGGCGAAATCGAAGACGACCGCATTTACGGGCGCGGATCATGTGACATGAAAGGCGGGCTTGCCGCATCCATCATCGCCGCCGAAGCGTTTATCAAAGAGCATCCGGATTTTTGCGGCGCCGTGGAAATCAGTGCAACAGCGGACGAGGAATCCGGCGGGTATGGCGGTGTGGCTTATCTGGCCGAAAAGGGGTTCTTTGATCCCAAACGCGTGCAGCATGTCATCATTCCAGAACCTTTGAACAAAGATCGCATTTGTCTGGGTCATCGCGGTGGCTGGTGGGCAGAAATCGAAACCAAAGGCGAAATCGCCCACGGATCAATGCCTTTTCTGGGGGATTGCGCCGTGCGCCATATGGGGGCCGTCCTGGACAAGTTCGAAAGCGATTTGTACCCGGCGATGGCTGCGCGATATACGGAAATGCCCGTCGTGCCGGACGGTGCGCGTCATTCCACAATGAACATCAATTCCATTCACGGCGGCCAACCCGAACAACCCGCCGATTATACGGGGTTGCCTGCGCATTGTGTGCCAGACAGCTGCCGCATCGTGATTGATCGGCGTTATTTAATCGAAGAACCTCTTGAGGATGTGAAAGGCGAAGTTGTCGCCCTGCTTGAGGGTTTGAAAGAATCGCGCCCGAACTTTGAATATGACCTGAACGAATTGAATGTTGTCATACCCTCAATGACCGACCGCGACGCACCAGTTGTGCGCACCGTTGCCGATGCGATCACCGAAACGCTGGGGGTCGAACCCACTTATGTTGCCTCACCTGGCAGTTATGATCAAAAACACATCGACCGCATTGGAAAGCTGCGCAATTGCATCGCCTATGGTCCGGGCGAATTGGAACTGGCCCATAAACCAGACGAATGGGTTGGCATCACAGACATGATCGACAGCGCCAAAGTGATGGGGCAAGCCATGGAAAAGCTGCTGCTTGCGCCCAAGGAATAGACGATGTCGACCCGTCACCATTTCTTTTGGAACGGCCCGCACATCAAACCGCGATATTGTCGATCAACCGCACGCCCGCCAACCATGCCGCCGCAAGCAATCGGGCGGGTCGGTCAGGTTTTTCCAACAAGCTCAAATCATCAATAGCGCGCAGGTCAAAATATTCGATGTCATAGAAACCAGCCGCTTCGATGCCGGCGCAGGCCTGCGCTTTTAAGCTGTCCCAATCCTTGCCCTCGGACAATCCTGCCGCTGCCACTTGCATTGCCTCGTGCAACGCGGGGGCTTTGATGCGGGCGCGGTCGGAAATCAGCAAATTGCGTGACGACATCGCCAACCCGTCTTCTTCGCGGATGGTCGGGCAGCCCACCACATCCACACCAAGGTTCAGGTCTTTGGACAACCGCCGCACCACTTGCAGCTGTTGGAAATCCTTTTCTCCAAAAAACGCCAAATCCGCACCGGTTTGTGTGAACAATTTGGTCACAACCGTTGCGACCCCATCGAAATGCCCGACACGATGCGCCCCGCATAACACATTGGTCAGACCGGTGATGGACACTGTCGTTGCAAATCCATCGGGATACATCGTGTCACCATCCGGAACCCAGATGGCATCCACCTCGTATTTCGCAAGCTTTCTGGCGTCGTCTTCCTCTGTTCTGGGGTAATTCTCGTAATCTTCGGGATTGTTGAACTGTTTGGGATTCACAAAAACGGTGACCACAACCCGATCCGCCTGTTGTTTGGCTGCGCGCACCAAACTCAGATGCCCATCATGCAAGGCACCCATGGTCGGCACGACCCCGATGCGTTCCCCTGCTTTGCACCATGTCGACTTTAGGGCCGTCAATTCCGCCAAATCTCTGACAATCGGCGGGGTCATTTCGGTGCCTCATCCGCAAACACATGTTCTGGGCCGGGAAAGGCGCGCGCACGCACCTCATGGGCGTATGTTTCCAATGCGGCTTCGGCCTGTTCACCCAAAGTGGCATAGCGTTTCACAAATTTGGGCTTGAATGCTGTGAACAACCCCAGCATGTCGTCGACCACAAGGATTTGTCCGTCACATCCCACAGACGCGCCAATGCCTATGGTTGGAATAGGAATGTCCTTGGTCACCCGATCCGCCAAACCTTGCGGAACCTTTTCCAGCACAACGGCAAAAGCACCCGCATCAGACACAGCCTGCGCATCCGCCAACAAAGCATCACCAGCGGGGCCCCTGCCCTGCACTTTATACCCACCGAGCGTATGAATGGATTGCGGCGTCAAACCGATATGCGCCATGACCGGCACACCCCGCGCAACCAAAAAGGCAATCGTCTCTGCCATCTCGGTTCCGCCTTCCAGCTTGACCGCCGCCGCACCGGTTTCCGCCATCAGGCGCGCCGCATTGGCAAAAGCTTGCTCTGGGCTTTGTTCGTAACTGCCAAAGGGCATGTCGATAACCATCATTGCCGATTGCAATCCACGCGCCACCGCTTGCCCATGCATGATCATCATGTCCATCGTGACACCAAGGGTCGAAGACAACCCATGCAAAACCATCCCAACACTGTCCCCGACCAGAACAAAATCGCAATGGGCGTCCATGAACTGCGCCATTGGTGTCGTATAGGCCGTCAGGCTGACCAAAGGCACACCGCCCTTTTGTGCACGAATATCCTCTGGTCCCGGCGCTATTTTCTTTGCTGTTGCACTCATCACCGGCCCCCAAAATTGCAAAATCCGACACGTCTCTAACACCCGTCGCAACCCCATACCATAGGATCATACAACCAGGGCTTGATTGAACGCTGCGAAACAGCAAGACTTGCATCCAAACAATGGGGAGCTTCAGAATGACTTTTCGCTTAACCTTAGCCGCCGCACTGTTGTGCGGAACCGCGCTTGTGGCCAAGGATGACATCACGGTCGCAATGCAATTGGAACCCCCACATCTTGATCCCACATCTGCTGCAGCCGGTGCCATCGACAGTGTGCTCTATTCAAACGTCTTTGAGGGTTTGACCCGGTTTCAGGAAGACGGATCTGTCGTGCCCGGCCTGGCCGAAAGCTGGGAAATTTCCGATGACGGCACGGTCTATACGTTCAAATTACACACCGGGGTCAGCTTTCATGACGGCACAGCCATGGACGCCGAAGATGTAAAATTCAGCCTTGATCGCGCCCGCGCCGAAGAATCAACAAACGCGCAAAAGGCACTGTTCGAAGGCATCTCATCCGTTGATGTCGTTGATCCACAAACCGTCAAAGTGACGCTTGGCGCGCCGAACGGGAACTTTTTGTTCAATATGGCCTGGGGCGATGCGGTCATCGTTGCACCAGAAAGCATCGATGATATCAAACAAACCCCTATTGGAACCGGTGCGTTCAAGTTTTCGAACTGGATCCAAGGCGATCGGATCGAATTGACGCGCAATCCCGATTACTGGGGTGACCCTGCTATATTGGAAAACGCGACATTCAAATTCATCTCTGATCCAACGGCCGCATTTGCAGCTGTGATGGCCGAAGACGTAGATGCATTCATGGTCTTTCCCGCCCCCGAGAATCTCCCTCAATTTGAGGCAGACCCAAGGTTCAAACTGCTGATCGGATCAACCGAAGGCGAAACGATCCTGTCGACCAACAACAAACAACCCCCCTTTGATGATATCAATGTGCGCAAGGCCCTTGCACATGCCATTGATCGTCAGGCCATCATTGATGGGGCGATGTTCGGATATGGCACGCCCATCGGAACGCATTTTGCGCCGCATAACCCTGCCTACGTGGATCTAACCGGGCAATCCTCCTATGATCCGGCAAAAGCCAAAGCTCTTTTGACCGAAGCAGGCTTTGCAGACGGGTTCGAAACCACTTTGCATTTGCCACCCCCCTCTTATGCGCGGCGCGGCGGTGAAATCATCGCAGCACAATTGGCCGAAGTTGGGATCAAAGCTGAAATCATCAACGTCGAATGGGCGCAATGGTTGGAAACGGTGTTTCGCGGCAAAGACTTTGGGCTGACCATCATCAGCCACACGGAACCCTTTGACATCGGCATCTACGCGCGTCCGGAGTATTATTTTCAATACGACAATCCGGATTTCCAGACTTTGATGACTGATCTGAACGCCACAACGGATCCAACCAAACGTGATGCGATGCTGGCCTCAGCGCAGCAGATCATCTCGGATGACGCTGTGAACGGCTATTTGTTCCAACTGGCGGCAACAAGCGTCGCGAAAACCGGTGTGCAAGGCCTTTGGGCCAACGCGCCAACACAAGCCACGGATTTGACGGCTGTGTCTTGGGCTGAATAAATCCAGCCGCACAAAATTTCGGAATGGGCGACATGTACGCCCATTTCTTAGACCTAAAACATTGGAAATCAGGACGTTTGCGACCGTACAGGCCGCGTTAAAACGACAGACTTTCACAAAAAACTAATCTGGGAAAAACTGACACTAAACTGTTAAATTCCCCGGATAGCTAAGGCGACACGAGCAGTGTGTTTGACGAGTTTCAAAAAACTACACAGCAGAAACACCAATGGGAGTTTAGCCATGAAAGATTCAGACATGCGGGAATTGTCGCCCGACGAATGGGACGAACAAAATTATCCGCGCCCCGACACTTGTGATTTTGACGATGTCGTTGACGAAGCATTGTCGCGTCGTGGATTCTTAAGCAGCGTTGTCGCCTTCGGATCCGGCGCCGCCGTCATGGGCGTGGGTTCGATGTTGTCATCCACATCCGCCAAAGCGCAAGCAGCATCGCGATTTGCCTTCAAACCGATCCCAATTGCGACTGATGCGACGGTTCATGTGCCCGAAGGGTACAGCTGGTCATTGGTGGCCCGTTGGGGGGATGCACTGAATTCGCAAGCGGTCGCATTTGATTCTGCAACCGGCCACGATTCCGCCAATGCGGCCAATGTGTTTGGTGAAAACACCGACGGTATGTGGCTCTACAACATCGATGGCCACGAAGTCATCGCAGTCAACAACGAATACGCCAACCGCAAAACCAACCTTGGCAACGAAGAAGGCGTTTCAAAAAGCGTCGAAGACGTCAAGAAACTGCAAGGTATCCAAGGCGTAACCGTTCTGGAAGTCGCGCCACAAGACAATGGCCAATACGGAATTGTCGTGGATTCGCCATTTAACCGCAGAATTGATCACAACACCCCGATGCGAATCGCCGGACCTGCTGCTGGAGCTGACGCCTTGAAAACCGCCGCCGATCCGGATGGAACGCTGGCTTTGGGCACGTTGAACAATTGCGGATCTGGCCCGACACCTTGGGGCACCTATCTGACCTGCGAAGAGAACTTTAACGGTTATTTCGGATCAAACGACAAAGAACTTGAGTTACCCGACGATTATGAACGCTATGGCGTGGGCCATGACGGTTGGGGATACGAATATCATGTGTTCGATGAACGCTTTGATGTGTCCAAGAACCCGAACGAACCGCATCGCCACGGGTTTATCGTTGAAATCGATCCATCCGATCCAAATTCAACACCAGTCAAACGCACCGCTATGGGCCGCTTCAAACACGAAAACGCCGCAACCGTATTGGCCCCAGATGGCCGGGTAGTTGCGTATATGGGCGACGATGAACGGGGCGAGTTCCTGTATAAATTCGTCTCCAGCGCCAAATATCAGGTTGGTGGTGACACCAGCAGCTTGTTGGACGATGGACAGCTTTATGCGGCCAAGTTCCACGCGGATGGCACGGGTGACTGGCTTGCCTTGACCCCCGAAGCGACTGGAATGGATGCAACTGACATCCTAATCTACACACGGATGGCGGCTTCGGCTGTGGGTGCGACAACAATGGATCGCCCAGAATGGGTGGCTGTGAACCCAATCGCTGCCGAAGGGTATTGCGCGCTGACCAACAACAAAAACCGTGGGGTGAAACCCAATGCGGGCGGCGATGATACCTCACCAAATGGTCCAAACCCACGCGAGGCCAACAACTATGGTCAGATCGTACGTTGGTTCCCTGCCAATGACGACCACGCAACAGCATCCTTCCGTTGGGATCTCTATGTCATGGCCGGCAACCCTGCCGTGGGCGAAGGCGCTTACAAAGGGTCGTCGAACGTCAATCCCGGCAATATGTTCAACTCTCCGGATGGCATGGTGTTTGACAGCAAAGGCATCCTTTGGATTCAAACCGATGGTGACGATGACAACGAAGGTGAGTTTGAAGGCCAAGGCAACAACCAGATGCTTGCCGGCGATCCTGTAACCGGTGAAATCCAACGCTTTTTGACAGGTCCAAACGGCGCCGAAGTCACGGGGCTGTGCTGGTCAACAGATCGCAAAACAATGTTTGTTGGCATTCAACATCCCGGCGGGTCTTTCCCAGATGGCAATGGTCTGCCACGGTCATGTATCGTCGCGGTTTGGCGGGATGACGGCGGTTTGGTCGGATAATCGCTGACAGTCACAAAATCCAGACGGGCGCCTGATCAGGGCGCCCGTTTCAATTTCAAAGTGCAACGCCGTTCTCTTGCGTTCCGTTTCAGACATGGCAATGTGGCGCCAAAGAATGGGGAACCGGCATGAAACTCATACCAAACGGCACACGGCCATCAAAACGAGCATCCAGCGATTGGTTCACCGGCGAGGTCTGGCAAGACCCCGTGATCGAGGCCCCTGCCCCAGCATCCTTGCGGGCCTTGGTTGTGACATTTGCACCCGGCGCACGCACGGACTGGCACACCCACCCCTGTGGTCAAACCTTATACATCCTACGCGGCCAAGGGTTGATCTGCAGACGCGGGGAAACACCGCAAGTGGTCAATGCCGGGGACACTGTTTGGTTTGATCCGGCCGAGGAACATTGGCACGGCGCAGGGCCTGACACCCAAATGGTTCACCTCGCCATGCAAGAAGCCGATGATCAGGGACAGGTCGCCGATTGGTTAGAAGCGGTCAGTGATCAGGATTATTCAATCTGATGACACCCGATCATGCTGCCATTCGATCAGGGCCAACTCCCAAGCCTTGCCTCTAATTGGCGCACCCGATCTGTGATCTCGGGCCTGATATCCCCGGGTCTTGGCGCGTCTCGAAGTGTAGTGAACCAATGTTCAGGCGGATTGCGTCCACGTGAATTGCCCTTGAATTCCAGCTTGCGCAGCACCGCTTCGCCAGCAGGGGGCAGTCGCGCCGGTATGTCGAACCCGTTCAACGTCGCCCAAACGCCAGTCCACAAACGGCCAACGCTCCACGGGTTATAACCGCCGCCGCCCAGAACCAACAATCGCGGACAAGACAGCGCCATCAGCCCCTGAACCACAGACCAATGTGCGTTATTTGACAATGTCAGGCGCGACAGAGGGTCTTCTTCGACGGCGTCCGCACCGCATTGCAGGACAATGGCGTCTGGTTTGAACGCGCTCACCGCTTTCAGGATCAACCGATCCCGGATCAAGGTCATTTCACTATCATTCAACCCGCGCGGCACCGGCAGGTTAAACGCATTGCCACCGCCATCGTCGTGCACAAGCCCCGTAAACGGCCACCGCTTTTCTTCATGGACCGAGATCAAAAGAGTCTCAAAATCTCCGGCAAAGCCATATTCGACCCCGTCCATATGATGCGCATCAATATCAACATAAGCGATCCGCTTGGCCCCATTGCGGCGCAAAGACAGCATCGCCAACACCGGATCGTTCAAATAACAAAACCCACCCGCTTTATCCGGAAACGCATGATGCGTGCCCCCCGCCGGGTGATAAACAATTCCGCCATTGCGCAGCAACTCTCCGGCCAACAAAGACCCCCCAGCCGACGTCGTGGGCCGACGCCAAATTTCCGGGAAAACCGGGTTGGAATGCGTCCCGATCTGATGCCGCTCGCGGGTTTGCTCACTCACATCGCCATCACGCTCAGCTTGTTCCAAGGCGGCAAGATAGTCCGGCGTATGCCAGATTTGCAGCGCTTTGGCCTTGGCCCGAGGGGATAATCGAAAATTTTGCGGTCCCAGCCATCCCAATGCACGGCTCAGATCCATGACCGTGGACACACGCGGAACACGCAGCGGATGCGCCTGCCCATAGGACGACAATCGATAAATCTCGGAACCCAACATGATCGGCATACGCATCCCGCCAAGATGACGTTGTCACCCGCCAAAGACCAGTGCCCCATTCAGAAAACCAACCGCAGTCAGGATACATGCAATGCTGCGCACATGGTTAAGCCGCGTCCAGCGCGCCACATAAACATCCCAATACGCCAATCCGCCGCCGCCCTGATCCAAAAGTTTGTTCATGGGCACGTTCCCAAACACTGTCGTGCCCATGGTGCCCAACAGATAGGCACCCCCGGCCCAGATCACAGTGGCCGATCCGGCCTGAATGCCCCAGATAATCAAAACCACCGAAGTCCCGGCAAAGCCCATCAGTAAACCCATGAAAATGGATCGGTAGACAGTGCGGTTGATATTCTGCATCGCTTCCATTCCAGCGGCCGCTGATGATTGCCGCAAAGCACGCATGACAAAATCCGAGAACGTCAGAAAAACGCCTCCCAATACGGCAGCCTGCATGGCAGCGATTGCCAATACTATGCTCATCATGCCACGGCCCCCGCACCCATCTGTTGCACCTTGTGCATCCAGCGCCCGATCTTGGATGCATCTGCCAATTTGACGGACCCCAATTGGATGATCTTTCGCGGCTTGATGCCAACAAAATCCATGATCTGATTTCTGATCACACGACGCCCCGGCTTGCGATACAGCAAACTGTCCAGCCATGGCGGCGTGTCAGACGTTATGATCGCATCCCCCGTCCGACCCGCCAGCAGCTTGTCCCATTTGACGCCGCGTGCATGATACTTGAACGCAAAACCGGGTTCCAACGCGATATCAAGAACGGCCTTAGCCTGTGTTGGCATCGCGCCCCACCAATAGGGATGAACGATCATGACATGATCCGCCCATTTTATGCCGTCCTGCCAAGCCACCAAATCCGGCGCCAGTGGCGTTTTGTCCGCGTTATAGCCGTCAAAGCTCGCGTCATTTGCAAACTCCATTTCGCTTAAATCCATACGCCGCACTTGGGCGCCTTTGGACACAGCACCCGCAACATAGGCATCCGCCAAACCCGCACATAACGAACCCGCTTTTGGATGTGCCACCCAAACAAATACTCTCTTTGTCATGTCTCAATTCCTTTGATCGATGTTGAAGCGCCCTTGCTTGACACTGTGTCAATTGACAGGCCGTCAAGTAAGGGTTAATTGACACTATGTCAAGCAATGAACCCGACACCCGCACCCGCATTTTGGCCGCCAGCATGAAACTGCTTGAATCCGCGCCAACCAAATTGCCCCGTATGTCCGACATAGCCAAAGCTGCCGGGATCAGCCGGCAGGCCTTGTATCTGCATTTTGACAGTCGGACAGATTTATTAGTGGAAACAACACGCTATCAGGATCACACCAACAACGCCGATCAAAAACTGATGACCCATCGCAACAAAATCCGCGGGCGGGACAAGCTGGATGCCTTCGTTTTGGCGTGGGGGAATTACATCCCTGAAATCTGGGGGGTGGCGCGTGCCTTGGTCACGCTCAGCGCGACCGAACCCGAAGCAGCCGCCGCCTTGGATCAACGCATGGCCGATGTGCGCCAAGGCTTTGAAGCGGCGATCAAAGTCATCGATTCGGACGGCGACCTGCCCCCTGCCCTGAACGTCACACTGGCGACAGATCTTGTGGCGATGCTGATGTCGTTTCGCAATTGGGAAACTCTGACCCAATCCATGGGTTGGACCCAAGACTGTTATGTCGAAACCATGCGCGCCATGGCACAGGCCGCTGTCTTGGGCGACATGAATGCACTGTCCACCGTATTGACATGCACGGAACATCTGGACCCTTCCGGCCACCCCGCCTAACGCTGCGCAATGTTTAAACGGCTGTTTCATTAAGACTTACCGGATCCGAGACAGCATGAATAACAACTTGTCGAACATGACGGCCGCCCAACAAATTAACACGCAGCCTGTCTTCAAAGATCGAGTTCTTCGGCAACCAAGTCGATGATCCGTGCGTGTATCAAAGCACGATCTGCGCCTTCTGGGTCCGTGCAAACGGGATCGTCCTTTTCCTCTGCCAAGATTGCTTCTCCAGAGGGCGTGCAAAGTGGCATTGCGCTGAAATGGTAAGCTGGATCAAACCGTTCAATCCGACGCTCGCCCAAGTGGCGAGACAGCCCGCTACGGTCGAAATCAGTTGCAAGCATTCTGTCATCCTCTCCACCGAAGCCGATGATAAGCGTCTCGGGCACAAGGTCGGCAACGTCGGTGGCCTCAAGCCCCCACACAAATCCCGGATCAATGGCTGCAACATGGGTCACGCGCGGATCCGCATAACTGGCATTCCAAAGCGCAGGATCGATCCCCTGCATATTGACGTCTTCGGACAACAAAAGCCCGCAAGCCTCCATATCTTCATGGGTCTGACAAGCATCCACAGCGCCAGCATGGTTCCCCGTTGCTCCCCCCAAAGACAGTGCCGTCCAACCTCCAAAAGAGAACCCAGCTGCCATGACGCGGGACATGTCGAGGTGTTCAGAAAAATCCGACATTTCAAGAAGCGCGTCTAAGGCGGCGCTCATATCCTGTGCACGGGTCCAATGCGCAACACCCTGTGCCATGTCGAAATCGCCCCAAGTTGAATTGGCATGATTGACGACCACGGTGATGACGCCGCGTTCTGCCAATGCAGTCCCAAGCCAGGCCTGTGCGCGGTCCGTTCCGCCCATTCCGTGGCTAAACAAGACGACCGGATATTGACCCGGTGATACAGGTCCATCGATGTGAGCTGGGACGCCTGTGAACACAGGGTTGTTCGCATAAAGTGATGGGGCGTCTTGCGATTGACTAGGGTACCAAATGGCAACCCGGGCTGAGGTCTCGTGATGCGGCATGAAGATCTCTGTAATCTGCAGCCCGGCGACATCAGCAAGCGCGCCAGAGGCGAATAATGACAGAACACTCGCGGGAAGGATCATTTTCATCGTTTTCTCCGAAGTTGATTGAAGTGATGACCTTTCAATGCGCTCAAACCTGTTTCGGCGCGTCCTAAATCCGGATTTAGGTCGTCAAGATCAGGTTCTAGTACTATTCAAAGGCGCAAAGTCTGCGGAGAAAGACACGTGCCAGCCTTCCCAATTCCAGTGTTTGTGGCCCTTGTCCTGGGTTTTGCCAGCCTTCGGCTTTGGCGGCAAAGAGAGCACGTAGGGCCATTGGTCTTGCTGCTTGTCTTGTGTGCTGTGCAATCTCTGATCATTGCGCTCAATCAACACTACGGCATCTCTGTAATGCGGATTGTCCAGCCCTTGGTGGCCTCCCTCATCCCGCCGGCGACTTGGATGGCCTATCGCGGCCGAGCATCTCGCGCGGACGCACTTCATGCGCTTGGGCCGCTGACCGCGTCTGCGGCTATGCTCATTGCGCCGCAATTTCTGGATGTGGTCTTGCCAGGGCTGTTTGTCGTCTATGGTGCGATGATCCTTTTGTCGGCCAGAAATGGGGCCGACGGGCAACCCGATGCGTTGCTGGCCAGCGGTGATCTGCCAGCAAAGATATGGCTGGTCATTGGCGTCGCGCTTATTGCGTCAGCGCTAAGCGATGTCTTGATTTTTGTCACACAGCTGATCGGCTTTTCAGAGCTGCGGCCATGGATCATCAGCATCTTTTCCGTTGGCAACCTTTTGGTGATCGGCGCTCTTAGCCTGTCACCACATTTACAGACTGTCATTGAAGATGAGCCAGATGAAACGCCCGTGCCGCAGATCGCCGATCCCGAAATCTGGGACCGCATTCAGACATACATGAAAACGCAAAGGCCTTATCTAGATCCGGACCTCACCTTGTCCCGGCTGTCCCGCAAAATGGGTGTCCCAGCAAAACCGCTGTCATCGACGATCAATCTCGCGACAGGCGAGAATGTATCGCGCTTTATCAACAACGCTCGGATCGCAGCCGCTCAACAAGCGATGCGAGAAGGTGAATCTGTCACCAACGCAATGCTGATATCCGGATTTAACACCAAATCGAATTTTAACCGCGAGTTCCTACGCGTCCTCGGCACCTCTCCGCGCGCCTGGCTTAAGGATGCCAAACCGGATAGCAAAAGCTAATAGGTTTTCGACTGGGCAGAAAATTATCGAACCGGCCATTGGCGCTGATCGCTGCGAAAGGCCAATTTGTGTCAAAGATGCACGACGTTCCAACAATGCAGCGCACAAACCGCCGACTTGGGCGACATGATCGCATTGACCTGCACAGAACGTCTGGACCCTTCCGGCCACCGCGCCTAACGTCGCCCCATGCTGCGCTATACGCTCAAACGTCTGATATCCCTGATCATCAGCCTGACCATCGCCTCGATGGTGATTTTCGCTGTGATCGAAATTGCGCCGGGGGATCCGGCCAGTCTGATGTTGGGCGTCAATGCCCAAGAAGACACGCTTGCAGCGCTCCGGGCTGAACTTGGCCTCGATCAAGCGAAATCAGAACGCTATGTCAGCTGGGTCACCGGTATGCTGCAAGGAGATTTCGGGACATCCTATCAATATCGCACCCCGGTTTCAGAGATGATCGCCGCACGGATGTGGGTGTCACTGCCGTTGGCCATTTATGCGTTGACCCTGTCGACCCTCATCGCCTTTCCCGCTGGAATTTACGCCGCATCTCGGCGTGGCAAAACTGGCGATGTCGCGATTATGGGGGCCACCCAATTGGGCGTGGCCATCCCCAATTTCTGGTTCGCCATGATGTTGGTGCTTCTATTCGCCATCAATTTACGCTGGTTCAGCGCCGGTGGGTTTGCAGGATGGGACAAAGGCGTGTTTGAAGCGATGAAATCCCTGACCCTGCCCGCCATCGCCTTGGCCCTGCCCCAAGCGGCAATATTGGCCCGCGTGATGCGATCCGCCCTTTTAGATGTCTTGGGCGAAGATTACATGCGCACCGCGCGCGCCAAAGGCCTAACCAAATCTCAGGCGCTATGGCGTCACGGCTTGCGCAATGCGCTTATCCCGGTTTTGACCATCATCGGTCTGCAATTTGCGTTCCTTTTGGCGGGCGGCATCATCATTGAACAGGTGTTTTACTTGCCCGGCCTTGGACGACTGATCTTTCAATCCATATCCGCACGCGACTTGATCGTTGTCGAAAGCGTAACGATGCTGTTGGTCTTTGCCGTCATCCTTGTGAACTTTTTCGTCGATCTGGCTTATGCGGCGGTTGACCCACGTCTGCGGACCCGCTCATGAGACGCAATCTGATCCTTGGCCTGTTGCTGTCCTCGATGGTTGTAATCGCCGCTGGTGTGTCCTTTGTCTGGACGCCCTTTGATCATGCGGTCATGAACATCCCCGACAAATTGCAAAGCCCGAATAACGTGCACCTGTTGGGCACAGACCAATTCGGGCGCGATATCCTGTCGGCATTGATGGTTGGTGCCCGCACATCCATTGCCGTGGCCTTTGTTGCCGTGGGCATTGGGATCGGCTTGGGCGTCCCCCTTGGCCTGTGGGCGGCCAGTCGCAAAGGTGGCTGGATTGACGAAATCATTATGCGCACAAATGACCTGATCTTTGCGTTCCCGTCCCTTGTCATTGCCATCCTGATCACCGCGATCTTTGGCGCGGGCGCGGTCAATGCCATCATCGCCATTGGCATCTTTAACATCCCCGTTTTTGCCCGCGTCACCCGTGGCAGCGCGCTCAGCATTTGGGAACGCGAATTCATCCTTGCCGCACGCGTTGCTGGCAAAGGGGCAGCGCGTATTTCTTTTGAACATATCCTGCCAAATGTCGCCAATGTGCTGATCGTGCAGGCCACCATCCAGTTTTCGCTTGGTATCCTCGCCGAAGCGGCCCTGTCCTATGTCGGCCTTGGCGCTCAGCCCCCGACCCCGTCCTGGGGCCGTATGCTGGCCGATGCGCAAACACTGGTTTCCATCGCGCCGCATATGGCGCTGGTCCCCGGATGCGCGATCATTCTGACGGTGATGGGCCTGAACCTGTTGGGCGACGGCCTGCGCGATTGGCTTGATCCCCGCCTGAACGAGGCCCGCACATGACCTTGTTGTCCACACGGGGCCTGAATGTATCGATCGGGCGCAAATCCGTTCTAAAGAACGTCAGCTTTGACATCGCACCGGGTGAAATCGTTGCAGTCACCGGCGAAAGCGGGTCGGGCAAATCGATGACCGCCTTGTCCGTGATGGATTTGCTACCCGACGGCGCGCAAACCGTCGGGGAAATTCTGCTCAACGGCACAGACTTGCGCAAACAATCCGAAGCTCAAATGTGTGAAACTCGCGGGCAAGCCATCGGAATGGTCTTTCAGGAACCGATGACCGCGTTGAATCCCGTCAAAACCATCGGGGATCAAGTGTCTGAATCGATCTATTTGCACCGCCCCGGTGTCGATGCCGAAGCCGTCACCGCACGCACCCTGTCACGCGTCGGCTTGCCTCCAGATCGGTTTCCCCTGACGCGATATCCCCATGAGCTAAGCGGCGGACAACGCCAACGGGTGGTGATTGCCATGGCGATTGCCTGTGGGCCTCGGCTTTTGATTGCGGATGAACCCACAACCGCCCTTGATGTCACGACCCAAGCACAGATTTTGGACCTGCTGAAACGCCTCACCCATGAAGATGGCATGGGTCTGTTGATGATCACCCATGATCTGGCAGTTGTGGCCGACATGGCGGATCGCATTTTGGTCATGCGTGACGGCGAGATCGTCGAACAGGGCGAAACCCAAAATCTGTTGCGCAATATGCAGCATCCCTACACAAAAATGCTGTTCCACGCCTCAACCCATCAGGCAGAACTGCCCCAAACAGACCCAGAAACCGAGGTCGAAACGCCCCTGCTCAGCGTCAATCAAGCCCGTCGCGATTATCGACTGCCCCGGACCAGCCTCTTTGCCCGTGCGAAACATTTTCGCGCCGTGGGTGACGTCAGTTTCGACATCAAACGCGGTGAACGCGTTGGATTGGTCGGGGAATCCGGATGTGGGAAATCGACCCTGACACGCGCAATTTTGGGGCTGGAAAAGGTCCAGGGCGGCCAAATCCGGTTGGATGGCGCCCCTGTATTCGCCGGACGCCGCCCCAATCTGGCTGTACGGCGTAAAATGCAAGTCGTGTTCCAAGACCCCTATGGCAGCTTTAACCCACGTCACCGCGTCGAACGATTGATCTGCGAACCGTTTCATCTGCTTTCGGATGCCCCCACCGGACGCAAACGCGACGAACTGGTTGCCGAAACGCTTGAGGCCGTTGGCCTGTCTGCGGATGACGCCCAGAAATACCCACACCAGTTTTCAGGCGGGCAACGTCAACGCATCGCCATTGCACGCGCTTTGATCATTCGCCCCGAACTGGTGATCTTTGATGAAGCCGTCAGCGCGCTGGATGTGTCTGTCCGGGCGCGTATCCTTGATCTGATTGCCGATCTATGCCGCGCCTATGATCTGACCTATCTGTTCATCAGCCACGATTTGAATGTCGTGCGCTCGATCACGGATCGCGTCATGGTCATGGCCGGCGGTAAAATCATCGAAACCGGCCCGACTGCGCAGGTATTTGACAATCCCTACCATCTTTATACCAAATCGCTTGTGGCTGCGTCTCCGATGTTGCCCGCGCTGGATAGATAAGGAAAACGCCGATGTCTGACGCTCTTTGGTTTGATCCCGCTGAAATGCTGGTTGGGGGCGCGTGGCGGGCCCCGTCACAGAAATTGCAGCTGATCAACCCGTCCGATGGCAGCTTATTGGCGGAAATCGCACGCGGTGGCACTGCGGACATTGATGCTGCTGTTAAGGCTGCCCACGATGCCCGGTCTGGCGAATGGGGCCGCATGTCTGCGCTGGAACGCGGGCGCATTCTGACACGCATTGGCCAACGGGTCTTGGACCATGTCGATCAATTGGCAGAACTCGAGGCAAAGGATGTCGGCAAACCCCTGACCCAAGCCCGCGCCGATGCCGTCGCCTTGGCGCGTTACATGGAGTTTTACGGCGGCGCCGCAGACAAAGTCATGGGCGAAACCATTCCCTATTTGGATGGGTACACCCTCTAC
>JBDWGM010000058.1:0-24835 GCA_039975755.1 Paracoccaceae bacterium | reverse complement strand
ATGCTCGATATCTTCTGAGACTTCGCTGGGTGCGAGGGCGTCTTTGATGTCTTCGATTGTGGCGACGATGCCGTATGCTGGGGCTGCGGTGTGTTCGATGTCGGAGAGTTTGACGAGGTCGCCGTAGACGGTGATTGTGCCCAGCTCGTCAAGGTTGTGAGCGCCGCCATTGTTGCCCTGATCGGAGTAAAGCGAGATGATCGAATGATCGAGCACGCCGTCGCCATCGGCATCGCCATAAGTGATGTCGCTGATCTGGGTTGTGTGGCCTTCGATGACAATCCTGTCGCCTTCGGCGCGGGAATAATCCATGATCATGTCATGGCCGATGCTGTCGACCCAGTGGTCGTGCAGGCTGTCATTTTCGCCCGCCACACCGTGCCAGTTGATGGTGCCGTCATCCTGCGTGTGCTTTTTGATAAAGCGTTCTTTGGCGTTGATAAGCGATTGGAAATAAAAGATATCCGCGCCTTTGTCGCCCACCAATGCATCGCCACCCGGCACCGGTTGGTTGGGGTAGAGCTTGCCATTGGTCAGCTCGTTCAGCGGATCACCTTCGTCGCGATCCGGATCATAGGCGATATCGGGTTCACGCCCATCCCCTCGCGAAATCAGCAGGTCGTTTCCGGCACCACCGCGCAAGAAATCTTCGCCTTCGCCGCCATCGATAATGTCGTCACCCGCGCCGCCAAACAGCCTGTCATTGCCGGTGCCGCCTTGCAAGAGGTCTTCGCCAGACCGGCCAGACAGAGTGTCATCACCAGCGCCGCCAAACATGGCGTCGTCATCGACGTTTCCGGAAAGTTTTTCCGAAGCATCCGTGCCAGTCTCATGGGTCAGTTCGCGCATGACATGGCCGTGGCCTGAGACGCCGTAATCGGCCAAAATCTCGGTCAGCGTGTCCGAGCCGTGGTGCAGCTGTTCAAACAGCGGCATCAGGTCAGCCATACCGGCGTGATGGGCCGCTTGCATGCCAAGGGCCGGGTCGACGTCACCGGCCAGAAGGATCATATCCGCGCCGTCCAGCGCCTGATCATACAGACGGACATGGCCGATCTCGCCCTCGAACAGGGAATGCGCGGGGTCGGTTTGATCATCGCGCCACGCCCGTGTGCCACCGACCACCAAGCTTTGCGTGTTGGCGTCCAGACCGGTGGTGAATTCCGGTTCGGCCGCGACCAGTTCGCCGTTCAGCCACAGTTGCAGGCCGTCATCGCCAAAGGACATGGCGAATTGATAGGTGGTGTCAGCGTCGAGCACTTGTGGGATCGACAGCCATTCGGTGTCGGTGCCGTCCTGAAACGAAACGGTGAGCACGCCATTGCGGACCCAGACGGTGAAATCCCCATCCGAATTGTCCCGCCCGTCTTTGGACACCAAGGCAAAATCGCCAAACAAACCGTCCAGGGAAAAGCTCATACTCAACGTGCCGTTGGTCGTATCCATGCTTTGAGAGTGACCAAGATCGAGAGGCCCATTTGCCCCTTCTCCGTATGTGTTCGTGGCAGTGTTCTCCAACACAGGAGCGGCAGTCGTTGAATTGGCGTGCGACGCAATCATTGTAAATTCCCCGTTACATAACCTTGAATTGATGATTCCATTAGAAGTGTGTAAAAAGAATGGCTTGAGTTGCAATGGCGCTTAGATCGGCGGTTAAACGCGGTCGCGTCTTCTAGTGCGCTGAAATTAAATAATAATAAACGGATCATTTCCGCTGGGTCACGTGCGGATTTCAGCCTGAAAATTGGGTTTCGGCGGGAAGTTGCCTGAACAATGCCATATTTGGGCGGGGAAACGACCTCATTTCCCTTGGGTCTTCCAAGAAGATCGTGGTTAATCAATTATTTAGATTCGTTCAGCAACGCGAAACAGACTGGGATTTTGGCGTTGATTAAGCCGATTTCGTGAACATTTCATTTTGGCCTGATCACTAGGCCGTTATCATTGTGGTCGAAGATGCGCAGAGCGTCACACACGGCAGATAATCGAGGTCGCAGGGCTGACTGACAATGCGTTGAGTGACAGGGTTTTGTCTCAGATGAATGCTGTCATTCCGGCCTATGCGACGCTGCAGCTATAGAGCCGTGCAATAAACTCCATGTGATCATCGTCTATATGATGTGCATCGCAACGCAGATTTCGCGCCCTTGTGCGACCTCGGTTGTGGGGGGCAGGGCAGCTCTGTGGCAATGGGCTCTTGCACAGCGGCGCAGGCGCAACTAGAAGGGCGCGAATTTACGATGTCGGGTCCGCTTTGGGCCCCTTGATCCTATGGAGCGCACATGCAGGTCACTGAAACGCTGAACGAAGGCTTGAAGCGTGGATACGCCATCACCGTGACGGCTGACGAGCTGGACAGCAAGGTCAATGAAAAATTGACTGAAGCCCAGCCCGAAGTCGAAATGAAAGGCTTCCGCAAAGGCAAAGTGCCGATGGCACTTTTGAAAAAGCAGTTCGGCCAACGGCTGATGGGCGAAGCGATGCAGGAAAGCATCGATGGCGCCATGGCAGAGCATTTCGAAGCGTCAGGCGACCGCCCTGCGATGCAGCCAGACGTCAAAATGACCAACGAAGATTGGAAAGAGGGCGACGACGTCAATGTCGAAATGTCCTATGAAGCGCTTCCGGAAATTCCAGAAGCTGATTTGTCCAAGATCAAATTGGAAAAGCTCATCGTCAAAGCCGACGACACGGCCGTAGAAGAAGCCTTGGGCAACCTTGCTGAAACGGCGCAGGATTTCAAAGCCCGCAAAAAAGGGTCCAAGGCGAAGGATGGCGACCAAATCGTCATGGATTTCCTTGGCAAAGTGGACGGCGAAGCGTTTGAAGGCGGTGCTGCAGAGGATTACCCGCTGGTTTTGGGATCAAACAGCTTTATCCCCGGCTTTGAAGAGCAATTGGTTGGTGCCAAGGCGGGTGAAGAAAAGTCAGTTTCGGTGACCTTCCCTGCTGAATATCAAGCAGAGCATTTGGCGGGCAAAGAGGCTGTGTTCGAATGCACAGTTAAAGAAGTCAAGGAACCTGTCGCGGCTGAAGTCGATGATGAGCTGGCCAAGAAATTTGGTGCCGAAGACCTTGCAGGTCTGAAAGGGCAGATCACAGAGCGTCTGGAGGCCGAGTATACTGGTGCAGCGCGTGCGGTGATGAAACGCAATTTGCTGGATGAGTTGGACACAGCGGTCAAGTTCGATCTGCCGCCGTCTTTGGTTGAGGCCGAAGCCAAGCAAATTGCACATCAGCTGTGGCATGAGGACAATCCTGAGGTTGAGGGGCATGATCACCCTGAAATCGAAACGACCGAGGAACACACAACTTTGGCCGAGCGTCGCGTGCGCCTTGGGTTGTTGTTGGCCGAGCTGGGCCAAAAAGCCGAAGTCGAAGTATCGGACGCTGAAATGAGCCAAGCCGTCATGGCGCAGGCGCGTCAGTATCCTGGGCAAGAACGTGAATTTTTTGAGTTCGTCCAGAAGAACCCGCAGATGCAGCAGCAGCTGCGCGCACCATTATTCGAAGACAAAGTCGTGGACCATGTTTTCGAATTGGCAACAGTCTCTGAAAAAGAGGTGTCCAAGGACGACCTGCAAAAAGCCGTTGAGGCACTCGAAGACGACTAAATTTTCATCAAAGTTCAGTTTAAAAAGCCCGCTTTCTAGGAAGCGGGCTTTTTTATTTAATGATTCCCGCGCAGTGCATTAATCGATTTACTTTCAACTTTTGGGAGAAGTCATTGTTTCCATTGCGAAAACAGGCGTCGGCAGAAAACTTCCCATTATTAAAGTGGTCAATTTTGTGTTAACAATTAGGCGAATCGCCGTTTTGAGTGATTCGAAGCTTCGAATGTATTTTGAAACTTGTAAGTGAAGAGGAAAAGTTAGAATGCAATTCTTTAATAAATTTACAGGATCAGCTTTAGCGCTAGCGCTTGCTGCCAGCCTTGGGGCGGTCTCGCAAGCCGAAGCGTCCCACGGTCGCGGCGCGGCTATCGTTCCATCCGTAGATGCAAATGGTACCCTGACCGTAGATATGGTTGGTTTTTGGCGTCAAGATCCGAACGATCCCGTTTGTAGCTTTCCACATGATTGTATCACAGCGACTGTAACAGGCCCAGGTGGTACTTTTGCCGGCAGCATTGGTGGAAACGCTGCTGCCAATTCTGGTGGCGCTACTCTGGATCTGAATGATTCACGCCGTGCCGAGGTCCGTCAGATTGACACGCTTCAGCTCAACCAAGGCGCAGGTCTGTATACCATCGAATGGGGCTCCGCTGCTTGGGTTCCAGGTGTCGAGGGACTTGCCAACAGTAGCTATGGTACAACGTCGACGATTTTCTGGGACGGATCCACGGCCAACGCGCCAATTTTGTTTGACCTTGAAAATATCCAACAAGAAGTCGTGCGTGGGCAAGATTACTCGGACAATCTAGACGCGACGTCTGGTAATGGTTTGGGGCTCACCTATGCAAGCTCAACACCAGGAACAAGAACAGGCGTTGCTGAAGGACCAGATTCATTTGCAATCGACGCCTTCGGTAATGTGACTATTGATGCCGGTGACGAAATCGCAGGCACTGGTACATATGATATCAATGACAATACAAATTCGACAGCTCCGTCTGCTGACCACGCCTTTGAAGGGTCGATCACCAACGCTGACGGCAGCTCGGTTGAGTTTTATTGGGTGTTTGACGGTGTCGACACAGGTGGACCAACCAACACTGCGCCAAACCTTGATGACCTTGTTGTAAATGTCATTCTGGGCCAAACATTGAACCAGACTATCGAAGCGACAGACCCGAACACAGGCGATACCCTGACTTTGGGCCTGCTGAGCTTCACAGGTTCAGGTGAATCCTTCCCTGCAGGTTTGTCAGGCAGCTCGCCTTTGTCCGGTCTGTTCTCATGGGATTCAACAGGGTCGATTGTCGGTGACAGCTTCCTCGCGATCTTTGAAACACGCGATGACGGTGGTCTGACTGACCGTGGTTCGCTGCGCATCAATGTGATTGCTGATCCAGGTGGCACACCAGCGGTTCCATTGCCAGCAGGTCTGGTTCTGTTTGGAACAGGTCTTGCCGGATTTGGCGTACTGAAAGCGCGTAAGAAGCGTTCGTAAGATAAGTGTTTAAGCGCCGTCATTAATCGCGGCGCTTAACCTTAAAAATTTATGGGGCAGGCCGGGCGTGACCCGGGCTGCCTTTTTTTGTTAAACCACACACGTAAATTGTATTTCGAGGACAGATAATGAACCTGTGCAAACTCGCATTAATTGGATTTTTGGCTGCTGCGCCCATGGGCGTATCCGCAAAAGGCGTTACCTTGAATGAGGAAACCAGCCTAGATTACAGCGGAGATGTCGAAAGCTGGCTGTTGAACAGGCAGATTATGGACCTGAGTGGTGCAAGCCAAGATCCGGATGCTTTGGCCGCAGTGGCCCAGTTGTTTCGCCAAGGTCATCCGCGTGCCAGCGTTGGATTAAAGAATTATTTTGATCGTTTTCCCAATGACCCATCCGCGTTTGATTTGGCCGGGATCGAGTTGTTGCGGGAACAAAAATACAAACAAGCCAAAGTGTCGTTTCAGCGCGCGATTCAGTTGGGGGCTTCGAACCCATGGACTCGCGCCAAATTGGGCATGACTGAATTGTTGCTGGGGAACATGGATCGCGGCACTGAGATGTTGGAAGGGGTCATCAACGAAGATCCGGCCAACCCATTGGCCCGCAGATACCTGGCTTGGAGCGCGGCCCAAAGTGGCAACTTGCCACGGGCCATTCAGCATTCAGAAGCGGCGTTGCAAGCGTTTGGATTGCCGAAGGCAACGGTAAACCGGGCACATTTGGATTTGGCCGGCATGTATCGACGGGCTGCTCGGTTTCATGACATTCAATCATTGTTGAACCTCGCGGTGCAAAATTCGGATTTGAAACTGCCGGATCAAACGCTGATCGAGTTGTACGGGATGTATCTTGATGCCTCGCTTGAGATCAAGGACGTGAATGGCGCGAATATTGCCTTAACCCGCTTGCGCCGTTTGGGATTGGACAAGTCACCGCAATATCGTTTGGCGTCTGCTCGTGTTGATTTGATCGAAGACAATGCCGAGGCGGCCATCGAGAAAATTCAGGCGTTGCGCAGCGAAGTGCCAGCGCTCGAGCTTGAATTGATCCCGGATTTGGCACGGGCCGAGGCCAGCGCAGGGCGTGTGTCGCAGGCTGTGTCGCGTTTGAAGTCACTCGCGACTGTGCGTGGGGCTGGGCGTGATGTGCCGGTGCTGCGCGAGGCTGCGGCCTTGCTGAACGCAAAGGGCACGCCAGAGATGATGCTGGCCTTTGTTGACGATACATTGTTGGCCGCTGACGATCGCGTTGATCTGCAGCGTTTGGGGATCGAGCTTTTGATCCGTGGCAACGAACATGATCGCGCCCGCGAAGAGGCGCATAAGCTGGTTGCAGCCGCGCCGCAGGATGCGTTTGCGCAACGTTTGTTGGGCAACCTGTTGATGGACAATGCATCAAAGGACGAGGCCATCGCTGCGTTCCGTAAGTCGATTGAATTGTACCCCGAAGATCCGGAAGCGTGGTTGACCTTGCTTGGGGCCGTTCATGGTCACGAAACCTATAGCCATGCGGGTCCGGAGTCTGGCCATGGTGAAGTTGAACAGTTGTTGAAAGATGCGATTGCGGCCAACTCCAACAGCGCAAAGCTGTATACGGAATTGGGTCTGTTGTATTTGTCTGACGGCAATCTGGAGCCTGCCATAGGGTCGTTTTCGGATGCATTGGCACGCTCGCCCGGTTATTTGCCAGCGTTGTCTTTGGCGGCGTTGTCTCAGGCTGATCTGGGCAAAAACCTCGACAGTGCGCGGGAATTGGCGTCGTTGGCCCGTCAGTTGGCGCCGACGGATTCCATTGCGCAGGATATCGAAGGGTGGATCGCGTATAAGGCAGGGAACTTGGACAAGGCGGCTGAGCTGCTGGATGCCGCCCTTGCGTTGGATGAAAATGACACCACGACTTTGTACCACCGTGCTGTTGTGTCCGAAAAGCAGGGCGCGTCTGATGCGGCACGCGACATGTATGTGCGGTCTTTGGCGGGTGGGGACACGTATCGCCATTACCAAGAAGATGCGCGGGCCGGATTGATCCGGATTCAACCGTCGCAAATGGTCATGGCAAGTGTGCACCGCCTTGAAGCAGATGGCGCGGGCGAGCTGTTGGGTCAGCTGCATCTGACACCTTTGTCTGCGGATGGTGGTGTGCGGTTGTCGGCTGACATTTCAGGTCTGCCCGAAGGTCCAAACGCGGCGCATATTCATGAATATCCAACATGTGCCCCGAAAGACGGCAAGATTGGCGGAGCGTCAGGACCTCATTTCGGCCACGCCCATGTGCACGCCGCAGCCGCGGATGGCAGCTCTGACACAACGCCAGTGGATCACGCTGCCATGGGGCACGAAATGCCAAAGGCTGAGGAGGCCGTAGACCACGCTGCCATGGGTCACGACGTGCCTAAGGCGGATGAGGCTGTAGACCACGCTGCTATGGGCCACGACGTGCCTAAGGCGGATGAGGCTGTGGATCACGCTGCCATGGGTCACGACGTGCCTAAAGCAGAGGAGGCTGTGGATCATGCGGCGATGGGGCATGCGATGCCGAAAGAAGAGGGGGCGATGGATCACTCGGCGATGTTGCCGCGCGGTGATCTTGCTCCGTTTATCTTTGATGCCAGCCTCGTTTCAACAACCACTGTGGACGCGCCACAGCTGAACTTGGACGAAATTCGCGGACGGGTTTTGATGATCCACTTGGGCGCTGATGTGGACGGAAAAAGTGGTGCGAAAATCGCCTGCGCGATTATTCACTAAGCCCTTTGGCTGTGTAAATTAAGAGAGGCCCGATTTAACGATCGGGCCTTTTTTGTTGTCAGATCTTGTTGTTTAAAAGCAATGTGTTGCGATCATAAGATAAATTGGATCCTATGGATTTTTTCCGATTGGGTAGACGTCTTTTCGCACAAAAAAGCCGCCGCAAACACAAGGCTTGCGGCGGCTCTATTTTGATCGGTGGGTAAGATCAGTCTTTCGGCTGTTCTTCCGTTTCACCGGTTTCGTCACCTGCGCTAATGCCCGCAGATTCTGCGAGGTCGTCATCGTCAGACGCGGCAGCACCGATATCGTCAAACAGCTCCTGAATTTCGAATTCAGCAGCGGCTTCTTCTTCAGCAGCCAGTTCCTGAATCGATTTGCCAGACGCTTGCAATTCCGCTTCTTCGGCCGAGCGTGCAACGTTCAATTTGATCGTTACTTCGACTTCGGGGTGCAGAACGACGCGCATTTCGTGCAGGCCAAGTTCTTTGATCGGTGTTTCGATCACAACCTGTTTGCGGTCAATGCTGAAGCCACCTTCGGAAGCAACTTCGGCGGCGTCACGTGTTGTGACCGACCCGTAAAGACTGCCACCATCTGACGCTTGGCGGATCACGATGAACTGTTGTCCATCCAGACGTTCGCCCAGTGCTTCGGCTTCTGACTTGGTTTCAAGGTTGCGGGCTTCGAGCTGCGCTTTTTGCGCTTCAAAGCTGGCAATGTTCGCCTTTGACGCTGTCAGGGCTTTCCCTTGCAGCAAAAGGTAGTTGCGCGCATAGCCGGGTTTGACGTCAACGACGTCACCCATCTGGCCAAGCTTGGCAACACGTTCCAGAAGGATCACTTGCATGTCAAAGTCTCCTTACTTTACGGCGTATGGAAGCAGGGCGAGGAACCGGGCGCGTTTGATTGCACGAGCCAGTTCACGCTGCTTCTTGGCCGAAACGGCGGTGATACGGGATGGCACGATCTTGCCACGCTCAGAGATGTAGCGCTGCAAAAGACGTGTGTCTTTGTAGTCGATCTTTGGCGCGTTATCACCCGAGAAAGGGCAGACCTTGCGACGGCGGAAAAATGGTTTTGCACCCATGTCAGGTCTCCTTAGCGGCGTTCGCGGCGTTCGCCACGGTCACGTTCATCACGTTTTTGCATCTGAACCGAAGGCAGTTCAGCGTGTTCGTCGACCTTGATGGTCAAAACGCGCATGACGTCTTCGTGCAGGCGCATCAGACGTTCCATTTCCTGAACGGCAGGTGCGGGGGCATCGCTGCGCAGATACGCATAGTGACCCTTGCGGTTTTTGTTGATTTTGTAGGCCATGGTTTTGACGCCCCAATACTCGTGATCCACGAGAGCGCCACCATTGTCCGTAAGGACGGTGCCAAAATGTTCGATTAAGCCCTCGGCTTGTGTGTTAGACAAGTCCTGGCGGGCGATCATCACATGCTCATACAGCGGCATGTTCACTCCACTTCTGTCAAGGCGCACTTCAAAGACCGGACGGTTATTCCCTGCTGTCTGGTCACGAGAGGCTGCGCGGAATAGTTTTCTTGCAGGAACGCGCGCTTATACATCGCTGCGTTAGAAAGGCAAGCCCGCCGCAAGATAACCAGCACGTGGCCCTATTTCCGCCCGTTTTTTAATACAACTTGTAAAAAAATTGTGAATTTGAGGACAGGCAAATGACATCCCATAAGGAAGTCACATCGAAGCAAGAGGACGGGCACCCGAGTTCTTTTGGCCCGGTTTACAGCACGTATCTTAAGATTCGCGCGGTTGGTATGCGTGGATCCGGCAAGTTTGGGATGGCGATGATCATCCTTGCTTTTGCCGTTTGGTTTGCACCGGAATCGATTTTTCCGGCGATGCCAAAGATATTCAAATTGTTTGCATCGCTCAGTTTTGGGTTTCTTGGATTGGCGTTCTGGCAGTCGGTGTCCAACTTGGGATTGCCGTCGGTTGAGATTGATACCATTCGCAGAGAAGTCAGATTGATGCGTGGGTTTGGGAAAGCCAGACGGATCGCCGGTGAATACAAGTTCAGAGACTTGGCGCATGCGGAACGTGTGGGGAATCAAATTCGCCTGTGGGGCAATGACGGCACAATCCTTGCAGACGTGGAAATGCGCGACCCTGCTAAGATGAGCAGCTTGGTGTCGGGTTTGCGTGACGAAGGCAAATTGATCTAAGCACGGTCGCGCACCTGCTCAGTTAGGTTGTGCACAAGCAGAGGTTTGCTTGCGCGCACATTCTGTTGAGCCGTGCGGGATTGTTTGTCGGACTAACGGTCACAAATATAACCGGTAGAAGCCAACTTACCGGAGTATTTCTAGATGAAACATCTCTTTCTTGCTGCGGCGTTTGCTGCAGCCGCCACGACTGGGTTTGCCGCTGATAAGTACATTCTTGATAGCAGCCATTCGCAGGTACTGTTCCATTACAATCACCTTGGCTTTTCGACAACTTACGGCATGTTTTCGGGGTTTGAGGGGGAGATTGTCTTTGATCAAGCAAACCCTGAGAACTCAAGTGTTACGGTATCTATGCCGACCAAATCGATGTTCACGGGCTGGGAAAGCCGCACGGAGGTTTTCCTGTCGGAGGATTTCCTTGGCGCGACAGATGAGGATTTGGTTTCATTTGCATCCACGGGAATCGAAATCACAAGCGACACGACTGCCAAAATCACCGGTGATCTCACGTTGAACGATATCACCAAATCCGTTGTGCTGGATGCTGTGTTGAATCAAGTTGGCCCGCATCCACTTTCCAACACGCAATGGGCAGGGTTTGACGCGACTACTACGCTAAAGCGGTCAGATTTTGGGTTGGGCGCATTTGCACCTGCCGTCAGTGATGAGGTCGAAGTCAACATTTCGATTGAAGCTGCAAAGGCAGAATAATCCACCATCTGCATGTGAAACGCGCATTGGGTCACCTTTACTGGGTGACCCTTTGCTTTTTGTGACGCGCGAATTTGAGCGGCGCTGCGGATTACTCGGAATTTCGTTGGGCGGTCAGTTTGATTTCGACCTTTACCGCGAATCCTAACGATGATTCTTCGGCCATGTTGTCCCCGATGCCGAAATCCCGACGATCCAGGGTCAACTTGGCTTCGACATTGGCGGTGTCGTCCTTCAATGAGAGGCTGATCGGCATTTCAAGAGGGCGAGAGACGCCTCGGATGGTCAATGTTCCGTTGGCTGAATAACCATCGACAATCTGAACGATGTCGGCGGTGAACTGGGCGGTCGGATGGATCGTGACGTCGAAAAAGTCCGGTCCAAGCGCCTGATTTGTTACGGAGCCCACTGTCATGGACGGAATGGCGATTTGAACGTCCACATCGCCCGCTTTCTCGGCACCTGCATTTTCGTCAAAGCGGATGGAGGCGGTCCAATCCGCGAATTGGCCCTCAACTTCGGACCCAAGCTGCGTGATGATGAATTTAATCGTGCCTTCTTGCACGGCCCATTCGGTTTGGACCTCATCCAATGTGACCTCGGTTTCGGTGGTCGTATGGCGATCATAGACGCCGATCACGCTGCCAATGCCCAATGCGACGAGCCAAGCCGCAATTGCGGCGGCCATGGGCAAGGCTGAGGAACGCCGCGGGCTTGGTGATTGGCTGTCTGATTGGCTTTGAACGTTGCCAAACCACATCCGGCGCAGGGTCACGTCTTTGTCGAGGAAATGATGTTTCAACGCGCCAAGGACGTGCAAAATGATCGCGGCGATCAGCACACGTTCAAAGACGATGTGCAGCCCGGAAAAGACGGACGCAACGGTTTCATTTTTCGGAACGAAAGGCAGGTTTTGACCAAAAGGCCACCAGATGGGGGCAAACCCAGAGGTGGCGGCATGGTGTATCCATCCCGACAAAGGAACCAGCACCAGCGAACCATACAAGAGCCAGTGCACTGTATCCGCCGCAAATTTTTCAAGTTTGCGGTCTGGATGCAGGGGCGCGGGCTTTGTTTGTCGAAGTGCTGCATAGATGCGGGCGAGGGCGGTGAAGAACACGAACACGCCCAGAGTTTTGTGCAAAGAGAACAAGAACGCCTTGCGGTCCAATTGCTCGGACGTTTCAAACGGCAGGTCGTTGGCGATGATCCCCAGCGGGATCAGGCTGAGGATCAACAAAGCTGTCAGCCAGTGAAACGACTTGCTGATCGTTCCATATCGCGTTGCTGTATTTGTAAGGGTCATAACGGGTCCCGGTTCAATGCTCTCAGTGTCCTAACACGCTGATTGGCAGATGTATTCGATACTGCAAACATGCAATCTGCGATGTCCGCACAGATGTCGTGCGCAATCGCGATGACTTGAACGCAAGGTCTGTGCACTTTAGAGGCATTAAAAGAAAGTTAAAACTACTGCAGACACGCATCGGAGGTTCCATGAGCATTGCATTCGTCTTTCCGGGACAGGGCGCACAGACCATTGGCATGGGGAAGGATATTGCGGACGCCTATCCAGCCGCACGGGCCGTGTTTGAAGAAGTCGATGACGCTTTGGAAGAAAAGCTGTCGGATTTGATTTGGAATGGCGATCAAGACGCGCTGACGTTGACGCAAAATGCGCAGCCCGCATTGATGGCGATGTCCATGGCGGTGATGCGTGCCTTGGAAGTGGAAGGCGTCGGTGTCGATCGGGCGTCGTTTGTGGCGGGGCATTCGCTGGGTGAATATTCCGCGCTTGTGGCTGCTGGGACTTTGACTGTTGCTGACGCGGCGCGATTGTTGCGCACCCGTGGTGAAGCCATGCAAGCGGCGGTTCCGGTCGGCGTGGGCGCAATGGCGGCCTTGTTGGGGTTGGATTTCGAAACGGCCATGGCGGTCGCGGATGAGGTTGCAGGCAATGATGTCTGTGAGGCGGCCAATGACAATGATCCGGGGCAGGTGGTTGTTTCGGGACATATAGGTGCGGTTGAGCGTGCCGTTGAAAAGGCCAAGCTGCGCGGGGCCAAGCGCGCCGTTATGCTGCCTGTCAGCGCGCCGTTCCATTGTTCTTTGATGCAGCCTGCTGCGGACGTTATGGAAGAGGCTTTGAGCCAGGTGGATATGAAGGCCCCCAGAGTGCCTGTCGTCACAAACGTGCAGGCGCAGGGCACAAATTCAGCCGCCGTTTTGCGGAATTTGCTGGTTGAACAGATCACCGGGTCTGTGCGTTGGCGCGAGAGTGTCTCTTGGATGGCGGAACATGGCGTCACTGAGGTTTGGGAAATCGGCGCAGGCAAGGCGCTGAGCGGGATGGTGCGACGGATTGATCGTTCTGTTGCGACGCGCGCAGTTTCAAAACCAGAAGATGTCAAAGCCGCATCTGAAGGGTAAAGACCTGGCGTGGCCAAATGCGTTGCTGTTGCAATGCGAGACAGTTTGAAAACCAAGACATGCGTGGCAGTCGCATTAGAAACGACAAAAAAGGGAGAGACGGCATGGCCGATCTGACGGGAAAAACAGCTTTGGTTACAGGAGCTTCTGGTGGCATTGGCGCGGAAATTGCGCGCAAGTTGCATAGCGCAGGAGCCACTGTGGGATTGTCTGGGACACGGACTGAGCCGCTGGAAGCATTGGCCGCTGAATTGGCAGAACGGGCCCATGTGTTGCCCTGCAATCTGTCAGACAAAGACGCCGTCGACGCGTTGCCGAAATCCGCAGCAGAGGCCATGGGCAGCGTTGATATTCTGGTCAATAACGCGGGAATTACCCGCGACAACATTTTTATGCGCATGTCTGATGATGAGTGGCAGTCGGTTATTGATGTGAATCTGACGGCGACTGCGAAGCTATGCAAAGGGGTTATGCGCGGGATGATGAAGGCGCGTTGGGGGCGAATTGTGAATATTTCGTCTGTTGTTGGTGCCACAGGGAATCCGGGCCAGGTCAATTATGCGGCGTCCAAAGCGGGCATGATTGGTTTGACAAAATCACTGGCTTACGAGGTCGCAAGCCGCGGAATTACGGTGAATGCAGTGGCGCCAGGGTTTATCGCAACAACCATGACAGAAAAGCTGACGGATGACCAAAAAACGGGCATTTTGGGCCAAATCCCCATGGGTCGTATGGGGCAAACAGATGAAATTGCGGCAGCGGTTCAATACCTTACGAGCACTGGCGCGGGCTATGTGACAGGAACGACCTTGCATGTGAATGGTGGCATGGCCATGTTGTAGCAGGTTCTGAGCGGCCCTTGTCTTGCACAAAAAGTGTGATATAGGCGGCGCAGATTTGTCGGGGAGGCCCGACTACACCGCCCCCTAAAGGGGCAAAAGAGAGCGCTTCACAAGTGAAGCCAACATTTGAGGGTCAAAGAGAGGCCCCAAGGAATGATGAGGACGAAGATATGAGCGACATCGCCGATCGCGTGAAGAAGATTGTTGTTGAGCACCTTGGTGTCGAAGAAGACAAGGTTGTGACCGAAGCCTCGTTCATCGACGATTTGGGCGCTGACAGCTTGGACACCGTTGAGCTGGTGATGGCGTTTGAAGAAGAGTTTGGCATCGAAATTCCAGATGATGCAGCTGAGACGATCCAAAGCTTTGGCGACGCGGTAAACTTTATTACCAAAGCCGGCTGATCCCAGCACTATAGAATTATTGGCGGCGTTGCTTTTTAGCAGCGCCGTTTTCTTTTGTGGAACGCGCAAGCGCGTGCATGAAAATATGCGTTCAAGCCACGCAGGCTTTGGGGCTGCGCCCCAATCCCCGGTGCGTTTGTGGTGTGTGTTTTGGACACAGCTGACGCATGAGTCGCGAAAATATGCCGGGGATTGGGATGTGTAACTTGCGACTCGGGGGAGAAGGGCGGCAAGCTGTGTGCTCGGGGGACAGAGCAGAAGACTAAGGTGACGCATGCGAGCGATCCCCACGATAAACACGTCGAATCTGACGTTGCGGGCTATGCGCCCAGAAGACTTTGAGCGATATGCGGATATTTGGGAGGACCCGGCTGTGGTGCGTTATATCTGCGGCAAGCCGCGCAGTCGCGAAGAGTCCTGGCGTGCGTTTCTGACCAATTCGGGCCATTGGCAGATGACTGGGTTTGGTCAGTGGGGGATTGAAGCCCACCGTTCAAACCGCATTATGGGTCAGGTTGGTTTTTTCTATGCAAGACGCGCGCTTGGGCAAGATTTTGATGTGTGGCCAGAAGCCGGTTGGTTGTTATCGGAGGATGCGCAGGGCAAAGGATTTGGTCGTGAGGCTGCAATTGCGGCGCATGATTGGTTCGACCGCGTGATCACAGGACCTTTGGTTTGCTTGATGGATCCAACGCATGTGCGATCGTTACAATTGGCGCATAATCTGGGGTACAAATTGTTGCGAACCGCAGAAATGCACGGTGAAACGGTTCAGCTTATGGTGCGCAAAGCGCCGCCGTAACGTCGTGTGTAGAGTATCGTAAAACGAGAAGTCCGAGTAAGATCGCTGCCAACACACTTGGCTGGAGCGAACGTTATGATGGTATATCCCACACTTGAGGTGCAGGCGGGCAAAGTGGTTTCACTGACGCGTGGCCGTATGGATTCGCCGTCTGTTTGGCACGTAGACCCGGTTCAAACTGTGCGCGATTGGGCCAGCGCCGGGGCCAGTTGGATACATGTGACGGATTTCGATGCCATTGAGGGGGAAGAACGCAACGAGTCTTTGATCGAAGCGCTTATTCGCAGCGCCAGAATCCCAGTGCAATTGGGCGGTGGTATGCGAAGCGAAGAGCGGGTCGCGCATTGGATCGACAAAGGCGTTGGCCGTGTGGTTGTTGGCACGCTTGGAGTGCAAAGCCCGGATGATGTGATGGGATTGGCGAAATATTACCCGGATCAGATTGTTTTGTCGGTTGATGTTTTTCAGGGGCGCGTGATGACGGAAGGGTGGCGTAAAGACAGCGCGATTGACCCTCGGGATTTGATTTCCGCTTATGCAGACGCACCGCTTGCTGGATTGATTATCACGGATATCGACAGTGATATCGAAGACACTGAGGCCCGGATGGGCGTCATCGCGGCCTTGTCCGAAGCCGCACGTGCACCGGTCATTGCCAGCGGCGTTGTGCGCAGTTCGGACGATATTGCCCGTTTGAAATATATCCCCGGTGTGGATGGAGTGTTGATTGGGCGGGCGTTGTTTAACAAATCCGTTGACCTCAAAGACGCGTTGGCTGTGGCGCAACCCGAGACCGATCAAGTTGTGGCCGATTTCATTTAGATTGGAACGTCCTCGAAAATGGGCTAAAAAGGGGGAAGCCTTGAGACTGTGTCTTGGGGACCTTAGATCATTTTCCACTGCCAATGATGCTATTGGCGGATTGCCATGGATTGCCTGTCTTCGGCTCGGGTCTTGAACCCAACCAGTACGGCGCGGTAAGAGCTTGGGCAAAGACAACAAAGGGGCAATGTCATGCGCAGAGTCGTTGTGACTGGTCTGGGGCTCGTTACGCCTTTGGCCGACGGGGTAGAGGCAAGCTGGGAACGTATATTGGACGGACAGTCTGGTGCGGGGCCCATTGAGCAATTTGATACAGACGGTTTGACCACGACCTATGCCTGCGAAGTGCCGCGTGGCGATGGTTCGGATGGGTCATTCCATGCGGATACGTATCTTTCGCCAAAAGAACAGCGCAAGATCGATACGTTTATGATGTTCGGGATCGCAGCCGCAGAACAAGCGGTGCAGGATTCTGGTTGGATGCCGGACGACAAGGAAAGCCTTGAGCGCACGGGTGTGTTGATCGGATCGGGCATTGGCGGTTTGAATTCGATCGCCAACACGACAATGCTGATGGAAGAAAAAGGTGCGCGCCGGGTGAGCCCGTTCTTTGTGCCAGGCGCTTTGATCAATCTGATTTCGGGGCAAGTGTCGATCCGATACGGGTTCCGTGGCCCGAATCATTCTGTGGTGACGGCCTGTTCCACGGGTGCACATGCTATTGGTGACGCGTCCCGTCTTATTCAGCATGGCGATGCGGATGTCATGGTTGCAGGCGGCGCAGAGGCGGCGATCTGTAAAATTGGGATTGCTGGTTTTAATGCGTGTAAAGCGCTGTCCACAAAACGCGCGGATGACCCAAAATCAGCCAGTCGCCCTTATGATGAGGACCGCGACGGGTTTGTCATGGGCGAAGGGGCAGGGATCGTTATTCTGGAAGAATACGAACATGCCAAAGCACGCGGTGCAAAGATTTACGCCGAAGTCAGCGGGTACGGGCTGTCTGGCGACGCTTATCACATCACGGCGCCCTCTGAGGATGGAGACGGGGCGGAGCGTTCGATGCGGGCCGCATTGCGCAATGCCGGCCTAGAGCCGTCGGATATCGATTACATCAATGCGCATGGCACATCGACCATGGCGGATACAATCGAGTTGGGCGCGGTTGAACGTATGCTGGGTGAGCATGCAAGCAAAGTGACGATGTCGTCGACCAAGTCATCGACGGGGCATTTGTTGGGAGCAGCGGGCGCGATTGAGGCGATTTTCTCGATCCTGGCCATTCGGGACCAGGTATGTCCGCCGACGATTAACCTTGAAAACCCGGCGGTTGAAACGGCTTTGGATCTGGCCCCCAATGCGAAACGGGAACGCCCGGTCAGTGTCGCATTGTCCAATTCGTTTGGATTTGGCGGCACAAATGCGAGCGTCATTTTCAGTAAGGTCGACAGCTGATGTGGCGCGCTATTGCTTCCAATGCGGTCACATTGTTCGCGGTGATTCTGTTCCTCGTGGGCGGGATCATTGTATGGGGGCGTGGCGAATATCAGGAACCGGGGCCGTTGGCGCAGGCGATTTGTCTTAAGGTCGATTCTGGATCAAATTTTGCCAGGGTCAGTAACGAGCTTGAAGAAGAAGGTGCCATTACGAGCGGTGCTATTTTCCGGATGGGTGCGGATTATTCGGAAAAGAGTCAGCTTTTGAAGGCAGGTTCTTTTTTGATTACACCCAAAAGCTCGATGTCAGAGATCGTTGATGCGGTCACCAAAGGTGGCGCGAGCACATGCGGGACCGAAGTTGTGTATCGGGTGGGCATCGCACGGGTTCAGGCGCAGGTGCGCGAATTGGATCCACAGACCAATGATTTTGTCGAAAAAGCCGAATTTGTGATCGGTGATGATGCGGTCCCTGAGGTCTATACAGAGGTCAAAGAGTCAGCGGACACGCGGTATCGTGTTACGTTTGCTGAAGGGGTCACCAGCTGGCAGATCGTGTCTGCATTGAACGCTTTGGACGTTTTGAGCGAAGACATCACAGATATTCCACCGGAAGGCGCTTTGGCACCCGACAGTTACGAGGTGCGCAAAGGACAGTCGCGTTCGGATATTCTTGTCCAAATGCAAGAGGCTCAGGAAGAGCTTGTTGCCGCAGCATGGGCGGCACGAGATCCATCGGTTCCGTTGAACAGCCCGGAAGAGTTGATCACCTTGGCTTCGATCATCGAAAAAGAAACGGGCGTCGCGTCAGAACGTCCAACTGTGTCGAGTGTGTTTATCAATCGTCTGAACCAAGGCATGCGTCTGCAAACGGATCCAACGGTCATTTATGGCATTACACGTGGCAGGGGTGTGTTGGGGCGCGGATTGCGCAGCAGCGAGCTGCGTGCGGAAACGCCGTGGAACACATATGTCATCGAAGGTCTTCCGCCGACACCGATTGCCAATCCGGGCAGAGAAAGCTTGATGGCGGCGGGACAACCGGACGGTTCGGAGTTCATATTCTTTGTTGCGGATGGGACGGGTGGTCACGCGTTTGCGACAACGCTGGATGAGCACAACTCCAATGTTGCCCGCTGGCGTGAGATCGAAGCTGAGCGCGCAAATTCCAACAATTGAGCCGGAGCGTTATTCGGTTAGGCGCGAATACTTAGCCCGTTTGCGGGTGGAATTGCGTGCGTGAGTTAAGACATTTAAAATCCAGTTGATGGTTGTGACATTTGCTGTTTTTGTTAACCAAAAATTAACCTAACATTATGATTTTGTTAAATATACCGTACGGTGGGTCGGAATGGGCGTTCGCGAATTTCCTTGACTTTGCGAACGGTCACAAGTATACATTGTGACAAGCTGGAAGAAGTGGGTAAGCGGCCCCGAGGGAAACCTTGGAGGTCGCTTTTCCTTTTCGGGCTCGTGCGGAGGGGCTGAGTAAGCAACGCATGAGAGGTAGCGAGACAGAATGACTTTGTTGACCCCGGACGCACAGGCGGAACGGTCTGAGAAGCTGCTGGAAAGTATCCAGTCGCAATTGGAACATTTGCGCCAAAAACTCGAGCGCCACACAGAGGGTGCCGAGACCGGGGGGAAGTTCGATGAAACCGGGACCAAACGGGCCTTCACGGAAGTGAGTGGGCTTGTTTCGTCCTGTCTAAAACTGGAGGCGACACTTGCTGAGTGCCGACGAAAACAATCTGAAATTGCCAGAGGTGGATACGCCTTCGATCTCAGAGAAGCCCGATCTGAGGTCGGGTGCGCGCTTAATCGCCTCCGCGCCTGTTGCAATGCAGGAGCAGTTTCTGAATGAACTTAGTGAGGGCGCCGTTGGCGCCCTTCTTTATCTCTTTGAATTTTGGGCTTTGCCCCATCAATTGCCGCCCGAGGGAGATTGGCGCAATTGGGTGATCATGGGGGGCAGAGGGGCCGGTAAGACGCGTGCTGGTGCAGAATGGGTGCGTGATCAGGTCGAGGGCGCGAAACCCTTCGACGCTGGTATGTGCAAGCGTATCGCATTGGTGGGCGAGACCTATGATCAGGTCCGCGAAGTTATGGTGTTTGGCGAAAGCGGGATTTTGGCCTGCTCGCCACTGGATCGGCGACCAGAATGGAATGCATCGCGCAAACGTCTGGTGTGGCCCAATGGCGCTGAGGCGGTGGCCTATAGCGCGTCTGATCCGGAAGGATTACGAGGACCGCAATTCGATGGCGCGTGGGTTGACGAGCTGGCGAAGTGGAAGAAGGCGCAAGAAACCTGGGATATGTTGCAGTTTGCCCTGCGATTGGGAGATGCGCCCCGGGTGTGCGTGACCACTACGCCGCGCAATGTGGATGTCTTGAAAACACTGCTTGAGCAAGACTCGTGTGTGATGACCCACGCGCCGACAGAAGCGAACCGGGCCAATTTGGCCTCGAGCTTTCTGAAAGAGGTCAGGGCGCGCTATGCCGGGACACGGTTGGGGCGTCAGGAATTGGACGGCGTTTTACTGCGGGATGTGGATGGCGCGTTGTGGAATTCGGCGATGTTGGAAACGGTGCGGGTGCGGGAAATTCCCGATTTGGATCGCATCGTTGTTGCGGTTGATCCGGCCACGACGTCGTCCTCGAGCGCGGATGAATGTGGGATCGTTGTTGCAGGCGCTGTCACAGAAGGGCCGCCAGAGGACTGGTGCGCCTTTGTGTTGGCGGATCGCACGGTTAAAGGAGCAAGCCCGGCTGAATGGGCCCGCGCAGCCGTCGCCGCGATGGAAGAGTTTGAAGCAGACCGTTTGGTGGCCGAGGTTAACCAAGGTGGAGAAATGGTGCGTCAGGTGATCCGCGCGGTCGATCCGATGGTGCCGTTTACGTCGGTTCATGCCAGCCGGGGGAAAGTCGTGCGGGCAGAACCGGTGGCGGCTTTGTATGAACAGGGGCGTGTCAGGCATGGTTTGGCGTTGGATGATCTGGAAGACCAGATGGTGAAAATGACCCGGCATGGATTTGCGGGGCAGGGATCACCCGACCGGGTGGACGCGTTGGTTTGGGCATTGCACGAACTGATGATCAAACCCCAACAGGATGCACGTCGTCCGGGAGTGAGGCGATTGTAACCCCCAGCGGGTCAAATCGCGAATTTGGAATGAAACGAAATTAATGGGCCTTTGTGGTCCGATCAGATGTTTGGCGCGGTCCTTGATTGGGCGGCGCTTTTTTTGTGGGCGGGCGGCGATGCCCCTTAGGCAGCAGGAGAGCCGAAATGGTGTTTGAATTTCTCAAGCGACGGGACGAGGCACCGGAGCAAAAGGCCTCGGCGACGGGGCCGGTCATGGCTTGGGCGTCAAATGGGCGCGTGGCTTGGAGCCCCAGAGACACAGTGTCTTTGACCAAGTCGGGCTTTTTAAGCAATCCGGTTGGGTTTCGCTGTATCAAGTTGATTGCAGAAGCCGCTGCCGCGTTGCCGTTGGTTTTGCAAACTGAACAGGAACGATTTGCAAAGCATCCGGTGTTGGACCTGATCAAGCGGCCCAATCCCGGACAGGGGCGCGCCGAATTGCTGGAAGCGCTGTATGCGCAGATGCTGTTAAGCGGGAATGCCTATGTCGAGGCTGTCGCAGGCGAAGCGGGCATTCCGCTTGAGTTGCACGTGTTGCGGTCTGACAGAATGAGCGTTGTGCCCGGCGCGGATGGGTGGCCTGTCGCATACGAATACAGCGTGGGATCGCGCAAACATCGATTTGACACGAGTGGTGTCCCAAGCCCGATTTGCCATCTCAAGGCGTTTCACCCGCAAGATGACCATTATGGGCTGTCCCCTTTGCAAGCGGCTGCCATGGCTTTGGATGTGCATAATTCAGCCAGCCGGTGGTCCAAAGCGCTGCTTGATAATGCGGCGCGTCCGTCGGGGGCCATTGTGTATCGCGGAACGGATGGCGCGGGCACGTTGAGTTCGGATCAATATGAGCGTGTCGTCCATGAGATGGAGGCGAATTATTCCGGCGCGCGAAATGCTGGTCGTCCGATGCTTTTGGAAGGTGGGTTGGATTGGAAACCTATGGGGTTTTCGCCCTCTGACATGGAATTCCAAAAGACAAAGGAATCTGCGGCGCGTGAAATTGCCTTGGCCTTTGGTGTTCCGCCTATGTTGTTGGGCATTCAAGGGGATGCGACCTATGCCAATTACCAAGAAGCGAACCGCGCGTTTTATCGTCTGACGGTTCTGCCGTTGGCGCAGCGTGTATCAGCGACCTTGGCGGATTGGCTTGGATTGTTCGTCTCTGAAAACGTCGACCTGACGCCGGATCTGGATCAGGTGCCGGCCTTGTCCGCTGAGCGAGATGCGCAATGGACGCGAGTGGCGGCGGCGGATTTCCTGAGTGATGGGGAAAAGCGTCGTTTGCTGGGTTTGCCTGCAATGGAGCAGGGGGATGAGTGATCATTCTGGCTATGAGCGCTTTGAATGTGCGCCGGGGCTGAAGCTGAAGGCGCATGAACGCGTCAGCCAGATTCAGTTCGACAACATTGCGGCACGCTTGGATCGATTGGAAGAACTGCTGCAGCGTTTGGAAAAACGAATGTGGTTGGCTGTCTACGGTGTTGTTGCCGTGGTTCTGGCACAGGCGTTCCAGTCGATCATGGTGGCCGTTCCATGAGCTATCTTTCAAAGGAGAATATCATGCACGCAGACAGTGGTCTGGAGACCAAATTTGCGACCTTCGGAGAGACCTTGGAGCTGGTGGATGGGGCCGCCATAGAAGGCTATGCCAGTCTGTTCGGGTCGACGGATCAGGGCGGCGATGTTGTCGCCAAGGGGGCGTATAGGACGTGCCTTGATCGGATGGCGATTGAGAAGCGGTCCATCAAGATGCTGTGGCAGCACGATCCAGCCCAACCCATCGGGATTTGGGACGAGGTGCGAGAAGACGACACTGGCCTTTGGGTCAAGGGGCGCATTCTGATGGGTGTCAGTAAGGGGCGTGAGGCTGTCGAATTGATTGAGGCGGGCGCGATTGATGGATTGTCGATTGGGTACCGCACCGTGAAGGCAGCAAAAAACGATCAGGGCCATAGAGTCCTTAAGGAACTGGAACTTTGGGAAGTGTCTTTGGTGACGTTCCCAATGTTGCCCAGTGCGCGGGTGGCAGCAAAATCCGAGGATAGCACCTTGGATGAGCTGGATGCTTTGCGTGACATGGCGGCGGCCTTTCGAGGTGCGTGCGCAAGCCTGGCGCGGTCCTAAGCCCGCCAAATACCAACCAACCATCGAGGACATGCAGATGAGCAAGACCGAGATCGAGGCTCGGACCGGGGAAGGTTTGTCCCCGGCACGCGAGGTGGCAGAGGCCGTTCAGGGTTTCGTCACCGAATTCAAAGGCTTTCAAGCCGACATGCAAACCAAATTTCAACAAACAGAAGAGCGACTGACCATGCTGGATCGGAAACATTTGAACGTCCAACGCCCACATCTTGCGGCAAATGCTGATGTGGGTGCGCCGCATCAAAAAGCTATGGCGGCGTATTTACGCTCGGGCGATGACGATGGATTGCGCGGGCTGGAGTTGGAAGGCAAGTCGCTTTCGACGGCTGTGAACAGCGATGGCGGATATTTGGTTGATGCGCAGACATCGGAAACTGTGAAATCGACGTTGAATGCCACCGCGTCCATTCGTTCAATCGCAAGTGTCGTGAATGTCGAGGCCACTTCCTATGATGTGCTGATCGATCACACGGATATCGGCACAGGTTGGGCGTCAGAAACCGGCGCTTTGACCGAAACGGCGACTCCGCAGATTGATCGGATCACCATTCCTTTGCACGAATTGTCGGCTCTGCCAAAGGCGTCGCAGCGTTTGCTGGATGACAGTGCGTTTGACATCGAAAACTGGTTGGCAGATCGGATCGCCAGCAAATTCGCGAGCGCTGAAGCGGCTGCGTTTGTTGTGGGAGACGGAGCAGACAAGCCGCGCGGTTTCCTGGATCATTCCATTGTTGCCGAGGATTCATGGTCTTGGGGCAATCTGGGGTATGTCGCGACTGGCACGGATGGTGCTGTCACTGCAGAGGCCGTCGTGGATGTGGTTTACGCATTGGGCGCGCAATATCGGGCCAATGGTACGTTTGTGATGAATTCAAAGACGGCTGGTCATATCCGCAAGCTGAAAGACAATGACGGTCGCTTCTTGTGGTCTGACGGTCTGTCCGCTGGAGAGCCTGCGCGCCTTATGGGCTATGCCGTGCTGATCGCCGAAGACATGCCGGATCCAGAGGCGGGTGCAGATGCGATTGCATTTGGTGATTTCTCGGCGGGCTACACTGTTGCCGAGCGTCCTGATCTGCGTGTCCTGCGCGACCCGTTCAGCGCCAAGCCTCATGTTCTGTTCTATGCCACGAAACGCGTGGGCGGAGATGTCAGCGACTTTGCTGCGATCAAAATCCTGAAATTCGCCGCAGCCTAAATCTGTTGGTGGATCGTCGGAGGCGGGACACTGCCTTCGACACCCGGGCGCACGCATTTATGCGAGGCGTTGTCCAGCTGCTCCCCTCCGTCCGAGCGACGCGGCGTGGCGTGCGTCCGGGATTGTTGCGGCATGCGCGGGGGAAGAGAATTGTCAGGAGAAGATCAATGAAGCTGATCGAAGAGACCACAGTGCCTGACGGGGCATTGCCCGTCGATGATCTAAAGGCGCATTTGCGACTGGGAACGGGGTTTGCAGAAGACACGGTTCAAGACGACGTCTTGCGGGGCTTTTTGCGCGCCTCCCTTGCGGCGATTGAAGGGCGGACTGGAAAAACATTGCTGGAGCGTGGCTTTCGTCTGGATGTGAATGAGTGGCATTGTCCGGATGTGCACCCCCTGCCAGTGGCGCCTGTTGTTGCGATCAATTCAATCGAGATTGTTCAAAGATTAGGGGACAAAAGCGTTGTGGATAACGACGTCTTTTGGTTGGAGCAGGACAACGCGCATCCGAAATTGCGGGCGGTTGGGTATATGCTGCCAAACATACCGAGCGCTGGGCGGGCCGAGATTTCGTTCTCGGCTGGTTATGGCACCAATTGGGGTGACCTTCCGGTCGATTTGCGACAGGCCGTGTTGTTGCTGGCGGCGCATTATTATGAATTTCGCAATGATACCGGGCTGAGCGGTGGGTGTATGCCGTTTGGGGTTACCAGCCTGATTGAGCGTTACAAAACCATGCGATTGTTCGCGGGGGGTGCGTGATGAAAGCACCGCCACGTTTGAACCGACGCCTGACATTAGAAAACGCGACGCGCACCTCCGATGGAGCGGGTGGGTTTGTCGAAAG
>JBDWGM010000057.1:0-21989 GCA_039975755.1 Paracoccaceae bacterium | reverse complement strand
CAAACACATCTGCAAACTCGTCACATTGAGCTTTAGGCCAGATTTGATGCGTATCCCAGAAGCTATCGTCGCGAAGGATCGCACCACGATACAACTCATTTAATGGATAGTATCTGTTGTAAACTTGCTCCGCCCGTCTCGAACTGTTCCAGGCCCTTGACGCCACATCCTCCCAGAACTTTCGGGCTTCAGCTTGAGCAAAATCAATTGTCTGATCTCCATCCATGAGCCGCTGAAGGCGCATTTCAATAAACGACCGGGCCTCTTTTACGCTGTCCGCCGAACGGATCCACTCAATGGCATAGTTCCCTGCAATAGCAGCCGGTACCAACAGCCCACCGAGAAGAAGGATCAACAAAGCGCGACGCGGGCGTTTTAGTAGGATCCAATCAAACCAAACTCCAAGGCACCATGCCAAGACTGCGCAGGTGATGAGAAATAATGTCACGAAGGGATCAAGAATGGCTGCAACTTCACCTTGAAAGCTCGAAGGGCCCAATGTGCCGAGCCAGTGAAATCCAAAAAACAGGACACACCAAAGAACAGCCAACTGAAAAACCTAAAGTACATTTGGCGATAATTTCACCTTGCCGACTATTTTTCAATGAGCGTTGTTCTTGCTCGTGATCCGCAAAGCTGATCTTCATGCCATGAGCAGCATTTTGTACTTTGAGCTCTTTTCGCCTTTCGATGCGATCCACCCAAAGGTCAACCTTGCCAAATGTTCTGGGTCAATGTCGTGACTATAAGCACGTACAATCCCGACGGCTCAAACGGAAACTGACAAAAACGCCGACACAGATTTCACACTGTATCGGCGTTTGCAGGCGATCCATACGGAGCCAAAGATATCTTAAGTTGCGCGAGCCATGCGTTTGCGTTCGTGGGGGTCCAAGTAACGTTTGCGCAGTCTGATCGCACTTGGTGTGACTTCGACCAACTCGTCATTATCGATATAGGCGATTGCCTCTTCCAATGACTTTGTAATCGGCGTGGTCAGGCGAACCGCTTCGTCGGTGCCTGAGGCACGCACGTTGGTTAGCTTCTTACCTTTAAGCGGGTTCACCTCGAGGTCGTTTTCCCGCGAATGTTCACCGATAATCATGCCCTGATACACTTCGACTTGCGCGCCAATGAACATGCGGCCGCGGTCTTCTAGGTTCCACAGCGCATAGGCCACGGACTGACCTTTTTCCATCGAGATCAAAACACCCGCCCGACGTCCCGGAATAGCGCCTTTGTAGGGGGCCCATTCGTGAAACACGCGGTTCAGAACGCCTGTGCCGCGCGTATCGGTCAGAAATTCGCCGTGATACCCAATCAACCCACGTGACGGCACATGGGCAATGATACGGGTCTTGCCAGCGCCAGCCGGGCGCATTTCGACCAGCTCGCCTTTGCGCGCACCTGTGATTTTTTCAATGACAGACCCGGAATATTCGTCATCGACATCAATTGTGACCTCTTCGATGGGCTCCATCCGTTGACCGTCGATGTCGCGGAACAAAACCTGTGGGCGTGAAATCGACAATTCAAAGCCTTCACGCCGCATGTTTTCGATCAAAACACCCATCTGCAATTCGCCGCGGCCAGCCACTTCGAAGGCTTCGCCGCCTGGCGTGTCGGTGATACGGATAGCGACGTTCTGTTCCGCTTCTTTCATCAGACGTTCGCGGATCACACGCGATTGCACCTTTTTACCGTCACGCCCTGCAAGCGGGCTATCGTTGATGCCAAAGGTTACCGTGATGGTTGGCGGATCGATTGGTTGTGCCTCAATAGGGGTGTCCACGGCCAAGGCGCAGATCGTATCAGCCACTGTCGCTTTGCTCATGCCTGCAAGAGACACGATATCACCGGCTTGGGCTTCTTCGATGTCTTGCATTTGCAAACCGCGAAAGGCTTGAATCTTGGTGACACGGAATTGTTCGATTTTTTGGCCAATACGGCTGAGTGCCTGAACGCTGGCGCCAACCTTCAATTTCCCGCTTTCGACACGGCCAGTCAGAATACGGCCGACAAAGGGATCACTGCCCAATGTTGTGGCCAGCATTCGGAAATCTTCGTCCTGCTTTGCAACCTGACGCGGGGCAGGGACATGGTTCACGACAAGATTGAACAGGGCGGACAGGTCCTTGCGCGGACCGTCCAGCTCTGCATCGGCCCAGCCTGATCGTCCCGACGCGTAAAGATGCGGGAAATCCAATTGATCGTCATCCGCGTCAAGATTAGCGAACAGGTCAAAGCACTCGTCCAATGCGCGATCAGATTCCGCGTCCGGTTTGTCGACCTTGTTCAACACAACAATTGGGCGCAAACCCAATGCCAAAGCCTTTGAGGTCACGAACTTTGTTTGAGGCATCGGCCCTTCGGCAGCGTCCACCAGCAAAACAACACCATCAACCATCGACAGAATGCGTTCAACTTCGCCACCGAAATCCGCGTGGCCGGGCGTATCAACGATGTTGATGCGCGTGCCTTTCCATTCGACAGACGTCGCTTTGGCAAGAATGGTAATCCCACGCTCGCGTTCAAGGTCGTTACTGTCCATGGCGCGTTCGGCCACAGCTTGATTTTCGCGGAATGCGCCCGACTGTTTCAGCAGCTCATCCACAAGTGTGGTTTTGCCGTGGTCAACGTGAGCGATGATGGCGATATTTCGCAGTTCCATTGGGGCCTCGAATGCTTGGTTGGCGCGGCCTTATCCTGCTGCGGTGCAGAAGGCTAGGCCTAATGCGTCGAGGTGGTGGAAAAGAGGTGTATCACAAGGATTCCACCCAAAATCATCGACATTCCCAGGACAGCGGGAAGATCCAACCGCTGGCCAAACACAACCCACCCGATAAAGGCGATAAGGACAATACCCAGTCCTGACCAGATGGCATACATTATACCGACCGGTAATGTGCGCAGCGTGAGAGACAACAAATAGAAGGCCAACCCATAGGCGATGACGACCACAATTGAGGGCCCAAGCCGCGTAAACTGCTGACTGGCTTGCAATGCCGAAGTTCCGATCGTTTCGGCGGCAACTGCAATAATCAAATACACATAGTGAAGCGGCATATATGGGTCCTTGTCGGGGGAGCAAATGTTTCGGTTTTATCCGTTTATAACGGTGACCATGGATTTTTAGTTGTCAATTTTCATTTTTGTTAACCTTCTTTTCGCACTTTCATGCCTAGAGATCACACCATGATGATAACAGGAGTGTGAAGATGCGTTCGTTCATTTTGGGTTGTTTAGCAATTGTGATCTCTTTCGGATCAGCCGGAATTGGACAAGCTGTTCCTGTGTCGTGGAACACTCCAATGGCGGTGACGTTAACTGGGGTTGGATCGTCCGGCCCGACAAGTGTGACGTTACATGGCAGTTTCACCTATGACGCCGATTTTGACACTTTTGATGATATTGAATTTGCATACGGCACACGCGGGGATGCGTCGGCTTCGCCGGTGCCGGACTTGGACACTGCAACTGTGTCGACAACGCAGCAGATTCAAGTGTTCTCGTCCTTGCCGTTTGGATGCCTATCTGGACCCGGTTCTTGCCCTGAGAACGTTCTGCTAATAAGTTTCTTCGGTGGCGATCAATTGACCAATGAAGGGGGCGTATTGTCGGTGAAATATCGGTTTTACAATCCAGACATTGATGTAGACCAATTTTCGACTTTGCAGAGCGGACGCAGTCTTCAAGTTGCGTCGTTGCCTGCAGGCTTGCCTTTTTTCGGCGCGAGCTTGGGAATACTTGTCCTATTGCGCCGCAAGGTCTGAATAAAAAAGGGACCGCGTTGCACACGCGATCCCTTACATTTTGTCAAAGGGCGTCGGGCTTATCCAGCCAACGCCTTGTTTAGATTTTCATCGATCTTTTCAAGGAAACCCATTGTGGTCAGCCATTTCTGATCAGGACCAACCAGCAACGCCAAGTCCTTGGTCATGAAGCCGCTTTCAACAGTATCAACGATGACTTTTTCCAACGTCTCAGCAAAATTCATCAATGGTTGGTTTTCATCCAGCTTTGCGCGGTGCTTAAGCCCGCCCGTCCATGCGTAAATCGACGCGATTGAGTTGGTTGACGTTTCTTCGCCTTTTTGGTGCTGACGATAGTGACGCGTCACCGTTCCATGCGCAGCTTCTGCTTCGACGATTTTACCATCTGGTGTCATCAACTGCGACGTCATCAAGCCAAGTGACCCGAACCCTTGCGCAACTGTATCGGATTGCACGTCGCCATCATAGTTTTTACAGGCCCAAACAAAACCGCCTGACCATTTCATCGCAGCGGCGACCATGTCGTCAATCAAGCGGTGCTCATATGTGATTCCCGCTTCTTTGAATTTGTCAGCGAATTCTTCCTGATAAATCCGTTCAAAGATCAGCATGAACTGACCATCATATTGCTTGAGAATCGTATTTTTGGTCGACAGATAAACCGGCCAGCCCAAATTCAGACCGTAATTCAGCGAGGCGCGCGCGAAATCCTCGATTGATTTATCTAGGTTATACATCCCCATGTAGACACCTGACGACGGTGCATCAAACACTTCGCGTTCATCTACTGTGCCATCTTCGCCGACGAATTTCATAGTCAGCTTGCCTGGGCCCGGAAATTTCATGTCCGTCGCGCGATATTGGTCACCATAGGCGTGACGGCCAATGACAATGGGTCTTGTCCAGCCAGGCACCAGTCGCGGAACGTTTGAACAAATGATGGGCTGGCGAAAGACAACGCCGCCCAAGATGTTCCGGATCGTTCCATTGGGCGACCGCCACATCTCTTTCAGCCCAAATTCTTCGACCCGACCTTCGTCAGGGGTAATGGTCGCACATTTTACAGCGACTCCGACTTCTTTTGTCTTTTCTGCAGAATCGATTGTGATCTGGTCGTTGGTCTCATCTCTGACCTCAATGCCGAGATCGTAATACAGAAGATCGATGTCGAGATAGGGCTGGATCAACTTGTCTTTGATGAACTGCCAGATTATACGGGTCATTTCATCCCCGTCCATTTCAACGATCGGGTTTTCCACCTTGATTTTGGTCACGGAGGCATCCTTTGCGACAATAAGCGAATGCTTTTGGCTTAGCTTGTCTGAGCGCGCTTGGGAAGCTGTATACGAACGTATACTGATTTGTCGCACCCTAAATTTAGGCTGTATTTCTATCTATTTGTTAAGAAAAAATCTTCGATACGGACTTGCAGCCAATTCCAAAGTTGCGGAGCCCCACGTTTTATCGCCGGCGCAACACGCGCTTCGATTTTGTCTGGCGAAACATTGTATTCAATCCATGACCCCCCACCTGATGCAAGATTTTGCATTGGCGGTTGTGCGCGATCAAGTGCTTTGGCGAATTGTGCAGATGGAGTTTGCGCCGCTTCGAATTCTTGCCAGATGGCGCGTAACTCTGTCGCTTGGTCTGCAGGCAGCAGGCCATAGAGACGATCGGCGGCCGCAGTTTCCTGCGCTTCCATCTTTGCCGCGTCCACGGTGCCAAATATCGGATTATCCCCAGCGTCAATTTCGACAAGGTCATGCAAGATAAGCATTTTTAGGACTTTGTTGATGTCGACATCAGGTCCAGCCTGATCGGCCAGAACAAGCGCATATAATGCAAGGTGCCAAGAATGTTCGGCGGAGTTTTCCCGACGTGATCCATCCGCCAATGTTGTGGCGCGGATTACGGTTTTAAGACGATCAGCTTCTGTCAGGAACGCAAGCTGGCGATCAAGCCGGGTCATTTTTTCCGGCTTGACTGCGATGTGTGTTCAAAGCGCGTTCAAGGAATTTCTGACCCGCAGCGTTGGCCATCCGAGTGCGCACAGCAGTCAAAAACGCTTCTTCCAACGTTTGGGATGACGACCCCAATACCTGCCCAAGCTCCATAAACAACCGGTCATTGCCGATTTCAGCTTGGACAGTGATACACTCCTCAGCCAGTTTGTTGGCCATTTCGACGACAGCAGGATCCGACATTACCGACTCGTTTCTGTTAGGCGGCGTTTTACGTAAGTCGACGTATGATCGATCATCGTGTCCAAATGCGGATCTTCAAAGAAATGTCCCGCACCTTCGACCTGCGTATGCGTGATCGTGATACCTTTTTGCTCGTGCAATTTGTTCACGAGAATTTCTGTGTCGGCTGGTGGGGCAACGCGATCTGCTGCGCCATTGATGATTAAACCAGAAGACGGGCAGGGCGCCAGAAACGAAAAGTCGTACATGTTCGCCGGTGGAGAAACAGAAATGAACCCAGTGATTTCCGGTCTGCGCATCAGCAATTGCATGCCGATCCATGCTCCGAATGAAAAACCAGCGACCCAACAATGCTTTGAATTGTTGTTCATAGATTGCAGGTAATCCAGCGCGGAGGCCGCATCACTCAGTTCCCCAACGCCTTGGTCATATTCACCTTGGCTGCGACCAACGCCGCGGAAATTGAACCGCAGCACGGTAAAACCCATGTTGTAAAAGGCATAGTGCAACGCATGCACAACCTTGTTGTTCATGGTGCCGCCAAACTGCGGATGCGGGTGAAGCACAATGGCAATTGGCGCATCGCGTTCTTTTTGAGGGTGATAGCGGCCTTCAAGGCGGCCTTCGGGTCCAGGAAAAATGACCTCGGGCATATGGTTTCTCTTGTCCCTCTTACGAGTGCTATTGGATTTCTTGACGAAATCTCTTGGCTAACTTAGAACGGTTCTAATTTGTTGCGTCAGCCTTCTTTAGCTGACAATGTAACGGATGTATTTGCTCCGACTTGAAAGGTCAATCGGGAGACCATGCAATGAAATTATCTACCAAGGGGCGGTATGCAATGGTTGCGCTTGCCGATATTGCGCTGCAACCAGCTGACAGGTTGGTCAGCCTTGGCGAAATTGCTGAGCGTCAGGCGATTTCGTTGCCGTATCTCGAGCAATTGTTCGTCAAATTGCGCCGCGCCGATCTTGTATCGTCAGTCCGTGGACCAGGTGGGGGGTATCGATTGTCTCGGTCTCCTGCTGAAATTCGTGTGGTGGATATTTTGGGGGCCGTCGATGAAACTGTTGATGCGATGCAAAAAGGGGCAGGCGCGTCTGGTGGATTGTCGGGTAGCCGTGCTCAATCACTGACCAATCGCCTGTGGGAAGGTCTCAGCGCGCATGTCTATGTGTTTTTGCACCAGACCCGTTTGTCAGACGTGATCCAAAACGATTTGGTTCCGTGCCCGGCTGTTCCGAACTTGTTTGACGTGGTTGACGAATGAGTGTCCCCATGCGCCCACTGGAAAGAGATGCCGTGTGAACCGTCTGTATTTGGATCACAACGCGACAACGCCTCTGCGTTCAGAAGCGCGGGATGCGATGGTGTCGGCCATGGATATGGTTGGCAATCCATCATCCGTGCACGCAGAGGGGCGCGCAGCAAAGATGCTGGTCGAACGAGCGCGCGCTCAAGTGGCCGAACTGGTTGGCTGTAAGCAGACGCAAGTGATCTTTACCGGTTCAGCAACCGAAGCGGCAGCATTGGCCGTGGCCCAAAAAAAGCAGCATGGCGGGCGTTTTGCTGCACTGCCGACGGAACATGAATGTTTGCTGGACTGGAGCGAGGCGGATTTGCCCACGTTGTTTGATGCAAAGGGTGCATTGAACCCGCAACAAATGTCACTGTTTTTCGAATGGATCATGCAAGGCGTTGATGATGCGCACAGTTTGGATCGTGCGTCCGTTGCTTTGGTCGCTGTGTCCGCAGCCAACAGCGAGACCGGTGTGATGCTGCCGAAGGGAAATGTCGCGTCGAACAACTATATCAATGCGTTTCGTGCAGGAACCGTGCCCTTTTCGATTATGTGCGATATCACGCAGATGGCAGGCAAGGTGCCGGTGACTTTTGCAGATGACAAGCGTCCTGCCTACATGATCCTGTCTGCACACAAGATGGGTGGCCCCAAAGGCGTTGGTGCCTTGATCAATTTCACGGCTGATGACCCGCAAGCGATGCTGCGTGGCGGCGGTCAGGAGATGGGGCGTCGATCAGGAACCGAGAATGTGATCGGAATCGCGGGATTTGGGGCGGCTGCACAAGCTGCACACCGTGATGTGATGGCCGGAAAATGGGCTGAAATCGAGAAACTTAGAAATATTCTAGAAAGAGCTCTTGAGGCTTTGTCAAAGAAGACTATTTTCGTCGGGAAAGATGCTCCGCGACTGCCGAACACGTCCTGTTTCATTACGCCTGGTTGGAAGGGCGACACACAAGTGATGCAGATGGATCTAGCAGGGTTTGCCATCTCGGCGGGGTCTGCCTGTTCGTCAGGCAAGGTTAAGGCAAGCCGGGTGTTGAAAGCGATGGGATATACAGATCTTGAGGCCGCGTCCGCTGTGCGGGTGTCACTGGGTCTTGAGACAACGGAAGATGATGTTTTGCGCTTTGCACAAGCGTGGGGCGAAAAGTTAAAGAAACAAGAAGCGCGCGCTGCTTAAGCACGCATTGAGGGGATGTCAGACGTGGATGACGTGGTGAATGTCAAAGAAGGTGTCGATCAGGAAACGGTCGATGCTGTGCGCGAAGTCGGCGGCAAATACAAATACGGTTGGGAAACAGACATCGAAATGGAGTACGCTCCGAAAGGTCTGACCCCGGATATCGTCCGTCTGATTTCGGAAAAGAACGAAGAACCGGAATGGATGACGCAATGGCGTCTGCAGGCCTATGAACGCTGGCTGCAGATGAAAGAACCAGATTGGGCGATGGTCGATTACCCAGAAATCGACTTTCAAGACCAATATTACTACGCACGTCCTAAGTCGATGGAAGTAAAGCCAAAATCCTTGGATGAAGTCGATCCAAAGCTGCTTGCGACCTATGAAAAGTTGGGCATCCCTTTGAAAGAACAAATGATCCTCGCTGGGGTCGAAGGTGCCGAGGACGCACCTGCGGAAGGGCGTAAAGTCGCCGTGGACGCGGTGTTTGATTCCGTATCTGTGGGGACGACGTTTCAGGATGAATTGCTGAAGGCTGGCGTGATCTTTTGTTCAATTTCCGAAGCCATTCGCGAACATCCCGAATTGGTGAAGAAATACCTGGGCTCAGTTGTTCCAGAATCGGACAATTTTTACGCCACGCTGAATTCGGCTGTGTTTTCAGATGGGTCGTTCGTCTACATCCCGCCGGGCGTGCGCTGCCCGATGGAACTAAGCACGTATTTCCGCATCAATGCTGAAAACACAGGTCAATTCGAACGGACACTGATCATCGCGGACAAAGGGTCCTATGTCAGCTATCTGGAAGGTTGCACAGCCCCACAACGTGACGTGTCTCAATTGCACGCCGCCGTGGTCGAAATCGTGCTGTTGGACGATGCAGAGGTCAAATATTCGACCGTTCAAAACTGGTATCCCGGTGATGAAGACGGCAAAGGTGGCATCTATAACTTTGTGACCAAACGCGCCGATTGTCGTGGTGCGCGGTCCAAAGTGATGTGGACCCAGGTCGAAACCGGATCGGCTGTGACTTGGAAATACCCGTCCTGCATTCTGCGCGGTGACGACAGTCAGGGCGAATTTTATTCGATCGCAATTGCCAACAACATGCAGCAAGCCGACACCGGTACAAAGATGGTGCATCTGGGCAAGAACACCAAATCGCGCATCGTGTCCAAAGGCATCAGCGCAGGTAAGGCGCAAAACACCTACCGTGGATTGGTGTCGATGCACCCCAAGGCGCAAGATTCGCGCAACTATACGCAATGTGACTCGTTGTTGATTGGCGATAAATGCGGCGCGCACACAGTGCCCTATATCGAGGTCAAGAATAACTCGTCCCGCGTCGAACACGAGGCGACGACATCCAAGGTGGACGATGATCAACTGTTCTATTGCCGTTCGCGTGGGATGGATGAAGAAGAAGCTGTCGCTTTGGTCGTGAACGGGTTCTGCAAAGAAGTACTGCAAGCTCTGCCAATGGAATTCGCAATGGAAGCGCAGCAGTTGGTCGCGATTTCGCTTGAGGGGTCTGTGGGGTGATCATCCGCACCGCAATTTGCGCTCTGGTTTTGACTGCGTTTGTATCCACCGCATGGAGCAACGCAGTGGTTCAGGATCAGTTCGGCGCGAATTTCCCTGTTTCTGTGCCGTGGGTGGTGTCTCCTGCTTTTGGCAATCCAGAATTTAGGGGGCAGTGTGAAAGTTCAAAGAACGATTACTTTTGTGCATTCCAACGATTGAAATTTGGGTCAGGTCTATGATGCGTACCAACTTGTGTAGCCATTCAAAGGGTCGGTGGGGTAACTGAATGTTTCGCAAAACCGACAACAGAGACATGTACACGGACAGCTGGTCGCTTCGATCAGCGGTTTCGTTGTGGTCTTTGATTGCGGTTGGCGTCTTGGGTGCCATTGCTGCAGGTTGGATCGCTTCGAGGATTGTGCCGGCCTATCTCGTGCCTGTCAGCTTTGTTGGGTTTTTGGCCGCTATCGGGATGCGTGCGTTGTGGGTGAAGCGCCGTTTGAAGGAAAATCTGACGAAAGGCGCAGAACTTCAAAGTCAGTTGCATGAGCTTGAGAAACAAGAGTTTGAGATGCGCTACGCAGATGCAAGAGCACGCGGAGATTTCGACAAGTGGGAAGAAGACAAATGATCCTGAATTCCACATGTAACCTCAAGCGGGGCAAGGCTTCGGAGTGTCGTGCCTTTGGCGCGGCGCTGGTGTTCGCATCGTGCGTTAATATGGGAAACCAATAGAGAATGCAGGGAGCATTCGGACATATTCTCTGGGCGCTTTGCGGCGCGTTGCTGGGCGGGTTTGCGGCTTGGGCTGTGTTGCCACAGGTGTTCTGGGCGGCATTGATCGGTGGCGCGCTTAGTTTTGGTGCGATGCGTGTGGGGTACATCCTGCTGACCTCGGATGACGCGAATGCTGGGGGTGAAAACGTCCGTGACTGATCCTTTGAAACCCATAAAAGAGCGTGTTCAGACCCGTTTTCGCACTGCTCTGGTGTTTTCGCTGCCGGTTTTCGTGGTGATGGCTGTCATGGCATTGGAAGCAGGTATGGACATTGTTTTGATACAGCCGGGCGCGTTGGCACCTGCGTTGATTGTCAGCCTTTTCATCGCAGCCATTCCCGTGACGTTATACAACCGCGCGAAAATGACCTTGGATCGCGAGGAAGAGAGCGAGCGCTTGGCTGCGATTGTGAAAAAGATTGAGATGCCGCAATGATTGCCGAATTGGTACAGGCATCAGCTGGCGCAGGTATTGGCGTCTTTGTGGGCTGCCTGATCGGCCTTGGCATGCGCAAACGGGCCGGAAAAACCGATGGGTTGCTCAGCAATTCGGTTCCTTTGACGGCGTCAGCGGCGGGCGGTGCTGCGCTGTTGGTCATGATGCTGATCACTTATCTGACGGGGGCATAATGCAATGATTGTGACGACGACACCAAGTATCGAAGGACAGACAATCACCGATTACCGCGGAATTGTGGTGGGCGAGGCGATCATGGGTGCAAATATCGTGCGGGACGTGTTTGCACAGATCACAGATATCGTGGGCGGTCGGTCGGGCGCATACGAAAGCAAATTGCAGGATGCCCGTGACACGGCGTTGGGGGAACTGGAAGACCGCGCCCGCGAGAAGGGTGCGAATGCCGTTGTTGGCGTTGATCTAGATTACGAAGTTGTGGGGCAATCCATGTTGATGGTCTCTGCCTCGGGCACTGCTGTGGTGGTGCGTTGACATAGGAACATAGCTGCAATCGCGGCTTGTAAGGAAAGAAGATAAAGATGTTAGAGATCAAAGGGCTAAAGGTCCAACTTGAAGAAGAAGATAAGCAAATCCTCAAAGGTGTGGATCTGACTGTCGAAGCGGGCAAAGTGCATGCGATCATGGGGCCAAACGGGTCGGGAAAATCGACCTTGTCTTATGTTTTGTCTGGGCGCGATGGCTATGAAGTGACCGGGGGAACGGCGAGCCTAAGTGGGGCGGACTTGTTGGACATGGAACCAGAAGAGCGCGCGGCTGCTGGCCTGTTTTTGGCGTTCCAATATCCTGTTGAAATTCCTGGCGTCGGCAACATGACCTTTTTGCGCACGGCAGTGAATGCTCAGCGCAAAGCCCGTGGCGAAGAAGACCTCAGCGCTGCGGATTTCCTAAAGGTGATCCGGGCCCGCGCGAAAGAGCTGAAAATCGATGCGGATATGCTGAAACGCCCGGTCAATGTTGGGTTTTCTGGCGGCGAAAAGAAACGTAACGAAATTCTGCAAATGGCCATGCTTGAGCCCAAGATGTGCATCTTGGACGAAACGGATTCTGGCCTTGACGTTGATGCGATGAAACTCGTGGCCGAAGGCGTGAACGCCCTGCGATCAGAGGGCCGTGGTTTCCTAGTTATCACGCATTATCAACGCCTTCTGGACCATATTAAACCTGATGTGGTGCACATCATGGCCGATGGTCGCATCGTGAAAACTGGCGGTCCTGAATTGGCGTTGGAAGTCGAAAACAATGGATACTCAGATATCTTGGCGGAGGTGGCCTGATGGCAGCAGCTGCTGAAAAGCAATCAGCGACGGACGCGCGACTGGCTGGGCTGTCACTGCCCATTGGCGGGTGGTCTGAACCTGCACGTCGCGAGGCCCATGACCGTCTGGTGGCATCCGGTTTGCCAGCACGTCGTGACGAATATTGGCGGTTCACGCGTCCTGACGCTTTGACTGCGCCCGAGGTTCACGCGGCCTTGTTTCAAAACGAAGAAACACCGCTGTTTGACGCAATGGATCGCTTGCGGATTGTCTTTGTAGACGGTGTCTTTGATGCAGATGCATCTGATGACTTGGCTCTTGAAGGGATCGAAATCGACCGTCTCGCTGTCGCCAAAAGTGACATCCACTGGGCCCAAGGGGTGTACGGCGTTCTTGAACTGGCGGGTCAAACCCCGGTTGAACGTCCATTGGCCGCGATGAATACGGCTTATGCCACAGATGGTGTATTGATCCATGTCACTGGTCCTGTCTCAAAGCCTGTTCATCTGATCTATGAACATCGCGATGAACAGTCAGACGTGATGTTGCATCACGTGGTCAAATTGGATGAAGGCACGTCGCTGACTTTGCTTGAAAACGGCCCAGGTGCTGCACGTTTAAACACAGTTATGGAAGTCGACGCTGCTGACAAAGCAGCCTTCCATCACATACGTGCGCAGGGCAGGGATCATGAACGCCTTGCCGTCACGCACAACTTCGCTCGCCTTGGGACGGAATCGACATTCAAGAGCTTTACCCTGACAGTGAACGGCCGGTTGACCCGCAATGAATGTATCATTGAATTAACCGGTGACGACGCGGTTGCACATGTCGCGGGCGCATGTGTCGGAGACGGAGAATTCCTTCACGATGACACGGTGTTCGTAACGCATGACGCGGTGAATTGCGAAAGTCGTCAGGTGTTCAAAAAGGTTTTGCGCAACGGGGCAATTGGCGTGTTCCAAGGTAAAATCCTTGTCAAAAACGGCGCGCAAAAGACGGATGGGTATCAGATCAGCCAATCCTTGCTGTTGGACGATGACAGTCAGTTTCTCGCCAAGCCTGAACTGGAAATCTATGCCGATGATGTGGCCTGTTCGCACGGGTCTACATCTGGGGCGATAGACGAAACTGCATTGTTCTATTTGCGCTCACGCGGGGTTCCTGCGGACATTGCAACGGATTTGCTGACGCTGGCCTTTCTGGCAGAAGCGGTTGAGGAAATCGAAGATGAGACATTGCGTGATGAATTGACCGAGCGGCTTGAAGCTTGGTTGGAGCGCCGTCGAGGTTAAGCATGAGTCTGAGCCAAAATATCGTGGCAACCTATCGCGGACCAAGGCGTGTGATGGAACGTCTTTTGTCACTGGGCCAGCGGGAAGACCGTGCCTTGGCTTATTTGATGGGGGCGTGCGTGATTATCTTTATCGCGCAGACCCCCAGGCTTGCCCGCGAAGCCCATCTGAGCGGGGAAGACCTGAACATGCTTCTTGGTGCGACATTGATGGCTTGGGTGTTTATCGCGCCGTTGCTTTTATACGGGCTTGCGGCGCTTGTGGGCGGCATTAGCCGATTGCTTGGCGGTCAGGGCAACATGTATACCGCGCGTCTGGCATTGTTTTGGGCCTTGCTTGCCGCATCACCATTGGTCTTGTTGCATGGCCTTGTCGCGGGGTTCATCGGGCCAGGCCTTGAATTGCAGGCTGTCGGATTGATCTGGTGTGTGATGTTCGTTTGGTTTTGGGTGGCCGGGCAATGGGCATCAGAAAGACCTAGGACCGTATGACGGACATTCGTGTAAAGCCTTTGGTTGGACTGTCTATTCGCGATCCGCGTTTGGCAGGCGAAACCATATTACAGATGCAGCTTCCGGAACACATCTTGTGGCAAGGCCTGACGCTTGTATCGGTTCTTTCGACACTGATCGTTTCGGGAATGATGCGACTAACGCCTATTCCTGAAAACGAATTCGGTTTGATTTTGATTCAATCCCCGATCTATTCAACCCCGTTGCTGGCTGCCGTTATGCAGTGGGGACAATCCGTTCTGTCTATCTATGTCGTGCATTGGATTGCTCGGATTTTTGGTGGAACCGGCACGCGTGCGAATGTCCTGGCTTTGGTGGCATGGTTGCATTTCGTGTCGCTGATCCTCGTTGTTCTTCTGGTCCTTGTTGGATCAATTATCCCGATGTTGTCGGCCTTTGGGTTGCTGATGTTTCTTGGGTGGTGGTTGTGGAGCTTTGCGACATTTGTCGATGTGGCGCACGCGCTTCAATCAATGTTCAAAGCAGCAGGTGTGTTAGTGGTATCCTTTGTTGGGTTTTTGTTTGGCGTTTCGTTTGTTGTCGGCCTGCTGGGCGGGTTGATCAGCGGAATTGCAGGAGTGCGATAGGATGTATGACGTAGACAAGATCCGCCAGGATTTCCCCATTCTTTCGCGCGAAGTGAATGGCAAGCCTTTGGTTTATTTGGACAATGGTGCATCCGCGCAGAAACCGCAGGTGGTGATTGATGCGATCACACGCGCCTATGCAGAAGAATACGCCAATGTGCACCGGGGGCTCCATTTCCTGTCCAACCTTGCGACGGAAAAATACGAAGGCGTGCGCGGCATCATCGCGCGGTTTTTGAATGCCAAATCAGAAGACGAAATCGTTCTGAATTCCGGCACGACCGAAGGCATCAACATGGTCGCCTATGGCTGGGCCATGCCGCGTCTCGAAGCTGGCGATGAGATCGTGCTGAGCGTCATGGAACATCACGCCAATATCGTGCCCTGGCATTTCTTGCGCGAACGGCAAGGGGTTGTCCTAAAGTGGGTTGATGTGGACGCATCAGGCGCTTTGGATCCGCAGGCCGTGATTGACGCGATTGGACCACGCACCAAACTTGTCGCTGTGACCCATATGTCGAATGTTCTGGGCACACGTGTCGATATCAAAGCGATTTGTCACGGCGCGCATGCGCAAGGCGTGCCTGTGCTGGTGGACGGCTCGCAAAGTGCTGTTCACATGCCAGTCGATGTGCAGGATCTTGACGCGGATTTCTTTGCGATCACGGGCCACAAGCTTTACGGGCCATCGGGGTCGGGCGCGATCTATGTCAAATCCGAACGCATGGCGGAAATGCGTCCCTTCATTGGGGGCGGTGACATGATCAAAGAAGTATCCAAGGATGCCGTTGTTTACAACGACCCACCGATGAAATTCGAAGCAGGCACACCCGGCATTGTGCAGACCATCGGGCTTGGCGTCGCGCTTGAATACATGATGAGCGTTGGCATGCAGCAGATTTCGGACCACGAAGATGATTTGCGCGATTACGCAGTAAAACGTCTGGGTGGATTGAACTGGCTGCAAACCCAAGGCACGACGCCCGACAAAGGGGCGATCTTTTCGTTCACACTGGACGGCGCAGCCCATGCACATGACATATCGACCATTCTCGACAAAAAGGGCGTGGCCGTACGGGCAGGGCACCATTGCGCCGGGCCTTTGATGGATCACTTGGGCGTCACAGCAACCTGTCGCGCTTCGTTTGGCATGTACAACACAACAAACGAGATCGACGTGTTGGTCGACGCATTAGAACTTGCGCATGATCTCTTTGCCTAAGGTCCTGCCTTGTGCGCCGACTTCTTGGTGACGCGCAAGATTTGTCCGTTGCAGGCCTGAACGCACGGCGATATAGAACAGGCATGGACCGTTAGCTCAGCTGGATAGAGCGCTGCCCTCCGAAGGCAGAGGCCAGAGGTTCGAATCCTCTACGGTCCGCCATCCAAACATAAATCAAAATAAAAACATGTACTTAGTGTGCAAATTTGTTCAGGGTTTGAGCGCCTGAACAATTTCGGCTCTCGTTTCGACCCCGGTGAACCGTGCTTTTGTGCTTGCTGCTTTGGTTTACCTTTCGACGTCTGACAGAGTTTCATGACCCGACCGGACCATGATTTTGTGGATTTTCTGCGAGTCGCAGGCAACACCTGTCGCGCCTGCCGTGAGCGGTCCTGTGATGATGGTTCTTGAGGCCCAAATTTTGCTTGGGTCAAGGCTCACCCACCGTACGGTTGGTTAATCGGGGGTTTGGGACCGAGCTGGGCGCGGAAATTAGCCCGAAAGCCAGCTTTGGGGCATGAAAGCTGTCTTTCGCAGAGTGCGGATTTGGAGGACATGAGTTGAAGGTCAGCCAAAGCCAGCCTTGAGCGCTGAAAGCTGGCTTTCAATAATGCGGCCGGCGTAGAGGCGTTAAAAGGGTTAAAACGATGTGGTTTTCTGCCATTTTGCGCGGATGTGTCGCTGGGGGCTGGAACGTGAGATCACGCACGCGCTTAACTCTAGGTTCTATCCCCACTTGTTCTTCAATCTGACACCATCCACCCAAAGTTCCGGTGCATATTCGCCCGGGGAATACACCACCATACAATCGTCCCTGTGCGCAACTTCCAGCATTCGGTTCACGTCTGTGTTGTCTATGGCATGCGAATACAGAACGTCACAGGACGCGCCTGGCGGAAGTTCGAACAGTTCAAGATGCGGTTCAATGAGGACATCCAAAACCTTGTCATTCTCATTATATATTTTGAGTATGGGAGTGTCGAAATTTGGAGTGTCTACCATAGTCTCGCTCTTCTTTCACGTTCAAGAATAATCAAACCAACCAGATGAGCTAGATTTCATCTTGAGACATTGCTTGAGGAAAAGCCGAATTGGCTAAGGTGACTAGGCAAATGAGTGAGAAAATAGTGCGTTTCAGGAAAATGGAATTGGAGTGCTGATGCTCTGAGAAATTCGGTCGAGAGCTCCTTAATTGCAGAACGTGGGGCCGGATAGCGTGTTGAGACCGCACGAGGGATGTCAATTAGAGATCGGTATTAACCTATCGCTTAGCACCTCAAGCGTAACGGCGTGGAAGATTGTCTCTCTTTCGAAATTCGCATTCTTTGATACAACCTTAACCCGTCCTAGGAACGTCTTGGATACCGTTTCCACCTCGTAACCGCTGGCCTCAATCTGCTCAACAGCCAAAGAAACGGCTTCAATGTACTGCGCAGCCAAAGGTGTTGCTGTAAATGTCACAAAAACCAGCAGAGCTATCGTTTTAACGCAAAACTTGGAAACACCATTGGCCATGCGCGTTGCCCACACATCAACCTTAGAGAAAGGCACTTTCTTGTTGATGTTCACGAGATGTTCCTAACTCCGCTTAGCGGAAGCTCTGCTTTCCTTTCGTCCACTTTAAGCTGAAATGACGATCAACGCTATAAAATGCGCGTAAACTTTCGTTCAAATCGACAGTTAATGCGCTTTTCAGCCGGAACCCGAAAAATCGACTGCCTGCGTGACAGCGTGGGTCTAAATGCTACTCATCGATACACGCAACGCCCTTAGGCCAAGGTTCTGGCAAAGTTCCATCGGTGTTAAGTGTATGTTTTCGAACAACAATCGATTGTTCCGGTATGGTAGAATCTTGGGGTTTGAAAACAAGTTTGAGATCAATCTCAAAATCGAGACAGTCCCGCCCTAGCCAAGCTGCTGTTTCCGATCCCGGAACAATAATTTGATTAGAGTAACCTTGGCGATGAATCTGGCCGTCGGGACTGACGGAATAGAATTCACCTGTAGCAGGGAAATTCGAAAATTTAATGACCTGGCCCGTGGCGATCTCTATGACTTGATTGTTGTTGTTATAGCCTTTGACCGCTTCGGCCCAATCAAGCGTGTCACCTTCCAAACCGCCTTTGAAAAGGCCAGTGTGATCGGAATCGTGAGCCAAAGCACCGTGCGCCACGAAATGAGGTAAGACCACAAGACCTGCCAAAAGACACCGCATTCCCCGTCTACCGCAGCGACCGATCATCTTTCTCTCCACAAAACTAGACCCACCAATTGTGTTCTATAGCCCAGAACCCGGTTTGCATAGCACTTAACAAAGGTCCCTATCACCAACAGTGTCTTGGACTAACGCAGTTTTCTAGCAAAACGTTTGGCAATTGTCCGGACAAACCTCAACGTAAGCGTCCTTTGGGCCCGCCCTACGGCCAGATCAGTCGTGAACGACAACGTGCTCTAATCACCGGACAGTCGGAAGATGACATGTCTGAGGGCCAACAGGCATCAATCGCTATAGGTCGAGCAATGTCTGTGTATGGAAATGAATATGGGAACAAAAGGTAAATTATATTTTTTAATCCACATGTTAAAATGGGCAAGCGGCGGCAAAGCATGGATTCGAACCCTGGAGACTGTCTCCTGCCTATGATTCAACGACACTCGCGATCAAACTTAATCAGCTCTTCAATTATGCGCCGTGGTTGTTCGTAAAATATAAGTTCGCCACTCCCTGAAAACGGCACTACAGACATTCGATCAAACTCAGTTGTAAGTCGCTTCAGTTCGTCGACACATGTCGAAGGATCAAACTCTCCATGCAAAACGCGGTAGAAGATGTTCTGCTTGCTCATGACTTCAAGCCAATCGTATTCAGTTAGTCCCATATCCTCAACGAAGGCATCCACACCCTGAGACGTCATGAGTGACAAGGCACTTAAAATGAGGGGGCGAACTTCTGGAGAGTTTATGAGCTCTTGATCAATAGTCGATTCAGCGTAGTACATTTCAAGGAATGGAGAATATCCTTTTCGTTTGAGTGTACCAAAAAATCTTCGGGCCAGAATTTTACCAAGCCAAGGGGCCCTTGCGAACATGGTGACGACAGCCCGATGAATTGCCGGTAGCTGTTTCGCATACTCTGCGCGTGATATGGGTAAAGTTCCGCCAATGGACAAAATGCCGGTCAAAACGTTTGTGCGCCGCGAAGCAAGCTCAAACAATGGAGCCGTCGCTATCCCAAGTCCAACCCCAAGGCATGGTTCGAGTTCAAGGATGTCGACAAATTCTGACAGAGCATTGGTAGCTGAATCGGCAGCCCCTTTCCCGGCAATCGCATCACTATTACCGTGCCTTGGTCTGCAAACTGCAAGTATCTTTAGCCCGGCTTCGTCCAGAATATCTTCGACTGACGGGTCCATAGCATATCCTGCGGCCAAGCCATGCAACAGAATCACAGGCCGACCATTTTCGGCCCCAAACCATGAATAGGCAATGCGTTTACCGTCGGCAGTTTCTACAATCTGCTCTCTGCCATACGGATCACTCCAAGGCTGGAAGCCGGACGTGCGACCTCGTTCTGCGCGGGCACAGATCAAAGAGAGCAAGCTATAGAGTTCTACTTGTCCTTTGGCTCCGGTTTTTTGGAAAATAGCTGACATTTGGATGGCGACTGTTCGCTTCACAACTGCCCTTCGCTCTGATATTTTCGCCAAGTCCTTAGATCTGTAAAACAACCTGCAAACGTCAATTTCGCTTGATGTCAAACCAAACGCTTGATCCAATTGACTCGAAACGTCTTCTGACCATTCGATCTCCAAAACTCTTAAGGCGAGAAGTGAGGACTGACGTTCTTTCTGGGAAATTTTGTACACTTCGGCGTAGCTTGGTTGAGCATTTTCCGCAGTGACTTGAATGATTGTGTGATGTTGATTCCCATTTTGGCGGGCGCTGGTCCTCAAGCTATTGAGATCCTTTATGGAAAGATCGTCAACAAACGAAAAGTTGCAGCGCGCCCCTTGGCGGATAGAAAACCGTTTGGCGGCTAGATCGTTGAGTTCAACAACCATTCCGTCAGGAGAAAAGACGAAAGCTGGTGATGCTACTGTTAGAATGGCTTTCTCTGTCTCATCCAAGAAACGATGATCGTCCACGGATTCATATAGCGGCTCAAGCATTCGGAGCTTGGAGAACAACCCCCTTTCTTCAGCTTCCTTCAGATCACCATTAGAGTGTTCGAACCTCGCATTCCAAGAGTTCAAAAGATCAATAATCGCAAAGTCGTCGTACGCGAGCCTCATGCCCGCCGATAGAATATCCAGCTCGTGTTCCGAATTATTATCCGATTTCCGCATACAACCTCTTCAGCTTGACAACTGAGACCCCTTATATGTCAAATGACATATGACGTAATGATTTTTTAATGCCAATGTTCTCAGATGCTTAGAAAATGGGCAGACATCACGCTGAGCGATTGGAAGCGAGATCTTGGGAGGTCGTCGAATGGTGCCAAATGACATGGGCCGTCAGCTCGTCGAAGATCACTTTAAACCTAAAGTGGTAGTGGCAGACGAATACATCCCAACACGTTCCTCGAGATTTAGACCGTATTGGCAAGTCTTCCCCCAAACCGCTTTGGCTGATCAGCAAGATTTAAGATTTGTGACAACTTGTAACAGCGACACACGACATTTTCCGGGTACGGTGCTCAAATATTCGTGATGCGGATCGTAAGCGGGGGCTACGTGAGTGAAACTGGACAGGAATCCATTGCCAATTTCGATGGGACTCTTCGTCCTTTGTCATGGGCTTACCACCCTGCTCTTTGTGTACAACTCATTGTCAAGCCTTTTGGGGTTGCGCCCGTTTCCCGCTCAATGGGAGATAAGAGAGCTGGTCGAGGCGGGAACCGCCGTGGTCTTGCTGGCAACAAGTGTGTTCATAACCGTTCAATTCTGGCGAACGTACAAGACAAAAACTAAACTACAAGAACAGCTCGACTTGACCTCAAACACAGCGACGAATGTCGTCCACGTACAATTTGAAAAATGGCAATTGACCGCGTCAGAAGCTCTCGTCGCAACCTACATCTTGAAAGGGATGAGCAACAGAGAGATCGCTGCGCTTACCGGTAAAAAGGAAGGTACCATCAAATCGCAATGCAACGCCGTATTTCGAAAATCCCGTTTAAAGAACAGAAGCCAACTGAATAGCTATTTTTTCGAATTTTTGATCATGGAAGAGCAGCAGGCTGACATAGATTAGCAATGGATCGAGCATCGCTGAAGATGTCAACTTTCGTTGAAACTTTGTCAGTGTTGGGTTCACCCAGAAAACATCTTCCGGATGCACATCATTCTTTTTGGAAAAGGAGTCAGTAGTTGCGTTCCGTCGCTTAAAGCGATGCAGTAAACGTTGCGGCTGAACCCTAGGTCGGTTGCCTCTATATTTCCGAAAATCATCTTTGGTTACAGATCGTTCAGACTCCGTTTTCACGTATGTCGTTAGAGTTTTATGTTAGCATTTGCAATATGTTAGCGGACGGTTGGCCGAAAGTTATCTATATCCAGAGTTCAATTCCGACATAGTGAACGTTGGTTCAGTTGAGGCCACCTAGAGAATATGCGGCTATCACTGAGACAACAAATTGATGCATGCGGATCGACCTTCGGAAAAGACAGCGAGGACGCCTGCATTGGAACTGAGTGGGGGATTATATGAAAGAACTACCAAAGCGGACGGTCTGATCAGCCCCACCTGATTGGTCCAATTTGATTGTTAGTGCATGATCGGCCTTTGGTCCATCTGGGCGATGGTTCCCGGTGCCGGTGGGCGGTAGCCCAGAGCGCTGTGTGGTCGTTTGGTGTTGTAGTGTTTCCTCCAT
>JBDWGM010000056.1:0-11718 GCA_039975755.1 Paracoccaceae bacterium | reverse complement strand
CTCATCGATACCATTTTGAATGGTTGTATCAGGGCTAAACCCTGTGAGGTCCTGTAACAGAGAGACATCTGCAAAAGTTGCGGGAACTTCGCCTTTTTGCATTGGCAAGTAGTTCCGCAAGGCTTTCTTGCCCAGACTAGTCTCTATTGCTTCGATAAACTCAAGCAGTTTCACCTTGCCCGAATTCCCAATGTTGACCACTCGAAATGGCGCAACCGGAGAGAGACTGTCACCCTCTGGGACAAGACCATTTTCTGGCCGCGCAGGAACGGCATCAATCAAAAGACGAACCGCGCGAACCAGATCGCTCACATAGGTGAAATCGCGGTACATTTCACCGTGATTGTAGACATCGATCGGACGCCCTTCGATGATGGCATCAACGAATTTGAAGAGCGCCATGTCAGGCCGTCCCCATGGCCCATAAACCGTGAAAAACCGGAACATTGTCGTTGGGATATTCCACAGATGGGCATAGGAATGCGCCATGCTTTCATTGGCTTTTTTCGTTGCGGCATAAAGCGTGGTCTGCGTGTCTGCTTTTTCAGTCTCGCGAAACGGCATGTCGTCATTCGCGCCATAAACAGAAGAAGAAGACGCCATAAGAAGATGAGCCACCTCAAAGCGCCGTGCGGCCTCCATCACATTGAATGCACCAACAAGATTGGAGTCGATATAGGCCCGTGGATTTTCCAGGCTGTAACGCACGCCTGCTTGCGCCGCGAGATGCACAATGACATCCGGTTGGAAACTGTCGACAGCCGTATCAAAGGCTTCTTGATCTTCCAGCATACCTTGCGTCGCGGTAAAGTGGGGGGTCTGCAAAAGTATCTTGTGCCGTTGTCGTTTCAAGCCGACGTCATAGTATTCGGTCATCCCATCATAGCCATGAACCACCGCGCCTTCAGCAAGAAGCTGTTGCGCGAGATGGAAGCCGATGAACCCAGCCGTTCCAGTAACAAGGATACGCTTCATATATTCAGAACTGGCATGGAGGTTTCGCTATTTTGGTGATTAGATCAGATGGCAATCGCGCCCTCTAATGCGAGTGTGCCGCCGCCAAAGTCAAGTCCTGCAAAACGCTCTGTCGCAAACCAATGCGTGACATATTATTGGCCAAACCGTACTCGAGGCCAGTAATCATGTTGGAAAACTGGCGCAGTTGGCCTGCCGTTTTTTAATCAAATATTAAACTTCAATTAACCTGCTGGTAATATATGCGCACTGATTACGCATGAAAATAGGGGTAGTGGGCGCAGTATGGATAGCAATGTACAAAAAATGGACGTCGCTCATGAGGGGCAAGATGGTTTTTCGTCCGACAAAGGTGAACGACTTGTCCATCGAGAGGTGGTCAGTACGGCAAAAGGCTTTGGGTTATCCTTCAGTCGAAAAGTAAAGGAAGTTGTGGCTGTCCCTTTTCGCGAGGAAGGGGCTTGCGATGATCGGAAGTGACGTAAAAGCGTGGCGCAAGCGGAATGGTTATACGCAGCGCGAACTCCAAGCCGTTTTAGAAGTTAAATCCAGATCTACAATGAGCAGTATCGAGAACCAATCGAATCCGATCCCTCGCACAATAGAGCTAGCTTTAGCGGCTTTGGAGATCGCACCCGTACTGCGTGGGTCTGAAAAAGACTACCTGCACCCATACCCGGCAATCGCTGTAGAAGATGTTCACGCGCGGTATGCCTTTAGATACAATCGTTGGCGGTTAGAGGAACTAGCAGGTCACATGTGAATAAGGTTTATTATGTTAAATAATATAGAAGTTGTACATAAGACATAATAATTAGCCTATTTTCTATGCGGTATGCAGCGCGCCCTGAGATCACGTCATATGTTCTTGTTCGGCCAAGACTATTAGCGCTCTGGGCTGTACTCATTCAGGGATGCGACTCTATGACATCTGGTGACGCAGAGATGAATTTCACGCGTTAACTGGACTTTTACTGAGTGAGAGTTTATCGCGCGAAGCGGACAGCTGGGTCCTCCCGCCTGATGCTGAGTTGTGAAGAAAGCGCTTTAATATGTTGAATAACCTTGCCCCGATCCCCGAACTTTACGTCTCTTACGAGAGTGCTCAAAAATTAAAGGTAGAAGCGGGTGAGCTCGTCTCCCACGATCTTACCCCTCGTCAGATCTGTGATCTGGAGCTGTTGATGAATGGTGGGTTTAACCCGCTCAAAGGTTTCCTCTCCGAAGCCGATTATGATGGCGTTGTAGAGAATATGCGCCTGACCGACGGCGCGCTTTGGCCAATGCCAATTACGCTCGATGTGTCCGAAAAATTCGCCGAAAGCCTCGAGGTTGGGCAAGACATCGCCCTGCGCGACCAAGAAGGTGTAATTTTGGCCACCATGACAGTGACCGATCGCTGGGCGCCGGATAAGGCACGCGAAGCGGAAAAAATCTTTGGTGCCGACGATCTGGCCCACCCGGCCGTGAACTACCTGCACAATGAAGCCGGTAAAATTTATCTTGGCGGACCAATTACCGGCATTCAGCAGCCTGTGCATTATGATTTCCGCGCGCGCCGTGACACGCCTAACGAATTGCGCGCCTATTTCCGCAAACTGGGCTGGCGCAAGGTTGTTGCCTTCCAAACCCGCAACCCGCTGCACCGTGCACACCAGGAACTCACCTTCCGCGCGGCACGTGAAGCGCAGGCAAACCTGCTTATTCACCCAATCGTTGGCATGACGAAGCCCGGCGATGTAGATCACTTTACCCGCGTGCGTTGTTACGAGGCGGTGTTGGATAAATACCCAGCAGCGACAACATCCATGAGCCTGCTCAACTTAGCGATGCGTATGGCAGGCCCCCGCGAAGCAGTCTGGCACGGGCTGATCCGTAAAAACCACGGCTGCACACATTTCATCGTTGGTCGCGACCACGCAGGCCCTGGCAAAAATTCTGCCGGCGAAGATTTCTACGGTGCTTATGATGCGCAGGATCTTTTCCGGGCCCACGAAGAAGAAATGGGCATCGAAATGGTCGACTTCAAACATATGGTTTGGGTCGAAGATCGCGCGCAATACGAACCGATGGACGAGATTAAAGACAAGGATGACGTCACCATCCTCAATATCTCGGGCACAGAATTGCGCCGCCGTCTGCAAGAGGGTCTGGAAATCCCCGAATGGTTCTCTTTCCCCGAAGTGGTCACCGAGCTGCGCCGCACACGCCCACCACGCAACCAGCAGGGTTTTACGGTTTTCTTCACCGGGTTCTCAGGCTCCGGAAAATCCACCATCGCAAATGCTTTGATGGTTAAACTAATGGAAATGGGTGGCCGTCCCGTGACGCTGCTTGATGGCGATATCGTGCGTAAAAACCTGTCTTCCGAGCTGGGTTTCTCCAAGGAGCACCGCGATCTCAACATCCGTCGGATCGGCTATGTTGCTTCTGAGATTGCCAAAAACGGCGGCATTGCGATCTGCGCCCCAATCGCGCCTTACGCCACAACCCGCCGCGCTGTGCGTGAAGATGTCGAAGCATTTGGTGCCTTTGTTGAAGTGCATGTTGCGACGTCGATTGACGAATGCGAGCGCCGGGACCGCAAAGGCCTTTATAAGCTGGCACGCGAAGGAAAGATCAAGGAATTCACAGGTATTTCAGACCCCTATGATGTTCCGGAAAGCCCTGAGCTGAGCGTTGAAACTGAAAACGTTGATGTTGATAACTGTGCCCATCAGGTTCTGCTCAAGCTGGAATCTATGGGATTGATCAACGGATAACGGAGACTGGTGTAATGGATTACGCAAAACTAACTGATGTGATGCGCTCGCTGGCACTGGATGCTGGTGCTGCGATCATGGAAATCTACCAGCGCGAAGATCTTGGTGTTCAAGCCAAGGCCGACGAAAGCCCGGTAACGGCGGCCGATATGGCCGCGGATAAGATCATCTCTGATGGGCTGCGCGCGGCTTTTCCCGATGTGATGCTGGTCACCGAAGAACAGTCAGCCAGCCACGGGCTATCTGGCGATACGTTCCTGATTGTCGATCCTTTGGATGGCACCAAGGAATTCATCCACCGTCGGGGTGATTTCACCGTAAATATCGCATTGGTGGAAAAAGGGATGCCGACGCGTGGTGTTGTTTATGCCCCAGCCAAGGACCGCATGTTCCTGACCCTTGCGGATGGTTCTTCGGTCGAAGAAGACGGCCCATTCGCGCGCGACACCCTTGGCACAACGCGCCCTATTCGGGTGGCTGACAGCGACAATGCCGCCTTGATGGTGGTGGCGTCGAAATCACACCGGGATCAGGCGACAGATGACTACATTAGTCAATATGACGTCAAAGACATGACCAGTGCCGGATCGTCGTTGAAATTCTGTCTTGTGGCCACGGGAGAGGCGGATTTGTATCCGCGCTTGGGGCGCACCATGGAATGGGACACTGCAGCCGGACATGCAGTCCTGTCAGGTGCCGGGGGTAAAGTTGTTCGTTTTGACGGTCTTGCGCCATTGGAATATGGCAAGGAAGATTTTGCCAATCCCTTCTTTATCGCCACATCACCAGCGGTGACGCTAAAGTCAACGTAATCCATACGATATGAATTTGGCGGTGCCCCTGTTAGGGGGCATCAGCTCTCAAAGGCTTTGCGCAACTGTTCAAGGCCAGCTGATAAAAGATCAGCCGCCGCTTCAGGCGCATTTGCTTCGACATAGAGACGTAATTCAGGCGCATTCCCCGAGGGGCGGATGTGTAGGGTCCGGCTTTGCGTCAGGGGGATGCGCAGCCCATCCGTCAGATCGATGCCCCCTGCTTGCAGCACGTCCAAAGGGGCCAGAAACGCAGCGCGCGCGTCATCATCCTTAGAAAGCCGTGCCACAAACGCTTGGCTGTCCGCTGTTGGCACATCCTGCAGCCGGTCTGCTTGTGTGAAAATCGCAGGTTCCTGCGCAACGCGAGATGAAACGGTCTGCCCTTGAGCCGCCACAAGCGTTGCAACCAAGGGCAACATGCAATCCCGTGTCAGCAAAGGCGGCAGCGTTCCGGCGGGCCCTGACGCCTCAAAACCCAATAGAAAGCCACCATTGGCTTCGTATCCGACGACGCCGTCGCACCCTTGCATGCCAGCAATAACGTAAGGCGAGCCAATCCGGGTACGGTGCACTTGGCGAAACCCTTTTTCCGTCACCCCGCTATTGGAGGACACGGGCGTTACCACATGCTGTGCGCCCAGATATTCGGCACTGATCTGTCCCAGAATATCCCCCGGTACGATACATCCGTTTTCATCCGCCATCAGCGGTCGGTCACTGTCGCCATCTGTTGAAACCAGCGCATCCAGTTGATGGTCTGCTACCCAGGTTTCAACCTGCGTCCGCACGGCCGGATCAACCGCTTCGGTATCCACAGGAATGAAATGCGCGGCCCGGCCCAACGGAATGACCTCTGCCCCAAGAGCGGCCAATATCTGTTGTAGGGTATCCCGCCCCACAGCGCTGTGTTCATAGACGCCAATGCGGTGTCTACTCAGCGCATTTGAGCCAAAAGCCTGCTCATAACGGGCCACGAAACGCGCACTGACGCCCGTGTCTTGTGTCATTGAGCCACTGACATCGACAGAGGCAGGCGGTTGACCCAAATGCGCCAGAATTGCTTCTTCGTCCGCCTTGGTGATTTCGCCGCCCCCTTGAACGTAGAATTTCAGCCCATTGCGATCCGCAGGAATATGGCTGCCAGTGATCATCACAGCCCCCGCGCCAACCTGACCGGCTGCAAGGGCAAGAGCGGGTGTGGCAACGGCTCCGCAGTCGATCACATCAACTCCGGCTTTTTGCGCGGCGCGGGCCACATCCGCAGCTATTCGGGGTGACGATGGGCGCAGATCGCGACCAATGCAGATTTTGCCCCCTGTGGTGCAGGCCGCCAGAAAGGCCTGAGTATGAGCCGCGATTAAATCCCCGGTCAGATCAGAAACCAGACCACGCAGTCCGCTTGTGCCAAATTTAGGCGCCATGAGCACATCCTCGAAATATTTTACTGCCTCACTCTATGATGTTCGGCGGGCCATCGGGCAAGGTGTCCGCTACAATCCGATCTTTTTCTACTAAAAAGGGTGTTTATTTCAGCACGATACGCATCAAGATATGACTTTTTAACGAATATTCTCGATAGGCACTGCAAAGAGATAAACTCTGTGTTAATGGTCCAGTACCAGCTTTAACTTTTTCGCGTTTTTACGAGTAGGGGATTTCAGATGAACAGACGTGTTACCAAAGCTATTTTTCCAGTTGCCGGCCTTGGCACACGGTTTTTACCTGCAACAAAATCGGTGCCAAAAGAGATTATGACGCTGGTCGACCGGCCACTCATTCAATACGCTATTGATGAAGCGCGCGCTGCCGGGATCGAAGAATTCATTTTTGTGACCTCTCGTGGCAAAGGGGCCTTGGAAGATTACTTTGACTGCGCCCCTCAGCTTGAGGCTGAGTTAGAGGCCAAGGGTAAAACAGCTCTGTTAGAGACCCTGCAAGGCACCAACATGGACAGCGGCGCTATCGCGTATATTCGCCAGCATCGTGCGTTGGGGTTAGGACATGCGGTCTGGTGCGCGCGTCGCCTGATCGGTGATGAACCTTTTGCGGTTATTTTGCCCGACGACGTGATTGCGGCCGAAAAACCCTGTCTGCAGCAGATGGTTGAGGCCTATGCCGAAACTGGCGGCAGCATGGTTGCTGCGATGGAAGTGTCTGCTGACAAGACGTCTTCTTATGGTGTGCTTGATGTGTCTCAGGACCGTGGCAGCATCATGCGCGTTCGTGGTATGGTCGAAAAACCCGCAGCTGGCACAGCCCCATCGAACCTCGCCGTGATTGGACGCTATATCCTGTCGCCGACTGTTCTGGATCGTCTGACCGACATGGAAGCAGGCGCGGGTGGTGAAATTCAGCTCACCGATGCGATTGCCGCAGAAATTGGGACGCTTGACGGCGTGCATGGTTTCCGGTTCCGAGGTCAGCGCTATGATTGTGGTTCGAAATCGGGCTTCCTGCAGGCCACAGTGGCCTTTGGTCTGGAACGTGAAGAACTGCGCGAAGACCTTTACAGCTACCTTCAAAACGTGTTGAACCTCGGAAAAGCGGCCGAATAAAAAACGCAGTTCATTGAGGCAAAACATGACTAAGATTCTTGTCACTGGCGGCGCAGGCTACATTGGAAGCCACGCCTGCAAGGCGCTTGCCGCCGCTGGATTTACACCCGTTACCTTTGACAATCTCGATACCGGGTGGCGAGATGCGGTCAAATTTGGCCCCTTTGAAGAAGGCGACCTGCTGGATCGTGCCCGGCTGGATGAGGTGTTTGCGAAACATAAACCTGCAGCTGTGATGCATTTCGCAGCGCTCAGTCAGGTGGGTGAATCCATGTCTGATCCCGGGCGGTATTGGCGGGTGAATGTCATGGGCAGCCTGAATCTGATCGAAGCGGCTGTGGCCGCAGGGTGCCCGAATTTCGTGTTCTCCTCGACCTGTGCGACCTATGGCGAACAGGATGGGGTCACGCTTGACGAGAATTGCGTGCAAGAACCGATCAATGCCTATGGGGCGTCCAAACGCGCGATCGAGGAAATGTTGATCCAGTTTGAGGCCGCACATGGGCTGCGTCACGTGATTTTCCGCTATTTCAACGTGGCGGGCGCTGATCCTGATGCTGAGGTGGGTGAATTCCACCAACCCGAAACACATCTGGTCCCGCTGATGTTGCAGGCGATTGACGGGCAGCGACCTGCATTGACAATCTATGGTACAGATTACGAGACGCCGGACGGAACATGTATTCGCGACTATGTGCATGTGTGTGATCTGGTGGATGCGCATGTGCTTGGTTTGCAGTGGCTGAACAGCGGCAAAGACAGCCATATCTTTAACCTGGGAACCGGATCTGGGTTTTCTGTGCGGGAAGTCATCGATGCTTCGCGCGAGGTTACCAACCGTGCTGTTCCTTTCGAGGAAGGCGAACGTCGCGCTGGGGATTGCACACGGTTGGTCTCGGGCTCTACCCGAGCCGAAGCGGAACTGGGTTGGACACCGACACGCTCAACAATGCGCCAGATGATTGGCGATGCTTGGCAATGGCATCAAAACGGTCACTACGACCGGTAACTCCAAGGATGGCTTGAGCATCTGCCTTTGAAGCTGCTCCTAAAGTCGGCAGGGCGGGCGAAATAGACACTGGTTCTGGCAAGGTCGGATTGGAAATTGGCTGAAAATCCTTTGAAATAAAGCGAAAAAATTAATTTAATGAATAGGTTAAGTATTTAATGGTACCCTTGGCTCGATTGACGACAATTCTCATTGCAATTGATTTGGCCTTGGTGGCCCTTTACGTCGTACACGTTTTCTTAGGATCATGGCCGGGCCTTTTATCCCTCGATGGCGAAGGGAATTTCGGTGCTTGGTGGGGTGGTGCAAAACTTTTCCTGGCTGCGGCAGCCGTGGCAATTGTACCATTATTCGCACCTGAGCGTATGGCAGTAGGGATTACACTGTATTTGGTTTTGGCTATCGGCCTTGCTTTCTTATCGGCTGATGAAATCCTGATGTTGCATGAGCGGATCACGAGTTGGAACAAGGCAAATGGCATTGGCTTGCCAATGTTTCGTGGAACAAATGGGGCATGGGTTTTTGTCTATTTAACCCTGTTCGCAATATTATTTCTTGCATTGTACCGTTCCATTTTTATCGCTGCGAAAGCCGACATTAAGTCTGCGGCACTCGTTGGCGCTGGATTTGCAGTTTTAATATCAGGCGGTGTTATCGCCGAAGTATTGGGATATTATGGTTTCCTTGGTGGCATGAGTTCTCCCCCACAAGTTCTTGTCGAGGAGGGATTGGAACTTGTCGGGGTAAGTATCTTGCTTCTCGGATGTATTCATCACGCTGGGTTATCTCTGAGATCTTAAATACACGGCAAGTGCTTTTGGTCGCCAGCTTTGGGCCTGAGCCAGACCTTCAGATGGGTAAAGCGCCTTTTTCGTAGGCACAGTAGAAATACGGTCATCTTTCTGTTCTGAACAGCAAGGCGCTGAACAATGTATTAAGATCATCACTCTAGAAAGCAGTATGTGCATCAAGAGTATCGATACGTGTCCCTATTGGAACCACATAGCAAGGTGGACCATTCCATATATCTTACGAGGCATGACCCTCGGGAGAGGTGAGACCCGACATATCGGTAACAGTTGTCCCCTGCTCGACCGTTTCCCTTGCGACGTCACCGCGGTTTGGGGCACAAGTCAAAGTAGATCCGCAACAGACACGGAAGCGTTCCATTATGCCTGATCCCCAAAGCTATGTGCTCATTTCACCCTGCCGAAACGAGGCGGATTACATGCGTCGCACGCTCGATAGTGTTGTGGCTCAAACCGTGCAGCCAACCCGCTGGATCATCGTCGATGATGGCTCTACCGATGCCACGCCACAAATTCTTGCGGAATATGCCGCACAACACGATTGGATCACAGTCGTTCCAAAACCTGACCGCGGTCACCGGGCCGTAGGTCCCGGCGTGATCGAGGCGTTTTACGCAGGCTATGAAACTCTCACCCCGACGGATTATACCTATTTGTGCAAGCTGGATCTCGATCTTGATCTGCCGCATGGCTACTTTGGCGAACTGATCAAACGGATGGAGGCCGATCCACGTATCGCGTCATGTTCTGGCAAAGCCTATTTCGAAAATGAGACGGGGCAAATGCAATCCGAGAATATCTCTGATGATATGTCACTGGGCATGACCAAATTTTACCGCGTCAGCGCCTTCGAGGCACTCGGAGGATTTGTGCGCGAAGTGATGTGGGACGGGATTGACTGCCACAAGGCCCGCATGATGGGCTGGAAGGCGGTCAGCTGGGATGTGCCGGAACTGCGCTTCAACCATTTACGCCCCATGGGGTCGAGCCAGACCAGTATTTTCACCGGGCGGCGGCGGCACGGGTTTGGTCAGTACTACATGGGGACTGGTCCGGCCTTTCTGCTCGCTTCGGTCGTCAATAAGATGCGCCAGAAACCTTATGTGTTGGGGGGTCTTGCGATTGCGCAGGGGTATTTCGGGGCAATGTTGCGCGGAGCCGAACGCAATGGTGACGCTGAGCTGCGCCGCTTCATTCGCGCCTATCAGCGTCGCGCCCTCCTCGTTGGGAAGGCACGCGCCGTCAGCGAAATTGAAGCCGATCGCGCCGAACTATGGGCTGATTAAGTCGCCGCTTTTTTTCGGGTGCTCCCGCCCAGCTTGGACATCAGTCCAAGTAACAACATCCCCGAGGCCAGAAGCGGCGTTGCTGGGGGTAGTGGAACCGTGGATGGGGCCGAGTGCGCCGTATAGGATGCGCTCCCCCAGACACGGTGAATATAAACCCCCATCCCAAGGGATGAACCCGCATCCATAGCCAAACTATAACTGCCACTAAAGAGTGAATTGCTGCTGGCATCGACGCGGAAATCCCAACCGTCCATTGCTCCGCGCTGATTAGACCCCAAGAAATATTCGAGCCCCAGAAAGGCAGATGCTTGTGCCGATGCATCCCCTGTCAAAGGATCGAAAACCTCTGCCGTTGCGCGTGTCTCCACTTCGAAAGATAACTCCAACATCACCCGATCAATATCAGCGCAATTAACGGTCGAAGATGTTGTGCATGAATGCCCGTAGTAGAAACTCGGCGTTAAATAATCGGCTCTACCGCTGGAACCAAATGTCTCGGTTGGGGTTGCATAACCATTCACAAAACCGGTCTTAGTGTAGCTCGACGCACTCCCTCCCGGCGTTCTTGGGTATCCAAACCCGCCCCCGCCCTGAAATTCTTGCCCAGTGCCAGAAACAGACGACCCAGAATCAGAGATATCCCCCCAATTTCTGTTGCTCAGCGCAGGCAGCGCATCAGCACCAGAATGTTCAAAGGTGGCGGACGTAATGCTCACCGAAATCGAGGCAAAGGCCTCGTATTGGGAAACGATGGTTGAAGCAGTGCTGGCTGAGGCTGTCAGCAGACCCGCCAAAAGGGAAATTTTGAAAAAACGCAATTTAAAGTACTCCATTAAAAATCGAAACATAAATTACATGTTCATTAGTTCGTAAAAATCAGAAATTTAATTATATATTAAAAATTTATGCGGCCGATCTGTCAAGACATCAGCGCATTTGAACAAGTTCAACCCCTTGCTATTCAGCCGATCGCGCCGGACTATGGTCTGATTAAGCCGCTGCTTTTTTTCGGGCGCTCCCGCCCCGCTTGGACATCAGTCCAAGTAACAACACCCCCGAAGCCAGAAGCGGCGTTGCTGGGGGCAGCGGAACTGTGGATGGGGCCGAGTGCGCCGTATAGGATGCGTTCCCCCTGACAGAAGGAAAATAAAGCATCAACCCGAGGGATGAATCCGCCTCCAGGGCCAAACTATAACTGCCGCTAAAGAGTGAATTGCCGCTGGCATCGACGCGAAAATCCCAACCGTCCGCTGTTGAGGACTGATATTGCCCCAAGAAATATTCGAACCCCAGAAAGGCAGATGCATGTGCCGATGCGTCCCCTGTCAAAGGATCGAAAACCTCTGTCGTTACGCGTGTCTCCACTTCGAAAGACAACTCCAACATCACCCGATCAATATCAGCGCAATTAACAGTCGAAGATCTTGAGCATGAATGCCCGTAGTAGAAGGTCGGCAGGATATAATCGCCTATAGCGCTGAGACTAAATGTCTCGGTTGGGCTT
>JBDWGM010000055.1:0-41423 GCA_039975755.1 Paracoccaceae bacterium | reverse complement strand
GGCGTCTTGCCAGTCTTTCGGGCCATATGCAGGGTCGTCGGACGGGATCAGATGCGACAGCGCCAATCGTTTGACACCTGCTTTCTGTGCCGTTTTAGCAGCGTCATGGGCAAAGCTGTGGGAGCGCAACCAATGCGCCATCAGTTTGTCCGATCCATTTCCCACACGTTCCATCAATGCAGGCAGGGCAGACTCAAGCATTGCCTCGTGGACGAGGATGTCAGCACCGCGCGCAAATTCCTCGAGAGATGCGATGGGAGCTGTGTCGCCCGAGAAAACAACTTGGGCTTTGGCAGTCTTGAACGAATAGGCGAAGCAATCAACCAAGGGCGGATGTTCGGTGCGCAAAGCAGTTACGGTAATGCCGCTGTGTTCCATCACTGTTCCCGCATCGACCACATAAAAGGTGACCAAATCGTATAGACTTGGCCGACCTTCATCTTCGGTACGCAGGTCGATGTCGGCTTTCATTGAGGCCAGAAAACCGGCCCAATAGGTTTCAAGTCCGTCGGGGCCATAGATGTCGATGGGCGTTTTCAGACCTGCTGTCCATGCGGTGTGGATCAGCGGCCCAAGCTCAAGGTAATGATCCGAATGCAGGTGGCTGATAAAAATCACAGATAGATCTTTGAGCTGCATCCCCTGATTAACAAGGCCACGTGTGACGCCCAAACCGCAATCGAGCACGATCTGTTGGCCGTTCAGACACACCAGATTTGAGGTCGGCATCGACGACCCCGGCCGAATGGCAGGGCCACCCTTGGTGCCCAAAAGGGCGATATAATCTTGTGTCATATCAGGTCCCTTCAGACGGCTGAGAAGCCGGCGTCCAATGCGGACAAGATTGTAGATGCCTCGTCTTCGGACAGGATCAAAGGTGGGGACAAAATCAGATTTGGGCCCGAAACACGAACCATCGCACCATTTTGATAAGCCACTTCTTGGACCGTCGCGGCGGTTGCACCATCGATGGGTGCTTTGGTTTCTCGATCACTGACCATTTCAATGGCTGTCATAAGGCCGTGGCCCCCACGGACGTCACCGATAATGTTGTGTTTCGCCATTAACGCCTGACATCCCTCATAAAGCTGCGTACCGCGCGCAGCGGCGTTTTCGATAACGTTCAAACGCTTGGTTTCTTCAAGACATGCCAATGCAGCGGCGGCGCCGACAGGGTGGCCGGAATAAGTGTAACCGTGCCCAATTTTAGCAGATGGGTTGCCTTCAAACACTTCAATCAAGCGTTCACCGAGCATCACTGCGCCAAACGGGAAATATCCGTTTGTAATCGCTTTGGCAGTTGCCATCATGTCAGGCTTGATCCCCCAAAGGCGAGCGCCAGACCACGCACCTGTGCGACCAAAGGCGGTGATGACCTCGTCGGTAATCAGCAAGATTCCATTGCGGTTGCAGATTTCCTGAACCTGAGGCGCAAAAGATTTATGAGGGGGGATAACGCCACCCGCACCAAGAATAGGCTCCATGATCATCGCGGCAATGGTGCCAGCACCCTGAAACGCAATCTCATCCTCAAGCGCCTGCAAACAAAGCTGCGCCAACTTCTCAGGGTCGGATTCATTGAACGGGTTGCGGTAGGTATAGGGGGCAGGGATGTGGAAACAGCCCGGCAACAGCGGTTCGTAGGCGGTACGGAAATTCGCGTTGCCGTTGACAGATGCACCACCCATATGCGTTCCGTGGTAGCCTTTCTTAAGGCTGAGGAACTTGGTACGGCCCGTTTCACCGCGCAGTTTGTGGTATTGGCGCGCCAAACGAAGGGCTGTTTCAACGGAATCTGAACCACCCGAGGTGAAAAATGCGCGCTGCAACCCGTCTGGGGCGAAAAACGCGTTTAACTCATACGAAAGTTCAATTGCCGCGTCGTTGGATGTCCCGCGGAAGGTGGAATAATAAGGTAGCTCATTTAGCTGCGCGGATATCGCATCTTTCACCGGCTGGCAGGAATACCCCAAATTCACGTTCCATAAACCACCAACACCGTCCACGACCGAGTGCCCGTCAATATCGGTGATGTTTACGCCGTGGGATCCCGTGATGATTTTTGGAGGCTCGTCGATCGTGTCTTTGGGCGACGTCATCGGATGCCACATCAGTTTCCCGTTGTGCTCTTTCAGGAAGTTCGAATCTTTCATGATTTTGCGTCCAATTCTTGATGCGAGGACATGGCGTTAGCCCATGCGTTTTCGATGGCTGAAGGGATAATGCCGCCCCAGCTCTTGGTTATTTTGCGGCTTGCCGCGATAAGCTCTGTCTTGATGGTGTGTTCTAATTCCGGCGTGAAACGTGACGCGACGCTGGCGACGGATACCGCCCCCGCGAACTGACCGGTTTGATCGAAAATTGGGGCAGACAGGCTGTTAATCTCTTTCTCGAAACGGCCAATCGAACACCCCATGCCTGTTGCGCGTGCGGTGGTCACAAGTGCCTCAAGAGATTGCGTGTTTGTTGGGGTCACATCGGTGAAGGCTTCGAAATCATCGCATGCTGCGCCAAACAGGTCGTCGGGGCCAAACGCCACCGCGCAGATACCAGACGCGGTCGCATGAAGCGGAAATGTTGTGACGTCAATTACTGCTCGCATGCTGTGTTTTGGCGACTCGCACGACATTAATGCGAACAACGTCAAACCAGACAGAACCGAGACGTGACCTGTTTCGCCTGTTTTTTCAACAAGCGCTGTGAGGGCCGCCTCTGCGCCTGCTTTGCGCGGCACAGTTGCTTCTCTCATGCGGCCCAATTGCAAAAGCGCAGGCCCAAGCCGGTAATTTTTAGAAGCCGCTAATTGCTCAATAAACCCAGCTTTTTCAAGAACCTGAAGATGCCTGTATGTCGTCGCCTTGTCGCGTTTGGCAAGGCGACACATCTCGGACAGGCCGATTTCTGGCTTTGCCTCAGAAAACAGCGAAAGAAGTTCAAGTGCTTTGGATGCCGATGACATTGGGCGCATGGTCCTTGTTTGGATGAGAAAAAATTTGACACATCAATTCTGACGGGGCAAGCTATTTTTAATAACGATGGTTCATTATATGAACCGATAGCAGGGAGAATACAATGTTTAAATTTACAAAAGCTGCATCTGCGATGGCTTTGGCGATGGTTGCTGTCGCCGGTGCTGCACAGGCCGAATACCCAGAAAAGCCGGTTGAGTTTGTGGTGCCTTGGCCTCCGGGCGATTTGGAAGACGTGCTGACGCGCATGATCGCTGAGGACTTTTCTGAAGCATACGGCGTGCCGACGGCTGTCGTGAACAAACCAGGCGGCGGCGGTGGCCCATTCCCAGGGGCGATCGAAGTGGCCAATGCGCCAGCTGATGGCTACACAATCGGCTCGTTCATTATCGCCATTCCAGTTGTCGGCCCGCAGATCGGCATTCCAGAGCTGAACCCTGATCCGTTTGTGCCCCTTGGCAACTTCCTGACTTACCCATTTGTTATCGCTGCGGGCTCAAATGCGCCTTATGACGACATGGCGGGCCTTGCCGCGCATGCGCAAGAAAACGATGTGGTTCTTGGTCATTTTGGTGCGCCTTTGGTGCCAACGCAGGTCACACTTGGCTTGGCGTCCGAGATGGGGTTCTCATATGCAGCTGACGCCGCATTTGATGCATTGGACTGCAATTCATTGGCGTCAGGCGATGTTGACGTCATCAACACAACGTTGCAATTGATCCTGCCATGTCTTGATAATGTGAAGGTTCTGGCCTCTATCGGCGAAGAACGTATTGGCTTGACGCCCGATACACCAACAGTTGCCGAACTCGCACCAAATCTGAATGTGTCTTTGTGGAACGGCCTGTTTGTTCACGCCGACACGCCGCAAGACGTAAAAGACAAAATCATCGCTGTCGCAGAGCAAACAATGGCGTCTGAACGTGCGCAGACATTGGCTGCTGAAACCGGTGCCCTTGTATATTGGCAGTCCGCTGATGAAGTTGTCACGCAGATTGAGCAAGATATCGAAACGATGAAGCGCATCGGCGAAATACTAGGCCAGTAAGCCTGCATTCCTAAACTTAGCCGGGCAGTGCATTCGCTGCCCGGTTAATCCAATTCTTAGGATCGGAGCTGCCGCATGTCCCGCGTTAAGACATTACAAAACTTATTTCGGCGTTACAGACGCCCCGGCGACATCGTGTTCGCTTGGTTCACATTTTTGCTTTCGGCATTTCTGCTCCTTCAGATAACAGAGCAAACGGTTTGGAAACCAGGGTCTAAGCTGTTTGCACAACCACGCTTTTGGCCTGCTGTGTCGCTTGGTTGCATGACGTTTTTTACGGCGTTCCACCTACTTGGGTCGGCCTTGTCAGAACGCATCCACGGCCGCTGGCAGGAAATCTGGCTTTGGTTTTCTGCGTTAGAATATGCCGCTTGGTTTATCGCTTACGCCAGCATCCTGCCCTATACCGGATACTTACCGACGACGATCGTCTTTGCCGTAGCACTGTGTTTTCGGGTTGGATACCGCAGCAAGGGCATGCTGATCGCGGCCGCTTTTTCGGCGCTTGTGATCGTGCTGTTGTTCAAGACGCTGCTGCAAGTCAATCTTCCCTCCGGCCTGATCTATGAAAGCCTGCCCGACGGGCTGCGTCAGATCATGCTGACCTATTTCTGATCGGACACCGCTATGGAAAACATATTTGCCGGGTTAGAAATGCTGGCCCGCTGGGACGTTATTATGGCCCTTCTTATCGGCTCGATCGGGGGCGTTATAATCGGCGCTATTCCCGGCGTTGGTCCGGCAGTTGCAATTGCGATTTTGCTGCCCGCGACGTTCTCGCTTGATCCGATTGTCGGCCTAACGATGCTATTGGGGATCTACGGATCATCCATGTATGGTGGCGCGATCCCTGCAGTTTTGATCAACACACCGGGAACGGCGGTGAATGCACTGACGTCCTATGATGGCTATCCGATGACCGAAAACGGCGAAGCTCACCGCGCTGTATCACTAGCCTATTCCGCGTCTTTCTGGGGCGGCATTTTTGGCATCGGGTGTTTGATATTACTCTCACCGGTGTTGGCATTGATCGCACCGATGTTCGGCAGTCGCGAGATATTCTTGGCCGCACTTCTGGGTATCATTTTGGTTGTCTTGGCCCACCGTGGTCAGATTTTTGCAGCCGGTATGTTGGCCATGTTCGGTATCTTTCTGCAAACCGTCGGGCTTGATGCGGTGACATATACCCAGCGCTACACGTTTGAGTATTCGTTCCTCAGCTCTGGCATCAACCTGATTGTGGTGGTGCTGGGCCTGTTTGCTTTGAGCCAAGCGTTCTTCTTGCTGACATCACCAGATGACAGCCCAGACGCCAAACCGATCACAGGCAAAATGGGCGCAGGCATCAAAGAGCTGATGAAACACAAACGCGTCGCGACTGTTGCATCTTCTTTTGGGGTCGTTCTGGGAATGATCCCGGGAACTGGTGAATTCACCGCCCAATTCATGAGCTACACTTACGCGCAGAAAACATCAAAAGAACCTGAAAAATTTGGCAAAGGATCACCAGAAGGCTTGATTGCATCCGAGGCCGCAAACAACGCTGTACCCGCGGCGGCGATGATCCCGTTGCTTGCACTTGGTATTCCCGGTGAGGCCCTGACAGCGATGATGTTGTCGGTGTTTTACGTCCACAACGTGATCCCTGGTCCGCAACTGTTCCAGAACAATATTGATTTGGTTTACGGGCTCTATTTCGCCCTTCTTGCGTTGAATGTCATCGTGATGGTGTTCTTGCTTTTCTCAACAAATTTGCTGACCAAAATCATTCGCGTTCCCACACGTTTCTTGGGCGTGATGATTTTGTTGCTGTCGTTTGTAGGTGTTTATTCGCTACGCAACTCGTTGACGGATTGCATGATTGCGGCTGGTTTCGGTGTGCTTGGCCTTGTCCTGAAACGCCTGAACCTGCCGATTGTACCGATCATCTTGGGCATGGTTCTGGGTGGCATCATGGAGGTCAAACTTCGCTCGTCCTTGCCACGCCTCAAGACGCCTTTGGATATGATTGACCGCCCGATAACTGCCATCATTTTTGCAATGATCCTTATCGTGGTTGGCATACACATCCGCGGCTTGATCAAGGAATGGCGGGCAGCGCCCGAAGATGATGACCATAAACTTTCCGACACGTTCCAACGGTAGGGCATCATGATCCAAACACAAATTGATGAGCTGCGCGCAAAGTCGGTTCCAGCATTCCAGCATTTGATTGATGGAAAACATGTGCCCGCCAGCGATGGGAAGGTGATGGATGTCATCTCTCCCATTGATGGGCAGGTTTTGACGACGACTGCCAAAGGCACAAAAGCGGATATGGAGGCCGCAATCGCATCAGCACGCGCGGCGTTTGACGATGGCCGTTGGGCGGGGCAACCGCCTGCGGCCCGCAAAAAGGTCATGTTGAAATGGGCCGATTTGATCGAGGCGAACGCATTAGAATTGGCCGTTTTGGGCGTGCGTGACAATGGCACCGAAATCGGGATGGCCCTCAAGGCGGAGCCGGGATCAGCAGCGGCAACGATCCGGTATTATGCGGAAGCCTTGGACAAAGTGTATGGCGAAATCGCCCCCACATCTTCCGACGTTTTGGGCATGATTCACAAAGAACCTGTTGGCGTCGTTGGCGCAATCATCCCATGGAATTTCCCGCTGATGATCGGCGCTTGGAAACTAGGCCCCGCGCTTGCGATGGGCAATTCGGTGGTGTTGAAACCTGCTGAAACGGCGTCACTATCGCTGATGCGCATGTGTGATCTGGCGCACGAGGCTGGATTGCCGAGCGGAGTTTTAAACGCAGTCACTGGCGAAGGCGCTGTGGTGGGCGAAACCCTTGGTCTGTCCATGGACGTTGATGTGTTGGTGTTCACCGGCTCTGGCGGCACGGGTCGTCGGTTGATGGAATATGCGGCGCGGTCCAACATGAAACGCGTATATCTCGAATTGGGCGGCAAATCCCCCAACATCATTTTCGCAGACGCGCCCAATCTGGATGAGGCCGCAAAGGTCGCAGCGGGCGGTATTTTCCGCAATGCCGGGCAGGTTTGTGTGGCTGGTTCGCGCCTGTTGGTCGAGGCATCAATCCATGATGAATTCGTCGCGGCCGTTGCCAAAGCCGCTGAGGCGATGCGCGTTGGTGATCCGTTGAAGGTGGACACGCATATCGGCGCCGTGAATTCCGAAGTACAGCTCAATGCGAACCTTGGTTTCGTCGAAACAGCGAAATCCGAAGGCGGCCATGTTGTCACCGGTGGCGAACGTATCCTGAAAGAAACGGGCGGCTATTATATGGCTCCTACGATTGTCACAGGCGTGGATCAAAACGCGACACTGGCCCAAAAGGAGGTCTTTGGACCGGTATTGGGCGTGACCCCATTTACGTCAGACGCCGAAGCAATCCAGATCGCGAATTCGACAGTGTATGGATTGGCGGGGGGTGTTTGGACATCGAATTTAAGCCGAGCACATCGCATGATCCGCGGTGTGCGGACAGGTGTGATGCACGTGAACACCTATGGCGGGCCTGATGTGACGGTGCCGTTGGGCGGCGTCGGGCAGTCTGGCAACGGCGCCGATAAATCGCTGCATGCCATCGACAAATACGTCAACCTCAAGACCGCGTGGATCAAACTTTAGGAGCTATTCGATGACCGAGAAAACCATACTTGTGATCGGAACATACGACACTAAAGACGACGAGTTGGGCTATCTTTCAGGAGTACTCCGCGATCAAGGTGGGCGTGTAGTGACGATGGATGTATCCGTTTTGGGTGACCCATCGAAACCTTGCGACTTTTCCAAACACGATGTGGCTGAAGAAGGCGGAAGCTCGATCAAAGCTGCGATCGATAGTGGCAATGAAAACACCGCGATGCAGATCATGGGGCAGGGGGCCGCTTTGCTCACCGCCCGTCTACACCGCGAAGGCAAAATCGACGCAATGATTGTTCTTGGCGGCACCATGGGCACGGATCTGGCGCTGGATGTGTGTTCTGCTTTGCCGTTGGGCGTGCCAAAATATATCGTCTCGACTGTGTCTTTCTCGCCCTTAATTCCTGCTGAACGGTTGGCCGCAGATACACAGATGATCCTTTGGGCTGGCGGGCTTTATGGCCTTAATTCCGTTTGCAAAGCATCGTTAAGTCAGGCGGCAGGTGCTGTTTTGGGTGCCGCGCGCGCGGTTGAACCTATGAACCGGAGCAAACCTTTGATTGGGATGACATCGCTCGGCAAGACCGCGCTGCGGTATATGGTTTCACTAAAACCTGCGCTGGAAGAACGCGGTTTTGAGGTTGCGGTGTTTCATGCCACCGGCATGGGCGGTCGCGCATTTGAAAGTCTTGCTGCGCAGGGCGCCTTTGCCTGTGTGTTTGATTTTTGCACCCAGGAACTGGGCAACCATATCCAAGGCTCCAATATCTCTGCCGGAGCGGATCGCTTGACCAACGCGGGCGCAAACGGCACCCCGCAGATCGTGGCACCTGGATGCTATGATCTGGTCGATGTTGTTGGTTGGAAGCCGATTGATGAAAAATGGGAAAACCACGCGAAACATGCGCACAACCGTCTTTTGACATCGGTTGTTTTGCAAGCGGCGGAAACCCAACAAGTCGCACGCGCGCATTGTGAACAACTCGCAACCGCAAAGGGGCCTGTCGCGATGATCCTCCCCGAGAAAGGGTTAGGGGAATGGGACCGTGAAGGCGCTGATCTACATAACGCTGAAGGCCTAGCTGCTTTCCTTACCGAAATTGAGTCAAGTCTACCGGTGAATGTTTCAGCGCACAGAATCCCCCATCACATCAACGACGCCGGTTTTGCGGAAAAGGCGTTGGAAATTTTTGACCTGTGGTGTGCAGATGGTACGGTAAAAAAGGGTTAATTATCCTTTTCCCTGATGCAGCATGATTAGTTTTTGCAACGTTGCCACGAGCTTTTCGTGCTCTTTTGCCCCAAGCGATTGTTCAAACGTCTTGTCAAACTCTGTGGCCACGACAGTTAATTTGGCAAAGGTCGCTTGGCCTTGTTTGGTCAGACACAACAACTCGCTTCGACGATCGTGGGTCACCGTTTCACGAAACAAGAACCGCTTTTCCTCTAGGGCTTTGACGGCCCGGCTGACTTTGGTTTTGTGCAAAGACGCTCGGTTGCAAATTTGTTTGGCGGTCTGACTGCCATCGCTGCCCAAATGAAACATGACCCGCCATTCGGTGCGCAACATTCCATAACGCGATTGGTAATGATGTTGGAAATTGCGGCTGCTTAATTCTGCGGCTTGGAACAGGAGAAAGGGCAAAAAGTCGGACAGGTCAGTGTCAGGCTGGGCGGACGTCATTTCTTTAAGTTATCCGTTTTTAGTTACAAACGTAACCTTTAAGCAATTAGGAACTCATGGCAAGGAGGCATTGATGTTCGACCAGACGCACCCCACTCGCATGACTCAGGCACCATCCTTGCCCGGGCCCCACGTTGGTTACATGCCCAGATTTGGGAAAAAATGACCGCAGACATCGACAGAAAACGCTTGCAATGCAGGAGCCACCTACAGAGGACCTTCGCAGGTCACGCAACGAAGGTCTCCTGTGAGCCCAGACAGATCAATGCTGCACGATCGTCCAATTTTTACTTTGATGGATCGATTACCTGCTATCACAAAAAATTTTATTCGATCTAGCGCTGATGTGTCTATGGGTAGCTTGAAGGTGTCGCAGATTTGCTTTGAGGGGGTTAAAATTGGCTGGTTTCTTTATGATTTGCGTCATGACTGCGGGATATGCGCTTGTCGCCAATCGACTGTCATCGACGATCTTAACAGCGCCCATGATTTTTCTGGGATTGGGCGTCGCGTTTTCCACAAGCGGCCTCATCCCACCTGAATTCGCCGAGACACTTTTGCATCCGGTCGCCGAGGTGGCATTGGTTGTATTGTTGTTCCTTGATGCGGCCAAAACCGATTTTGCGGCATTGCGTCGCCGCTTTGTCTGGCCAGTTCGGATGCTCGTGATTGGACTGCCACTGGCTATGGTATTCGGCGTATTTGCGGGTGCTATTTTCATGCCTAACTGGTCCATTGTTGCGGTGGCCTTGGCCGCGGCTATCCTTGCGCCGACAGATGCAGCACTTGGGCAAGCCGTTGTCTCGAACGAGGCTGTCCCCATAAGACCGCGCAGGGCATTGACTGTTGAAAGTGGTTTGAATGACGGCCTCGCCTTGCCTGCGGTTCTGTTCTTTGCCGCGCTGCTGGCCGCATCAGAAACGCAAGACAGCACCGACTGGATCGTTTTTGGGGCCAAACAGATATTACTTGGCCCTGTGGTGGGGGTTCTTGTCGGTAGCGTTGGCGGCTGGGCATTGTTGCGGGCCAAATCCGCGCACACAACGGCTGAGATCTATGAAGGGATTGGCGCGCTCGCTCTTGCGGGAACGGCCTATCTTGGCGCTGTGCTGATCGGCGGAAACGGATTTATTTCGGCGTTTGTCGCAGGCCTCGCGTTTGGGCTGATTATCAAAGGCGCATGCAAATTCGTCTATGAATTCACCGAAAGCGAGGGCCAGCTTCTGACGTGGTCGGCTTTTTTCCTGCTCGGGGCGGCGCTTGTGCCTGACGCGATCACACATCTGACGCTGCCAATGCTGGGCCTAATCCTTGTCAGCCTTTTTGTCGTCCGCCCGCTGGCCATCTGGATTTCGCTCATCGGCACGGACGCGCAGCCTGTGACCAAACTGTTTTTCGGATGGTTCGGGCCGCGCGGACTGGCAACCGCGCTTTTTGCGCTTTTGGTTGTTGAAAACCTGCCCCATGATCTGGGTGAAGACATTTTGCACCTCGCGATTAACACTGTTTGGATAAGCGCGGTACTGCATGGCATCACCGCAGCACCCGGCGCGCGTTGGTATGCACGTAAGGTAAAAGACATGGCGCCCCACGCCGATACTAACCACACGATCAGCCCGTCAAAGGAAACCTCATGAACAAAACCTCAATCTGCAAACTGAGCACATTGGCTGAGCGAACACCTGATTATGCTATCGTGGAAAGGCCAGCCTTGGTTGAGATCATGACAGACGCGGACCTCGTATAAGCCATGACTGCAGCCCTTTCATTGCTAATTATTCTTGCGGTGTCGTTGATCGTTGTCCGGATTGGCGGCACGGCCTTGCGGCTGACGGGGATGTCTTTGGATGCCGCGCGGTTCCAAAGTATCTCGGCGTTGACCGGCACGGGTTTCACAACACAAGAGGCAGAGACAACCATGCACCATCCGGTGCGGCGCAAGGTGCTCATTGGGTTGATGTTCACGGGACATCTGGGCGTGGTTTCGCTGGCCTCTGCCGTCATCCTTGGCCTGTCGAGCACACAGGACGGGGCGGTTGTCTGGACGATTCTTTATATGCTGCTGGCGGTTATCGTGATTTGTGCCGTCGCGATGAGTGATGCGTTTGACCGTTTGGTTTGCGGCGTGATTGCTGTCGCTCTTAAGCGGGTTGGATGGTTTGATGACGGGCAACATCTCGTGTTGATGGAACTGCCCGATGGAACGCAAATGGCGGAGCATACAGCCCAAAATGACTGCACAGTTGATCCATCCGGGCTTGGCCTGACAGTCTTGCAGCTGAACAATACCCCGCAACCTTCGGAGGAAGTGCGCCTGCAAGCCGGAGATCGCATTTTGTGTTTTGGGCCAGCTGGGGCGCATTTGGCATTAAACGATATTACGGCTCTTGAATGAGGCTTTTGCAAAACATCTACCCAGTGATCACTGACCTGCCATGTGTGACCACAGACCAGATGATCGAAGTCGACCGGCGGATGATGGAAGAGGTTGGCATCAGCCTTTTCCAAATGATGGAAAACGCAGGACTTCAACTTGCCAATGTGGCGAGGGATATGTTTCTGGGCGGCAATGTTATGGGCAAACGTATCGCGGTGTTGGCTGGCACGGGCGGCAATGGTGGCGGTGCGATTGTCGCTGCGCGCCGATTGGTGAATTGGGGGGCGACATGTGATGTCGCGCTCAGTCGCACCGCGGATGTGATGTCAGACGTACCCCGCGCCCAGTTTGAAATTTTGAACAAGATTGGAAATGTTGACCGTATCGAGCCACAAGATCTTGCGTCCGGATACGACTTGATCCTTGATGGGCTGATTGGATACAGCCTCAATGGTGCGCCACGCGGCAAGGTCGCGGACTTCATTCATGCGACACACTCGACAGCCACACCGGTTTTGTCCTTGGACGTTCCCTCGGGCTATGACGGTGCAGAGGGTGTCGTGCTAGATCCTTGCATCCGAGCAGCTACAACGCTGACATTGGGGCTTCCCAAACTTGGAATGACGGGAAAAGATCGATCTGAATATGTCGGCCGATTGCTGTGCGCAGACATTAGCTGCCCAAGCGCTGTCTTTGCTGACCTTGGTTTGAATTCGCCCTACAGAGTGCCGTTTTCGAGCCAGCCTGTTGTTGAGGTGGGATGAAAGAAACCTTTAAGCTTTAGATGCCACTTGTCCAAGCGCTATGGCGCAATTTGCTTGACGCAAACCTTTGAGGAATTAGCGGCAAGGTCTGGTTTACGCACGCGCCGTGATCTCGTTAGCGGTCAGGTCGATTATGACCTTAGGTTCTAGGCCGGATCAATGTGAAACTGCGAATTATGGCAAACAGAAGACTACCATAGCCTTCCTTAGCTGGGCCTTCTAACTTCACGGTATGAACCGCGCCGGGTTTTCCGGAGGCTGATTTATCTTAGTTACGCTGCCATGTCTGATCTTTCCATAGTGGCATAGACGTTTGCCTCGGCCTCGGCTGGCGGGATGTTCACGATTGGCTCCAGCAGACGGCGATTGTTGAACCATTCGACCCATTCGAGGGTGGCATATTCGACTGTTTCAAAGCTGCGCCATTGCCCGCGTCTGTGAATGACTTCTGCTTTGAACAGGCCGTTGATAGTCTCGGCCAAAGCATTGTCCCCGACGCTGCCGACTGACGGGGCGATCTTCGCCTCCGCCAGTCGTTCGGTGTATTTGATCGACAGATATTGTGATCCGCGATCTGAGTGATGTACCAATTGGTTCTGTGCTGGCCTGCGTTGGTGAATGGCCTGTTCCAAAGCATCCAAGACAAATCCGGCAGTGGCGGTGCGGCTGACACGCCACCGCACTAATCGGCGGGCAAAGACATCTATGACGAAGGCCACACACGCAAACCCTTGCCACGTCGCGACATAGGTGAAGTCGCTCACCCAGAGTACGTTCAGCGCTGGTGCGTGGAACTGGCGGTTCAACTTGTCCAATGGGCACGGCAGCGCCTTATCTGGGATCGTTGTTCTGGGCTTCTTACCGCGAATGACACCCTCGATGCCAATGTCCTTCATCAGTCTGGCAACGGTGCATCGAGCAATATCAAAGCCTTCTCTGCGCATCTGATGCCAGACTTTGCGCACACCATAGACTTTCAGGTTCTCCTCAAAGACCCGTTCAATCTCGGGCTTGGGTTCCTCATCACGTTTGGTCCGATCCGACAGACGCGACGAATCGGCCAGCTTGGCCTTATTGTCGTAGAACGTCGCTGGGGCAATCGGCAGAACCCTGCAAATCGGCTCGACTCCATGATCAGCGCGGTGATCGTCAATGAAGCGGATCATTTCTTGAACGGGCGGTCGAGCTCCGTCCCGCTGCACGGCAAAACATGCTTGCATGTTTGAGAGTGGGGGCGAAATATACGGACGCTTTACGAAGGATCTCGTTGGCCTGCTTTAACTCGCGGTTCTCGCGTTCCAGGGCTTTCGTCTTCTCGGCCATCTCGGTTGTGATCCCGCCGCGTTGGCCAGTGTCGACCTCAACCTTCTTCACCCATTCGTTCAGCCTTTGCGGCGCACAGCCGATCTTCGCAGAAATCGACAGGATCGCAGACCACCGGCTGTCATGCTGCCCTTGATTGTCCAAAACCATCCGTACGACACGTTCGCGCACTTTTGGGGAATACTTGTTCGTTGTTCTGTTCATGCTGCTCCATCCTACTCATGAGTTGGAGCCTCCGGCAAACCCGGCGCGGTTCAAGCCGTGTGTCAGTCTTCTTTTTAATCCATGTCGCACTGTCGCCTACCATGGCCCGGCGCAACAGGAGTAAAAGTATTTTTTAAAGAATTTTGTAACGTTCTTTCGCTTTTGAGCGTCTTAGCCAGTGAAGGTAAATTAATGCGCAACAAACAGTCCAATAGGAAGCCGATTTTCACATATCTGATGACGCCCCCATTCACCCTCGAATATCTCACGTTTGATCACATTGGCTTGTGGGTAGTTGCTTCGGTGATGGGTAAATGTTGCAAGCGAAATCAATGAAACGCGCCTTTCTGGAATGAGCGAAAGACGCTTTAAAGGCCTCCGAAAACAGACAAATTTCACGGCCCTCCGGGTCGCTATTGGTTTTTTGAACCACCAAGGCTGGATGATGAAAGAACACTCCGAATGACACATAAACGATTGATCATGCTCACAGGGCAGGTGGGACTTGCTGCTGCGATCCTTGTAGGGATTGGTGAATTCCTGCTGCACTATGATAAGCTTGCGCGATATACAGATACCTTTGCGTTCTTTGAAGGCGTCACACGTGAACGTGCCACGATCGGCCATTTCTTTGGCGTTTTTGGGGCTCCTCTTTACGTTGTGGGGGCTGCTCATATCTATCTAATGTTACGTCCCGCCCATGAGGTTGCTGCGCGCGTTGCAGGTCTGATGATGGCGTATGCCTGTGTTGTTGGGGCGGTTTGGATCGGATCGCGCGCGAGTGCCGTTGAATTGGTGGCCGCCGGTGGGATCGAAGAGCAGTTGGCCTTATACGAGTTACGATACGAAAGCCTTTTGCAGGTCGTGCGACTTGGTGTTCTCGCATTGTCGGTGATCTTTATTTGGCTGTGCATGACTGGCCGATCTCATTACCCACGTGCAATGGCAGCGCTTAACCCGATATTCTTGATCATCGTGTCATTCATCATTTTCTTCACCATACCTGCTATTGGCAAATACATTATGCCGATCGCCCTGAACGTTTCGTATTTCGTCATGTTTTCGGTATCGCTTCGTGTTGCCTCAAAACTAAACTTGGAGGGCTAAGCAATGCTCGGAAAACTGAAATATATTCCAATGGTCATGGTGCCAGTAATGGGCACAATGGTCGTTGTGATGTCGGCATATACGTTGAACGATCGTCGTGTGGATTATGACGTTGATCTTGGCGATACGATCATTCCGGAATTCGACCATGTTGAAGTCCCGTTCTTGCAATCGCACGAAGATGCTACCTCATTGCCAATGACCGGTAGCGCCGCGATCGATATTGATGGTGACGGCACAGAAGAACTTTTCATTGGTGGCAGCTTCCAACAAGAGAACGGCCTTTTCAAATTTGAAAACGGCGAATTTGTTGCTGTAGCAGATCAAGCAGGCCTGAATAAACCCGGCGACGGCACAGCGCTTGGCGCTTTGGTTTTAGACCACAACAAGGATGGGCACGTTGATATGCTTGTCACCCACCCCGAAGGTATCTGGCTCTATACAAACAACGGGGGCACGTTCACCAGCGAACAGCTGGACACACAAATGAATGAAAACACAACAGGCCTATCAATCGCAGTAGCTGACGTGAACAGGGATGGCCATTTCGACATGTTCGTTTCTGGATACATTCAAAACGACAAAATCGAAGGCTTGAATATCTTCAACCGTGATGGATACGGCGGCACATCGGAACTGTTCATAAACAAGGGTGACAACACGTTTGCCAATGAAACCCGAGAGCGTGGCGTCTACTTTTTGCACAACACTTTCCAAGCCACATTTGGCGACTTTGAAGGGGACGGTGATTTAGATCTGATCGTGGCCCATGACACTGGTAATATTCGGACCTACGAAAACGACGGTACCGGCCACTTCACGAACATTGAAAACCCAAATACTGATTTACCATCATATCCGATGGGTATCGGGATTGCCGATCTTAACAACGATGGCGTGACAGATTACAATTTCTCCAACATCGGATCTACGCCGCCGACATTTATGGTACGGGGCGATCTGCGCGACGACCAACCTTTGAACCGCGAATGGATGGCCTTTGTATCTGATGGGAACGGTACCTTTTCCGAAGAAGGTGAAGCGATGAAGATCGCTGATTACGAATTCGGTTGGGGCCTGAGCAACGAAGATTTGAACCTAGATGGCCGCGAAGATCTCATCGTGTCGCAGAACTTCGTAACCGCACCGTTCCATAAAATTCCAGTATTGCGCCTTCCAGGTCGTATGTTGGTTCAGACGGCGTCCGGTGAAATGGCCGAGGTGGGCACACTGAATGGTGTCGTTAATCGCCAATATTCAATCGCGCCGTTAACCGCTGATTTCAATGGCGACGGTCGTTCGGATGTTGTGCACATTAATATCGCGGGCAACTCACAAGCCTTCATCAGCGCGGGCGATAACCCAAACGGTTTCTTGAAAATTCAATTGCCCGAAAACCTCGACAGTATCGGCGCGATGGTTGAAATTACTTTGGAAGACGGATCGTCGCTTTTTAAGCCATATGTATCCGGTGAAGGCCTGCTGTCAGACAGCAGCCGCATGATCATCGCAGGTTTGGGTGCGCAAAGCGCAAGTACCATTACGGTCAACTTCATCGATGGAACCTCCGTCACACAAGACGGAAACTTCCGCGATGAAACATTGACCTTCGACAGCTCTGCACAGTGATTTGGGTAAGTCGCTTTTTGCGCGTGGGTGTTGTGCTCGCGTGTGTGGTGGTGCTGAGCGGGATCGTTCCGATCTCGCTCACCCATTTTCAAACGGGTGACGCATGCCCAGCACTTGGGCCAATCCCGGCCTGCTACTTGGTTTCAATTTGCTATGCGGCAATGGCTATCGCGGCATTGGTATGGTGGCGCAGGCTGACTTGGCTGTTCTTAGCTGGTGCTACACCGGTCATTCTACTAGCCGCTCTTGGCACTACGCTTGAACTTTTCGGTAAACCGACATGTCCACTCTCTGATACCGGGTTGCCGTTGTGCTATGTATCTCTCGCAATAGGGTTCTCTATATTGGTGACGTATTTACTGGTTGTCTTTATTGAAAAACAAAATTGATCTGCCTTTTCTGGCTCTGTTGAACGACATGGACACTTCATCACTTGTGAAATTAGCGCCCCAGATCCAATATGACTGGCACAAGGATCGTTGATTGCAGTTAGAGTCTGCTTGTGTGCTTCATTGGTTCAGTTGCTGTGAACTGCAACTACTTTGCACCGCATTGGAACATAAATTCACTTGGTCGATTTTGAATTAAATCGGTACAAAGATCGTGATCTGTGCATAGCTGACCTTATCGTGCAGCGCAGCATCCCAGTTTTGGTTTATAAGGACTTGAACGTCCTGTGTGGATGTATATGGACCCCGCCTAATTGCAACGGTCTGTTTGGTCTGGTTCAGGATCATGATTGCTGACGTATATCCGCCTTCTGTGAGCGGCCCGCTATATCGTCACCGCGAGCTCCGATGGATTTCCGCTTGCTTCCCTCTCATTGGCTCCAAGGCATCAGCGGAGCTGCGCCGATCCACACACCAGGTTCAAGAAGCAACGGTTCGTGTCGTTGTCACTTGCCAATCACATCGGTGATCGCCACGTCTTGCGCGCCGCGTTGAATGCAGCGAAGTAAATCGCGTCTTTGCGGTGCACTCCAGCGATTTGGTAGGGTCGTCATAAATTCAATCCATCAAGATCTGGATGACCCGTTCATCTGGAATATTCGCAGATCAAGAGGTCACTCATTCACTTAAATGGGTTCTTGCCCTCTGGATATATATTGCATCGTGTGTCGAGAGCAGAACTGTTCTACAAAATCAACAAAGGCCTAAGCGCGCGACTTTACATAAGAACCTAATGTTATTGATTTTAGAAGGATTCACGCTCGATAGGCCTATCGTGGTTCCTAAATGTGACGAAAATTTTAAGCGTGAATACAAGTTAACCTATAGTCCGACGGAAGTATGGAACTTGAACGTGTAATATCCGTGGAAACAGATCGTGCTGTCCATTTCATAAAAACAAGGAACGTTTTGTGCGACAACTGTTTGTCCTTCTTGCCTCTGGTTGCGTTCTTTGCGCCGCTTATTTCTTCTCGTTCGGGGTACCCGAAGCGATCAAACGTGTAGCTGGCATTGATGCCACGCAATCAGAGGAACAGCGGCCTGACCGCGATGGGCGTGCTGAAAGAGTGGGGCAGGAAACAGTCGTCGTGATGCAGCCTTTGTCCGCAAGACATTACAATTTGGTCTTAACCACCATCGGGACGGCGACTTCTTCGCGCAGTATCAAAGTTGTGTCGAGCGTGGCCGGTGAAATCACAAACGTATCGATTAATGCGAACAATGTGGTCGCGGCAGGCGATGTTCTTTTGCAGTTAGATAATCGGGCGGAACAGATCGCGTTGAACGCCGCGGTGACGGAACTGGAGCAGGCTCAGGATCTGTTTAACCGCTATGAATCGCTTCGCAACAACGGCAACTCGACCATCACTGACATCATTTTCGTTGAAACAGAAGTCGCTTTGAAGCTGGCTGAATTCAATGTCAATGTCGCGCAAAATGCATTGGATGAACGCACAATCACAGCAAAAATCGGTGGTTCGCTTGGCCTAAGTGACGTGCAAGTCGGGGCCTATCTGAACGTTGGTGATGCAATTGTCACAATCAATGATTCCACGGCGATCGTCGCAGAGTTTGAGGTACCTGAACGTTCGATTGCGTTGCTAGAGACAGGAAAACCTGTTCAGATTAGCACGCCCTCCTATGCCGGGCGTGTTTTTGATGGAACGATTATAGCCTTTGATAGCGAGCTCGATCCAACTTCGCGCAGTGCAACAGTGCGTGCGGAAATTGACAATCCAGATGGAGCTTTGATTGCAGGCATGACATTGTCTGTTCGTGTCGTTGAACAGACAGAACCTCTTCCTGTCGTGCCGGCCACAGCTGTTACATGGAGGCGGGGAGGCGCAAATATTTGGACGGTTGAAGATGGCGTCGCATCACCGCATCCCGCTGCTATCCGCTACCGCAATGGTACACGTGTTTGGGTGGAAACAGACCTTCCACTTGGTGCAACCATCATTACAGAGGGAGCCGCAAAATTGCGGGCGGGTACCACTGTAACCGATGCGGCTGGTGCCGATAAATGAGTGTTGAACGCACGTTGCAAGTGACAGGGTTGGCTGGTCTTTTTGTCGCGCGACCTATCCTTGGCCTTGTTTTGAACCTGTTGATCATAATAGCAGGTCTGGCCGCCCTCAACAACATTGATGTCCGCGAAATGCCGGATGTTGATCGGCCAGTCCTTTCAGTCAGCACGACCTATGAAGGCGCGGTTCCTGCAACTGTCGACAGTGAAATTACACAACCACTCGAAGACGCGCTTAGCGGCCTCGAGGGGCTATCGTTTATAGAGTCCACGTCTAGTTCGGGGTCCAGCCGGATTACCATTGATCTGTCTGACGGAACGGACGTGGATGTCGCGGCCAATGAGGCCCGAGAAATTGTATCGGCCACCGTGCGATCCTTGCCTGACGATGCCGAAGAACCGACTGTTTCAAAAAGCGACAGCAACTCGGATGCGATCATCCGGCTAGCACTATTGGGCGACGCCAGCTTTGATGAATTGACCCAAATTGCCGAAAGCACAATCTATGAAAGGCTTTCAACCATTGACGGTATCGCCGAGGTCACCGTGCAAGGCAGTCGCGCGAATGAATTTCAGGTCCAGTTGGACATGCCATCGCTGCTTAGCCGCGGATTGACCGTGTTTGATGTAAGCACCGCACTGGCCACATTGCGCGATGACACCGCCCTTGGCGCACTAGAGGGAACAAACCAAACTTTGGCCCTCAGCGTTGCCAATCAAGCGGTCACCGTCAAGACCATTGAAGACCTACGAATTGATAACACGGCCCAAGTGGCAGACGTGGCTTTGGTTCAACTGTGGCCAGAAGAGGCTTCGGTCTTTTCCCGCGTGAACGGTCAGGCAGCCATTGGTTTGGACATCACGCGGCAATCCGTAGGAAACACGTTGGAAATCTCGCAAGCCGTGAATGCCGCAGTTGAAGAACTGCGCCAACAAATGCCAGAGGGAGTGGAGCTGATAATCGCCTCGGACGATGGGATTTTCATAGAAGGGTCGATCCAAGAAGTTGTGAACTCTATCTTGCTTGCAACGGCAATTGTCATCGCCGTAATCTTTCTTTTCTTACGTTCACCGCGGGCCACTTTAATCCCCGCCATCACAATTCCAGTTGCCCTCATCGGCACTCTAGCCGCCATATGGCTGACAGGCTTTTCGATAAATACCATTAGCCTGTTAGCGTTGTTATTGGCCACAGGCATGGTCGTCGATGACGCGATTGTTGTCGTTGAAAATATCGTTCGCAAGCGAGCAGAAGGCATGGGTGCTTTTGCGGCGGCCGCTGCGGGCACAAACGAGGTGTTCTTCGCCGTTGTTTCTACGACTGCAACGCTTGCGGCGGTCTTTATTCCGATTTCGTTTTTACCCGGTCAAGCGGGAGGTGTGTTTTCTGAATTTGGGTTCGTTTTGGCATTCGCTGTCACGCTGTCATCGATCACGGCCCTGACCCTTGCACCTGTGCTATCTGCCTTTCTGGATCCGGGAAAAGCAAAAGCCTTATCCGAAACTGATACCCCCGCGCCGGGGTTTTGGGCCCGCGGGTTTGACGCTGTGATGGACTGGTCCATACGCACTCCTGTTTTGGTTCTGTCCATTGCGGGGGCCATGGTCATCTACGCCGTCAGTCTTGCAATCACCCTGCCATCCAGCGTCACGCCGACAGAAGATCGCGGTTTCTTTATTGTGCAGGCGCGAGGCGCGTCTGACACAACGGTGGACTACCTAGATACGCAAGTGGTCTTGGCCGAAAGAATCCTAGCCCCTTATCTTCGAAGCGGTGAGATCAAAACAATCCAAAGCATCGTGGGCGTCGGCGGCGGCACAAGCGCGCTGATCATTGTGCGGCTTCCTGACTGGCAGGACCGTGACTTTTCGCAGGCCGAACTGGTTGCAAAACTAAGCAGACAACTTGCCGCCATTCCTGGTGTACAAGTCAGTGCGCGATCCTCCAACAGCCTGAACATTCGCGGCGGCGGCAGCGGCCTTGGGTTGGCCGTGACCGGCAATAACCTTACAGAACTGACAGCTGCCGCCGAAACAATGGTTGCCGCGATGTCAGATGACGCGGCTTTTGTGAACCCACAGCTGTCGTCGTCACCCGTCAGTGCGGAACTGCAAGTGACCGTGGATCAGGCCGCCGCACGCGACATGAGCCTAACGCCCGCCTCAGTGACCGGCTTGGTCAGCGCATTGGCGCGCGGCACGATCGCCGTCAGCGTCTTTGAGAACGACACCGAAATTGACGTGAACGTTGTGCCGGGTGGTCCGCCAATCGATGATCCGTCTGACATTTCGTCGATCTCAATCCAATTGGACAACGGATCTTACGTGCCGCTGTCTTCTGTTGCGTCTTTGGATACCGTTGTCAGTGACGCTGAGGTTGCCCGTCTTGGTGGGGCGTTGTCGGTGGCTTTGCAAGCCAACCTTGGTGAGGGCGTGAACCTCTCTGATGCAATAACCGCCGCCCGCGCATTGGCGGCAGACGTGCTACCTGATGGCATTGGCCTATCCTTCACGGGCGAGGCCGCAACGCTGAACGACAGCACCCAAGCGATGTATGTCGTATTCGGAACGGCCCTGTTGATCGTCATGCTGGTTCTAGCGGCGCAATTTGAAAGTTTCGCAAGCGCGGTCGTGATCATGTTGACGGTGCCTTTTGGGCTTGCAGCCGCATTGTTGGCGATTTCGCTCAGCGGTGGCTCTCTGAATTACTACAGCCAGATTGGTCTGGTAATGCTAATCGGCGTTATGGCCAAGAACGGTATCTTGATCGTCGAATTTGCGAACCAGCTTCGCGAAGCGGGCCAAGACATTGACGAAGCCATTCGCAATGCACTGCGCTTGCGCATCCGCCCGGTCATGATGACGATGGTATCGACTGTGCTGGGTGGCTTGCCTCTTGTGCTCACATCTGGTGCTGGTGCCGAAGCACGCAGAGAAGTCGGCTGGGTCATCGTGGGCGGCTTAGGGTTTGCGACGGTTTTCACATTGTTTTTGACGCCGATCTTTTATCGCTGGATCACGAACTGGGGCAATGTTCCCGGCGCTGCATCAAAGAGGCTTGCACTTGAATTGACGAAAGTACCTCAACGAGCAAAGGTGGTAAACCCAAATGGCGTAGGCGACGATTTCACGGGGGTAGCGAAAACCTCTTAGAAGCAGCACATCAGACTGGATTTTCATGTCGCATCTCTGCAAGCGGGACTGTTGCATTAACTTGTTAAACGCTAATTTAGCTTTGGGCAGGGGGCAAAGATGCGTAGAAAACAGCCGTTCAAACGACACCATTTTCCAGCATTGATCATTTTGTCTGCTGTGCGGATGTATCTTCGCTAGCCACTTTCTTACCAAAATGTCGCGGATCTTTTGGGCGAACGTGGCGTCGACGTCGATCGATCAACGGTTTTTCGTTGGGTCCAGAAGTTTGGGTCGGAACTGACGAAGCGCACCGAAAGTTATCTACGACGGGCAAGCCTGAATTGGCACGTCCCCTCTCGGCAGATCATTTCATGATCGCCTACCGGGCAATGGATGAAACCTACATCCGCATTGGCGGAACCCTCTCATCGCTGCAATCAGCGACTGTCGGGCAGTAAATGGCGTTATCTTTGGCGGGTAATCGATGCAGACGGTCAGCTGGTCGATTTCCGGTTAACAGCGCGACGTGATGCTAACGCAGCAAAAACCTTTCTGAAAAAGGCGATCGAGCGCGTCCGGCTCCATAGGCCAGTGTCAATCTGTACGGATAAAGCGCCGACCTATCAAAATGTTATACGAGACATAAATCACCAATATGATCCGTATTTTGACTACATCACTCATATCGACAAAAAGTACCGAAACGACAGAGTTGAAAGCGACGATGCGGCGCTCAAGAGGTTGTTGGGCTACCGATAAAGCTTCCAATCATTAAGGTGTGCAAAGGCGACACTGCAGTGCATAGAAACACGATCAAGAACGGACATATCCAAACTCGATAACCAGGCGTACGAGGGGTGGTCACCATCGTAAGACAGCTTTTTGGTTTGGCTGTCTAAAATCACGTGCTTGCATCACATTTGTCAGGGTAAAACTCAATGCAGCAGTGAGCAGTCCCAACATTATTAAAGCGACCACTATTTGCATTCACATTTGGTGTGGTGTTGACGACGTTCAGTCGCCGTCGGCCACACCCAGCGTTTTTGCCTTTGCTCGGTGATTGCGATAGCTCGGCAATACTACAAGAATAGCCGCAATCACCAATAGACCAAGGGTCATCGGGCGCTCCCAGATAAAGCTAATACCATCGTATAGCTGCATTGAGCGCGAGAAATTATCTTCCATCATCCCGCCTAGAATGAACCCGATCAGCAAGGGCGCAAGAGGGTAATCCGCAAACTTCAACGCAGTTGCGCAGATGCCAAAACCAACCAATAAAAGAAGCTCTGTGGCGTTGTTCTGACCGATGTAGGCCCCCATCAAAGTGAAGAACAGGATGAAGGGAATCAGATATGTGCGTGGCACGGTCAGAACTTTGGCGATGTAGGGGATCAGGGGCAGGTTGAGGATCAAAAGCACAAGATTGCCGATGAACATCGACATAATGACAGCCCAGAAAATCTGCGGATCATCCAGCATCAGGCGCGGCCCCGGTGTGACGTTCAAGGCAATCAGCGCACCCAAAAGGATCGCAGTTGTGCCGGAACCCGGAATACCAAGCGTCAAAAGCGGAACAAACGAGCCGGTACAGGCCGCATTGTTGGCCGTTTCTGGTGCTGCAAGGCCTTTGATTGAACCTTTGCCAAACTCATCCTGTTCATGCTTGGGCGCGATATTGCGTTCGACAGCATAGCCGAGGAAACTCGCGATCGTCGCCCCTGCGCCTGGTAAAACCCCGATGAAGAAGCCCTGCAGAGATTGACGACCAATCACTGGCGCAATTGCTTTGGCTTCAGCGCGCGTGATGCGCAGATCCTTGATCTCACCGTCGTCACCTTGAAGGTTCTTAGGTTTCAGAACCAGAAATAAGGCTTCCGGCAAGGCAAACATGGCCATCGCAAGCGTGATGAAACCGAAGCCTGATTGAAGATCCAAGATCCCCATCGTAAAGCGTGGCAGGTTGAACAAGGCACCTTCGCCCACGGTGGCCATGATCAATCCGAGAAGGGTCATGATCATCGCTTTGGCAACTTGCCCCGTGCCTGCAAAGGCGGCAATGGCTGAAAGGCCGACGACCATCAGGGCAAAATACTCTGCCGAATGGAACAGCAACGCAACTGATGACAGCGCGGGTGCAAAGATCATAAGAAGAAGTGCGCCAATGCTGCCACCTGCAAAACTGGCAATGGCGGCGATGGTCAGCGCTTTACCGGCTTTGCCTTGTCGCGCCATTGGATAACCATCGAAGCTTGATGCGACAGTGCCTGCAACCCCCGGTGCATTCAAAAGGATCGACGACGTCGAACCGCCGAAGATTGCGCCGTAATACACGCCCGCCAAAAGGATAAGCGCAGCAGAAGGATCGCCCATGGAAATGGCCACAGGGATCATAATGGCGATGATGGACATCGGGCCCAGCCCGGGCAACATCCCGATAAACGTGCCGATCAGACAACCGGCAATGACCATTGCAAGGTTTTGAAACGACAAGGCCGTTGAGAGGCCGATCAGTAGTCCTTCAAGCATGTTAGCCTCCCAAAAAACCCGGCAAGGGGCGCATATAGATACCAAGAACTTCTTGAACCAAATACCAAACGGCCACGGTAGCGATTAGGGCCACCGGCAGCATGATGTGCCACTTCCGGTCACCCAGAATGTAAGACCCTAGAATGAGGAACGCCGAGGTCGAAATTAGAAACCCAACGGGGCGCAAGCAAAGCGCGTAAGCGATCATCAAAACGAGCAACAAAAGCGCTTGCCCAAGGTGGTAATCCCCCAAGCGACGGTAATCGATCTCGGCTTCTTTCGGCTCGCTTTTTTCAAAGCCAAGCAAAATGGCCAGCGCAGCGATGATAGCGAGAATGGACAAAACCTTGGGGAAGGTGCTTGGCCAAATGGGGTTTCGCCGCATGAAAGGAGCAAGGTCGCCATCCATTGTGAACCACGCGGTATAACCATACGCTAGGCATATACCCAACAGCACAAGTGCAATCCAACGATCCAACGCCATAACGTCCCCTCCCAAGGCAAGTCGTGGTTAGGCAGAGCGGCGGACCACTCTACCGATATTATTTTAAAGGAAGCCCAGCTTCTTCATGAGATCGCCGATGACCTTTTCTTGATCTTCGAGGAACGCTTTGAAGTCGTCGCCGCTGTTGTGGATGTTGACCCAACCATTGCGCGCACGCACTTCTTCCCACTCGGGCGTGTCGTACATCTTATCAAGAGCGTCCTGATAAGCGGCCACTTGCTCGGCAGGCATGCCGGGTGCACCAAAGAACCCGCGCCAGTTGACGAACGTGGTGTCGATGCCTTGTTCAATCATGGTCTGTGCATCTGGGGCCGCGGCTACGCGTTCGTCCGATGTGACGCCGATGATTTTGACTTCGCCTGCGTCTGCAAGATCGACAGCTTCAGAAAAGCCTGTGGACAGGGCTGCGATTTCACCTGACAGCAAAGACGCCATGGCTTTGCCGCCTGCGTCGTAGGGGATGTATTTAACACCCAACGCATCTTTGCCAGCCGCTTCCATCACCATGGCTGCCACAAGGTGGTCCATGCCGCCGGGCACCGAACCGCCGCCCACTGCTGTGCCGCTTGGGTCTGCGTCAAAGGCCGCCAAAAGATCACTCATTGAATTGATCGGGCTGTCTTTGCCGACAACAATGGCCGCATAGTCACCGATTGTGCCGGAAACGAGGGTCAGATCACGGAAGTTGTGTGGAAACACACCGGTGAGCGAGCGGATCACGATGGGGGTCGAGTTGACCATCAACGTACCGTGGTTGCTTTCCGCGTTTTCGATCAGAAAACCGATGGCTTTACCGCCGCCGCCGCCAGACATATTTTCGTAAGACGCTTTTCCGACGATACCCGCGCTAGTCAGCGCTTCGCCTGTACCACGTGCGGTTCCGTCCCAACCACCACCGGCACCGCCGGGGATCAGAAAGTGGATGCTGTCCAGAACTTGGTGCCCATCAGCGGCAACCGGCCCTGTCAGTCCGAAAGCGGCCACAGCCGCGATTAGGGCGCGACGGCCCAGCTTAAAATTCGACATATTGTCCTCCCAGTTGACAACTGTCCGCATGGCGGCTCAGTTGAAATGAGAGAATGCACGTCAACCTGACACTAACCTGTCACACGCAAATAATAGTCCGGACACCTCATGAAATTCCTGCTGATTGAAGACAATCAAGAGCTGGCCAACGCGATCTTGTCGCGCATGAGCTTGGATGGTCATGTCATTGATCACGCATCAAAATTAGTGGATGCACGGGCTTTCGTTGCGACCAGTGAGTATGACCTAATTCTATTAGATATCATGCTTCCAGATGGTGACGGGCGGGAGTTTCTTAGACAGCATCGCGCCAGCGATCAGGACACGCCTGTGATTGTTTTGACGGCGCGCAGTCAGGTCTCGGACCGAATCGGATCGCTTGATCTTGGTGCCGATGATTACGTCACGAAACCATTTGATCATGCCGAATTGGAAGCAAGATGTCGCGCCGTTCTACGCCGAAAATCCGGGATCGCCAAGACGACAATTGAGATCGGCGGCATCGCTTTTGATCCGGTTGCGGGCAGCCTAGTTGTCGCCGGAAACGAAATTACCCTACGCAATCGAGAGCTGCGCCTGCTAGAACTTTTTCTTAACGCGCCAGGTCAGGTGTTTTCCAAGCAAAAACTAGCGGACCGATTGTTTTCCTATGATGACGATGTCTCTGAAAATGCCATCGAAGTCTATGTCGGCCGCTTGCGCCGACACCTGCAAGGATCCAGCATGAAAATCACCACATTGCGTGGGCTTGGGTACCGGTTGGGCCATGACGGGTAACCTGACCGTCGCTGGCTCGCTTAGAAACCGACTTATGGTGACGTTGATCGGTGGGGCAGCCTTGCTGGCGATACTCTTGTTTTTCGTGGTCAGAAACTTTGCCGAGCAGGTTGCCCAACAAGGTCAGGACAATATCCTAGCCGCGTCCGTCACCTCGATGTTGGATGCGGCCGCCATCAGAGACGGTGTCGTCGAGGTCGACATCCCTTATGCCGCTTTCTCAATGCTTAGCACCTCAGCAGATGATCGCGTATTCTATGCAATCTTTCAGGATGGCAATTTTCTGTCCGGCTATGAAGAACTGCCCTTTGCAGATGATCGTCTGAATGGGAACCGACACTTTCAGACCAACGAGGCACGCGGCGCAATTGTTCGACAGATCAGCGCGACCCGTACGTTAATCGGGGCAAATCAACGGATCGAAATTCAAATAGCACTTGCTCAAACTCAGGACGCCTTGTCTGAAACCCTTGAACAGATTTCCCGCAATGCGGCCATTTTTGGTATGGGCTTTTTCGCACTGGCCGCTGCTTTGTCGTTATGGGCCACGTCGTTGACGATGGGGCAGCTGAACAAACTAACTACATCGGTCACACGGCGAGGGCCACAGGATCTGACGCCCTTCCAAAAAGCAGTCCCGCGAGAAATGGCGCCCTTGGTCAAATCGCTGAATTCGCTCATGGGACGGCTAGATCAGTCGTTGAAACAATCAGAGGACTTCATCGCCGAAGCCGCCCACCGGGTACGCACGCCGCTTGCGACCGTCAGGTCCTATGCAGAGGCAACGTTGCAGCGGGTTCACAAGGAAGAAAACCGTGAAGCGATGCGATCAATGGTCAGGGCCATCGATGAAAGCTCTCGCGCCGCTGGCCAACTTCTGGATCACGCCATGATCACGTTCCGAGCGGATCATTTAGAGAGGGAGGGCATAGACCTTGTCGAATTGGTGCGCGATTTAGTCTCAAGACTGTCGCCAATTGCGGACATGAAAGACCTTTCGTTATCGGTCCGTGGTGAAGTGGCCGTTCCTGTCGCGGGGGACGCCATTTTGATCCAAAGCGCTATACGAAACTTAATCGATAACGCTATGAAATACGGACCTGCCGAAAGTGACATTGCGATCTCGGTATCCGCCAATCCGCACCCTCAAGTCACAGTGTGCGATCACGGGCCGGGATTTCCGACCGATGAAATTGACAAGCTGGTTGGGCGCTTCAAACGCGGTCAGAACGCAGAAGGTACCATCGGTTCGGGTTTGGGGCTAACGATCGCACAGGATGTGGCAATGGCCCATGGTGGGGCAATTGTACTCAGTAACCAACCGGAGGGCGGGGCGTGCGTATCTATTTCGTTTTAGTTTTCTTGCTCTGTGCCCACACTGGGTTGGCACAGGCTTGGGAAGACCGCCAAGTCTTTGGGAAAGCAGATCCTTCAACAACTTTGCGCATCATCTCAAGCACAGACACCGAACTTTTCGTACCACTCCTCCAGTCTTTCGTTGCCTCCAATCCAAATGTTTCGATCGAGTATTTAGTGACCGGTACAGCTGACCTTGATCGTCGGTTTCGCAAGGATCCTACGGCCTTTGACATTGCAATCTCCAGCGCCATGGATCTGCAATTAAAACTAACAAATGATGGGTTTGCGCTGGCCCTCGAGAACATTTCGCATCCCGATTGGGCGGAATGGCGTCAAAGTCTGTTCGCCTTTACGTCAGAGCCCGCCGCAATTGTCATCAACAGGACAGAATTCGAAGGGGTCCCAATCCCGCAATCCCGTCAAGAGCTGATTGAGGCGCTGCGTGCCCGGCCTGAACTATTCAGAAATCGAATAGGGACCTACGACGTCCGTCGTTCTGGGCTTGGCTATTTGTTTGCCACACAGGACTCTCGTGCCTCCGAAACCTTTTGGCGACTTATGGAAGTGATGGGCGGGCTCAACGCGAAGCTTTACTGCTGTTCGGGCGATATGATCGACGATCTGACCGATGGGACCATTGCGGTAGCTTACAACGTTCTTGGCAGCTATGCCCAAGCCCGCGCCGAAAACCAAGACATATTAGAGATTGTGCTACCCTCAGATTTTCCAACAACTATGATGCGGACCGCGTTGGTCTCCAAAGGTTCTCAGAAACCAACAGCCGCCGAGCGGTTTATTCGGTATTTGGTCACATATCAGTCCAATCTAACCGATGACGCGAGATCCTTGCCGTCTCTCACGGTAAACGACATTGGAACCGAACGTCAGGCCATTGCGCTTGAACCCGCCTTGATGACATTTCTCGATGCTCTCAAACGAAACAAATTTCTCAGCGAATGGGAGAGCGCGCTGATCCAAAATTAGGTGATGCAATTGCCCGCGCAATTACCGTCGATCGATCTTCGTTGATTGGCATCCCGTTTACGAAAAACCTGTTCGCCCGCGTCTATGTCGCCCTAAGAAAAGGCGGCCGTTCCAAGACAGACCAACGAGGTCATTAAAAAGAGTGCTGGGGTCATCCACATAATGAAACTCCTGAAGTGTTGAGAGGGGACTGTTGCTGAACCGCCCCTAATTTGCCGGAGGCTCCAACTCATGAGTAGGATGGAGCATTATGACAAAGCCAGCGAACAAGTATTCACCAGAAATGCGCGAACGTGCGGTGCGGATGGTATTGGATGGCGCGGGTCAGCATGAAAGCCGTTGGGCGGCAATCATCTCGATTTCATCGAAGATAAGTTGTGCGCCGCAAACGCTAAACGAATGGGTCAAGAAGGTCCTAGTCGATACAGGCCAACGCGGCGGCGTCACAAGCGAACAGGCTGAGAAGATGAAGGCGCTTGAGCGCGAGGTTCGCGAACTGAAGCAGGCCAATGAGATCCTTCGCAAAGCGTCCACATATTTTGCCCCCACTCTCACACATGCAAGCATGTTTTGCCGTGCAGCGGGACGGAGCTCGACCGCCCACTGCAACGATGATCCGGTTCATAGAGGATCACCGTGCTGATCATGGTGTCGAGCCAATCTGCCGCGTACTGCCGATTGCCCCAGCAACTTTCTATGAACATTTGACCAGGCGCGCTGATCCTTCGCGCTTTTCAAATCGCGCGCAGCGTGACGCGGTACTCAAGCCCGAGATCGAGATCGAGCGGGTCTATGAGGAAAACCTCAGTGTCTATGGTGTACGGAAGGTCTGGCACCAAACCATCACGCTCACAATTAACATAAGACAGACTCTGCGAAGGATGAGAAATCGCCCTAAATACAACATAACCGTTCTTATCGGATTCAAATAGATGTAGCCCTGCTCGTGGCCAAAAACCTGCCAAAACTGGGAGTGTTTTGCCGGGCGTTTTTGCTTGAGCCAAGTGTCTGTTCTCTCATTGGCCCGACGAACTGGCCACAATGGACCGTTTTCGAGACGTAGAAAACACGCAGGAGGTTGTCTCAGTTGAACGGGACCCCCTGAACACTTCTCAAGTGGCTGCGCTCGGCGGAACGTAAAGGAACTGCGCGAGATATACGCAATGATATTCCGAACTCACTGTCTCACAACTTGCTTGAGAGCCTGTGTAGCGGCCGATCTGACAAAGGCCTTAGGGCGGGTTCAACGGACGCTCACGGTTCGTGGCGAATGGCTGGGGCAATATATCTTCGAAACGGTTGAGGAGGCACAAGACCAGGAGAGGTGAAGATCAGCAGATTTACAAATCGTAGCTTACGTCAGTGTCTGATTTTCGAGGGGTAGCTCAGATGTTTACGTTGTCCGAACCACGGGTCACAAAGACCGTAGACCGCCACGGACGCGGCGACAAAAAGTACAAGTGAAAACCCTGGCATCACACCGATGACCAAGAAGCTGACCAGAAGAAGCCCAACTACGAAAGGTAGCACCCTCAACGAATTTCGCTTTTCGCCCACTTTAACATCTGAACGCGCAAGACCGTCGCTTGCGTTCCTTCTTAATTCTAGCGTGCCGCGCGTCGTAAAGTAACTGTTGGCAAACACTATAGCTGTGACCAAAGCAGCAACAAAACTCGTGAAAAACACCGGAACACTGTAGTTAAAGCCTTTGGTTGAGGTTCTCGGGTCTCCCCAAGTTGGGAAAGCATCATTCAACAACCAAAGCACAATATTCTCATTGCGTGACAATAAATAGGCCGATTGCAACTTCATGGTAATGCACATAAAAAGGCCAACCACTGCGCATCGGAAAACCTGAATTTGCAACACTTCCAAAACCTTTTTTACTTCTGCATGCCTGTAAGGATCATGGAGTGTTGATGGACGCTGTGATAGTTTTAAAAAATCTTGCGTGATGAGGTATATGATCGTCAGTCCGATGAAATAAAGGTACGTACAGACGCCCATGTAGAACCAAACCAAACCAGTAAAAATAACTGTCTCCGACACCGAAGAGACGTCGGGCGACACAATTGCAATCCTTCCCCAATCGATCGGCAGAGTACCAGGATCCCTTTTCATCAAAGGCAGAAGGCGTGTTGTAATCCATTGGTAGCCTCCAATAACAGGCAGGCAAATCAGAAAAACCGCCCAGAAAACTAGGGACGAATTATCGATCACTCGTTGCCAACCAAGCTGTGCAGCATCTTCGTCTTTACCGAGGAGAACTTGACGGCCTTTGGTCGTCCAAAAAGACAAAAGCTCTGTTAAGAACAGCAAATAGAGTGGGATCGCGATCAGAAAGTTGAATGTCCAGTTCGGCGCCCAGAGGAAACCGACTTGTTTTGCCAGTGCGTCTTTCGAACTGTATACTACGTCATGAAGATTGACCGTGTAAGAAAGCAATCCCAAGAAAACTGCCCCGAGGAACACTAACAGAGGCAGGCCAAATGCGTACTTCCCGTGCAGAATAGCTTCAGACGCTTGGGCCAGCCCGATTTTGTATCGAACCTTTTTGTTCTGGGGATCGGCGCGCGGCGCAGGTTTTTGCTGCGGAGGAATCTTCGTCGCCTGTTGCTTCGTTGATTTGGAAAGTTTCTCGTCCTTCTCTCTCTGCGCACACAACTGAGTGCGTCGCTTGGCTCGTAGGCGATCCTGAGCGGCACTCAGTTCAGCTTGCCAGTCGCTTGTTGCCAACGGGTCATCACACCCAAAAATACGAGCCAGCCAACGGATATTTTTCGCACTGATCCCCCGATCATTGTCTTGGAACCAAAATTGCACTGTCCGGAGTTCGATATCTGCATCCTTTGCATCCAGATGCAAAATTGCTTCCGTCAGCAGCTCCGGAGTCCAAGGACCTTCTGGAAATCCGTTTGCGTCAACGGAGCGTCCGGCTCCAGCTGCTACCAGAAGTTTAAAAAGCTGTTTGAAGTCACTTCCATCTCGTGGCGGCTTCAAAAAAAATTTACCGTTCTTTGCCAAAGCTTTACCCAAAGAAATTTCGTAATGTTTCGTTTCCGTTCGCCAACTATCAGTAAATTCCGTGATTTGTAATCTCTATCTATGCGGGTGGAGCATGATTTGAAGCGATTTTGACTATCGGCGATGGAACAAATTCGTGAACAGAGAATTTTGGGGGAACATAGAGTGGGAACGGTTGTAGAAAAAGAACAGTTCTCTAACGTCGAGCTTCGCGAGGCAAACGGAAAAAAATCTAACAACCGGACTGGAGCGCATTTTGAACATCGTCGCGAAATCCGACGGCCTCAATATAAAATAGACGATTGGCTCACGCTGCATGGTCTGACGTCCAATCTCACAGTGGCGGCTCTGAACCAAATCGAAGATCAGTTGTTACAGTCTACCGAAACCGTTCCTCCTGAATTTTTACCGCGCTCAGAGTTCTCCGCGTCAAATATTGTCTGGCGGTTATGTAAAAACGCTTGGATTGATCAGTTCCCCGACAAAGCTGCATATATTGCCGAGACGGCGCGTGCGACTGAGCTCAATGTTAGGGAAGAGCGCATTGACGGCCTCGGACCTTTAACTATTGCACAAGAAGAAGGTCAGCCTCCCGTAATTTCGATGTGTTTCTCGGGTACCTGCTTGGATGCGATGGCAATGGCGCATGAGTTTGGTCACGCATTGCAGATATTCTCAGAACCCGGCAGGTTCATAGTACCGGTTTCGCGCGAGATTTCCGCGTTCATAAGTGAACTTGTTTTCTTGAGGTATTTGTCGGCTTCCGGCCACCGACTGGCATCGGAAGCAACCGCCGCTCACGTGGCTGATAACTCTGGCTATTTCCTTGAAGATGCCTGCTCACTCGCCAGAGCGTTGCAGCAACTAAATTCTTCATACGATTATCGTTGGAATTATCCGTTAGCTCGACATCTCGCGACACAAGTTTTTGCTGAAGGCACCAAAGAACACATGTGGGATGCTTTGATGGGCAAGGTTTCACTCGTTGAACTTCTTAAAAAACACATGGAGTTAGAACGTTGAACAAAGCTGAAAATTATTTGACGAGCGCTCTACCGCCAGACAACAACCATCCTAATCTCAACGCATATAGGTCACTTGGCATGATGGCGATTCTTGATATTGACTATTGGCAGGGTCATTCAGATCGTACGATCTCCGACTACTATTCATCAGCGTTGCCGCATTTTCAGAAGAACACGGTGCTGTTGTCTTTCTCAGACGACAAGAAGCCCGTCGGATATGCCATTTGGGACAATTGTGACCAAGGTCGTGTTTGCGTAACCCGCCTGGCAGCGCCGTTTGGCGACCATCTTAAGCTTCTAAAAGAGTTGCGAGCTCTTCTCCCAGAAGGCACGAAGGTAAACTCATTGCACGAACGCAGTGCATGTCGGGAGCAAATCGCATGGTGAAGCTTGATGACTACGCCTGTGCCGGGTACGCCGTAGAGCTTCTTGCGAAGTCCGAATACCATAAGCAACACAGGCTCGGCGACTACTTTCGGACAGAAATCTTACCGGCGCTATGGAAAAACCAAGTCCGGTTCTATTTGACCAAAGACTATGTGCCAACAGCCATGGTTACGTGGGCTTGGCTTAGCGAGACGGTTGAACGAGAGGTGCATCAAACCGGGCGCGCATTACTTCATGAAGAATGGAACTGCGGCAACCGGCTGTTCTTCAATGACTGGATAACCCCCTACGACAACATCAAAGAAGTGCTTCATGAAATGACCCATGAGATCTTCCCAGATGAAGTGGCAACAAGTCTGCGTCGCAACGCTGACGGTTCAGTACGCAGGATAAACCGCTGGACTGGTGTTAACCTTCGCCAGTTTGAGAAAAGCAAAGGGGAAGTTGCATGAACGTTAGTTATCCAACTTCAGAATTTGCATCCGAAGCAGCAGCCCTTGACGGATTTCTAGATTTGATTGTGCAAGGCTTCGAGAACCCAGAAGGTGTTTCCGGAACTGTTCTGTTGGAAATACCCGAACGGCCAGACCAAACCGTCGTCTTTCATTTTGGAGAGACGCTTCGTATTGAGCGAGGCGCAACCACCCAGAACCCTGATACTGTGGTACAGATTCCGCTGGGCACGATTCAGCGCATTTTTGCAGAGTTCGAGTATCTGGACTTTCGCGATCCCAGCATCATCGGAACTATCGAATTCTCGGGTAATTTGGACTTTGCGAACCATCTGGGTCGATCATGTCTGCGACCAAGTAACTTCGCGCTGGAGCGGTTTAGACTGGTCGCAGAACAGCACCGCCAGTTAGGTTATCGCAATCTGACTTCGATTGAGCGCCTTCACCAACCAACGCAAATGGACATTTTGGAGGTCATAGAAGCCAGCCGTCCGGTCATCATTACCGGTATGGAGCCGGTACCGCCCTGCAAAGATTGGTCACTTAAAAAACTGTCCGACCGATACGGCAATGCGATCACACGTGTGCAGTCAGCATCATCGAAGCAAACGATGCGAGAGTTTGTGCAAGAGCTGGAAGCGTTCATAGCGAACCCAAAGTCAGGAACTGAATCTGATTTTGTGAAGCCCTATACTGAAGGTGGCGCACTGCCTGAAGAAATGTGGGCGGACTTTGGGCCACTGTTTTTCGACCGCGAAGACTTCATCCCACCGCAGCTATGGCTGGGTGCTGTTCCCACTCACATTCCGACCTCCAGCTTGCATCGGGATCCATATTGCGGATTTTTGTTACAGGTCATCGGGCGGAAGCGGTTGGACCTGTATTCGGCCGATCAGGCTGAACTCCTCCACCCACACAAAGCCTACAATAACTACCAGCCGTGCTGGTTTAAGCCAGAACAACCCAACTACGACATATATCCAAACGCGCAAGCTGCCAAATGTCTGTCAGTGACGTTAAAGCCCGGTGAGATGATTGTGCAACCCGCCGGTTGGTTTCATCAAGTCTACGCCCTGGACAGCCCCAATATGAGCGTGAGTTACTTTTGGCGTTATTGACGTCAAAAGCGATTGCAGTTTCCGCCTTAAACGAAGTGGGAAAATGCAAGGCGAGCGGCGGGTTCTAGACCAACCCGCCACTCGATTGAGACGCCGAGTGAGGTACTCGGCAAACAGCAACAGGTGGCAACTAACATGAAAGGCCATCAATGTGTTAGAGGAACACAATATGTTTAACAAAGATGATATCCGCTCCGACGATCTCTTCGGCTCCGTCAGCTTCGGCGGCGGCGGTGGAGGCGGCGGTGGAGGCGGCGGCGGTAACAACGCGATAACCAACAAAATGGACCGAGACAACTCGGCAACGGCAAATAGCGATGTTTCGGGATGGCGTACGATCGATGTTCGCACACACGCCGCTGGAAACATCGGTTTGCGTGGTAACAATGTTCTCGGTCTGTCTAAAGGAGGTTGCACAGGTTGCCATGAAGGTAGATACGACGCAATTGGAGGAAGCAATCATACTTATGAAAGGTGATAGATAGAAAAATGCGATACAAGTACGCAATGTTGTAGCTTTTTAATAACTGCAAATAATCTTAAAAGATGAGAGAATGTCAAAGGCAAGCCAGATAATGTTATCAATTGCAACCATTTTCTTCGTGGTTATAGGTTTGCCTTTGATTTACTATCAGCATCTCCACCTTGAAAGTAATATACGCGCAATAGCCATAGAAACTTTCACCGAAGCATTTCAGCCGATGTCTGAGGCCCGATACCATGACCCCATTAGAAAATGGAATGGCATTGAGCGAGTTTGCTTAATTCATAAGGATAGTGAAAAACTATCGCATGAGATTGAAAGTTTTCTAAATTTGATTTCAGAAAATCTCAATCATAACTTCAGAGTTTTTAAGGTAAGCGATATTATTGGATGTGATCAGCATAGTTCAAAAATATTCATTGTTCTAAGTAATGAGGGCAACGAAAGTTCGCAAAAAGAGTATTTATCAAAAATTTTTGATAAGCGTGTAGCGGAGAGTTACTACCAGTTTGGACCGCTCAAAGGTATGTCCTTAACAGAAGCATATCCAAGCAACTTGACTTATATTTTCGTCAGTACGGAAACACTGAACGGCGATAACGAAGACGCTCTTTATGTCGCGCTCGAGGAAATATCTCATAGTCTCCTAGGAGGTGGCGATGTGGTAACAGATAGCATAGTTTCTATTCTGGGAGAAGATGCAAGCGGTATAGATAGCGAAAATTGGTATGAGCGAAATCCGAGAGGACTGTGCATGATAGACTTAATGTACTTTGAGCTGCTCTTAGGCGATTTACCGCCGGACAAGCGGCGTTTTTCAGAGGTACTAGATTTCTTTTCGGATAATTATGACGATGTGTCTATGCGAGCGATTGCATTAAAAGAAGTTTTCTTACCATATCTAGACAAAAGATGTTCCTAAATTTTCAATATTTTGAAAAATTGAGTTATCATATGTGGTATAATAAAAACTGCAGCTTCTACCTTCTAAGTATAGACAGAGTCTTAGACGGCCCCCTAGGTGCTTTCCCTTCCTTACTAGGTCGACACCATCCAGCCGTGGGATCAAACACTATTAATCACCTTTCTCCAAGAGAGCTTTGAACAGTTTCAACAATGGGCGCAAAAAAGTAGCTAATAAGCCTTCGCTCATCAGTCGTAACATCCACCTTGGCCGTCATTCCGGGCCGAACCTGAAATTCTTGCTCTCCGCTTTCGAGCACGTTCTGATCGGGCCGTATGCGCACCGCAAACGCCCAGACACCTTCTGAGACTTCTGTTGAATCCGCAGCCACATCCGTGACCGCGCCCTTTACGAACCCGAACCGCGCGGATGGATAGGCATCAAGGTTAATGTTTGCTTGCTGCCCCACTTCCATGAAGCCTATATCACTATTACTGAATGCAGCTTCTATCTCAAATGTCTGATCGTTAGGAACAACTTTCAAAAGATCCTCGCCGGATTTTATCACAGCTCCGATCGTGTGCGTATCAAACTGATCTACAGTACCTGACAGAGGTGCATGCAGTGTCGCCGCTCTGATCCTACGCTCGGCAGTTTTGCGCTGCTCGGTAAGCGTTGCCAATCGCGCTTCGATTTCCGAACGACGCTCCAAATGCGTGCTTCGTTGACCAGCAATCAAACTGCGGCGCTCCGCCCAAATCGCACTCTCTTGGGTCTGCTTGTGCTGCAATTCTTTTAGGTAGATGTCACGCTCTTTTTCAAGCATTGTAAACGCTTCTTGTATGTCTAGAAATGAGGCCCGACTGGTCACCTCTCGCTCCAATAGCCCTTTCGCGACCTCCAACCGCTCTTTCTGTATCGCCAAGGCCGCCTCTACACGTTCAATGTTGGCTTGTGTTACGCCTATAGACTTAGCGTTAGCTTCGATGCGCGCATCAAATTGGTTAAATGCGGCTTGCATGTCCGCAATCTCTGCCGACAACAGTTGCTGTTGCTCTGCAAAAAAGACCTGTTCTTCATGCTCGACCATGACAAATGCTTCGGCAACGCCGGTTGCCCCATCCTGCTTATCTAGCGTACCGTTGTCTATACCATCAACCAAGGTACCAATACGCGCCCGTTCGATGATCAGCCGATCCATCTCGGAGACAATCGTATTTACCTCAGCCTCTGCATCGGTCACATCAAACTCGACAAGCCTGTCGCCTCGCTCAACGCGCGTACCGTTTGCAGTGTGAATAGCAACGATTTTCCCATCAAATTCAGGCTGTACAACTTGAACCCGACTGAATGGCACAACCTTTCCCTCACCCCGCGCGACGACCTCAACTTTGAATATGCATGCCATTACAACGATCACCGCAAAAACGCTAATCGTAAACCAAATCGTGACATGGAGTGTGGGCGACTTGATACTCATAGGGTCAGGCAAGTTCGTCATGTCAGTGCCTCAAAATCTATGACTCGATCAGGATCATGGAACACATCAGGTCGGTGCGTGATGATAATCACGGTGGTGGTGGACTTCAGTCGCGCCAACTCCTCGGCCATTGTTCGTTGTGCAGCATCGTCAAGCGCACTGGTCGGCTCATCCAGTATCAAAACCTTCGGCTTTTTGAGCAGTGAACGCGCAATGGCAATCCGCTGCCTTTGCCCGCCAGATAGGGCAGATCCCCGCTCTCCGACATTGGTATCCAGTCCTAATGGCAGGCGCTCAACAACACTATCCGCCGCCGCCACGCGCAGGGCAGTTTGCAAATCCTCCTCAGACGCTTCCTGTTCACCAATCAGTAGATTTTCGCGAAGCGTCCCGGAGAACAGGTAGGGCTCTTGCGGAATATAAGCAACTTTCGAACGTACGTCGTGCGGCTCAAATTTTGCAATATCCTCATCACCCAAGCGGATCTGCCCCTCGGAGGGTTCATCAATACCCGCTGCAAGACGACCAAAGGTGGATTTCCCAATCCCGGATGGCCCCACAACCAGTGTCAGCGTGTTTGGTTCCGCTTTAAAATCGAACCGCTTCAAAATGGGGACACCCTCAACATAGCCAAAGGTGACATTCTCAAAGCTGAGCCTCGGCTGAATCCCCAAAGGCAGTTTGGGCCGTGCCCCGAATGGTTCCATGGGCACGTTCACAATGTCGCCCAACCGCTGACGGGACACCCGTATATTCTGCCAACTTTCCCAGAGGCTTGAGAAGTTAGCGATGGGGTCGGTTACCTTTTCTGCCAATAGGTGGAAGGCAATGAGCTGGCCCAGGGTCAATTCTCCCGCAAAAACGAGATTTGCCCCCACAAAAATAATGGAGATCGTGACACCACGTTCCACGATGAATGTCAGCTTGTCACTGAATATGTTGAGCAGACCCACTCGGTAGCTTGCATTCAGGCTATCATGTAGCGTACTGTCCAGGCGCTCCAGCATCTTGCGCTCAGCACTCAGTGCTTTCACTGCGGCTACCCCAGAGATGTTTTCAACCATCTGTGTCTGATGTCGCGCACCGGCATCAAATTGGGCACGCAGCCGACGGCGCAAGAACGGGCCAAACGCAAAGTAGATCAGCGCCTGAAGGGGCAATGCGACCAAAACAATTAGCGTCAGAGGCAAAGATAGCGACAACAGAACACCAATGTAGATAACCACGAATAAAAGATCCAGGAACACACCCGTGGATGTGCCAACTAGGAAACTCCGGATCGTGTCTGTTTCCCCAACGCGTGCTATCGTCTCTCCGACGGTCCACTTCCTGAAATGCCCAAATGGCAATTTGAACAAGTGATCAAAGATACGCGAACCAAACTCACGGGTAACTTTGTTGGCAGTCAGAGCTCCAAGCAAACTCGACAAAATTTCAAACCCCATTTGGAAGAGGCTGACTGCAGCAAAAATCGCCACCACGACCAGCAACGATGCCTCTCTTTGAAAAGGCAATATCCGGTCAATAATCACTTGAAAGATGAACGGTTCAACTAACCCGATTAGCCGCAGACAAACCGCTAGAAACACCAATTCGATGTAGAGGGGAGAATATTTCCAAAGCGACTTTGTAAACCACGACAGTGGAATCTCACGCCCCTGATCTAGTTGTTTTTCAGGCACGCACCAAACCCCGGATATACCATCCACACTACTATAAGTTTAACTGTATAGAGAGACAATCGCTTTAAACCCATTCGTACAGGACGGTCACACACAGCCCAACAATAGCTTTTACAACCCACGAAGGAGCCACGCAATCTTAGATTAAACTCGGTCGCTCTTGAACATCAACAATTTTACAAATACTCTCAATCAGCGGCGTCATTACGAAGCCGCTCAAAAATGCGTTTGGCCGGCATTGCCAAGTTGTTAGCACTGTTCGGTTATCGTAGATTGCTGTCATGGAAATTCCGTCTGATATGCCGCGCCTGAAAGGTTTTCGTTTCCCACGAGAGATCATCGCCTATGCAGTGTGGGCGTATCACCGCTTCGCCTTGAGTACCGCTGATGTTGAAGATCTGTTGGCCGAACGCGGCGTGATTGTCAGCTGAGAGGCTATTCGGTTGTGGGTGAACCGGTTTGGCCGTCATTTCGCGGATTGCATTAAGCGCGAAAGACCGGGCTGTGCTGACAAATGGCACCTCGATGAAGTTGTCATTATGATCAACGGCGAGAAATTCTGGCTTTGGCGCGCCGTCGATGCGCACGGCGATGTACTAGACATTCTTGTCCTGAAACACCGTAGCGCCAAGGCCGCAAAACGCTTTCTAAAACGCCTCATAGCGCGTTATGGCCAGCCACGTGTCATCGTATCAGACAAATTGCGCAGTTACATCAAACCCTGCGCCCACTCCTCGATCTCAAACGCATCAATGCGGCGCTCCCCAGTTTCAATCTTGGCAACGTAGAATTGAGGACGCTGAAGTATAGCCGCCAGCTGCTGTTGCAGTCATACCTTGTGCTTTTCGCTGGTCAATCAAAGACGCCATTAACGCGGCAGGCGCGGGTGTTTGCAGGGTTTTGCGCATAAAAGACACCTTCAAGAGCAATTACTCTTGCCGCGTAATCCCAAATCAGCATTTTCCCATTGTGGGATATTTGCTCTATTCACCGATCGCTACACTGGCAGTTGCGCCTCAACTGAGGCAACGAACTCTGACATTGGCAACCCAAGGCCATCACAGATACTTTTCAAAGTCGCCAGGCTCGGCTGATGTTTACGGCTCTCTAACAGAGAGATGTACCGGATGCTTTTTCCAGCCCGATGCGCAAGCTCTTCTTGGGATAAGCCGGCATCTGTTCTCGCCTTGCGGAGAACAGCGCTAAACGCATTGAGCAATGGATCTTTATGAACTTCCGAAGACATGCGCCAACGGACCGAAAACATCGGCTTGCCGCCATGAAGTATTTTGTGAATAATGAAGTATTCTATGAATTTGGCGAG
>JBDWGM010000054.1:0-6847 GCA_039975755.1 Paracoccaceae bacterium | reverse complement strand
GCCTCACTTACCTCTGATATTATCGTCGCCTCGTCGCTTCGGATCGTAACCCTCCGCCCGTCTGGCGCTACCAACCAGCGCCTCAGCGCCGCCGGTGAAGGGGGTTCTAGAGTTACTACCGAAAACCCGCAACCCCTTTTTTGATAACTTACGCACTTTTTTTGAATTAATTTTCCAAGCTTCAAAAAAGCTATGTTTTACAGGAATTTTCGCCACCAACATTCTATGAAGAGTGTCAAAGGGCGCGCCGACTTTGTCCGAAATCCCCCTACTCTTCCGCCTAGAGATAAGGATCATGTCTTTGGCGATCAGATTGAGACGAGTCGCTCTTTGATTCACCGTGTCAAAACGAATCCGACCGCCCTGCCCCAAGGACAGATGTCCGCTGCGTGATACGCCGTTAACGTGTGCAGATGCCGCGGTGACACACCATCATCAGAATGCATGACCTTAAATCTTGTGCCCCGATGATCGCCGTCGCAGTGCCCAGACCCTCAGGTCAGCGAACACTTTGGCGGTGGCCACTATGACCAATACACAAAGCACCGCTTTTGAGATCGGCTCCATAGTTCCTTCGATCAACCACGCATGCACAGTGCTGGCGACAACTATGATCGCAGCCAACACCGTGTGTGCAACACGCCAGACGCGTGGACGAATACGCAAGCGCAGACGTAAGACCGCCAATAATGCGGCACCAAACACCGCCCACATGGCGATCGCCCCCCAAATGGCAAATGGCGTGGGTGATACAAAGAGAAGGACGTCGATGACATCCGGTGGGCTGGTGATCCAAAGTGCGGCCACATGGATAACGACAGCGACCACCAAAGCAGCACCGACAAAGCGATGCGTGCGCCGACCGCGCGTGCCAGATAATCCGGGCAACTTACCCCCGGCCAATAGCGGCTGAAGCAGTAACAACGCCATGCCAAGGACGCCCGCAAAACCCGCAAGAATATAGATAGGGTCACGCCAAGCCAGCAAAGGGCTGAAGGCGGCCGCAGATATCGGTACAGCAAGTGCTATTATAACGCCGATCCAAATAAGAAACGATCGGACAGTTTTCGTCTGCTTCTGTGTCACGCCAATCAGGCGGGTTGCAGGACGAATTCTACGTTTAGGCTTGTGTCGCTGGCGCTTGCCATAATCGGACGCAGAAAGACTGTTTCAAATGCTTCATCATCATATGCAAGATGAGCGTGCGGTTGACCAAATGCGGGAACGATCTGAGGCATCTCAAGACGGAACATACCGTTCTCATCTGTTAGCGTCGCCCCATGGCTTTGCGGGTCGCGTTCATGACCTTCTGTCGTATGCGCCCACATTTGAATGCGCTGGCCGGGCAATGCAGCCCCGTCACCGGCGCGGCGCACCGATCCAGTCATCCAAAACCCGCCCTGCCCGATCCGATCCACAATCGGCGCACCCGGACGGTAATTGTTGGATCCACCCCGCATGGTTTTGGTTGGAGCCAATCCAGCTGCGCTGACCGGTCTCAAAAGACCCGAAGCGCCGGTGGCTGCAACGGCCCCCCCTGCAACAAGGAATTTCCGGCGGGCGATAAGGGCGTCAGTCATGAATGAGTCTCCTACTCGAATCTGTAAAAGTTCAAGCGATGCAACGGATCGCAGATGGTCTTTGCTCATATATAACATGCTCTTTGTCGAATCCGAGTGAAACAGTTGGTAAAATTCAACCTGAGCGCCTCACGCTTGTGTGAGCGTCGGTGACCGATGCTGCGAATGTCGGGTTCAATCGTCATGTGCCAATGGAGGCTTGGAACAGGTGCATGTCATCACAACCATAACGAGATATGACAGGCGCCTGCGGAAAACCGAGATGGGTGGTGCCAGAGGCCGCGTCTTGTTCAGGGCCTACAAAATAGTGATTTAATGCAGGAAATTAGACGTCAAAGAAGTTCGGGCGGCCCGCAACGCACAGCCAGGACCGACATTGATTTGCTTCTATACATATCACCGCAACATGGCATGGATTCATTGCCGGAAATAAGCGTCAGTTTACGCGACAAAACGCGGCCAACCCGTTCTGCATACCATCGTCGACTTAACGTAGACCTCCTTGATAAATTTGGGTATTGCGGCTTTCGAACACAGAATTTCAGAGGAAAACGAAGATAAATGGAAAATCCCGACATCGTATACACTAAGGTCGACGAAGCCCCTGAACTGGCATCTGCGTCATTGCTGCCAATTATTCAGCGTTTCACAGCCGCTGCTGGCGTGAGTGTTGGCACTCGGGATATTTCACTGGCCGGGCGCATTATCGCGACATTCCCTGAAAACCTGACCGATGCGCAAAAGCAGACAGATGATTTGGCGTTCTTGGGTGAATTGGTGAAAACGCCCGAAGCAAACGTCATCAAGCTGCCCAATATTTCAGCCTCTGTTCCGCAATTGGTTGCCGCCGTGTCCGAACTGCAGTCCAAAGGCTATGATCTCCCTGACTATCCCGAAACGCCAAAGACCGATGCCGAAAAAGCCGTTCGTGCGCGTTACGATGCAATCAAAGGGTCAGCGGTGAACCCTGTGCTGCGGGAAGGCAATTCAGACCGCCGTTCAGCCGTTGCCGTCAAGAAATTCGCGCAATCCAACCCTCACCGCATGGGGAAATGGTCCGCGGACAGTAAGACAAGTGTTTCGACGATGTCTGGCAATGATTTCCGGTCGAATGAAAAATCAGCAACACTGACCCAAGCTGGCACAGCCCGGATTGAATTGGTGGCCGACGATGGAACCGTTACAGTTCTAAAGGATGGCGTCAGCTATCCCGCTGGCACAGTTGTCGATGCGACCTTCATGTCGGTCAAAGCATTGGCCGCTTTCCTTGAGGAACAGGTTGCCGCGACCAAAGCGTCAGGTGTTTTGTTCTCAATCCACCTCAAAGCGACAATGATGAAAGTGTCAGACCCGATCCTGTTTGGATACGCGGTCAAAGCGTTCTTGAAGCCAGTGTTCGAAAAATACGGCGATGATCTGGCCGCCGCCGGTGCAAACCCCAATTCGGGCTTAGGAACCATGTTGGACGTCATCGCGTCATCGCCAAAAGCGGATGAAATCCTAGCCGCCATTGAAACCGTGATGGCAGGCAATCCGCCCCTTTACATGGTGAACTCGGATACCGGGATCACAAACTTGCACGTCCCTTCTGATGTGATCATCGACGCCTCGATCCCCGCGCTCATCCGCGCCGGCGGTAAAGGTTGGGGCCCAGACGGCGCAGAAGCAGACACCAATTGCATCATTCCAGACAGCTCATATGCGGCGGTCTATGATGAGGCGATCAACGATTGCAAAAAGCACGGCGCATTGGACCCAGCCACAGCGGGCACCGTTCAAAACGTTGGCTTGATGGCGCAAAAAGCCGAGGAATACGGATCACACCCAACCACGTTTGAAGTGCCAGCAAACGGCGTCGTTCGGATGGTCATGGACAATGGCGACGTGCTGCATTCCCACACAGTCGAGGCTGGCGACATCTGGCGTTCAGCGTCTTCGCGTCAGGCCCCTATTGAGGACTGGGTGCAATTGGCGATTGATCGTCAGGCCTTGGAACAATGCGAAGCCATCTTCTGGCTGGATGAAACCCGCGCCCATGACGCGGAATTGCTCAAATACGTGCGCCCCTTGCTGGAAAAAGCAGGTGTGACGGACAAATTCAAAATCCTCGCCCCACGCGAAGCAACGGCTGTGTCCTTCGACACAATCCGCGCCGGTGGCACATCCATCGCCGTCACAGGCAACGTTTTGCGCGATTACCTGACAGATCTGTTCCCGATCTTGGAATTGGGCACGTCGGCCAAGATGCTGTCGATCGTGAAGCTGATGCAAGGTGGTGGTTTGTTCGAAACAGGTGCTGGTGGGTCGGCACCCAAACACGTGCAGCAATTGATGGAAGAAAATCACCTGCGTTGGGATTCTCTTGGCGAATTCTGCGCATTGGGCGAAAGCTTGAAATACCTCGCGCAGGTCAAAGGCAATGCCAAAGCCAAAGTGCTTGGTGACGCCGTTGACGCCGCAACCCAAGGCATCTTGGACAACGACCGCTCACCTGGTCGCAAAGTGGGGCAACCCGACAACCGCGACAGCCATTTCTATTTCGCGCTGTATTGGGCCCAAGCCTTGGCGGCGCAGACGGATGATGCGGAGCTGGCCGCTGAATTTGCACCTTTGGCCAAAGCCCTTGCGGACAACGAGGACAAAATCGTTGCCGATCTGGCCGCAGCGCAAGGCGGTGCTGCCGACACTGGCGGATATTTCCGCACTGACGCCAGCAAGACGGCGGCCATTATGCGCCCGTCAGCGACTTTGCTCAGCATCATCGGTTAACAAAACACCCCCCTGCCAAAGACATTTGGCGGGGGGCTTTTCCTCTATAGTCCCGGCGCCTTTTTGGGCCCGCGCGCGTGTCCATCAATGACAGCAGCCAAGACACGGGTCATTTCGCGCAGCGAAACGGACCACACCGCCTCCCCCCGGAAACAAAATCTAGAATTGCATTTCATTGATCCAGCCCGTGTCTCTGGCTATCAATTGGTGCAACCATTTTGACCTGAAAGCCGCCAAATGACTGATTTCGTTATCTCTCCCCCTGCCCTCGCAACCATTCCTGTGGCGGGTGGCGGCGCATTCCCGGTTCGTCGCGTGTATTGCATCGGGCGCAACTATGCGGCCCACGCCGTCGAAATGGGCCATGACCCCGACCGCGAACCCCCATTCTTTTTCCAGAAAAACCCCAACAATCTGGACGCAAGCGGACAGTTCCCATACCCAACGCACAGCAGCGACGTTCACCACGAGGTCGAATTGCTTGTCGCGTTGAAATCAGGCGGCACGCACATCAAACAGGACAACGCGCTTGATCATGTCTGGGGCTATGCGCCCTCGCTCGATATGACGCGTCGCGACTTGCAAGGCATTGCCAAAAAAGCAGGCCGCCCATGGGAGATTGGAAAAGCCTTTGAACGCTCCGGCCCCGTCGGTCATCTGCAATCCGCCGCAGATGTTGGACACCTGACCAGCGGTAAGATCGAACTTTTGGTCAATAACGACGTCCGCCAAACCGGTGACCTAAACCAAATGATCTGGAAAGTGCCGGAAATGATCGCTTACCTGTCAGAGTATTTCGAATTGGCCGCCGGAGACGTCATCATGTCAGGCACCCCATCCGGCGTCGGACCGGTCGAGCGCGGTGACACATTGGTCGCCTCCATACAGGGCCTGAGTGACCTGAACGTTACGGTCATTTGATGGGTATGTGCAGTCGGAGCCGAAAGATAAGGTTCAACACGGCCCGCTAAGCGCATTGCGGCGCGTGATCTCACGCGCCCTACGGCTTGCTAAGATCCTACGGAAAGTTCGTAATAGTTGAACCGCACATTCGCATCAACACACCAAAACTCTCGCAAAATCAACGGCTTTTCTGTTTCGCCCTCTAGGGAAACCAGATGTTGCGGTGGGTGTTCACCCCCATATGCCGCTTCAAATACAACGAGGTCTGCAGTTCTTAAAACGAAATGTCTTTGCTTATGAGGTTCGTAAACTTGGGCTGTCCCAGCCAAACACTGTTCGATAAGAAGCTCACCAGTTTCCATTTCGACTGAGGTGGCAATGATCCTCCCCCACTGAAGTGGTCCTCCGCTATGTTTAGGAAAACGGAGGAAACACATGGCAAACAAGCGACCAAAGCCCGAAGAGATTGTCACAAAGTTACGGCAGGTTGAGGTTCTGACGGGGCAAGGAATGGCGCGTCTGGATGCGATCCGTCAGATTGGTGTGACTGAACAGACGTTTTACCGCTGAAAGAAGAAGTACGGTGGAATGGGCACGGATCAATTGAAGGAACTGAAGCGTCTACAGAAAGAGAACGAACGGCTGCGCAAAGCCGTTTCTGATCTGACGTTGGATAAGCTAATCCTGACGGAAGCTGCGAAGGGAAACTTTTAAGCCCCGCTCGTCGCCGCGCTTGCATTGATCGTGTTCGTGCTGAGCTGAACGTCTCGGAACGCCGCGCTTGTCGCGTTCTGAGACAACACCGATCCACGCAGCGTAAGGTACCAGTTGGTCGCCCGGATGAAGAACGGTTGGTGGCCGACATGATTGAGCTCACCCGGCAATATGGCCGATATGGCTATCGTCGTATCGCAGCGCTGCTGCGAGATGCAGGTTGGCATGTCAACGACAAACGCGTTGAGCGACTATGGCGACGAGAGGGGCTGAAAGTGCCAATGAAACAACCGAAGAAGGGGCGGCTCTGGCTGAATGATGGGTCCTGCGTTCGACTACGACCAGAGCGTCGCAATCATGTTTGGAGCTATGACTTCGTGCATTGCCGGACTGACGATGGGAAAGTGTTCCGCACGCTCAACATCATCGACGAGTACAGCTGGGAATGCTTGGCGATCCGCGTCGACAGGAAACTTAACTCAGGCAATGTCATCGACGTCTTGAGTGACCTGTTCATCATGCGCGGCGTGCCATCGTTCATACGTTCCGATAACGGCCCAGATTCGTCGCCCACGCCGTGCAGGATTGGATCAAAGCCGTCGGTGCAAAGACTGCGTACATCGAACCAGGCAGCCCCTGGGAGAACGGATACTGCGAGAGCTTCAACGCCCGGTTCAGGGATAAGTTCCTGAACGGCGAAATCTTCTACAGCCTGCGAGAAGCTCAAATCCTGATCGAAGAATGGAGGAAACACTACAACACCAAACGACCACACAGCGCTCTGGGCTACCGCCCACCGGCACCGGGAACCATCGCCCAGATGGACCAAAGGCCGATCATGCACTAACAATCAAATTGGACCAATCAGGTGGGGCTGATCA
>JBDWGM010000053.1:0-11754 GCA_039975755.1 Paracoccaceae bacterium | reverse complement strand
CATTCCTTGCCCCGTCAGAACCTCAACCTGCCGTAACTTTGTGACAATCTCTTCGGGCTTTGGTCGCTTGTTTGCCATGTGTTTCCTCCGTTTTCCTAAACATAGCGGAGGACCACTTCAGTGGGGGAGGATCAAACGCCGACACCACAAGAGCTGTTGCAATTGATTACATTATCATAATTCTAAGCCTGTTGATTTTTCTGTTGGCCTTATGTTGGTTTTCACCATTTGTGGTAGGCCCTTTTTCAGGGCTCTTCCTGTCTTATATGAAACGTCGACTGGCAGCGTTTGATGTTTCCAACCATTTTCGGCCGCCCCCTCCCCCCACACTCATCAGTTGAAGCCTGATGCCAACAATCGAAACCTGACTCGGCGACCACTGGTTTAGCTGGTCAGGGATTTGAGCAGATATGCTTGTTAAAGGGGCAGAGTCGTGACGCTCACCCGACATCGGATTTTATACCACTGTGACTCTAAGCCATCAGACGCAGCGCGGCACATGCTAGATTTCGGCTTTAGATGGCGGCACAAGCGGCCCAGAGCCTCCTTTTTCCGATCAGTCATGATGCTTCATTTGCAGCCCGCGCACCATATAACGAAAGACCAATCTTTTATGATCCCACCAGTGTTTGCCGCTGGCGCAAGGCCCGGTACAAACCATCTTTGCGCCTCATGAGGGCTGCAGGCGAGCCGTCCTCCACGATCCGGCCCTTATCAAAAACAAGGATTCGGTCCATGCGTTCAACAGTCGCCAGCCGATGCGCGATCACCAGTGTTGTGCGGCCTTCCATTAGCCGTTCTGCAGCTTGTGCGACCTTTTCTTCGGCTTCGGAATCAAGCGACGATGTCGCCTCATCCATCACCAAAACCGGGGCATCAGACAAAAATGCACGCGCAATTGCCACGCGCTGGCGTTCGCCCCCCGAAAGCTTCACGCCGCGTTCGCCTACTTCGGTGCCAAAACCCTTGGGCAGCTTTTCGATAAAGTCCGCGGCCCCCGCTTGCCGGGCCGCTTCGCGTACGTCCTCAATCCGTGAACCCGGACGCGCATAGGCGATGTTATCTGCAAGCGAGCGATGAAACAAAATCGGTTCTTGCGGCACAAGGGCGATCTGCCGACGCAACTGGTCCAATGGAACCCGCGCGATATCGACCCCGCCCAGCGTAATCGCCCCATCCGAGATTTCGTGGATCCGCTGGATCAGCTTTACAAACGTCGTTTTGCCTGACCCGGAACGCCCCACCAGCCCCACCTTTTGGCCAGCCGGAATGGCCACATCCAAGTCCGTAAAAAGGGGTGTTGGCGCACCCAAATATCCATAATCAACATGGGCAAAAGCCAGTGCAGCTGCCCGTTTAGGCAATGATGCCGCAGGGGTTCGCATAACGTCGTGTTCAGCAGTTGCTGACATCAGTTCTACCAATTCTTCCGCGTCGTTGACCGCCTTTTGCAGTGACCTCACGTGGTTCCCAACCTGGCGCAGATAGCCATCCAACATGCCAAGTGCCGAGACGATAAAGGCAATCTCGCCCGCATCGGCCAGCCCTTGCGCATAGCTCAGCAGCGCGCCACCCAAGACGGCAGCTCTCAATCCCCAGATTGAAACATCTTGCGCCAACCCAGACCACGTCCCGCGCCGCCAAGTTCGCCGGGTCCGATGCGCCCACTTGTCCAAAACACGGCCTAACCTGTCATCTTCACGCGCCTCACCTGCATGGGCCCGAACGACCGCATTCGATGTAATCGCATCGGCCAGCGCACCGGAAACCCGACTGTCCTGCGCGTTTGCCAACCGTGCGGCAGGTGCAACCCAGTACAGCGTCATTGCGAGCGATAGAACCAAGAACAACACCGCACCGATGAATGCAGTGAGCCCAACGTGCCAGTGAAAAGCAGTCAGTGTGCCAATCGTCCCCAACAAGATCAGGACCGACGGCAAAAGCGCCAGCAACAACACGTCACCCAAGTCATCCAACGCCCATGCACCACGCGTTATTTTTCGGACGGTGGACCCGGCAAAAGCGTTGGCATGCCAATCTGCTGGCAGTCGTTGAATATGGGCAAATGCCTCGGCCTCTGCGCTGCGCATGGTCGGGATCGTCAGATCAACAATGCAAAAATAGCTCAGGGTTTTTGCACCAATTGAAACCACCCCAAGGCTCAACAGTGTCACAAAGGCAGCCCAAGGCGACCCGCCCTCAGCGATTGCCGCAACAAGCTGCCCGGTGATCACAGGAATCGCGATATCTGATGCTGTCGACATCAAAACAAGCGCCAAGAGAAGGATCACAAACCAAGGTTTGCGCATCCAAAGTCGAATGGTGAAAGAAAGGACGCGGGCAAGCGCGCCATCGGCGGTAAAACGGGACATGGAATAATCGCGGTCATAAAAACCGCGCCCTGCAAAAGATTGGATGTGTTCGAAAGTGGAACAAAAACAGACAGATGATTTAAGCTAGAGCAGCTTAAAACTGTCAGGTGGCGGGAAATCCAAAGCGGATGCCAGCCGGGAGGAAAAACTCGCGAATAGTCATGATCGTCCTCCTTGCAGGAAATTCTCTGGCCTCAACTAAGACGAGAGCAGCGTTCGAGTCAAGCATAGCGGCATACTGGATCAGCCCTTTGCGCATTCCGGCCAATTGCGGTGGTTTTGGGAACGTTGAATACCTATAGCGGACCTTCACAAATGAGATAGCCGCGGCCCGCAATGCCTGGCTCTGCTGCCGTTCGCAAACGCGTTAGCAATGTCCGATTTCAAAGGAATTGACGCATTAATCAAGACGCAGGTCGGTACAAACCGATACGTCTAGCGCATTAATTCATACGCTAGAATAGATAGCTCTGGAGCGATCCAAGCGGCAATGGCGATCAACCATAAATTTACAAAACGACGGAATTGTTGTAGTGTAGACTTTTTATTCTAAAGGTATTGATATGAATAATTTTCTGACTTCTGCTTTTTTTTGCCTATGTGTTACGCCGGTTTACGCGGTCAATATCAATTTTAGTGCGGATGCTTCATTCTCGTACAATGCGGTCGCATTCGATGAAACGGGTGCATCTGTCGCACCAAGCTTTGCCGCGACCGGAAGAGTTATTACGAGCTTGCATGACGAGCGCTTCGGTGTTCTCAATACATTTGAGGCTTTAGGGACTAGCGACAGCTTGACGCTTACAAATACCTCCACAACCGACGTTGTTGACGTTGACTGGCTCGTGGATGGCTTTGCCAGAATAAGTGCGTACATCCCAGGTTCCGCCGTTTTTGACCCAACTTTCTTTGAGTTGACATCCTTTGGCGGCGTGACAGGTGACGTATCAAGTGGGGCGTTCTCGTCTGCTAGAGGTAATTATGCTTGCTCGGCAGCTGATTTGACCGACCCAGACATCTCTTGTGACGGAGTGAACGATTTCCAAGAGTCGTTTTTCGGTGATTCAGGGTCCTTCCGATTGCTCCCGGGCGAGAGTTTTTTTGTAGAAGTCGAAACAGCTCCGCTCCTTATAGTAAACACCGATGCGCCAACAAACGTCCCGCTTCCTGCGGGTGGAGTGATGCTGTTGAGCGGGTTATTTGGCTTCGGACTTTTGGGTCGCCGTCGTTTGAGCCGTACACGGTAATTGACATGTGCCCTTCAGGCTCAGCTGCCTGAAGGGATTCAAACGGATGACGCTATAGTCAGGAACTGATGGGCCGCTCGTCGGGAGCAGTAAATCGTTCTGGCGAAACTTGACCCCCCCTACACTTGGGAAACAGAGGAACAAACATGGGAATCAAGCGACACAAACCGTCTTAGGTCATCGGGAACAGCCAGCTGCAGATAAGGACTATAAGGAACGGTATAGCCATTATCGCCAATACAAATCTCAACAAGCGGTTGATCCGTGCGCAATTTGACCTCTGAGCGTCCCGCATTCGGGAAAAAAGCGGCCATCGCTAAAACCCCAAAATAAAAGCCAGTATTTTGCATGGTTGTCGTCTCAACCTAAAGAAATTTTTTTGCAGTTGCTCAGCTGCATTGTTAGGGTTCAATCACAAAAAAAATGTCATGGAGTATTTTTCCGTTAGGAACTGCAGCATCCGTTTTAAGGAAGCGAATTACAAAAAAACAGAGTAGAAGATTCAATTTTGTGCGCTTCGAAGTATGATGCAGGCAATCAGTTGAGCATCTGAATTAAAGCCACTTTGCGTCCGGGCTCACTGAACACCGGCGGCGTGACGTTAAACACAGTGCTGGTCTTACGTGGCATCGATGTTATGACTTGGCAACTCCAAAGCCCCCTCCTCCGGGTGAATTCAGCACGAAGACGTCGCCTGCGTTCATCTCTGCCACATCGTTGCCCTTCATGGTTTCGACGGTCCCGTTCAGGCGCACAACTGCGTTTTCGCCTGTCGCGCCAGACGCTCCGCCTGCGGCTCCGTGTGGTGCTGTTTGGCGGTGTGAGGTCAGGGTTGTCACTGTCATTGGTTCGTTGAACCGCAACCTGCGCACGATCCCATCGCCGCCTGTGAACGCCCCAGCGCCGCCGGATCCATGCCGGATAGAGAATTCATCCACGCGTACCGGGAACCGCGTTTCTAAAACCTCTGGATCGGTCATGCGGGTGTTGGTCATATGGCTGTGCACCGCACTTGCGCCGTCAAACCCATCACCGGCACCTGTACCGCCACAAATGGTTTCGTAATTCTGGTAGGTGTCATTGCCGTATACGAAATTGTTCATCGTCCCCTGACTGCCTGCGATGACCCCAAGTGCGCCGTAAAGCGTGTCGGCGATGGCTTGGGACACCTCGGTATTGCCAGAAATCACCGCTGCAGGTTCATCGGGATTGATCATGGACCCTTGCGGGACCTTTAGGTGCAAGGGTTTCATGCAGCCTTCATTCATTGGAATGTTCGAGCCGACCAAAGTGCGGAAGACGTACAAAACCACAGCGCGGCAGATCGAAAGCGGCGCATTATAGTTCAGATCGTCTTGGTTCGATGTGCCGGTAAAGTCGATCTCGGCCGCGCGGGCGGTTTTGTCGACGGTGATCTTCACCTTGATCTGCGCCCCACTGTCGAGCGGATAGGTGAATTGGCAATCGTGGAGGACATCGAGCACACGGCGCACGCTTTCTTCGGCATTGTCTTGGACGTGGCCCATATAGGCGTGCACGACATCCAATCCGAATTGCTTTGTGATTTTTTGCAGCTCACGTTCGCCGGTTGCATTGGCGGCAATCTGCGCAGAGAGATCAGCCATGTTTTGGTCGACGTTTCGGCACGGGTATTTGGCAGAGGACAAGAGATCACGGGTCTGCTGTTCTTGCAGCACGCCTTGTTTGACCAACAGGAAATTGTCGATCAGCACGCCTTCTTCTTCGATATGACGGCTATCTGGCGGAGCTGACCCGGGGGTCGTACCACCGATATCGGCGTGGTGCCCACGCGAGGCGACAGTGTAGATGATGGTTTCGCCCGCCTCATCAAAGACCGGCGTGATCACCGTGACATCAGGCAAATGGGTGCCGCCGTTGAACGGGTTGTTCATCATGAACACATCACCGGGGCGAATGTTGCCCGCATTCTGGCGCAAGACAGACCGTACGCTGCCCGACATTGATCCAAGATGGACGGGAACATGCGGGGCATTGGCGACCAGATCGCCGTTATGGTCAAAGATCGCGCAGGAAAAATCGAGCCGTTCTTTGATGTTCACCGAATAGGCGGTGTTTGCCAATGTCGCGCCCATTTGTTCGGCGATGGACATATAGAGGTTGTTAAAGACCTCTAGCATCACGGGGTCGACTGATGTGCCGATGGCTTCGGTGCGTTCCAGTGGCACGATGCGGCGCAGTACAAGATTGCCCCCCGTCGCACATTCCGCCTGCCAGCCGTCCTCGATGATATTGGTGCCGGTCGGTTCGGTTAGGATCGCAGGGCCTGAGACGGTGTCACCGGTTGCGAGCGTGGCGCGATTGACCAATGGCACCTCGGTCCAAGCACCATCAGAATACATGCGTGCGGTCTGCGTTTTTGCATTGATATGCGCTGTGTTCGGAAGCGTCACGTTTTCGCCTGTCGACCCGATTGCCTCTGCGGTGAGCAGGTCGATGATCAGGTCTGCATCGTGAGGGACAAACCCAAACCGCGTCTTGTGCGCGGCGTTAAAGCTTTCGGTCATCTGTTGCGGCGTGCTGAACGGAACGTCCAAGGTTTGATGCGCGCCATCGGTGCGGATATGGGCCGACACAATCGTTGAAATGTCGACCTCAGCAATCCCTTGCGCCCGCACATCTGCCTGCGCCGCCTCGACGAGATCACCAATAGCGATTTCAGCCTGTGTGATGTCGTTGATCGATCCGGCAAATTGGTGTTCGTGAATAGAGCGCACATCCGCGAGCCCCATGCCAAACGCCGATAGGACCCCTGCAAACGGGTGGATAAAGATGCTTTCCATCCCAAGCGTATCGGCCACGAGGCAAGCGTGCTGCCCACCGGCGCCACCAAAGCAGTTCATCGTGTATTTGGTCACGTCATAGCCACGTTGAACACTGATCTGTTTGATCGCATTGGCCATGTTTTCAACCGCGATGCGCAGAAAGCCTTCGGCTATTTCTTCGATTGTTTTGTCTGTGCCAATCTCTGCCTTAAGGGCCGTGAATTTAGCGCGGACCACGTCGGCATCTAAGGGCTGGTCGGCATTTGGACCAAAGACCGACGGGAATTGCGTTGGTTGCAGTTTGCCAAGCAGTACGTTGCAATCGGTGACCGTCAAAGGCCCACCACGCCTGTACGCGGCCGGGCCAGGGTTCGCGCCCGCGCTTTCGGGGCCGACCTGCATGCGCCCATCACGGTACGACAGGATCGACCCGCCCCCCGCTGCAACCGTATGAATGGACATCATCGGTGCACGCATACGCACGCCTGCGACCTCGGTTTCAAAGGAACGTTCGTATTCACCAGCATAATGGCACACATCCGTGGACGTGCCGCCCATATCGAAACCAATCAAGCGGTCCATTCCCAAATCCGCCGCTGTGCGCACCATCCCAACAACGCCCCCTGCCGGGCCCGATAGAATGGCGTCCTTGCCTTGAAAACGCCCCGCATCCGTCAGGCCACCGTTGGATTGCATGAACATCAAGCCGTCGCAGCCGCCTTTGTCCGCATTCAAGGCGGACGCGACCTGATCGATGTAGCGGCGCAAAATCGGCGAAAGGTAGGCGTCAACAACGGCTGTGTCGCCGCGCGAGACAAGCTTGATCAGCGGGCTGGCTTCATGGCTGAGAGAGACTTGGGTAAACCCGGATTGGCGGGCCATCTCACCCAGCTGTTTTTCATGAGCGGTATATTTATAGCCATGCATCAAGGCGATGGCGATGGACCGGTATCCTTGCCCATAGGCACGCGATAACACTTCGCGGGCTTTGGGTGCGTTCAGGGGATCAATGATCGTGCCATCAGCTGCGACACGTTCATCGATTTCGATCACGTCGTCATACAACAACTCTGGCAGTTTAATGTTCAGCGCGAACAGGTCGGGGCGGTTTTGATAGCCAATGCGCAGAAGATCACGCAGACCCTTTGTAATGAACAGAACAGTGCGTTCGCCCTTGCGTTCTAACAGGGCATTCGTCGCAACTGTGGTCCCCATTTTGACCGCGGCAATCTGACCAGGCGCAATTTCGGCATTCGGATCAGCACCAAGAAGGGATTTAATCCCATGCACGGCGGCATCTGGGTAAACCTCTGGATTCTCTGACAAAAGCTTGTGGGTCGCGAGTGTTCCGTCCGGCTTGCGTGCGACGATATCGGTGAATGTCCCGCCGCGATCGACCCAAAATTGCCATTTACCTGTCTGCGCCTGATCCACATAAGCCTCCAAGAATCAATTTATTGTTGCTTTATGGATATAACGTTGACAAATTGTCAATGTAATGGATTCGAAAATAAACACCCCAAACTGAAACGACAGGGAGAGACCTCATGAAACACTTTATCTTTGGCGCTGCCGCGCTTGCCTGCGCAACTGCTGCAACTGCACAGAATTGGGATATGCCGACACCGTATGGTGACAGCACATTCCACACCCAGAACATCGCTAAATTCGCTGACGACGTCCGTACTGCAACGGACGGTGCATTGGACATCACGCTTCATTCCGCGGGATCACTTTTCCCACATGCTGAAATCAAGGGTGCGATCCGCAACCGCTCTGTGCCGCTTGGTGAATTCTTCTTGTCGCGCTTGTCCAATGAAGACCTTGCGTTTGGTGTGGACAGCCAGCCGTTCGTTGCCACAAGTTATGAAGACGCGGAACGCCTGTGGGCTGCGCAAAAACCCGTCATCACCGAACTTTTGGCGGAACAAGGCCTGATGCCTTTGTTTTCGGTGCCGTGGCCTGCGCAGGGTCTTTACACCAATGGCGAAGTCGCAACGGTCGAGGATCTAAACGGTCTGCGGTTCCGCGCTTACAACGCCGCATTGGAAGAGTTTTCAACTCTGGCCGGCGCTGCTCCGGTTCAAATCGAGGCGTCCAATATCCCGCAGGCATTTGCGACAGGTCAGGTTGAGGCGATGATTACGTCGCCCTCTACGGGTGTGAATTCAACGGCATGGGATTTCGTGACCCATTACGCGCCGATCAATGCATGGGTTCCAAAGAATATCGTCGTGATCAACCAACGTATGTTCGACGGATTAGATGCAGATAAACAGGCCGCAGTTCTTGCCGCCGCTGAGGCCGCAGAGACGCGCGGATGGGAGATGTCCGCCGCCGAAGCCGAAAGCATGACGGCCGCCCTCGCTGAAAACGGCATCACCGTTTACGAGCCAAGCGCAAAATTGATCGAAGACCTGCAAGGGATCGGTGAAACCATGCTTGGAACTTGGAATGCGGCGGCATCCGACAGCGCGCGTGCTGTTCTAGACGCTTACAATAACTGATCTTTCCCCAAGATAGCCGGTAGCGAGTGACTACCGGCTATTTTTCTGACCAAAAGGACGTCAGCCCTATGTCTCGCCTGCTTCAAAAATTATATGACTTATGCGGCATAATCGCAGGCGGGTTGATCTTGTGCATCTGCCTTCTGATTTCAGCGCAGATTTGTCTGAACGCGTTTGGACGTTTGGCACCTGGATTACTGCCTTCAACAATCCCATCATACGCAGATTTTTCGGGCTTTATGCTTGCGGGGGCCACGTTCCTTGCCATGGCCCACACGTTGCGTGCAGGTGGTCATATTCGGGTTAGCCTTGTCGTGTCCCGTTTGCCGCAAAAAGCGCAGTTCATGGCCGAGGCCTTTGTGTTGCTGATCGCCACCGGTTTGATCGGATACGGGGCGTATTTCATGGGCGCGCTGGTCGTTGAAAGCGTCCATTTTGGCGATGTTTCAAACGGAATTATACCTGTTCCCCTTTGGATCCCTCAAAGCTTTGCTGCCTTTGGCATCGGCCTGTTGCTTGTGGCCGTCATTCATACGCTGTTTGAATTGCTCGCCGCACGCAGGCCGATCCTTTCCAGCCCCGGAGAGGTATAAACATGTCCGATCCCGTTATCGGTTTGGTCCTGCTTGGGCTGCTTATTACGCTGCTTGCCAGCGGAGTTTGGGTTGCCGTTTCCCTGTCTCTTGTCGGTTTGGCTGGTCTTGTTTTCTTTTCCAACGCGCCTTCGGGTTTGGTTCTGGCATCCACGTTTTGGGGACACTCGCACAGCTGGGCTTTGACCGCATTGCCATTGTTTATCCTGATGGGGGAAATCCTGCTTCGATCCCGGATGAGCGATGATATGTTCACGGGCCTCGTGCCGTGGCTGAGCCGTGCGCCGGGCCGCCTGTTACATGTGAACGTTTTTGGCTGCGCGATCTTTGCGGCTGTCTCGGGGTCTTCGGCCGCAACGGCCGCAACAATCGGGCGGATGTCCGTGCCGGAACTGACAAAACGAGGATATCCCGAAAGCCTCATCCTTGGCACTTTAGCGGGGTCCGCGACACTGGGTTTGTTGATCCCGCCGTCCATCATTCTGATCGTATACGGCGTGGCCACAGAGCAATCTATTGCACGACTGTTCATCGCCGCGATCATCCCCGGCCTCATGTTGATGAGCTTATTCGCCGCCTATGTTGCTGTGCGCACATGGATGAACCCTGATCTGATCCCCGCAATCGACGAGACGTTTTCATTGCGTGAAAAGTTCCGCGCATCGCGCAGGTTGATCCCCGTCGCCTTGTTGATTGGAGGCGTGATCGGGTCAATTTACGGTGGGCTGGCATCGCCCACGGATGCCGCCGCACTAGGCGTTGTGCTGGCCACGATCCTTGCCTGGACGTCAGGCGCGTTCAGTTGGACATTGTTCGCAGAGGCGGTCATGTCGGCGACGCGGACATCCTGTATGATCGCCTTTATCCTTCTGGGTGCGGCTTTCTTGTCGGTCGCCATGGGTTTTACGGGCTTGCCGCGCAACCTTGCGGCGTGGATTTCCCAGATGAACCTGTCTGTCGGGGCATTGCTGGTTGCATTGACGATCTTCTTTATCATCCTTGGCTGTTTTCTTGATGGAATTTCGGTCATCGTGCTGACCACATCCATCATCATGCCCATGGTCACTGCAGTCGGGATCGATCCGATCTGGTTCGGTATTTACCTCGTGATTGTTGTTGAGATGAGCCAGATCACACCACCCGTCGGCTTCAACCTGTTCGTGATCCAAGGGCTGACAGGTATCGACATACTGAGAATTGCAAAAGCAGCGTTTCCGTTCTTTTTACTGCTTTTGCTTGGTGTCTTGTTGATCTGCGTATTTCCGCAGATCGTCACCTTTTTGCCGGCGTTTATGTCAGGTTAAAGCGAGGCTGCCGCCCTGCTGGCCTGATCATACTGGCCCGACAGGGCGCGCAGGTTCGCCGCAATTTCGCGCATCTCTTCGCCCGTCATGTCCAAGCGGGACAAGCCATCCAAAAAGCAGCGATCACGCACGTCTCGGTAAGCTTCGCACAGCGTTTCACCGGTTGCTGAGGTGCTGTAAAAGACCTCTTTGCCGCGCTTTTCAGATTTCAGAAGCTCCATCTTCATCAGCTTGCGCAAAGCATAGTTCACGGTGTGGGTGTCTTCGATGTTGAGCAGAAAGCAAATGTCCGTCAGCCGCTTATCGCGCCCACGGTGATTGGTATTGTGGAGCACCAGAATTTCCAATGGGGTCAGGTCGGTGTTCCCAGCCGCCGACATACAGCGCGTCATCCAACGTGAAAACGCATTGTAAGCGATAATCATGCCGTACTCGATTTCCGACGCTTCCCAATTTTCTCCGTCCGCCAAATGACGTGATGATACAATGCGTCTCTTGGGGATATCTTGATCGCTCATGCCTATGTTTCCTCAGCGTTTTACTTGCGTTTAGTGTACATACTGTGGCCCAACAGTTCAATTTCTTGATCGGCGCACACGGATTTGAAACAGAAAACCCCGCCAGCGTAAAACTGGCGGGGCCGCATACCGTCGACATACAAAAGACTTAGGCGATCGTGAAATCGTCGACGGTAAAGTCTGTGACCAAAGCGTCCTCGATCGTGATGACCTTGTTGTTGAGCGACAGCTCCACGTGGTCGTCAACTTGGGTCAAGTTCCCAATCAGGTTGTCAATTGTCACATCAGGGTCGGTCGTGACAAATGCGATGACGTCCTCGCCCTTCACAAAGTCAGTGATGATGTCGACGCCGATGTCTTCCTCGAAGAAGACAAAGGTATCCGCGCCTTCGCCGCCCGCCATCACATC
>JBDWGM010000052.1:0-8630 GCA_039975755.1 Paracoccaceae bacterium | reverse complement strand
CATTCCTTGCCCCGTCAGAACCTCAACCTGCCGTAACTTTGTGACAATCTCTTCGGGCTTTGGTCGCTTGTTTGCCATGTGTTTCCTCCGTTTTCCTAAACATAGCGGAGGACCACTTCAGTGGGGGAGGATCAAACGCCGTTGCTGCTATGGCAGTCAACTCGGCTGCTGCTTCGAATTTTGGTCTGCAAGGTCTGCCTTGGAACACGAACCCCGGCCCCAGCGTGCCTGATCTAACCCGTCCGGCTCCGGCACCTTTGCCATCGCCCACCATTCCCATAATTCCCATCATGCCACTGCCAGACAACAACGGTGGCGTGGATTTCTACTTTGACCACGGTCAATTTCGCAGCGTCATTCGCCCTAACAGCCCCGGCGGGCCACGCGTTGAAGGGAACTTCCAAATCCAGCTCAAATGAAAACGTAAGGGGAAGCATTCTTACGCTTCCCCTTCTTCTATGGGGGTCGCTTACCGCGAAGGTTTGTTATTGCCACTAGCGTACTATTTCGCTCCCAGCCGTAAGCGATCCCCTAAAAAAGACACGCCTCCATGACTGCGGCAGAGAGCCAATCAATAACGATTGGCCTGCTTTAGACCGCTGATCTATTCTACCTCAAAGCGGTAACTCAACTTTGATTCCTATGAGCTTTGCGCAGATTCAGTCTGGTGGATCAGTTGGTGGATCAACAAACTCGGCAATGACGCAACGCATTGCAAACAATTAAAAAAATTAGGCATTGTGGTGCCCGGGGGCGGAATCGAACCACCGACACGAGGATTTTCAATCCACTGCTCTACCCCTGAGCTACCCGGGCAAATCATTGATACAAACAACGATTTTCGCTTTGCGTTTGTGGCGCGTCATCTCGATTGGGTGATGCGTACCCAGCAAGGCGTGAAGCGCGTTTTGACGACTTGCTTGCAGAGTGTCAACATCTCTTCAGGCTTTTTTGTATCTAAGATGAATTCTGGCCAAAGGATGGATACCTTTAGCCTAGGCTCGAGTCATGATGCGGGGATCACTTGGAGCGACAAAGTTATGAAACACGTAAATCCTATGGGTTAGGAAATGCGGGCCCAGTTTCGTCTCTGCTAGAATTCGTAATTAAACAACAATGGCTCAACTGGCGTTTGAAGTAAGTCCAAGTTGGACCAGTACCACACTTGGTCAGCCTATTTTGTTTTTTAGCGACATAACTGTGAGATTTCGAAAGAACTTTGCGAATATCCTTCTAACTTCCGGCCGATTGCCACATACCGATTTTTCTTGAGCCCAACGCAACTTCTTGTGAGTGGATGAGCGGCTAACCTGCTGAATTCAACAATTCAGACCTGATCGTACCTAAATCCATGCCCGCTTGAGCGTTATGAAACGGATCAAGTCCAATCCAACACAACCTTTCCAGAGCGACCTGATTTCATCTCAGCGAAGCCCGTTGCAAAGTCAGCGACGTCAAAGCTGTGTGTGATGACCCGGCTGACATCCAGACCATTTTGCAGCATTGCGATCATCTTGTACCAAGTTTCAAACATCTCGCGACCGTATACGCCCTTAATTGTGATCGCCTTGAACACGATATGGCTCCAATTCACCGGCGATTGGCCTGGCGGAATGCCAAGCATGGCGATCTTGCCACCCATCACGAGGGCCTCGACCATCTGATCGAGAGCCACTTGATTGCCGGACATTTCCAGCCCGACGTCGAACCCTTCGGACAGACCCAGTTCATGGGTTACATCGTTGAGATCTTCTTTGGTGACATCCACTGTGCGAACGGTGGGAACCACGTGTTCCGCCAAGGCCAAGCGATCTGCGTTTATGTCAGTCAGCACCACATTGCGCGCACCTGCATGGCGGGCCACGGCGGCGGCCATGATCCCAATGGGGCCTGCGCCTGTGATAAGCACGTCTTCCCCCAATAGATCAAAGCTGAGGGCGGTGTGGACCGCATTGCCTAACGGATCCAAAATCGCGCCGATTTCATCAGTGATATCATCAGGAAGTGGGACAACATTGAACGCGGGCAGCTTGAGGTATTGCGCAAACGCGCCTTGTTCATTCACGCCAATACCGCGTGTGCCAGGATCAAGGTGGAAGTTTCCTGCCCGTGATTGGCGGCTATCGTTGCCAACCAAGTGACCCTCGCCAGAGCATCGTTGCCCAAGGGTGAGGCCAGTGACATTGCGGCCCAGCTCTACAATTTCGCCCGCAAATTCGTGCCCAGTTATCATCGGTACAGGCACCGTTGCCGCCGCCCATTCATCCCAGTTCCAGATGTGGATATCGGTCCCGCATATTCCCGTTTTGTTGATGCGGATCAAAACCTCATCTGGTCCGATTTCCGGAACAGGCGCGTTGACCATCCACAACCCTTCTTCGGGTTTGGTTTTCGAAAGAGCAGTCATTGTGTTGGCGGTCATGAGATTATCCCCAAATCACGTCCCACTTTCGCAAAGGCCGCCAATGCACGATCAAGATCATCAGTGGTCAAAGTCGCATTCATCTGAGTTCGAATGCGGGCTTGTCCACGCGGTACTACAGGGAAGAAAAAGCCCGATACATAGACACCTTCGTCAAACAATCCCGATGCCATTTGCTGCGCCAAATGCGCTTCGCCCAGCATGACGGGAATGATGGGGTGTTCGCCGGGCAACAATTCAAACCCCAGCTTGGTCAGACCCGCACGCCAATGAGCAGCGTTTGCAAACAGCTTGCTGCGCAGATAAGCGCCGTCTTCAACAAGACGAATGGCTTTAATGCCCGCCGCTACAATCGACGGCGGCAAGGAATTGGAAAACAGATAGGGGCGTGCGCGCTGACGCAACAGGTCGATCACCGGTTGCGGGCCCGCGATATAGCCGCCAATCGCGCCGCCAAGGGCCTTGCCCAAGGTGCCGGTCAGGATGTCCACATTCACATCAAAATGGTCCGGCGTGCCGGCGCCGTTTGGCCCCATAAAACCCGTCGCGTGACAATCATCGACCATGACAACCGCGTCGTATTGATCCGCCAAAGCCCGAATTCCGCGCAGATCGGCCAAAGTGCCATCCATTGAGAAAACCCCATCGGTGGCGATCATGATATGACGCGCACCAGCCACTTTGGCGTCCTTCAGCTTGGCTTCAAGATCGGCCATATCATTGTTCGCATAGCGAAATCGTTTCGCCTTACACAGACGGATACCGTCGATGATCGACGCATGGTTCAGGCTATCAGAAATGATCGCGTCATCGGCCCCAAGCAGTGGTTCAAAAACTCCGCCATTGGCGTCGAAACACGCAGCAAACAGAATTGCATCATCCTTGTTTAAGAACGCGGCCAATCGTTGTTCCAAAATCCGATGGCCGTCTTGGGTGCCGCAGATAAAGCGAACGCTCGCCATGCCAAACCCTTGTTGATCCATTGCTCCCTTGGCTGCGGCAATCAGGTCAGGGTTATCAGCAAGGCCAAGGTAATTGTTGGCGCATAGATTGATGACCTCACGACGCGCAACTGACACAGTCCCCGCCTGGGGCGATGTGATCAGGCGCTCTCGCTTATAAAGGCCCTCAGCCTCAATTTGGGATAGGGTGTCGGTGATGTCGGCAAGAAACGCGTCGGGCATGGGGTATCTCCTTCAATACCCAATATCTGCCATAGTGGAATTTATTCCACAATAACATTATTCCACAATAACGCACAACTTTCCGTTAAGTCGATCTATCTGCTGATTTTACAATAAGAAAAATACGAGCAGTCTCGCTCATTGCCGCAATTTCATGGGGCACATCAGCGGCATATCGGGCTGTGTCGCCGCTATTTACCTCGGTTGTGACTGAACCTGACGTCACACGAATCTGCCCTTCGAGCACGGTCAGATGTTCAATCGCACCGCGTGCATGGGGTTGGCTGGTCAACTTGCCTTGGGCGGTGAACGTAATGTCATAGACTTCATGCCCACCGGCTTCCTCAGGCGGAGAAAGGATCGCGATACAGCAACCATTCCCCATATTTTCGATCGTGGGCACATCATCCGCCCTCAAAACATCTATTTTGTCGCCTTTAGCGCCGTGTTCCAGCAATCCCGCGAAATCAACATTCAGCGCACGGGTCAGGTTCCACAACGTCGAAATGGTCGGGCTGCTTTCGCCGCGTTCAATCTGGCTCACCATTGAACGCGATACACCACTGAGGTTTGAAATCGCCTCGAGCGAAAGCCCCTGCGACTTACGGGCTTCCTTTAAGCGTGCAGGGAGGGCGGCCAAGATAGTGTTTGCTTTTTCCGTCATGATGGAAACTTATCCACGATCGCCGGGTTTGCAAACGCCAAAATTCAGCTCCACGTACTGACCGAATGCGCTCTGTCGCACGGCATATCGTGCGCGAGCTTGGATTCATGCAAAAAGGACTGGCTGGATCAGAGCTGTCTCCATCTGCGATGCATACGATTATCGAGCTGGGTTAGCCTCCGCAGACGTCTTCTGCCAACACCAGCCCGTTCCCGAATGTGGGATCACGCCCGCGCGCGCCTAGGTCTGTGCTCTTACCTCTTAGTCGGTTACGGACTTGGGCGATGCTGGGCTTGTTCTTGAGCGAGCCGTCAGCCACCAAACGGGCCGTCACAAGCGGTGTCGCAATCGACGTGCCTGATACAAACCGCGCGCCGTTGCCTGAATTGACCAGGATATCAACGCCGGGTGCTGCAATATCAACATGCGGTCCGCGCACGGCATTGCGATAGATGTTGCCGTTGATATCAACGGCTGTCACCGCGATCACGTCCGAAAAACCAGCCGGATACATCGGTTCTACGTTCGGGCCATTATTTCCAACGGCGGCAACAAGGATCATTCCATTTGCCGTTGCGCGCTCAACGGCCAGATCAAGAAGCTTGTTATAAGGCCCGGCCAGCGCAAGGTTCACAAATTGCACGTTCTGTTGGGCCAGCCAATCCAGCGCTTTGATCAACGCATCAGCCCCGGCCACTAACCCTAAGTTTTCTTCTTGGCCAAACACGTTGGCAGCATAGAGCGTGACATCCTGCAATCTGTTTGCATCCACTAAAACGGTCGCGACTTCGGTGCCGTGCACTGTGTCACCCGCCGTGCCGTCGAAAAACCGTCGCGTGATGACACGGGCGGGTGCCAGAGACGGTGATGACGTGTTAAGCCCTGTGTCGATCAAACCAACGGGCGACTGCGCGCGGCACCCATCATCTGGCCAACGCATCATTGCATTGGCGTAATCCAACGAGGTCGCGCCGCTGGATTGTTGCTGCAACCGGTACGCATGATTGATCCCCACGACAGAGCCCGGAACTGCCGCTTCGAGCTGTTCAATGGCCTCTGCCCCCGTCACATCGGGAGGCATTTCAAAGGTCAACATCGTTAAGCCAAGCGCGCCCAGGGTCGCCGTCTCCAACTCCCTGTACCCTTCGGCGCTGGCCGCGGCGCGCGTTGCTTGCTCGTTTTCGGCGTTAGACACCAACGCGATGACCTTGCGCGCATGCAGGATATCTGCGGCTCCTGACACCCTGTTTGGTGCGTCCGTGGGGGCGACACAGGCTGACAAGACAAAGATCAAAAGACTGAGTGCCGCTGCAATTTGTGCGACAGATTTCACTTGGTTCATAGCATGCTCCACCGAGGATCTGTGGGCCGACCGAAATGCCACCCTGCACAAGCTGTGTCGTATGCATCGACAAAAAGGTTCAAAAAGAGCACTTAGTGACAGAGCACAAATTTAAAATAGTTTTGAACCCTCTTTGCAGATCATGCGACAAAGCAAGGACCGCTGTAAACGTATGGACTGTAGAAAATGGATCGCGACGACAAAATACTAACTTATCTACAAGGAAAACTGTCATCGACAGACCATGCGCGTTTTGAAGACGAGATGGCAGCGGACGCAACGCTTGCAGGTGAAGTTGCGGTGATGCGATCTGTGCAGGCTGAACTGGCCGAGGGGCCAAAGATGCCCAATCCAGATCAGGGGTGGACGCGCTTGTTGGCGGCCATCAATGAACCGGCGCGTCCGGCTAATGAAAATCGCCGACCATGGCTACAAGTGGCGAAATATGCAGCGGTGGCCAGTATTGCGATTGCGGTTTGGCAAGTTGCAGCTGTGCCGCGTCTTTTAGGCCCGCAGGCGACAGAACCATTTCGTGCCGCAACCGAAACGTCAGACGCGGTCACGTTGCAAATCAAGTTTGCAGATGGCGCGCGGATCGAAGACATCGTCGCGTTGCTTGAACCCTTGGGCGCAACCCTTACAGGCGGACCAAGCGCGCTGGGTATCATACGTGTCTCGTTCCAGAATGATGACATGCGCCAGCAAGCGCTTGTGGCATTAGAAGCGCGCACCGACCTTGTTGAATTCGCCCTCGAGCAGTGATTTAGCGGCGCAGGCCCATTTCAAGACACCGCATCAACGCCTGTTTGGCGTGAAATATGCGGGTTTTGATCGTTCCCACTGGAATCCCTTCAATTTCGGCGATTTCGGGATAGGTGAGGTCTTCCATAAAGGCCAAACGGATCACGGTGCTTTGGACCTCTGATAGTTTGGACAGGCACCGGTGCAACCGGCTTGAATCCGCAGCAGCAATTGCGGCGGCTTCAGGATTTGGGGCCGTGTCAACAACCTCGGGGATTTCCTCAACAAAGCTAAGTTTGCCGCGCTTTCGCAACGCATCCACAAGCTTGTTACGTGCAATCGCAAAGAGCCAGGTTTTCACCGATGAGCCGCCTTGAAAGCGCGCAGCCGTGCGCCAAACATCGAGCATGGTGTCTTGCACGCAATCCACGGCAAGGGTCGCGTCCCCACATCGCCCCAACACAAAGGCATAAACCGCGTCGTTATAGTGGAGATAGAACGCGTGCATTGCGCTTTTATCACCCGTTCCGATGCGCCGCATGACGTCTTTCTCATCCATTCGATTTCCTGTGGGCATCTCGGTGCAAGGTCTGTGTTAAATGGTTAACTCCGAGGGTTCAAAGGAACAATCGGCCTGAGCATGAACGAGCTGACAATTAACTTGTTTCCAAAACTGAGCTGAGAAACCGCAAAACACAAGCGGTGCCCTCCGTTTAAAAAAATAAAATTAAATTTGAACCATAACGCGAACCGGTACGACCAACGGTTATCTCACTGGTTGCTGAGTTCCAAGTGTGAGGCTTTTACATTCGAAGGAGCGTCCTGGTGGCAGACGGTGATTTTGAAACGAAAACCGATAAATGGATGGAGAATCCCATGCTCGACTTTAATTTTTTCAATTTCTTTTCCAAAGGCCTCGACATTAAAGGGTCCGATGCTGGCGAATTGATCTTTGGATCGTTCGGCGATGACAAGATTGCCGGAAAAGGTGGCGACGATCTTATCTTTGGACTTTTTGGCGATGATAAAATCAAGGGTGATGGCGGCGATGACACTGTCTTTGGCGGCGTTGGTCATGACACGCTGGAAGGTGGCGAAGGCGTGGATGCTTTGTATGGCGGTATTGGCGATGACGTGATTGTCGGCAACACGGGCAACGACCAGATGTTTGGTGGACTGGGCGATGATATGCTGGTCTGGAACAATGGCGACGGCTCTGACCTGATGATTGGCGGCACTGGCTATGATCAGGTGCAGGTCAATTTCAACACTGATTTGGTCAATGATGATCTGCAAAACAGCGATGTGGCGGAATACTCTGTGACGGAAGAAGGTGTTCAATTCGCCCGCATTGAGGTGAACAACCAAACCGAGCGCGGCCTGTTCCAACTGGACATTCGCGAGACCGAAGTTCTTGAGACGAATTTTGGCGGTGGCGACGATGCCGCCGTGATCAAGGACGACGTGTTGGACAAAATCGAGCTGGATCTTGATGGCGGGGCGGGCATCGACACGATTGATGCGTCTCAGGCCAGTGCTGGCATCGATGTGAATTTGGCCAAGGGTAAACTGGACGATTCAACCGCTAAGAACTTTGAAAACGTTATTGGCACTGAATTCGACGACGTCATCAAAGGCGATGCAAAGGACAATGTCGTCTCGGGACTTGGCGGAGAAGACCTGATCCGCGGTCAGGCCGGCGATGACACTTTGGTCGGTGGCAAAGGCGACGATAAAGTCTTTGGCGGCAAGGGGGATGACAACCTTGTCTGGAACAATGGTGACGGCTCTGACCTGATGAATGGCGGCAGTGGTTATGATCAGGTACAGGTCAATTTCGACACGGATTTGGTCAATGATGACCTGCAAAACAAGGATGTTGCAGAGTTTTCGGTGACAAACAAAGGCGTGCAATTCGCTCGGATTGAGGTCAATGATCAGACCGAAGCGGGCTTGTTCCAGCTTGATATCCGCAACACCGAAACGCTTGAGACCAACTTTGGTGACGGTGACGACACCGCAGTGATCACGGGCAACGTGCTGGACGAAATCACGCTTAATCTCGATGGCGGCGAAGGCATTGACCTGCTGGATCTCAGTCAGGCGGCGAATGGTATTAACGTCAATCTGGGCACAGGCGTCCTCGACTACGTCGCGTACCCCCTTGCCGAAGCGTCCAGCGCAATCAACTTTGAAAACGTTACGGGCACTGCGTTCAATGACAAGATCACAGGCGATGATCAGGACAACGTCATTCGCGGCGGCGCAGGAAATGAT
>JBDWGM010000051.1:0-10383 GCA_039975755.1 Paracoccaceae bacterium | reverse complement strand
TGGCGATTTCGAAGATTACATCCAGGATATCCAGAACTACTTCCGTTGCCTCGACGGTGAACGGGCCCGTGCCTTCGAGGAAGCGCGCGAAGTCAGCGAGGACTATGGCCGATTTCTGCAATTGGTAGGGGATTGATGGGCAGCCTCGGGAGTATCAGTCTTGCAGCCCGTGAAAACCAGACGCCGATAACACCCTCAAATATCTACTTTTTAGATAACGGATTTCATCCGCTAGCGACGTCACAAAAGGTATGTGACCCGTGGCAAAAACAATCAGAAGCAAAGGGCAGGTGGCGCTCTGCCAGGCGTTGGTCGTCGCGCGCAAAAGCGCAGGTTTGGGCCAGGACGACTTGGCGGAAAGGCTCAAGTGCCATCAATCTCTCGTGGCGCGCATTGAGAGCGGCGAACGTCGGATCGACGTCGTCGAACTGGTCGTTCTGGCGCGCGCCATCGGCTTTGACCCGTTCGATGTCTTGGCGATCGTCGAAGCCGCCACGGAGCCCGACCACAAGATTTGAAAGCAATGTAATTTTGGGACGCTCCGCTTTGTGCGTCCCCATGTGAAGTGAGCTTCTAAACAAAGAGCGGTTAGCCAACATCCACCAAGCGCGGCGTGCGGTGCAGGCGAGCACCGCAGGCCGTCAGCTGCAAAATCAGAGCCTCAGTGCAGGAAGTCAGTAAACAGTGAACGATGATAAAGGTGAGGGCGTCGCAATCGCCAATCTGATCGGGACCGATGGGTGCAGTGTTGTTGGCTGGGTGTATCGCTGGAGTACAGGCGGGCATGCGGTGATGTGGGACGTCCACGGGCCCCAGCCGGTGTTGGATATCCGGCCGGATCTCACTGCGGAACAGAAGCAGGAAATCGACTTCGATGCGCTTCGGCGGGTTGAGAGAGACGAGGGCGGATAGGCTTCTCAGGCAATCGTCAATTCATATTGATGGATAGGACCCGCCGACATACCAGACACTAGGTTCCCACACGGAAAATGACCGAAATGAGCCCAAACTGACCGCGTGAGGGGCGGAGTTCTTCGCAGTTGCGGCATTAGCTGGGCCGGCAAAAGCGGCCCAAACCGGACCTTCTCCTCTCGGTCAAGATGCTGCGGTTGCTACCCGCATAGCCGACGTTCGCCGCGCCTGCGAAATAAATGGATGGCCCGCTGGCTGCACAGCGGACAAAGTTGCCGTGACCTCGGATCAAGTGCGTGCCTTCGATGCGTCGATTTCACTGGCCAGTTGGCGGCATTTTGCACCGGCCCCTTCATGGGCGTCCGCACCGAACAGCAGTCGCCGGGCGGGTGCGTCGGACAATGCCTCCTTGACGATCAGCGCAGCAAGCTCTTCAGGGTCGTTGTCCTGCGCACCGTTCGCCTGCGAGATGAATTCGCGGAACGCCGAAACAGCCTCGGCATAATCCTCGATCTCCATGTCGCCCTGCCGCGCGGTGGAGGGATCGAGGAAGTTCGTGCGCATCATGCCCGGATCGACGATCAGGGACCGGATGCCAAGCGGCGCAATCTCTTCGGCAAGGCCCTCCATCCAGCCCTCGAGGGCAAACTTGGAGGCGGAGTATATCGACCCACCCGGGTTGGCGACGAGGCCGTTCACTGAAGATATCGTCACCATCAGACCCGACCGCTGTCGGCGCATCGTCGGCAGCACGGCGCGGGCCACGTTTATCGCCCCGAAGACGTTGATCTCGAACTGCCGGCGCACGTCATCGTCGCGGATCGTCTCGAAAAAGCCAAGCTGCGCGCGACCGGCATTGTTGATCAGCACGTCGATATGTCCAAAGGTCTTTATTGCCGCGTCATGGGCTTCAGCGAATGCATCCGCATCTGTAACGTCAAGGGGCAAGACGAGCAGCCGGTTTTCAGATACGGCGAGGCGGTCTCCCAGCCCGTCAACGGTCCGGCTAGTCGCCACGACCTTATCGCCTGCGCGCAATGCGTCCCGCGCGATGAGATACCCCAGGCCCTTGGCGGTGCCTGTGATGAACCACACCTTTTTAGTCATCCTGTCAGTCCTTTCGTTTGTTGTCTGTCATATTAGGAGAATTTAGTTCTCGCCGATTAGACCCTTGAAAATTGTCGCAATCAGTAGCTTGCCTAATGAATGGACCCACGTAGATTCTCCGACCTGATCACCTTCAGCCGCGTGGCGGAAACGCGAAGCTTCACCGCGGCGGCGCAGAGCCTCGGGGTGACGCAGTCTGCCGTCAGCCAGACGGTAAAACGGCTTGAAGCGGACCTGGGCATAAGGCTGCTGTCGCGCTCAACACGTAGCCTGACACCGACAGCAGCGGGCGAGCAGCTGCTGGCCACCCTCGCGCCGAATGTTGCGGAGCTTGATGCAAAGCTCGCCGATCTCGAACGGCTGCGCGAGGAGCCGGGCGGGCAGCTCAGGGTGACCTGCGGCAAGCACGCGGCGGATACGCTTGTATGGCCGGCCTTCTCCAAGTTGCTTGCCGCGCATTCTGATATTGAGGGAGAGTTGAGCGTCGAGGACAGATACGTCGATATTGTCGCAGAGCGGTTCGATGTCGGAATCCGAATGCGCGACAACCTGGAACTGGACATGATTTCTGTCCCCGTGGGGCCATCCCTGCGCTCTGTCGTCGTGGGCGCGCCCGGGTATCTTGACGCCTGCGGAGCTCCGGACACCCCCCGCGACCTGTCTCGGCATCGCTGCATCGGGTTCCGGAATGCGGGTGGTATCTTATCGCCCTGGTCGTTCGAGAGGGATGGCCGGACCGAAACGGTGAAGGTCACATCGTCGATTATCGTCAATGATGGCGACGCGCTTGTCGCGGCGGCCCGTGCGGGGATGGGACTGGCCTACATGCTGGAGGAGCTGGCTGCTCCGTTCCTGCAGGACGGCCAGCTTGTCGAGGTGCTAGGAAACTGGTCGCCACCGTTCCCCGGTTACCACGCCTACTACTCGAGCCGCCGCCATCCGCCCCCGGCGGTCAAGCTTTTCCTCGACCTTTTACGGCAGGAGTTCCGAGCACCACCAGCGTTTGGGTTGTGAGGCCCTTTATGGGCTCTCTGCCGCCATTAGACCGAACGCAGCATTCTCGCCTGATCGGCACCTCACTGCGGACAAGAACGGCCCAAAGCGGATACTCAAGCAAGGATTCCGATGCTGCCGTGCGGCTTTCCCAAAGCCGACCTTCACTATCTTCCGATAGGGTTTAGCCGCTAAATTGTATCTAGAAGGTCCTGCTGAACGGGCCGGCCTATTGGACCGTCGGATGAAACTTTTTCCACAGAGGACTCGATATGTCCAATAATATAATCCGCTCCGGTCTTGGGCATCGCAGCATATCCGTCGTGCTTACGGAGTTCTTTGCGCTGAGCTGAGAGGTATTCTCCAAGTTGCCTTGTCAAAGTCAGACTACGCGATAGTGATAATTTACCGGCGACATTTTCGGTTTTCATCGCATCAAAAATTCTGTCTGAAAAACGTTCATCATTGATAGCAGTCGTTGGCAACACTGACGACAGATACTCTATACGTTCGCTAAGTATCCGCATATGAATAAAGCCTGAGGCAGTCACTTTAATGCAGTCAGTCATTTCTAAATCGATCAAAGACAAGGTGTCCGGCTCAACAAGCGCTTTCGAGACCAAATATTGGCACGCACCCAGCGCATCCTCCTTGACGAACCCCATAGCTTCGAGTTTGCTTGCGATGCTGCGTACAGAAAAATATCCCATATGTCCGTTGTCCCCTTTTGCTTTACGCTTCCCAATAAGGAGATATAATATTTCAACGCAGATAAGGTTCGACGGACGTTTCCAGGAATTGTCGCAGTGAAAAATATTGGCTATGAGGCCGCTAGAGTTAGAAAAAAAACGATTGTCGCCTCTCATTAAGATCTTGATCAATGTATATTCATTGAGCCGAGCTTCCCTCGACCCCATGGAAACCCGTGCAAGTTCTTCTTCGGGCATATGGCCCGAAGTTAAGATACTCATGAACATGTCCAATGACTGTCTTACATTACGAGCGGCCAGTGCCTCGATAATTTTCGAGATATTTCGCGGTTTTTCAAAAATTTCCTCATACACTACCCTAAGAAAATCAGAGGCTTGCCTTCCATCATACGCTATTCTTGCGCCAGAAGAGATTGAATACTCGACCTTTTCTGGTGCTTCAGCCGATAGAGCTTCTAAGCTTAGTTCCAAACGGCGCTTTACCACATCAATGAAACGCGGTGGGCTAATGTGGAAAATCGTTCCTGACTTGTATGTATCAAGCGGCGGCTCATTCTTATAGAGTTCGAACGTCACATCCCTCATCGTCAAAATGACTAGCGCCCTTGTTTGCGCCATAAACCAAAGCGCCAATTGGAAGCAAACCAACTGTTCTTCTGCACTACGTCGGTCGACATTGTCGAAGACGACGACTATGTTTTCGTTTCTGTCACCATGCAGATATCTGGAGATGGCTTTCGCAGATGTCTCAGGTTCCTGCCGCCATTGCTCAATATCACGTGCCTTTTCTAAATCTCCGCGACGATCTTCGACTGAATTCATTCGGTCATAGTAGGCTTTGCGCTGAGTTAGATTTGCCGAAAATATCTTCTCTTGCATTTCGGCATCTATTAGGTCAATTGGAGCGCCCTCTTTCTGAATGGATTTAACAAACTCTTCGCAGACCCAGTTTTCCAATGCCTCAAATTTTGGCGGAGCATCATTCAGGTTCAAAAAAGCCCAATGACACTTGGACTCGATCTCGGGCGGCTGGAGCTTCTCTTTATATCGTCTCGCGAAGAGCGATTTTCCCGCTCCAACAGCACCTGTTACCAACTGTAGCGCTCCCTCAATGGGTCGCTCGGCATCATACCTTCTGATAGCTCCCTCAAGAGAACTTTCTCGGTTTTTCGTTGGTGAGAGCAGTTTCTTGCCAGAGGCCTTTGCAGTCGAAATCCTCTCTTTGAGGTAGGACTCTAAGGCTTTGTCGTAAGTAGTTACTTCTTTAGAGGCGATGTAGGCCTTTTCCCAAATCTCTGGACCGTCTGTCTGACCTTTCGAGGTAAAGTAACGTCTCAAAATCGGCGATAAGTCTGCTGCAAATGAATTGTTCCCGACACTGGAATTAATAAGTGTTGGCCCTTCGCCTTGATTGAACGGGCGTTTGAATTTTTCTAACCTAATTTGGGCATTTGTCTGTTTAGCAAACGAATCGAGGCTTCCAAACCCAACCAGTTCTTGTAGTTCTGCTAGAGTTTTTGATCCGACGGCAAGTTCACTAACGTGGCACTTGATGGCTGCTTGGGAGTCCCAATATCCAGCATAAAGTTCTACTCCATTGGTCGCAATTAGGCATTGGCAGGGGTTTACCCCACTTTCGAATTTTTTGTTCAATTCGAGCGCATATAGCGCTGCCTCTCTATATCCCTCGGCCACATCGTTTACAGGTGATTTAGCCTCGATTATGCAAACAGGCAAAGCATCAATAAATACTCCGAAATCAGGATAATACCCTTTTTTCTTAGACGATCCCTTGTCTAAGTCGATAGGTCGAAAATGCTCTTTGCTCCTTATGCACTTCAAATCGACGCCGAGCATCTCCTGATTGCGCAGTAGTGGCAAAACGATCTGGGTTTCAACGTCACCCTCGGACTTATCCGTATCTAGCGAAATAAACATGGCCCCAAGCCTAGTCGTGTTCGAAGTTGACGGGAAGCAGAAACACCACACGAGCGCGATCTTTTGGGCGGGGTTTCCGTATGACAGGGAGAGTCTATTTATGGCCACTGTCACCTTAACGTGTTGATGGTGGGGTGCCTGGATAGCGACTGAACTTACACTCAAGACGCAGATGTGGCCTTTTCGTAGTGGAATTTCAGCGCTGGCGATGACTACGCAGCATGGAAATGTCCGCTTTGCCATGCCTCCATTCAACCCGTTTCAGTCGCAGCGAATGGCAGCTTCCCGTCCTTTCCTTCCAAAAGCCTTCGCAGGTGCGGCGGAAACTATGCAGATGAAGCGAAGGTCTGGAAGGTCCGCTCTCTGGAGCTTGTCATCGACAACAGCGAATGACAGACAATCGACTGCCTAGTAGGACTTAGGTCAATACAAATGACTGCCAACGCGGTCTTTGGGGCGCTAGTAGCTCACCTGTTCAAACCCGTAGTTGCCCTCATAGTCACGCCAATCTACGAACACGGATCGGTGATAGATGCTTGGGCAATTCTGGCCCCAGCTTTCGAGACCGACATGGTCGGCGGGTAGGGCAGCTATGGAAGACCTCTGCCAGGCGAAGTCACCTTGGGTGCCATAAGTGCCGAGGACCACGGTGGCGCTACGGTTGCAGTCACCATCACGACCGGATTCGTGCTGCCGCGCAAACCGGACATCAAAGACTCGTATGGATCGGACGAAGTTGAACTCAGGTCCGCTGATATCAATGTCTGCGCGATCTTGAACGAGCTGGAGGGCCTGGTCGGCGGGAACAAGGTAATTCGTTGCGTCTGGCGTGCGCCAAGCGACTTCTATTCGCTCATCAAGGTCGGTGACTTCGTGCGTAGCGAAGGAATGGCGCGATCTTGCACTGTTAGATTTGAAGAACGCTTCGAAGATACGGTCTGCACTGTTTGATGCTGGAGCGGACTCAAAGGACGCGCCCATGGGACAGCGCCAGATTTGAAGCGGAGGTTCCACCGGCCAAGGCGTAATGCGTCGAATGAACTCAGCGCGGGCTCTGGCGCATGGCACGGAAGCAGGCCATCCGCCAGACAGGCACAGGAGGATCGCGCAATCAATCGGATATGACTGCGCGCGGGCGGGCATTGGCAGCGAAGAACTTGTCACGGTCAAAGCGACTGCGACCGAGGGGAGGAGCTTCTTGAGAAAATGACGCATGCTGAAGGCTCTTTGTGACAGCCTTGAGCGTACATGCAAAAATATACTATCGCAACTGTGAGTTCCATTTCGATTGTATCGGTTTACGGGGCAGGGTACCTCAATAACGCTCCAGTTTCATCAATTCATCTCTGAAGGCTTCGGCCGGTGTCCTGTAGCCCAGACACTTTCTGGGCGTGCCTCAAGCGGTCGCAAATCGACTTCATATCTCGATTTGAGAGCGCGGACACAGGCGCATCTCTTGGTAAGTAGCGCCGCGCACGCTTGTTCAGGTTTTCGACGGAACCCTTTTGCCACGGAGCTTGCGGATCACAAAACATGGGGTAATCGCTCGGTCACTCCGCGTTTCGTCATGGCACCGAAATGTCTTTTTTTTCCGGTATGATCCAGAGCGTGATCCGAAAGGGTCTTGTTCGAAGCAACAGACGGAGATTGAGCATGGGCCAACATTATGTGAGCTCACGGTGAAGTGCAGTTCCTGATATCTCGTTTTATTCCAGACGGTTCTGGATTTCCATCAGCTTGGTCTCAAAGACTTCCGCCGGTGTCCGGTAATCCAAGCATTTACGCGGCGTGGAATTGAGGCGGTGGCAAATCGACCTCAAATATCGATTTGTCAGCGCCGTCGGGTCGGTTGAGCGGGGCAGGTACTTCCGCAGCCTGTTGTTCGTGTTCTCGACCGTGCCTTTCTGGTACGGCGCTTGCGGGTCGCAGAACATGGGGTAATCGCTCTGTCACTCCGCGTTTCGTCATGGCATCGAAATGTTTTTTCTCCGGTATGATCCAGAGCGTGATCCGAAAGGGTCTTGTTCGAAGCAACAGATGGAGATTGAGCATGGGCCAGTACATAGGGCTTGACGTTTCGTTGAAGGATACCGCGATCTCAATCCGAGAAGACGGCAAAAGAATATGGCGCGGGAAATGTCCCTCCGACCCGGGAATTATTGCGCAGGCGGTTCGGAAGCATTCGGACGACCCCCTGAGCGTCGTTTTCGAAACTGGCCCCCTCGCCACTTGGTTCTTTCATGCCTTAACGGGGAAGGACTCCGGGCGATTTGCATTGAGGCGCGGCATGCTCAGAAAATTCTGGGTGAGACGCTGAACAAGACCGATGCAAACGATGCTGAGGGATTGGCCAAACTTGCCGAAACCGGCTTCTATAAGGCTGTCAGGGTCAAGTCGTTCGAAGCGATGCTGATCCGGTCATTGGTTGCAGCCCGCACCCAACTCTTGGCCATCACGACACAATTGACCAATCAGATCCGTGGTTTGATGAAGACTTTCGGTCTTGTCGTGCCCAAGAGCAAAGGCCGGGTGTTCATAGAAAAGGTTAACGATCTACTGGACGGACATGTCGAGTTGAAAGGGATCATCTATCCGCTGCTTGAAGCTTGGCAAGCTGTCAGGGAGCGGGCGTCTACGCTCAGCCGCCAGCTCTTGTTGGCGGCGCGACAGTGCCAAAGCACGCGTTTGCTCATGACGATACCAGGCGTTGGGGCGATCACAGCAGTTTCCTATGTGGCCGCTATCGAAGACGCGAAGAACTTTCCGAAGTCCCGTTCTGTCGGCGCATGGCTTGGCCTCACTACACGCCGATACCAATCGGGAGAGATGGATTTTAACGGCCGCATCTCTCGAAGGGGGGATCAACGATTGCGTGGGCTCCTCTACGAGGCTGCGACCTCGTTGCTTACGAGGACTCGAGCCGAAACGGCCAGTGATCTAAAAACCTGGGGGCTTCAATTGCGCGAACGCCTTGGCTTCAAGCGGGCGGCGGTCGCCGTTGCTCGCAAACTCGCCGTCATCATGCATTCCATGCTGAAGACCGGTCAAACCTTTATTCCAACGCGCGAGGAACTCGCCTAATGCATTGTCCCTCGCACACCGAGCTCAGCGCATCATAACTTGATGCGAGGAGGCGTCCCTGTCGTGGACGGAGGTCAGGCCAATCCGAAAGACGTGGCAGCAGCTATTACAGACTGCGTGCAGAACAAAGGAAGGCTTCACCTGCGGAACCCAAAATGCGGCAGCCAAGTGCTGACCGCGGAGACAACCATGCCCCGGACACACGCATGACCTCAATAACATAAACGTGCTAAGAGCGAACTGAGCAAGAACCGGAAGCCGAAATGCTCTAAAGGCATTTCGATAGGCCGTGCTTTTGCATCAAGGCTTGACTGCGGCCTTGCGATTAGACAACCACGCATCTGCGCCGATCCCGGCCTTGAGATGTCTCCATGCGGTGAATTCGGTGCCGCGGTCGAATGTGATCGACTGACGCGCATCGGCGGGCAGGGGAGCCAGGCCCTGGATCAGCGCCTCCATGATCGGTTTGGACTGGCGATCCTCGTTGCGCATGACGACAGCATACCGGCTCACCCGTTCGACCAGCGACGTCATGTTGACTTCCCATGCTCTTTGCGGAACATCATCAGATCGCATTCCCAGTGGCCGAACTCGGCACGCGCTGAGATGCTCTCAGGCCTGTAGGACAGGCTCTGCGTGTCGAAGATGTGGGTCCGGTTGTGCCTGCGGTAACCACGCGGCCTGCGGCGTCTGCGATGTTCGGGAAGATGGCGATAAAACTGTTCATCGCGACCATCTTTGGAATAGGCGAACCGATAGATCGTCTCGTGACTGACCCGGATCGGATGGCGCTCCAACCGCATGCGGCCCGCAATCTGTTCGGGTGACCAGCCAGCCTTCAATCGGTCTTCAATGGCTTCCTTCAGTTCAGGGTAAACGATCATCTTGCGATGGATCGCGCGGCGCTGCTCATATTTGTCCTGAGTGACGAGCGCGTGATACCCGTTTAGCTCAGGCAGTTCGCCGTCCGTGTACCGATTGCGCTTGATGTCTCAGTAGATCGTGGAGGGATCGCGGCCCAAGCGATCCGCAATCTCTGAAATCAGTTTTTTGGCTTCCAGCCACATTGCAAGCTTGCGTCGTTCGTCAAGCTGCAGGTGAGAGTAGTGGCTTCCCATTCTTCATACTCCATGCAACTCTCTGTATTCGTACAGAATTTGCACTTCGTCTGGGAATCCACCCGTGTGAGCGATACCTGAACCGCGACTCTTGTCGAGCTCAGGGTAGGGGCGTCATCGCATTTCCTCCAATATTTTTTGGCGGAAGACCTCGGCTGGCGTTTTCCATCCAAGACACTTACGCGGCGTGTTGTTGAGGCGATCACAGATCACCTTCATATCGTGATCTGTGCATTGGCGGATGTCGCGTTTGCGCGGCAACCACCTTCGAAGGCGTCGGTTAGTGTTCTCGACTGTGCCTTTTTGCCAGGGACTGGAGGGGTCGCAAAACCACGTCTGGGTTCCAATCTCAGCTTGTAGGTGTGGCCAACTGACAAACTCGGTTCCGCGGTCAAAAGTGATGGACCGACGGGCGACGAGCGGGAGATCTTTGATGGCACTCATGATCTTGCCCATGACCGGCTTGGTGCGCTTGTTCGGGTTTTTCAGGATCACGGTGAAGCGGCTGACGCGCTCAACCAGTG
>JBDWGM010000050.1:0-25616 GCA_039975755.1 Paracoccaceae bacterium | reverse complement strand
GCTTCGGCCTGTGCTTTTTCAGACGAATCCGGGCGCAGCACAGGGTTGGTGTTGTTCATGTGCACAAAGACTTTGCGCGCGACATTCAAATCTGCAAACCCCGCGATTGACCCGTCATCGCCGCTCATGGACATGTGGCCCATGCGTTTGCCGGTCTTTTGGCCAAGCCCGGCGCGCACCATTTCATCGTCACGCCACAGGGTGCCGTCAAAGAACACCAGATCCGCCCCGTCCAAGCGTGTGCGCAAATCGTCGTTCAGCAGCGCGCATCCCGGGATGTAATACGCCGTCTGGTCGCCTGCCGACAGTTTGACGCCAACGGTTTGATCGCCGATCAGATCGGTCTGCACCTGTTCGCCTTCCAGATACAGCGGCACCTTGCCTGGCACGGCAAACAACGTGGCCGACAGGGCCGGGGCCAAATCAAAGGGTGTGTCCAACGCAATCGAGCTGCGCGTGACGACGGCGCTGTTCAAGGCATCAAACATCGGGTTTTGCGCCAAGACCTCGTGAATGCCATTGGTGGCAAACAGCGTAAAAGGTTGCATTTCGCGCAATGTCAAAAGCCCCGCGACATGATCGATATCGCCATTGGTCACCAACACGGATGTCAAAGGAAGCTGTCGCAAGCCTGTTGGATAGAGAGACTGGGCCTGCGACAGCTGATGCCGAATGTCAGGAGATGCATTCAGAACGGCCCAATTATCTCCACCGTCCCCGGAGACGGCAAGAGAAGATTGCGTTTGTGAAGGTATGTGTCCGGTTCGCGCAAGATTGCAGTTGTCACATCCGCAATTCCATTGCGGCAGACCACCCCCTGCGGCAGCTCCGAGAATATGCGCGCGAAAAGTCATTAACGTCCCGCGCGCAGTGAATTTAGATCAGGACTTCGCGCTCTTCGTCGTGCTCTGGTCCATACATGTTGATTTCCATGCCGCATTCGATTTCGCGGATCACAGGCTTTGTCCATGCCATGATATTTCTCCTCCAACAGCGTTAAGCTGTGTTGAGAGTGGCAGGAATTGCGCAATCTGGCGAATCTTAATTTATAAGAACGGCCTAGACTTTGGTCTAATGTCACACTGAATCCTCAAAAGGGGCAAGGCCGTGAAGGCAAAACCCTTGGTTGCGTAGCGTTTTGATTTCAAATCCAAAATCACCATCTGCCAGCTTTTTTCGAAGGTACCCAATATAGACATCAACAACGTTTTCGTTACTGGAGCCTTCCATCGACCAAAGTTGGTCAAAAATGCTGCTGCGGGGCAGGGGGTTTCCTGCATTTTCAGCCAAAAGGGTCAAAAGCGCGTATTCGCGTTCGGTCAAAGTCACGGTTTGGATGCGCGTGCTGAGTGTCCGTTCGGCAGCGGAAAGGCGTGCGGGTTCGGGGCGGTTTGTCTGTGTGCGATGCTGTTGCACGCGCAATCTGGCGACCAATTCGTCAAAGTTGAAGGGTTTGACGATGTAATCATCTGCGCCTGCCTCAAGGCCGGCGGCGCGGTGTTCCACATCCGACAAAGCGGACAGCATGATAATCGGCAAGGCAGCGCCTTGGGCGCGGGCATTGCGCACCAGATCGATGCCGCTGTCCGTGCCCAGCATCACATCCACAATCGCGCCGTCAAAGTCGCCCGACCGCAATCGCATCAGCCCCCGGTCCGCGCGGTTTTCAGCCTCGGCGGTAAAGCCATGCAAGCCAAGCCCGCGCACAAGGGCCGACGTGATTTCCGGATCGTCTTCTATGATCAGCAATCGAGCGGTCATATCCACACCTTACGGCCCTGCCAATGGTAAGCGAACCAAGATTTTGGTTCCGGGCGCTTGTCCCAACGCATCCGTGGGTGGCAAAGGGCTGATCAAGTCAATCTGACCACCATGCGCCTCGCTGACCCAACGGGCCAAGGACAGACCAACACCAAACCCTTGCGCATTTGCGCCGCCCCCTTGGACAAAGCGATCAAAGATGCGCTGTTGCTGGTCGGTTTCTATACCGGGCCCGTTGTCGGTGACGCTGATATGGGCATCTGCGCCCCGTATCTTGACGGCAAAGGCCAGCATTTGCCCGTCTCTGGCGTGGCGGATGGCATTGCGGGCAAGGCTGACCAGAACTTGGCGTATCCAATTGCGGTCACAGGTCAAGGATTGGGCAGGGATATCGGACATAGTCACGCGCATCCCGGCAGTGTCCAATTCTGGCTGAAGCTCTTGGATGATGTCCTGCATCAGCGCGGGCAGAGGAACGGATTGCGGATCCAGCGCCAATTGGCCCGAATCCGACCGAGCGACACGCAGCAAATCATCAATGCGCCGGTTCAGCTTGGCCGCGCGAGCTTGGATAATGTCGAATGCTTTTTCTGCGTTTTTTGGGTCTTGTTGCGCAATCTGAGCCTCCATCAGGATCACGGTCAGAGGCGTGCGCAATTCGTGGCTGATATCTGCAAAGAAATGACGCCGATTTTCATCGACCTTGGCCAGACTGTCATTGGCGGCCCGCAAGGCTTCGGTCCGTTCGGCAATGGTTTCATTCAGGCGGTCCCATTCCGCTTGGATCTTGGATTGACGCGTCGAAAGGGCAGCGGCCATGCGGTTTGTTTCATTGTAAAGCCTGCCAATTTCATCGTTACGCGTGGCGGGCAGGGTGATTTCAAAGTCTTCTTGCCCGATTTGGGACGCAGCGGTTTGCAAGCGATCCAGACGGCGAAATTGCGGACGTACCAACATAAGATAGAACGCGGCCACCAGCAAAAGGGTCAAAGTGGCGATTGCAAAGGCCACGCGGGTCAGTGTGAGGCGAAGCGAGTTAATCCCAGAAAGTATGGCATTGCGAAACACCAATTCCGTGTTCACGGCCTGACTGAGCAAGGTGTCAAAACTGGATGCAAATGTATCGACATGTGCACGTAGGCGATCTTTGTCCGGAGTGTCTTGGGCCAATCCGCGCAGAGTGTTGTCCAACATAGCCTGCATGCGGGCCAGACCCAGTGATTGCGTACCATAGCGGGATTGTTCATCCAGACCCAATGATTGCGCCTGTTGCACCGCCTTTTCGACATCGCTGTGCAATTGGTCGAATGTTCGGCTTAACTGGTCTGCCACCGGGGCAATTCTATCCGCCCGTAAATCTGCCGCGATGCCGGTTTGAATGGCTTCTGTCGCCACCACGAGGAAAGTCGAGGTTTGCGTGGACAAGGTCGCATAGCGCGCCACCCGCGTTTCAGAGGCAAGCGCTGTGTCCAGACGTTTTGCGACTTCGTTCATGCCGAACCACAAGATCACAGCCGTCAAAAGCGTGCCCGCCCCCAACAGCGCCGCCCCAATGCCAAGCCGCGCTTTCAGTGACAGGGCAGGGCGTCCAGCCGGTGCAGTTGCCTCATTTTCGGTATAATTTTGGGCGGGTTTGTTCAAATAATCACCGCCTTTGTCAGATATGAGCCGCGGTGTCGCATCCTTTGCCGCCCGAACTTCCTATTTGTAGCAGGTGGTTTAAGGACGCAGTGAAGGCCACTGAATTGAGCAACCAACTTAACGAGGAAACCTGATGATTGAGCTGTTGTTTGTCGCATGTTTATCGACGTCACCTGATGATTGCCGCGAGCGGAGTCTCGTGTTTTCTGACATCACGCCTCAAATTTGCATGATGGGGGCACAGCCGGAATTGGCCAAATGGATTGCGGCCCATCCGAATTTCAAAATCCAAAGCTGGAAGTGCCGCACCGTGTCGTTTGCCGAGGTGGACGCCTAAGTTCATTTGTCAGGCCTTACGCTTCATCAATCCGCGTGCGGGGTCGTATCCCCACACGGCCAACCCACCCAGCACCAAGGTGCAAATCACAACCCAAGCAAATGCGGTCCAGTTCATCTGTAGATACAGCAGGAACCGGATCAGTTCGACGGCGTGGGTAAAGGGGTTCAGTGCGCAGATATCGCGCAGCAGGGGCGAACTTTCGGCCATTTTCCACAAGGGATACAGCGCCGAAGACAGGAAAAACATCGGGAAGATGACAAAGTTCATCACCCCGGCAAAGTTCTCCAACTGTTTGATGAAGCTGGACAACACCAAGCCCAAAGCGCCCAGCATTAAACCCGCCAAGATCAGCCCCGGCAACACGGTGATATATCCTAATGCCGGCATCGTTATGCCGAACAGAGCCGCAATGGCCAAAAACGCATAGACTTGCAGAATTGAAATCGCAGTCGACCCCAACAATCGGCAAAACAGAAGCCACCAGCGTGGGAACGGGCTGGTCAACAGCAATCGCATAGAGCCCATTTCCCGGTCGTAGACCAAGCTTAGCGAACTTTGCATGCCATTGAACAACAGCACCATCGCGCAGAGGCCCGGCACGATATACGTTTCGTAGGTGATATAGGTTTGATAGGGCGGGATGATCGACAGCCCCAACGCCGCGCGAAACCCGGCCGCAAAGATCAACAGCCAGACAAGCGGGCGCACCAAGGCTGCCAAAAAGCGTTCGCGTTGGTGAATAAAACGCAGGAATTCTCGGCCAACGATGGCGCGGGTGACGCCCCAAAACCCGGTCATGCTGCAACCGCCTTGGTTTGTGACAAGAACCAATCCGACAAGGATTGTGATCCACGCAGCGTTTGTGTTTTGCCCTGCGCCAGAATGTGGCCATGGTGCAAAACCAGCAATTGATCACTGTCGCGCACCTCGTCCGTCAGATGCGTGGTCCACAACACACATAGGCCTTGATCTGCCATATCGTGCACATGGGCCGTGATGGATTGGCGCGCGGCGGCGTCCAGCCCGACAGTGGGTTCGTCCAACACCAGCACTTTGGGTTTGTGCAACAGCGCGCGGGCCAGCTCCATCCGTCTGCGATGCCCGCCATTCAAGGCGCGCGCCTTTTCGTGGCTGCGTTCGCGCATGTCCAACTGGTCCAGTGCTGCATCGATGCGCGATTGCGTTTCCTTTTGGGGAATCCCATGCAACGCCGCGAAATAGGTCAGGTTTTGCTGCACCGTCAGATTCAGATCCAGCGTGGGCTGTTGAAACACGACACCAAGATCGGCCAAGGCAGCACGCGGGGCGGTGCGCAGATCATGCCCGGCGATATGGATGTCCCCACCCGGCGCGACCAGCAACCGCGTCAATAAGGACACCAACGTCGATTTCCCAGCCCCGTTGGGCCCAAGAAGCGCGCAGAATGTGCCCGGGGCGACATCCAATGACACGTTGTTCAGCGCCTGTTTCGCGCCGTAGTCAAAGCTAAGATCGTGGACTGTCAGCCCATCTGCCATGGTGGTTTCACTCTCCCCTTGATCTTGCAGACTGCCCGCAACGGGTTGGTTTCTCAAGCGGGCAGGTGCAGATGAGGGTGAAACTTTAGTAGGGGTGGTTCACCGAGATGTTATGCGCAGGGTGTGTTATGCAGGGTAAACTGCTATGTATTCCGCATCGGAGACACAGGAATGACCGTCACACGCCGCCATGTCATATGCGCCAGCGCCAGCGTCGCAGCTGTTGGTTTGGTTGGACCGGCCAAGGCGCAACAACATGTCGTTGATCCGGATGCAATCACAGCTGAACAAGCCGAGGCAGAATTCGTGCGCGGTGCCGAAGTGTCCGAGGGCGGCGTAATCATCGATTTGCCTGATCTGGTCGATGATGGATACCGCGTTCTGGTCAAACTGGATGCGCCGGGGGCTTCTGAATTGATGCTGATCGCGCCAGGCAATCCGATCCCGCCAATCCTGAATGTGACATTCGGGCCCGGATCGGCCTCGCGTCGGGTGACGTCACGGATGCGGTTGGGCCAATCCCAAACGGTGATCGCCTTGGCGCGGATGCCAAACGGCACCGTTCGGCGGACAACCCATGATGTCCAAGTGTTGGTCGGCGGATGCGGGTAGGGATGTGGTATGGCTGACGGCGTAAAAACACGGATCAAAGTGCCAGAACAGGTCAAGGCGGGTGACGTCTTTTCAATCAAAACCCTGATCACGCACCAAATGGAAACCGGCCAACGCGTCAATATTCTTGGCCTGCGTATCCCACGGTCGATCATCCACCGGTTTCACTGCACATTTAACGGCGAAACGGTTGTGGATATGGCCATGCAACCGGGCATCGCGGTCAACCCGTTCTTTGAATTCGATGCCAAGATTGATGAACCCGGCACGTTTGAATTCACGTGGTATGACGATGATGGATCAGTCTATTCAGATGCTGCAGATGTGAGCATCGCGTAAAATTGCCACTCCAGAGTCGCATGTGACAACCAGATATGCGCGTGATGTGGCGAATGGGGATTGAGCCCAAATTTTGATGCTGCGAGCAACACCAATGCCTGCTTTTATTCCCCGTCTCAAAGCAAAAAGGGGCACCGGAATAATCCAATGCCCCTTGGTAGTATCTGACATGCGGGAAATTAAGCTCCGGCATGATCTTTAAGCGGTAGAATTAAGCGTCGCGTTTCTTGCGGCGCTTAAGACCAGCTACGCCTGCGAGACCCGTCAGCAAAAGCAAACCGCCTGCTGGCAACGGTACAGGTGCTGGAGATGCTGCAATGTCGATTGTGAACAGGACTGTGCTTGCAGTGATTGACCCTGCACCCGTTACACCAAAGAGAGATTCAAGGGCATCAAAGCCGTCACCACCGTCCCCATCGTCGATATCCAACAAACGCGTAATAAGACCGCCTTCATCGGCTCCCAACGTGATATCTTGGCCCGGGGCCGCTGCACCAAACAATTGGTTTACTTCGGTCCCAGCATCCCAGATCGAGCTTGCTGTTATTTCAATGGTTTGTGCGATCACATCGCCGCTTGTATCGAAGATTTCGTAGGCAAATGGATCGTCATTTCCAAAGAATGTGTCGTTGGACGGCACGAACATCGACAGGAATGTTGCAAAGCGATTGGTTGTCGAATCTGCAACGTGGAGAGTCAAAGTTCCGGATTCGCCGTCCATGATTGGACCACCTGGACCCGGAATGAAGCCACCCTGTGAGTTGGGTTCGACTGCAAGGCGTTCAGGTGCGATCAAATTGGGTGGATTTGGTGGAACAGGAATTTCCGCGATTTGCTCAATGCCGGCACTCGCCGCAGCACCAGCATCAAACGCGTCAAATTGGCCTGAGTGGATACCTGTGTAAACAGGTGTCACCAGGAAACCGAATCCGTTGGAATTGTTAAATGTAATGTCGACTGATGCTGCATGTGCAGAGCTCGCTACTGCGAGTCCTAACGCGCTTGCCCCAAGCAACGCTGTAAATTTTGGCATTATATCCTCCTACCAGTTAACGGCACTGTGTTCCCAGTACCAGGCGGACCTTATAGGAGTTCGTTTTGCTTGCAGTTCACGTCTACACACGGTCGAAACACGATTGCGTCAGCAGGATTTGATGATCGAAAATTGTGATGGGCTATCACGCATTTTTTATTTGCAGTGCGTGCTTAACTCCATGAGATAAGTGAGTATTCGTGCCGGTATTTTCACGGGCAACATCCGCTTGAATCGGTCAGTCTTCCTATAGAAAAAAGCTGTGAGCGCACCTCGTCTTGGTGTGCACAAAACTGGTAACTGCGCATTGGCACAAATGCAGCGAAAACCTGCAGAACCGTGTTTGATCGCTTACAATCAAATTTCTTGGACTGATAGTTTCAGTCGGATGAACGCTTTGAGTCCGAAGTGACAGATGCTGCACGGCGCAGGAAAGCCCGCTACTCAGCCTTTCAATCTGACAATTATCTCAGGGCTGTCTTTCGTAAATTGCTCTCGTGTCCAATTCCCAAATGTATCCGTCAATTCCAAGCCGATTTGGACCGCTATGGCTTTTATCTTGTCTAGTTCAAGAAAGCGCAGTTTGCTTTTTGAAGACGGCGTCGACGCGCGGTTGCTGAAATGGTATTGTTCTTCGAAAGTCACGTATTCTTCCGTGGCCTCCAAGACTCGTTGCACGACTTCAACTGTTTTGGTGTCGTCTAAGGGTATGGGAGGCGCGGCATGCTCAGGAGTCCATCGGAGCCAAGGTTTTGCCGCGCGATTTCGAGTTTCGAACCAGAACGATCCACCAACATTCAGCCGTTGTTCAACAGCGTCAAACAACGCTGCAATTTGCGGGTCATTTAAGAGACACTGAAATGCGTGGCCGGTCATGACTGCGGCATCAAACCTGAGATCGCGAGCCAAGTCAGATGCAAAGCCAGTTACCCAATCAACCCGTCCCGAAAAGTCCTTGCGCTTTGCTATAGCGATCATCTGCGGCGCGGGATCGACTGCTGTAACTGAATATCCGCGATTTGCCAGGTCGAGCGCGAAGGTTCCGGTGCCGCACCCAATATCTAGAATCGCGGCGGGTGGGCTTGGCAGTTCTTTGGTATAGAAATCGAAATCCTTGCGCGACGAATTTACCGCATCGTACACTTCAACAAGTTCTGGGTCATGATACAGAGCGTCCATAATGGTAACATATGTTGCATTGCGGCGCAGGAAGCGCTCGTTGGCCGTGCCAACTCCTGTCACTGGTCATCTCCGTAAGGACATCGTTCCGCTGGAGCAGATCTTGGGATTTAGAAGTTGTTTGTCAGCCGATCCATTCGGCCTTGTCTTCGTTCACATCTCGTATCCCTCAAAGGATTACGATGAGCGAAAGAAACTCCTTTAGCAAAACAAGGCTGTCTGTCTCAAACGCCATGACGGGTTATAATTAACATAAGAAATATGTGGATGCCCCGGTTACTGTTAGCGAATTCAAGGTCTTGGAACGGCTGATCAGGTGCAGTCATGTGTCCGGCCTCTGGTGTGCCGCGACACTGGCGGCGGGCCCTTATGGAGATACGCGACGCGGATCCAAATCAGATTAACGGGCTCTAGGGCCACAATCTTATTCTGGTTTTTCCGCTGCCGATCTCATGATCGTCGTGTTCCGTAACTTATCCTTCGTCCTTCAGTCCTGCCGGTATCCGGGTCGCGCAGTTATGCAGCGGCCTGAATCTTGTAATCTTGTTCCTTGGTCATCATCGCCCAAATGCGTCGAGCCATTCGATTTGCCAGAGCAACTGCCGCAACCATGCGCGGTCTCTTTTCAAGCATACGCGCGAGCCAGGGATCATCGCAATGACCTTTGCGCTCGCTCGCGCTGATCACCGACATCGCTCCGATGATCAGCAGTTTTCGGACGTCTCGTTGACCCATCTTGGTAATCCGACCAAGACGGTCCTTGCCACCTGTCGAATGTTGTCGCGGAACCAAACCGAGCCATGCCGCGAAATCGCGGCCTTTCCTGAAGTTCTGAGCGGGGGGACAGAAGGCTTGAATTGCCATTGCGGACATCGGCCCAACACCTGGCATGGTTGCAGTCGTCTAGCGTCAGCGTTGCGCAGGACACCTTTTTTGATCTTTATGTCTAGCACCGCAACTTCGCGGTCAACGGCTTCGATTTGCTTGAGGTATATTTCGATCATCGAGATGACGATCTCCGGTGCTCTATCGAACTCCGAACGACAGCGCTCTGCGAACAGGCGCCCATTGCGTCGTTGTTGCGGCAATACGATTCCATATTCCGCCAAGTGAGCGCGTACAGAATTGATGAGCTGGGTGCGTTGTCGGACGAACATTTCACGGGTCCTGAACATCATCGCTTGGGCTTGCTGGTTCTCATCTTTCACCGCAACGGTTTGCATTGACGGCCGTGAGGCAGCTTCCACGATCGCTTCAGCATCAATCGCATCATTCTTGTGGCGTTTGACAAACGCTTTGACGTATTGTGCAGGAATAAGACGGACTTCATGGCCAGCAGCTTGAGCAAAGCGACCCCAGTGATGTGCGGACCCACAGGCTTCCATTGCGATGATACATGGTGGAAGTTCTGACAGGGTTTTCTGGAACTGAGGTCGGGTCAATTTCTGTCTGATTTTAACATAACCGTTCTTATCAGCCCCGCAGATCGCGAATGTGCGCTTGGCCAAGTCTACACCCAATATATGTATATTTTCCATCGTCTTATCCTCCTTTTTCGCACCATCTTCTCGGGTGCTCCGGTTCAATTCTAAACCGGCAGGAGGGGCATCCAATCCATCAGATTATGCATTACATTATATGTAGCGGGTGCGCGCTACCCTGAAGTGCGACTCCTATTAGAAAACAATGAGTTATCTAGTAGGAGATCATGGTATGAGAGCCGTTTACACGCAACTGAACTTGAGAGAACGCAGTAGAATTGAGGATTGGTGGCACGTTAAAGTCCCCGTCCGAGAGTTGGTGCGTCTTGAAGCGCTCGAAATCGACTATTCATCGCTAGATCAAACGTAACTTCTGGACCGATGATGCGTTCCCCAAGAAGTACGCGGGTAACTTTGGTCATACCGCTCCGTTGCAGACGAACAAGTGCCGATCTGTGCAGCGTAAATTGATCCGGCATTCGGAGCTATGCAAGACCGTGATCGCGCGGATCAAACAAGGCTGGTCACCTGAGCAGATTGGCAACCGGATGATCTACGAAGGCGCGAAGCTGCGCGTTTGCTAGGAGACGATCTATCGTTACATATACTTCAAAGAAGGTATGGCCCAGGAACTGTGGCGGTACCTACCCTCAGAAGGATTAGGAGCGCAGTTCAGATATCGCTCACACTATGGTTTGATTTGCGACAATACTGCCTGAGCGCGCACAGTCTCCAAGCTGAACCCGGTATTTTTAGCCATTTCAAGACTGGCAATGGCGATGGTTTGCGCGCCTTCGATATCACCTCGGTGACGCAATAGATCGGCATAAAGTGTCATACCCCGATTGGCGCGTAGTGTTAAAGAACACCGATGTGCAATGGCCAAGGCTCTGACCAGCAAACGGCCAGAAGTTGTGGTTTCGCCCTGCTCGAGCAGCATTCTAGCGCGCAATTGCAAGGCATCACATTGCAAGCTCCAAATTCCCATGTGGCGACTGAACCTTTCGATATCCGTGAGCTTTTTGAACAATTCAGGTGCGACGGCTTGATGCGGGTCAGCTTTGGCCCGGCTGACTAAGATTTCGGCCAATTGGACATGATTGCGTACGTCTTCGTGCCCCCCGGTTTCAGCCAGTTCGCGCGCGGTTCGCAAAAATTGTTCACTGCGTAAAGGTTCGCTGTTCCTGAGGAATCGGGCCCGGTGCTGTAGGAAGATCGCTGCTGCGCGCTTGTCTGCAGTGCTCTGAAAATGGGTAGTGACTTGTTGGAACCGAGTATCAAGCTCTTGTGTCCGACCGGTGAGATGGTCGAGAACGCTCAAGTATCCGAGTGCCATATGATATTCCGTGCCCTTTTCGGGCTTTGTTGTGTCACGTATCCTTCGCAACCGATCGCGGGCCGATTGTAGGCGCCCCCGTTCCAACTGAACAACGGCGTGATTAAGGCTGATCAATTTGCTTGAGTGACCATCTTTTTGCGTGCCTTCAATTTTAGCATTCAATTCTGAGGCCTGGCGCAGTAGTGCCAGAGCGTCGGTAAGGTTGCCTTGGGCCAACGAGGTGACGCCAAGTTCATTGTAAATCCATACTACCTCGTCTCGGTAAAGCGCGTTGAACCCATTGTCTTTGTGCTGCAATTCCCAAGCACGCCTAATTATCCAACGCAGCCGCACTTTATAGGTTTCAAGATACCCCCGTTTTTCGGCGCCCGGTATCAGTCGTTGATAATCGGCAAAACGCGAAATCGATGCGACAGAAAAACTCGTGCGGGCCAGGGACAAAGACGCGCGCAGAGACTGCACAGCGCCTTCCCTTTCATTTTCAAGGAATGGGATACGATTGGGTTCGTTTTCGGCACTTGGTACATCGGGGTACTGACTAAGTGACACCATTTGCCGACGCAAAAAGACGTAGGACTTTCGGCTGAGCCGAGGCCCACCAGACGACATCGAGCCATAAAGAGTTGGGGCGAAGGAATTATTTTTGATCGGATCAACGTTGCCTTGACCCAAATGTGAGGCGGCGTGCCGTTGCACGACCCTATGCAAAGCATAACGGAATTCGAGAACCAAAGGCCATCCTCTTGCGTCCGCTTCGTCGGCATTTTGAGCGCCAGTTGCCGCGTCCTCTTTGCCCGCCTCATTAGTTTCGATCATATTCGCGTTGGGCGACAGTCGGAAGATCAGACCTCGATCACAGAGCACTTTGAGGGCCGCGGCCACGATACGGCGGCGTGATATCTTGGTTTCGCTACGCAATTCGGCGAAGTAGTCGCGAATTTCAGGCAGACGGACCAAAACACCACCGCTCACAGGTGTTCCGATCACAGCAATATGACGAATCAACAACATATGCAGATTCACGTCTGCGGCGTATTCTCCCAGGACGTTATAGCGCCGATAGCACTCTAGAACGGAACGCAGCACAAAGTCTTCTTTTTGGTAAACGCCGATGTTGCGCACTTGGTCGACAGTGTGGCGGATGAAGGCTTCGGCAGCCTTTGCACCATCAAGGAGCACGCGAGAATGCTCGACGATGTGTTGTGCAGCCCCCAGTAGAATAGTCAGGCAAAAGCGGTTTCCTCCCAAGTGCCGTCGAATGCGGTGCCATTCGTCAATGTCGACCTTGTTCTTGGACTGGTAGCGCTCGCGCAAATACCCACGCTCAGTGCCCAATCCGGCCTTACAGCCGAGTTCATCGACAGTTTTAGTCAACTCTTCATTGATTGTTGCGCGAGCATTGTTGCGCGCTTTGGCCAGTTTGCGGAGATTAGGGACTTCCGGCTGGCTCCAAATCTCCTCCAGTTCGCAGGCCTCTTTCTTTTGGGCTTCGACATTCAATCGCGAAAGGCTATCTTCTCCTTGCTGCTCGAGAAGTGGTACCCCGATTTTATTGCGTCCTTCTGCGCTTGTAATGTTCAAAAGGAACAGCACTCTTGCAAGCGTAGGAAAGTTGCAAATCATCATCTCAGTCGGACTAACCGGGCGCGCAAAGTGGATATAGCCGTCGAACTTGGCGTTCTTGTCGTTCAACGCGACGATGTTGAGGGTCGTCGAGGCTTTGCGCCGTTCGATATGCTCTTGCGCCGGGCCAGGAATGTTCTGTCTGTCGATCTGCTTCAACGTTAGTGGAAGAACATCCTGTTCGCTTTCGGCAGGTTTCGGGGCATTGCGCAAATTTCGCCATGGTACGCCGATACCGGATTCGGACCCGATAACAACTAGATCGAAGGGGACTTTCGAAGTTTCGTCGCCAGTCAGGATCGAAATGATGGCTGCTATTTCTCCGTTCTTAGCCGCGCCTTCACGGCCAGCGGTTTCGTAAAGCAAGTCAATCCCATTGATGCAGATCAGAAGGCGCGGAATGCATAGTTTCTCGTCAAAGCGCAGCTTACTGTCCTTGAATACCCTGGATGCCTTCTTAAAATCGGAAAATGCTTTTTTTATCGCTCCCAAACGGGACAGTACATCTGCATCTTTGCGTGGACGTTTCTGGCACTCTCGAACCTGTTCTTGGAATGCACTCCAAAGTTTATCGAAAGCGACATCGTCCGTTGTGATCGTTTCATTTTGCAAAGCGCTCCGAATAAGCTTGTCCTGAACGTCGGCATCCAATTTTGGTTTTTGCTCCGATAAAACTTTGTGCAACGCCTGAACACGTGCGGTCGTTTCCGTCACCGCTTCGAGCAACATGTCATAGGTCGAAGAAATCTCAGACGAAAAGCTGAAATTGACAAAAATCGCGCCCGCAAAAATCGCGCAGCGCGTCTGCTTGCGAAACACGATTTCAACGCCATTCTTAGAAATGCCATAAACCGGCCATGCCGCGCGGATATACATCGAGAGACCCAACCGGGAGCTCATGGCAGTCATGAAGCTGCCCTTACCTTGCCCCCGTAAGGCCGCCACCGTGTAAAATCTCCGCGTGTCCGGGATTGGGTCGGAAATGCTGTTTTGTCTGTCTGTCTCGGCCAACGCAGCACGCTCCGCTGCGATCGCAGCGATAAATGTGTCAAACGCGCGAATGTGGGTTCGATGCTCAAGCGACACAACACCTTTGTCATTGAGTTGCAGCTGGGGTGGGGCCGTGAAGGTCTCAGCTTCTTTCATGTCCGTTATGCTGTTATCGACCCGATGCCGTATATATCGCAGCGGGGTTGGTAACAGCGCCCGCGCCGCGATTTCATCATCAACACTGTGCCTCAGCCCGCCGAAGTCGGGCAACTCACTTGAGTCGGGTACGTCACGCTCATTGGGTTGCTCGTCATCACTGGTCCGGTCACTCCTGTCGCTCTCTTGGGGCAGGTAAGAGAAATAGGGAAAGCGCTCAAATTTCGGCGTTCGGTACTTGGGAGGGTCTTGCCAATCTTCCCACCATGCTCGCCATTCCCCTTCGAGGCTGTCGAGCATTGCGTTCAGCGATGTGCTGATAAATGCGCCCCAGAGGCCGTCCAGCGCGATTTGCCGTGCGGCCAGATCATTTTGCAGTGTAGTCCAAGCTGCTTTGTCAATCACTTCATGCCTGTCTTTGATACAAAGTCTCAACATCTCTTCAAGAATCTGCACGTAGAACGCGACGTATTCTGTCGTATCAAGACGTGCACGGGCACTTTTCGTTTCGTGCAGCAGGTCATGATTGCGCGGCCGGGCGGGCACAATCGTCGGGATAACAATGTTAGTTTGCGCGCCTTGTTTTTTCCCGATCATCTCCGCAATCGGGCCCACACGCAAACGCTCTGACCCATCAGTTTTCGAAGCGGCCGCGTACGATGTTAGACCAAAAAGAACGTTGAGCGCCCTTTCTTCAGCTTCGACAGGTGAACTGAAAGCCAAGTCGCTGCCCATTGCACCAACCGCTTCATCAAGCATTCTCACGAATTCGGTTGGCCATTTTCCTTTAGCCGAAACGCAACCAAGGCTCTGTTTCTTGCCCTTTTCATCGGCAAGTGCCTCTTTAACTTCAACCTGCATTCTACCAATGTGTTTCGAAACAACATCTGTCACGGCCAGTATTCGGTGCAACCAATCGAGGCCAACAGGGCTTTTTTCGCTCTCGCCAGGCCTTTGAACCGAAACCTCGCCACTTCCATAGAAAATCGTGTGCACGCCGTAACGCAAGTAAAGGGATGACGCCGTTTTGACCCGTTCGGCATAGCTTTTTTCTGCAGGCAGAAGCGTCAATGCACTATACCCAACGGTACGGTCTCTGTTCGAGATGAACTGCCGCAACGGACGCAGCATATCGGCCTCGGTCATGCCCAGGCCGATGAACAACATAGGCGCGCTGGAAAATGCTAAATTGATCGCTTCATCGACACTTTCGCGATGCTCATCTTCGGCCAGGTACAACTCGAGATAATCACGCTCAGAAATAACGAGACTATCTTCTTTGGTTGCGCGCCCGTGAAGGTGAAACACCGAAGCGTCCTGCGACCCGCGGCCCATCGAAAAAGTGATGAGCTCCACGGTCCGGTCGCGCTGGAAGGTTTGATCTCGCAGCTCCGCCCCTAAATGATCGCTTCGAAAGTCGCTATCTTCTGCGGTTTTCGACATAAGTGGCGGGTCACCGAATTGATTGAAGCCTGCATCTGCGAAGAACCGTTCGATTTCGAAATCGTAATTGGTGGTGATGTAACGCCGAATACCTAGCTTACGGATCGTTTTGGCAAGCGGGTCGAATCGATCGGCGATAATGGAACGTCGAGATGAAAACGACGTGGCAGGCGGAGCAGTTACATGCTTGTCAATAAATTCTTTTCCGTCACTCTTTTTCTGCATTGGGTCTTTCAATAGTCGCAGTGCCGTCGCCAACAAAAACCGCGAGGAAGGTGTCAGGAAGATGCGTTCATCCCCCTGTTCAGCCGACTTTGAGATGTAGTCCTTTAAGTCTTTTTTGATCCTGTCAAAAATGGTCTTCCAATTTTCGTATTCTGGTTGTGAGGATGCCAGTTCAAACGCTTCGAATAGGGCGTTGAAATTGAATGGAGCCAAACTGAGATACCGTTCTGGTGCTCGCCGGATCCCATCCACATCCCGCTTCAGCTTGGTTGCATCAAAAAGGCCCAGTCCATGTTCAAATACTGCAACGTCTTCCGCGTTTTGTTTGTCACTGCGCGAAAGACCATCCCGAAGTAGCAAAGCGGCATGGGCATTTTCGTCGATCAAAAGGTACTTGGTCACGTCTTCAAACGCGAGATGAGATGCACCGAACTGGCTTTCCTTTGCAAAATGTTTCCAGGCTTTTTGGTAATCTTTGGCCGTTCTGCAAATGTCCGGAATTTCCTCTGCCGCTCCCTTCCAGTCTGCGCTTTCTACCATAGCTTTCATCAATACGCCGATTGACTCTATCGGTGCAGCACTTTCAGGACTTGCGCGGCTTCCTGTCCAAACATCCTTAAATTTTGATATCGTCTCGCCATCTTCAGAGGGTAGCAGGAAGAATGAAACGTACTTACGAATTTGATTATGCAACTGCTGAGCAATTTCGAATTGTACAGGCAGTGCGTCTCCGCCAGGAAATGAGCCTTGGTCGGAACTGGCTTGATGGAAGGTATCAAACAACAGTCGCACTTCATGTTCCGCCATCAAAATGGAACGCCTGCGCGCCTCAAGCCATCCCCAAATGTTTCGCCGGTTTTCTCGTTTTCGTTTGTCTTCCTCCGGTGTAGCCAACCTTGGATTCATTTGTGCATGAACGCTTTTTGCCCAAGCAGGGCAAGGAGTTACCGGATCTTTATCATCAATGATGGTCGCAAGTTCTTGAATCCACTTTGAAGATTTTTTCGACAGATCCAAGAACGCTTCGGCGTTTTGACGGACGATTTGAATCTGTTCGTTCTTCCATTTCGACCAGGATAGGCGCCCGTAAGACGCGGATAATCCGCTTCCCGCAAAAGCGCAGAGGGATTTAGTATTGAGCGACTGAAATAAAATTTGCTTTGCTTTGCCTTCGATCAATGCAATGTCAAGCGTTTCATCAATCTGATAAAGGGTATAAGGCCAGTAACGCAGCTGTTCTCGATTTCGCCGTAAAAAACTATTCTCTACATTGTCGTCGTTGGTCATGTGACACCCATTTAAAATGTATTTAAGTAAAAATCCGAAACTACATTTAAACAACAAGACTTAGTTTCATGCCAAAAGTATATACTTTAAGGTAGTTTTCAATTTGGGAACCCTCAATTTTACCACTTTCACCGAGAACTTCAGTGTAGATACATACGGGCTCTCGAGGCACTTCTTGTCAATTAGCCAATCTTGGGTGGAGGAAGTTTTCATGACGAACGAAGAGCGGAACATTCAGCCTAAGCTTAGAGTGCTTCAACATGCGGAGAAGGTTGGCAATGTACGCAAAACTTGCCGATATTTTGGGGTTGGGAGATCGAGCTTCTATAGATGGCGTGATGCGTATCAAAAGCATGGTGAAGCCGGTCTGAAGAATGCTCAATAAATTCCGAAAAACCCAACCAATCAAGCACCACCAGTAGCACGAAGGGTCTCCGCCCATGGTGTTTGTCGCTACAACTGCGAAGTCATTTCTGCGTTAAAGGGACCCCAGCAGTGCCATCGCCTTATCCAAAGGTCGCGCATAAAGCCCCCCTTGCCCTGGGACTTCACGATCACCTGCATAGACCAAAAGTCGCTCTGCCACGCCCAACTCCTCAGATGCGATATGGAATCCACGGGTCACCTTGGGATTGGTTGTTCGCTTAATCTCAATCGCCCAAAGCTTCTGGTCCGGCAGTCTAAGGATCAAATCAATCTCAGCACCTGCTGATGAACGGTAGAAGCTCGCCTCTGTCCCGCGTGGGGCAGCCGCGATCAGGTTTTCGATGCAGAATCCTTCCCATGATCCCCCCACAATGGGATGGCCAAGCAATGTTTCAGGTGTCTCCAATCCCAACAGCGCATGGGCAAGCCCCGCATCGCGGATATAAACCTTGGGCGACTTCACAAGACGCTTACCCGCATTCGCATGCCAAGGTGGCAATCGCCGCACAAGCATGAGATCGACAAGCAAATCAAGGTAACGCGCCACGCTTTGCCCAGATACCCCCAAACCTGTCGCAATCTTGGCTGCATTCAGTAAACCACCTTGCTCATGTGCAAGCATTGTCCAAAACCGGCGTAGGGTTTCAGATGGAATGCGCAGACCAAAAGATGGGATATCTCGCTCAAGATAGGTGCGTATGAAATCCTCGCGCCACGTCAAGCTTTCCCGGTTTGATCCAGCAAGGAAACTGTCAGGGAAACCGCCCCGCAACCAAAGCTGCGTCAAAGCCTCCTGCCCCACCTCATCCAACGTTAATGGCGTCAACTCATGGTAGCTCACTCGGCCTGCCAGCGATTCAGCAGCTTTGCTGCAAAAGTGTGTTTGACGCTGATCCCAACAGCAAGAATTGACCACTCCGGTGACCGGCTCTGCGACGGCGATCAATCTGGCCACGCAACGTACCAAACAGCCCAGGCATCAATTGAACTTCGTCAATCACGACAAGCTTACCGACCTGTTCATCAAGATACAGGTCGGGTTCATCCAGAATACGGCGATCAGCCAATCGTTCCATATCAAGATAGACGGCATCGCGCGTATCAGCGATATCTTGGGCCAATGTGGTCTTACCCACTTGTCGTGGTCCAAGAAGCACAACACCGGCTTGGTTACCTAAGGCACGCCCTATGCGGCTAAGGTGATTTCGTATAATAATACCTAGCATATATTCCATTCGATGGAAGAATTACAAGGTTAAATAACCTCGTATCACACCAAGGGTGCTTTCACAAACACCCCTACAATTCGTCACGTTACAACGGATTAAACTCTTCCAAGGCTGGCGTCAGCGCCTGAGCGACGTACGGAGTTCAGAGAGGCGGGTGAGAGTGGCACAAGCGTGTTTTGGGTGGTCCGTTTACTTTTCTTGAGCAGCGTTTAGGGTTTGTTGAGTGATAAGGTGCACCTCATTCCAGGCTTGCTGCTCGTTAGCTTGGTTAGCTAACAAAATTCACGTCGTTGGTTTTGCCGCAAAATCTGAACTGACCTCTTTCGATGCATTCAACATAAAATACTCCAGAAAATGGATCGAGCCCAGAAATCAATTCTACCTTTTCATTTTTCTGCAGACTTCGGAGAATAGATTTATCCTCTCCAATAATATCAGCGTTGAACGCGTCACGATTCCTAAGTTCAAGACTGTATTTTTCACTTCCTGTATTCGCGATCACACATGACGCCGAGTGATCGTCTTCAGAAATTTCATGCACTTTTAGAATATCTTCCCTGTCCGGGGTCCCCCATATCTGTAAGCCATCTATTGAGAAATCGATGCCCAAAAACCCTCCGTACCGAGCGGGGAAAGAAAGTACAGATTGGCAACCCGTGGGTAGTTCGTGCCCGAAGCTGTAGGGCTCTAAGTCTATATCCAAATCAGCGCCAGAGCGATTTATCACCGTAAATGAACAGTTTTTAGCTTTCAATTCATCGAATCCCCAGCAGAGTTCCAAAAATCTGTTTGCGCAAAGTAGCGTCCTCGCCACCCTTTGTTCCATTTTTTACAACTCTGTCATAGATGTCCTGCTGTCTTTCCAAACTCTAGCGTGTGAGGCTTCCGGATTTGACTCTGTCGACTTCTCCTTGGGGATCGCAGTCTCGGTCAACCCATCCTGACGGGTCTAAGCTGCAAGGTTGCTTTGGGTGTCGTATGTGTGAGCGATGACTATCACCGACAGGGTTCGTCCGAAGGCTTTGTAGGCCCGCTCACATTCCTTGGATCAACGTCGCACAGAGATTCCAGATTGATCCTGTCTTGGGCTGCAAGGAGGTCATTTCCATTTAATCCACATTGAATAATCGGTAGATCATTCTGCGCGGCGGCTGACTTCGTTTAGGTTTTTGTCCAGCTTGATGTCGAACTGGTCCCCGCCTTTGCAAATGACATCGTCCAGATCGTAACCGTCGTCTTCGACTTCGATGTCATCTGAATCCATCTGACATTCGATCGAGGCCAACCAGCTTTCGATTTTCGCGATTGTGTCAGCGTCCAAATGCCCATCGGCAAAACTGGGCGCGGCAACGCCGATCAACGCCGCAGTGATGATGATCTGTTTCATGATGAGCCCCTCAATTATTGAATGGATATGGTCACGGATTGCGAGTCACCAGTTGATCCCGGAATCCGGATGATGTGGCGGCCCGGTTGGATTGCGATAAAGGACAGCTCTGCCACGCCCGCTTTGTCGAATTCGATACTGTCGATGGCCATGGGGCGGATTTCGATCTTGTTGATGACGATTTCATTCATCCAGATGGCGCGGAAAAAGCTAGGGCCTTCGATGGCCAATTCGGCAGATCCATCTGCGGTGACTTCCAGTTTGTAATACGCCCCCGATTGCAATGCGACGTCTTCACCCAATGGCTGCCCCGAGGCCAGCAGCAGTTTGATCGTTTCGCCGCGATTGCATTTGGCCAGCAGACCCGCAAACCCAAGATCATCGCATAAAGGGGCTGCGACAACGGGGCTGCCTAGGCTTGCAGCCAGCGCTGCGATCATCAGTTTTTTCATGGTCTGGTCTCTCCCGTGTCATTCAATCAATTGTCACAACGCCCCAAGGCTGTTGGCCCACCTGTATCGAACGGATGGCTTTTTCCTTGGCCACGTCGATCACAGTGATGTCGTTGGAATTGCCGTTTGTGGTCAGCAGGTATTTCTGATCCGGCGTAAACCCAAGCTGCCAAACTCGTTGACCCACCAGAATGTAATCCAGCACCTCAAGGCTTTGGGCATCGACTACGGCGACGCGGTTGGCCGGGCCTAACGCCACAAACAGGCGTGTCCCATCAGCGGTGACCTTTGCGCCCACGGGTTGCAGCCATTCGGGTTGAACGCCGGGCACCTCAAAAGAGATCTTACCCAAAACGGTTGGGGTGCCGTCATCGGCGATGTCCATCACAGAGACGGTGCCGCCAATTTCCGACGTCACAAACAAGCGTGATCCGTCATCGGTGTATTGCGCATAGCGCGGGCGCTGATCGACCAGCACATTGTGTTTGATCTTGTAATCATCCGTTGAAATGAAATGTGCCATGTTGGTCGTTTCCGACGTGTTCACCACCCATTTAGCATCCGGGCTCATGCCCATGCCTTCGGGTTCCACGCCCACTGGCACTTCGGCGATGACGGTGCGGGTTTCCGTGTCAGTCACGGTCACAAGGTTGTCGTCTTCGTTCGCGATATAAAGCCGTTTGCCCGAGGGTTCGATGATGAACAATTCCGGGTCGGGTCCCGATGGCAAACTGGGCAGTTCTTCGTAGCTGTTGGCGTCATAGACCCGCACCAGATTGTCGTCAGAGGCGCAGACATAAACCTTGCTGCCATCCGGGCTGACCGTGATCCCACGTGGGCGGTTGCCTGCGAAAAACTCGGTTTCGACCTCCCATGTGTCGGTATTCACAACGGTGATCGAATTGCCGCGTTCATTCGAAATAAAGGCTTTGCCAGCCATCACGGGGGCCGCCATCATCATCGTCACAAGCGCTGTGGTCAGAGCAAGGGATTTCATGCGCATCTCCTCATCAGTTGAATGCCGAACATTTGGATTCGGGGCGATCCAGCCCCATCGTGTCCAATGGCGATGTTTGGTGCAGAAAGCCGTCTTGGGGGCTGACGCTGACGGTGATCATCCCGTCAAACAGCAGGATGGGTTGGCGCAATTGGCCGTTCCAATTGCGAAACGTGACCTTTTGGCCTTTGAACGCGGCCAATTCAAACGCATCCGACAAGGCGTAATCACGCACCTCGGTTGGGTCGGCGGTATTCGCGCGTGTCACGGCTTCGCCAATGACGCGCAGGGCCAGCCAGACGTTGTAATCTTCGGGGCGGGCATAACGACTGGTCAAGTCTTCGAAACGGGTGTGGTATTGCGTGGCCCCCCATGCTTCGTGCGCACCGTGGAACGTGACCGGGCGCAAGCCACCTGCCCCCATGACGGGCCGGGGTGTCCAGCTGTGATAGCTGAGATAGCGCGCGAAATAATCCGAGGCGTCTGCAGCGATCACCACATCATGATCGCGTGCATCTTGGGTGTCCGTGGGCAATTGCCGCTGTACCAGCACGTGACCTGAATCGGTGCGACGCGACCCACCGGTGTCTTGGAATGTGCGGTCCTCGGCGATCTTGGCACCAAACTTGGCGGCGGCCCGGCGATACGCATCGGCCAAGGCCACGTCATTGGGGTTTGATCCTGCGATCAAGAACCATTCGGTCCATTTCTTCCAAACAGCGAATTGCGCAATCGCATCCGCGTTCATTGCCCGCGATGGCGCCGTATGCAGCAAATTGCCCCGACATTGATCATCGCGCAGCGCGGTGTCTGGCGTCATCGCGTTGAATACCAAAGCGCCGGCATCTTGGGCTTTGTCCGTCAAGCGCAGTAGGTCATCCATATTGGCCAGAACCACAAACAAACGCACGCCATCTGTCAGCAATTGATCCATGGCTGCCTCCGCCCCATCTGGCGCGGTGGCGACATGCGTTGTTTCATAGGTGTGGCCCAGAAAGTTGCCGGTTGTGCCGTTGTCCTCGTCGGCCAGCAAGGCTCCAGCAAACCCCAGATCATCCGGGCGCAGATCGTAACGCGAAATTGGCAACAGCGTCTGATAATCAATCCGCAACACGCCTGCTTTGACGTCAATGGCCGCCGCAACAACCCCGGACAGGCACCAGATGAGAACCGCGATGAACGGTGTCAGCCTTTTGGGCAAAGCATCCTCCCTTGGGTCGCGATGATCTCACGCGAACCTTCACATAAATTATGGGTTGCACAGCGATCAGTTGGAAACCGATACTTTTGGCCGTGTTGCGATCAACAGCCTAACAGCTTCATCATAAAGCACGATTCTTATTTTTTAAGAATGCGCGTATGCGACTGATCTTGCTTCTGTTTCTGACACCACCACCCGGTTGTCGGCTCGGCGGGTCATGGGGATATCTTGAGTGTCGACGCGTGGCGCACACGCGGCATGGGCTGCGTTCTTGATTGTCGGATCTTTCAGGGAGGATCAGAAATGAAACGCAGAGCATTTATAGCGGCTGTGACCGTTGCGCTGGTACCAACACTGGCATTGTCGCACGGACCGACGCGTCAAAAAGTGACGCTAACCACCGAAGTGGCCGCAGACCCGGTCGAGGTCTGGGCCGGTATCGGTAATTTTCAGGATATGTCCTGGCATCCGGCGGTGCATTCGTCCACGGGCAGTGGTGACAATGCGATTGACGCCACGCGTGTTCTGACTTTGGGGGCCGCAGACGGCCCGACGATCAGCGAAATCCTGTACAAGCATAGCGACGAAAAGATGAGCTATTCCTATCGCATTACGGATGTCCTGGTCGAAGTGCTGCCGGTCACGAATTACTCATCCCATCTGACGGTCAAAGCCCGCGAAGGCGGCGGATCTGTCATTGAATGGCGCGGTGCGTTTTACCGGGGGTATCCAAATAATGATCCCCCGGAAAATCTAAACGATGCCGCAGCCATTGCCGCTGTGACAGGTGTGTATCAGGCGGGTTTGGATGCATTGGTGACGCGGTTTGGTGCGGCAGGGTCCTGACCTGATCGCAGCGCTTGGGTTTGTCCTGATTGCTGGCACGGCCACGGCGGACACTGCGTATGTGACCTGCCAAAACGGCAACGCCCTGGGCGTGATTGATGTAAGAAACGCGCGCCAAACAGATCGTTGGTCGGTGCCCGGCAATCCTGCAGGTGTGGCTGTCAGCGACATGGGCGACGTTTATACAGTGTCGCCTGAAAGCAAAACAATCCGACGTTTCGCATCTGACACCGGGGCGATCGTCGCGCAAACGCAACTGGAGGGCGGCCCGATTGGTGTGGCGCTTGATCAGACACGCGGGCGATTGTTCGTGTCCGATTGGTACACCGCGCGTCTGTGGGTTCTGGATGCGACCACGTTGGCATTGCAAACCGAACTGGCCACGGGCGTTTCCCCTGCTGGGATCAGCCTGTCCGAGGATGGTCGATTTATGGCGTCGGCGGACAAGGATTCCGATCAGGTGTCTGTCTTTGACGCGGAAACGCTGACTTTGCTGCATCGTATCAAGGTCGGCACGCGCCCCTTTGGGCTACGCTTTGCGCCGGACGGGCGGTTGTTCGTGGCCAATGTCGGCACCAACGACGTCAGCGTTATCGATGTGGATCGCGCCGCCGTGGTGGCCACAGTGCCCGTTGGTGAACGCCCCTACGGTGTGGCGTTTGCGGCCGGGCGCGCGTTTGTCACCAATCAATATGAAAATACGGTCAGCGTCATTGCCGAACAAACTTTGGCCGTCGAAACGACAATTGACGTTGGCGAATATCCCGAAGGCATCGATACGACAGCGGATGGTCAATCGATTGTATTGGCCAATTGGTTCGACAACACAGTCACAATCATAGACGCAAACACACTTTCTGTGCTAGAAACAATCGACACGTGTGATGGCCCACGGGCCTTTGGCACGTTCCTGCATGAAGGAGAACGTCCATGAAGCTTTCGGGTCTGATCACCGCATTTATGTGTACCATCGCCTTGCCTGCTTTTGCATCCAACGAGATTTGGGACGAAATCAAAAGCGAACTTTACGGTGAACGCGCGCTATTGAATGGGGATAGCGTGATCGCCATTGATGCGCCCTATCGCACGTTTGACGATGCGCGCACGGAGTTGGCCGCGCAGGTTGTGGCACCCCAAGGATTGCACATCGGCAAAGTGACCGTGGTCTTAGACGAAAATCCGATGCCGGTGTCCGCGGTGTTTGATCTGGATCGACCCCAAACCAGTTTCTATTTCGATATAACCTTGCGGGTGAACGGCCCCACATCGATGCATGTGGTTGTCGAAACCACGGATGGGCGTTTGTTCGTGTCCGAAACCTTTGTGAAAACATCTGGATCAGGCGCTTGCGCTGCACCACCCGGAACCGATCCCGAATTGGCGTTAGAGACTTTGGGGCAAATGGCCGTTGATGTTGTCGGGCGCGTCCCGGTGTCGACCAGCAGCGCCAGCTTATCTGGTCTGGCCAATCGGTTGAATCGCATGGATGTCGATATTTCGCATCCTTCGCATTCCGGTATGCAGATGGATCAGATTTCGCTGCTGTTCATTCCAATGCGCTATGTCGAAACCGTCGAGATTGATCTGGACGGTGCCGGTTATGTGGACATGACAGGGTCAATTTCGCTTTCGGAAAATCCACGCGTTGGTCTGTCTGTTCCGACACGATCGCAATCGGTGGATATCACCATGACCGACACCGAAGGCACAGTCAGTCATTTGCATAAATCGCTGGCAGGGTTCTAGGAAGGTTGAATTTGAACCCGTGTTACCCTTGGCCCGGTTGCGGTTGCTCAGGTTTCACGCGTTCCAGTGGATAATCCCACAAGGCCCAGCCATCTGATCCTTCGGGAAACCAATAGACGTTTGAATATCCCCATTCGATCGCCCGTTTGGCGGCGTTCCAGCTCATCCAACAATCTTCAAGACAGAAAAAGACAACTGGATGCGCGAGATCGCCTTGGGTGACTTTTTCCAATCCGGTGCGAAAATAATCAGCCGTTACGTCGGCAATCGCCCCATATCCGACATTGGGCAACCAGATCGCGCCGGGGATACTGCTGCGGGGTTTGTCGCGCCAGATCGTGCCTTTGGGCAGGTTTTCGGGTTTGG
>JBDWGM010000049.1:0-28248 GCA_039975755.1 Paracoccaceae bacterium | reverse complement strand
CGCGATACGCCGGAAGGTGTGTGGCTGGCTGGTTTACCGGAAACTGCGAACGTCATCGTCGTCGGACAAGAATATGTGCGCGCAGGCGTCAAAACCGCGCCGACCTTTAGGGAGGCGACGCAATGACTGGCATCGTTGACTGGGCCGCCTCTCGGGCTCGTATGATCCTCGCCTTTGTGGTCCTGTCCATTGCGGTGGGGGCCTTTGCCTATGTCAGCCTGCCCAAAGAGGGCGAGCCAGATATCGAAATCCCAGCCATTGTGATTTCAGTCCCCTTCCCGGGCATCTCTGCCGCCGATTCTGAAAAGCTGCTGATCCAACCGATGGAAACCGAACTGGCCGATCTGGACGGTTTGGACCGCATGGTTGCCACAGCTGCAGAAAACTATGCCAACATCGTCATCGAATTCGAATTCGGATGGGACAAAACGCAAGTCATGGCTGACGTGCGCGACGCGTTAAACAAAGCCGAAGCGGAATTCCCCGAAGGATACGAACAATACACGATGGACGAATTCAACTTTTCAGAATTCCCCATTATTATTGTGAACCTATCTGGCCCGGTGCCTGAACGCACGATGACTCGCGTCGCCAAAGACTTGCAAGACGATTTGGAATCTCTGGATGCAGTTCTCGAAGCGGGGATTGCCGGCAATCGCGACGAAATGCTTGAGGTCGTGATCGATCCATTGCGCCTTGAGGCGTATAACGTCACAGCTGCGGAACTGATCGGCGTCGTTCAAAACAACAACCAGTTGATTGCGGCAGGTGAAGTTGAAACAGATCAGGGTACATTCTCGGTCAAGATTCCGTCGTCCTTTGATGAACCACGCGACGTTTACAACTTGCCTGTCAAAACGAATGGCGACCGGGTTGTCACGCTGGGTGATCTGGCTGAAATCAACCTAACCTTTGAAGATCGCGCGGGAACAGCGCGGTTCAACGGGCAAGGCACAGTTGCATTGCAAGTGGTTAAGCGCAAAGGCTTCAACCTGATCGACACCGCCGCCACAGTCAAAGAGGTCGTTGAACGCGAAAGCACGACATGGCCGGAAGGTTTGATTGCTGCGGTCGATGTGGGAACATCAAACGACCAATCGCGCGTCGTTGAATCGATGGTTGGACAGCTGCAAGGGTCCGTCTTTACGGCCATTGCCCTTGTGATGATTGTTGTCCTCGCCGCATTGGGGCTGCGCGCGGCGCTTTTGGTTGGATTTGCAATTCCAACCTCATTCTTGCTGTGTTTTGTTCTGCTGGCGATTATGGGAATTTCGATTTCGAATATTGTGATGTTCGGATTGATTTTGGCCGTTGGCATGCTGGTCGATGGCGCTATCGTCGTTGTTGAATATGCCGACAAACGTCAGGCTGAAGGTGTCGGGCCAATGCAGGCCTATGTCGAGGCGGCCAAGCGGATGTTCTGGCCTGTCATATCGTCAACCGCGACAACCTTATGTGCATTCCTGCCGATGTTGTTCTGGCCCGGTGTGCCGGGACAGTTCATGGGCATGCTACCCGTGACTTTGATCTTTGTTTTGTCCGCATCGCTGGTCGTTGCGCTGATTTACCTGCCGGTTATGGGCGGTGTTTTTGGCCGCGCTGAACGTTGGGTTATGAACACGACCAACCGGATCGCGGATTTGGGTGTGTTTGCTCATCTTGGGTCGTTCCTGCTTGGCGCTGCGATGATCCTTCCTGCGGCATTGTTCTTGCAGACTCTTACGGGACTAATTAGCGCGGAGTTCGCGACACTGGACGGACGGGCCATTGCGACATCCGTTTTCCCGGTATTCGTTTTTGTATTCGCGGTCGGCGCTGTGATCGTCGGACTTGCGGGTCTCGCTTTTGGCGGCGCGATGACATTCCTGATGTCGACGCTTGCCTTGTTCACGCGATTGGGTCGGGTCGGAAAGTGGCTTACGTCGCGCGTGTTTGGGGGGGCGGCGCGCGTTCAATCTGGATACCGTCGATCTGCGTTTGGACGTTTCATTGAATTGATCGTCGGAACCGCAATCATGCCTCTGATCACTTTGGGAACGGTCTTTGTTCTGGTTGGCATGACCATGATCTATTTTGGTAATAACAATCGCGGCGTTGAATTCTTTGTCGAATCCGAACCTGAACAAGCCATCGTTTACGTGCTGGCGCGCGGGAACCTGTCCCTGAATGAAAAAGACGCCTTGGTCAAAGACGCCGAAAAGATCATTCTGGAACACCCCGGTATCGAAACGGCGTTTTCTTTTGCGGGCACGGGTGGGTTGAACGCGAATACGGGCGGTGCGTCATCCCCGAAAGACACAATCGGACAAATCCAACTTGAAACGATCCCGTGGGAAAATCGGCCAAATGCCGAAGAGGAATGGTTCGACATTCCCTTCGTCGGATGGACTGTCAATCGCGAAGTAAAAGCCGCCGCGTTCGATGGCGATGTTGTTTTGGATGAACTGACCGAGCAACTGAACCAACTGCCCGGCATTCGTGTCGAGATTTTGAACCTGTCGCGTGGTCCAGCATCAGGCAAGCCCGTTCACCTGCGACTCAGCGGGAACGATAGAGAGGATCTAATTGCAGCGGCGTCGAACGCGCGCGAAGTGTTCGACAACACCACGGGTTTGACACTGATCGAAGACACACGCCCCCTACCCGGCATTGACTGGCAGATCGACGTGGATGTCGAAAAGGCCGGGCGCTATGGCGCTGACGTGGCCATTGTGGGTGCGATGGTTCAATTGGTGACGCGTGGCATCCTTTTGGACACAATGCGCGTTGACAGTTCAGACGAAGAAATCGAAATCCGCGTCCGATTGCCCGACGAAGACCGACTGCTGAGCACGCTGGACACTCTTAAGGTGCGCACCGGCGATGGCTTGGTCCCGTTGTCGAACTTTATCACACGCACACCTGTGCCCAAACTTGCCCAGATCAATCGCATTGATCAAAATCGCTATTTTGATGTGAAGGCCGACACGATCGCAGGGCTTCAGAAGGTCGTGCGCGGACAAGATGATGCGACGGAAACGCTGGCCTTTTTCAAACCAAGCAACAACAGCGTTTACACCGGTGCAGATGGCACCGGATACGCCGTCTTGGAGACGGTTGAAGCTGGAAAAGACGTGGATGTTATCAACGGATTGAAAGCCGGGGATTTCCGGCTGATCCCCGTCACACCCAATGAACGTATTGAACACCTGACCAAGTGGTTGGATACCTCGCCATTGCCCTTGGGCGTCGATTGGGAATGGACCGGAGACCAAGAAGATCAGGAAGAATCTGGTGCCTTTTTGGGCCAGGCCTTTACCGGCGCTCTGTTCTTGATGTTCATCATCTTACTTGCTCAGTTCAACAGCTTTTATAATGCGGCTCTTGTCCTGCTTGCAGTTGTTCTGTCCACAACGGGTGTTTTGATCGGTATGATCGTAATGCAGCAACCGTTTTCGATCATCATGACGGGAACAGGCATTGTCGCCTTGGCCGGAATTGTGGTGAACAACAATATTGTGCTGATCGATACTTACCAAGAATACGAACGCTACATGCCCCGCATCGAAGCGATCATTCGAACGGCGCAGGCACGCATTCGCCCTGTGTTGCTGACAACGATCACTACAATGGCTGGTTTAGCGCCTATGATGTATGGTCTGTCGCTTGACTTCGCTGGTGGCGGCTACACCGTGGACAGCCCGACCGCCTTGTGGTGGAAGCAATTGGCAACCGCTGTCGTCTTTGGTTTGGGCATTGCAACGGTGTTGACGCTGGTTGTGACACCGTCCCTGCTGGCTGTGCGAGTCTGGACAGCGACCTATGCCGATTGGTGTTCTGCTCTTCTTGCCAAGCTTTCTCTGGGTCGCGCTAGCAAGGCCGCACGAGATTGGGCCCTGACACGGTCAGCGCATCGGGTACAGCATCCGCAAATCACGTGGGATTTTGACACGCCTCCAACCGCACCGCCAAAATTACAAAGGCGACGCAGAAGAAGGCCCCCATCACTTGAGGCGGCAGAATAGCATACGCCGTTCGCCATTTTAGGGGTCGCGATTGTGTCACGGCCTTTTTTTCATCGTGATCTTGGGAAGATGAAATAAAGGTATCGCGTGACGCTTTACAGGTGTTCGTCCGCTTGCTGGCGCAACCAAAGTTGTGCGTACCGGCCCGGATTGGCGAGCAGTTGATCGTGACTGCCGCGTTCGACGACAACGCCTGCTTCCAAAACAACGATCTGATCTGCTTCGGCCACGGTCGACAAACGATGCGCGATTGTAATAACCGTTCGACCACGCCCCGCATCGCGCAGCGCTTCTTTGATGTCCTGTTCGGTTTCTGTATCCAGCGCCGATGTCGCTTCGTCCAGCAACAGAATTGGTGGGTCTTTCAACAAAGTACGCGCAATCCCGACACGTTGCTTTTCCCCACCTGACAGCTTGAGCCCGCGTTCCCCAACGGCTGTGTCATAGCCTTCGGGCAGCGATTGAATGAAGTCGTGGATTTGCGCAGCTTTGGCAGCCGCTTCAATATCCGCCTGTGTGGCTTCGGCCCGGCCATAACCGATGTTGTAGCGGATCGTGTCATTGAACAGGACGGTATCCTGCGGCACGACGCCAATCGCGGAATGTAAGCTGGTTTGGGTCACGCTGCGCACGTCTTGCCCATCGATGCGCAAGGCCCCAGCCCCAACATCGTAAAAGCGGAACAACAACCGACCAATGGTGGATTTCCCAGAACCCGTAGACCCCACAATGGCGATTGTCTGACCCGGTTCCGCCGAAATAGACACGCCTTTCAAAATCGCGCGCGTTGGATCGTATCCAAATTCGACCTGATCCAATTCGATCCGCCCGCCATCCACCTTGAGCTCCTTGGCATCAGGTGCGTCTGTCACGTCAGCAGGTTGTTCAAGCAGGTCAAACATCTCGCCCATATCAACAAGGCTTTGACGGATTTCACGATACACTGTGCCAAGAAAATTCAGCGGCATTGTCACTTGGATCATGTAGGCGTTGACCAAAACAAAATCGCCCACCGTCAGCGTTCCGTTTTGAACACCTAAAGCCGCCAAAACCATGACCCCGACCAGACCGCAGGTGATCAAGAATGACTGCCCAAAATTCAGCATTCCAAGCGAGTAACTGGTTTTCAAAGCCGCTTTTTCATATCCGGCCATCGCACCATCGTACCGATTGGCTTCACGTTCTTCTGCGCCGAAATATTTGACGGTTTCATAGTTCAAAAGACTATCGATTGCCTTTTGATTGGCGTCAGTATCCTGATCATTCATTTCGCGGCGCAACTTCACGCGCCATTCAGTGACCTTGAAGGTGAACCACACATAAAGTGCAATGGTTGCAGCAACGATCGCGACGTAATCGACGCCAAACGCCAATACAAAAACGATGGCAATCAACAATAGTTCAAGGATCAACGGGCCAATCGAAAAGATCAGGAACCGCAACAGGAATTCGACCCCTTTTACACCCCGTTCAACGATGCGGCTAAGGCCACCAGTTTTGCGCGTGATATGATAGCGCAAGGACAGTTTGTGGATGTGCTGAAAAGTTTCCAAAGCCAACATGCGCAAAGCCCGTTGTGCAACGCGAGCGAACACGACATCGCGCAATTGCTGAAAACCCACAGTCATAAGGCGCGCAAAACCATAAGCCACGGTCAGGCCAACGGCTCCCAGAACAAGATCCGGCACACTGTCACCGGCCAGTGCATCAACCGCCCATTTATACAGAAACGGTGTCCCTGCCGCGATCAACTTGGAGACAAACAAAAACGCCATTGCAATGACGACCCGACGTTTGACCCATGGTTTGTCATCAGGCCACAAATAAGGCGCGACCTTTTTAATCGTGCGCAAGCCAGACCGCTGATCAGATGTTCCGATTTTGGGTGGTTCGGTGCCTGAATTGGCACCAGCCGTGGTATCGGCTGCCATATGCAATCCTCTTCGGAGAACTACATAAGTCGCCCGGACTGCAGATGCCAGAGCCTCTAATCAGGTAAGTCGAAGACTTGTCCCGGAAAAATCAGGTTAGCGTCGCGAATGCTGTCCCTGTTTGCCTCGAACACTTGGACAAACAAAAGACCCTCGCCATAACGTTCACGCGAAATGGCCCATAACGTATCGCCCGCTTGGACAGTGACACGTTTCGAACTGCCATCTAGATCGCGCGCCGCTGCTAGAACCGCAGGGTCCTCGCGTTGGAAGGGTGTTTGAATGCGGCTGGTAACTGCACCATCAGCGGAAACTTCATCCACGCGCAATGTGTAGACGCCTGAATCAATTTCGGGCAGATCCCCGCGCCATCGCCCATCCGGATCCACTTCCAAAGTCACGATTGCCTTGTTGTTCAGATAAACGCGCACGGCTTCCGAAGCTCGGTTCGCGCGGCCCGCCAATTGCACGGCACCTTCTGCCGAATAGCTGATCGTATCCAAAGCGACGTTGTCCGAAATAACGGCTTGCCGTCCCAACAATTCCACGCCTTCTTGCGTAGATCGCAGGACCGCAACACGACCCGGCGTATCGGTTGTTCCTTGGGGTACGGGATCTTGCGTTGCTTCGCTTGCCAGTTCAGTCTGCGTTTGCGTCGCTGCCGGTTGTGGTTGTTCAACATTTTGAATCGACGCAGGAGCTTGTTCTCCCGGCGCGACCGGAGTTTCAACATTGGCGACGCTTGTTGTAGCCGTCACGGGCAGTTCAGGCAGTGGATCCGCTTGTGTCGTGTCCACATTCGGTGCATCCGCCGCACCCGGTTCTAGGGCTGCAAGCGCTGTTTCAGGCTCTTCTAAGGACGGTTTTGAATCCGCAGCGCCAGACGCATTCGTTACGTCAACAACTGCAGGATCAACACCCGCTAGTTCGGCCAAGTCTGTCTGGAATTCTGGGCTCTCCCCACTCGCCAATTCTGCAGCTTGCTCGGTTCCCGTTGAAACATCCGCGGCAGCATCTGTTTGATCAGTCTCTTCCACCTCAGCCACATCAACGTCGGCGGTTTCCTCAACATTTTCAGCGGCTTCCGATTCGCCCTCACCATCTAATCCGATCGCTTCGGATGCCGTGGTTGGTGCTGAAACAACGTTTTCTGACGCAGGTGTTTCGGGTTTCGGATCCTGGCTGGCGTCTACGACTTCAACATCGAGCTCAGGTTCTGTCCGTGCAACTGGAGCAATCACAGGAGCCAAAATCACTTCGTCCAAAGACGCGATTTCTATCTCACCCTTCTTTTGAACCAGTGACAAAACGCGTGCGTTCTCATCAGGATCAAGCATGGTAATGGCTGCAAAGCTGCCAGAGCCATCCACGTCGACAGTCGTGTTTTCTTCACCATCAACTTGAACTGAAATGACACTGCCCGGCTCCGCACGTCCGGCGACAATAGTCAGGCCATCCTCTTCAACCCGAACTTCGTCGATGGTGGGTGGCGTCGGTGCTGTCTCTGCCTCTTGAACCCCGGCGGTTTCTTCCCCAACGGCGGCTTCCGCTTCATTCGAAGAAGGCGCTGCTCGGCCCACCGATTGTTCTTGCTCGGCAGGTTGCTCTTGAGCCGCCTGTTGCTCAACCGCAGCCTGTTCGTCCGACTGCTGTCCACGTAGATATAGACCCGTTCCAACGGCCACCGCAGATATAGCAATAGCGCCCAAGATCAGACCTGTCTTTGCTTTGTTGTTTTCTGCAGCATTGCTCATAACACGTGCTTTCAGCCCCCATATTCCACCGAGACGCTTCAGTAGAGTTGAGCTTGCATAGCAGCCACTATATCTGGGGTCAAAACATCCCTTTTGTCGGGATTTCAATTTTTAGACAGCGTGTCTTTCAGGAGGTCTCATGTCAAAGCGTTCCGTGTGCGTCTATTGCGGTGCTCGATTTGGAAAAAATCCAAGTCATTTATCAACTGCAGAAACGTTGGGAAAATCACTCGCCGATCGCGATTGGAGACTTGTTTACGGCGCCGGAGACGTTGGCCTAATGGGAGCGCTTGCACGCGCCACGCAAGATGCAAGTGGCGAAACATTTGGCGTTATTCCAACGCATCTCATCGATCAGGAAGTTGGCAAAACAGACCTCACGCATTTCATAGTCACAGAAACCATGCATGAACGTAAAAAAGTTATGTTTATGAATGCCGACGCGATCGTTGTATTGCCTGGTGGGGCCGGTTCTTTGGATGAGCTATTCGAAGTCTTAACTTGGCGCCAGCTGGGCTTGCACGAAAAACCTATCGTGTTGATCAATTCGGACGCATATTGGTCACCTTTAATTCAACTTTTACAGCACGTTGTCGATGAAGGCTTCGCAGACGCGGATATTCTGGACTTTGTGACGTTGGTGCCCGATGCAGATGCAGCGATTCGTGCCCTCGACATTGCTCTGAATGCTAGGTAAAAAAATGCTTAATGCCCTCTTTAACGATCGACCATCAAGGGTGAGTTCAAATAACTGGACGCTTTCACACAAGCGGAAACCCCAGTCCACACATTAGATCAAAGCGAATTTACACGCATCATGGATCAGATCACAAAAACCTTGATGGAGTTTTTCGAAGGAACGGCTCAAGCTTTCACAGATGGTCAATTTGAAAGAGCTGCGAAGTCTTGGAAAATTCCGAACACGGTTCATGCAGGGGAACATAAATTATTCCTGTCATCCTACAAAGATCTAGAGAATATTCTGACCGTGTATCGTCGAAATTTAGCTGTTGAAGATTATGCCAGAACCTCCGTCGAGGTTTTGCAATGTATCAAAGACAAAAGCGGCGTCGTGCAAGCGCTGGTACATTGGACTAATTTCAACAGCAAAGGTGCAGAAATCAACACACTTGATGCCAGCTATTTTTGCCGATTAGGCGCGGATTTCAGGTGGCACATCGAAACAATCGAACTTGTTTCTCACCCTAGTGCTCGATTTTCCGATGGCATGCCATTCTATCGGTTAGGCAAATAGAAACCCGCAAAGCATGCACCTGCGGGTTTCCAAAATTGTTGTGGATCAACAATCACATGCGGGATGCGACATTTTCCCAATTCACCAGATTGTCGAGAAAGTTCGACAGGTACACTGGACGTTTGTTGCGGAAATCAATGTAGTAGGAATGTTCCCACACATCGCAACCAAGCAACGCGGTTTGTCCAAAGCACAATGGGTTTACGCCATTCTCGGTCTTGGTCACTGCCAACGATCCGTCAGCATTCTTGACCAACCACGCCCAGCCTGAACCGAACTGTCCAGCACCGGCAGCAGAAAACTGAGTTTTGAAATCGTCGACCGATCCAAAGTTTTCCTTTAGCGCTGCTTCTAATTCTCCGGGCATCTTACTGTCGCCCGGCCCCATCATTTCCCAAAACTGGTTGTGATTCCAAAGTTGGCTGATGTTGTTAAAGATTCCATTCTGCGCAACAGAACTCGAATCGTACGTCCCCGTGATGATATCCTCGAGACTTTTCCCATCCCAATCTGTACCCGCAATCAACTTGTTGCCGTTGTCGACATAAGCCTTGTGGTGCAGGTCATGGTGGAATTCGAGCGTTTCAGCAGACATGCCTTTTCCGGCAAGTGCATCATGCGCATAGGGAAGGTCGGGCAGTTCAAAAGCCATTATACGGTCCTCCAGAGTCTTGACATGCGTTGACTGACAGATTGTTCTTAACCCCGCAAGGTCAAGTTGATCTGGTCAAACGGGTTGCCCCCTATCGCAAGGACTTAGGATCCACTTCTTGGCACTTGCCTGTACCACTGATCCTATTTGAATAATTGGGTAGCCGTCCGCGTAAGGTCACCTTCTTAGCGGTCCGATCAAAATCAACCTGATAACTCACGGTTTTGGTCCCAACATTGCTGGTCTCAATATTTCGTACTCTCCAAGAGACACGCCACTTGTCATTTCCACGAGACTTCAGTTTAGCCGCAGTCGGTCCACCGTTGAATGCCATACCGAAAGTATCAACAATGGTTGCCTGATTGGTTTCTTGATCCATAACAATGGCTACTTGGCTAGGCACGAAACCAAAATCACTCAAATCATGGATATTGCAAAACCAAGCCTCTTGTTCCGCAAAAGCCGCACTCGCGGCACAACAAATTACCATTGCCGCACTGATCGAATTTTTCATTAAAAAACCTAAGATCCTATTTTATGACGCTCTTTTGCATCACACTGCATCGGCGAGAGCCAAGTTAGTTATACGGCAAGAGTTGGGTATTTTTAGGATATGATATGTCGCTGAACCAATCCGGTTTGAATACAGGATCAGTTAGGCACCGCGTTAGATTTTTGCCCCAAGTTTATATGTTCAAACTCAGGCGATTACATAAGTAGAAATATATTAGCTCACCAAATCTATGGCTTTGACGGAACGGGATGGGAAACGATCAACTGATTAGTCGCCTGTTTAGAATACAGCTTGGCCTATCTCAGTCATTTTCAGAACCAGCTTGCGACGCATTTTTTAGCAATGTGAATACATACTGGGCATTGCTTCGAAAACAAATTACATTGAAACGCTCTTCCTCTGGCATCCAGAACGCAGCCGCGACTTGTGCCAAACGGCTGCGGCGGAACATGCCTGGCTTGAAGTGATCCGGCGCGAAATCAACGGGCGCAAGTTTGGACATGACCGTCCTTGCCTTGGGCCCAGACACCGTAAACAGCGCGCGCGCATCTGAGACATTTACTGCCAACGCATGTTCACTCTTCAATAACGCCTGTATCTTTCCTAAAGTGGCCGACACGTCGTCATATGGGCATAACAACAGCAATTCATCTGATGACATCCAGCAAATGCTGTGTTGTTCAGCAAAATTGACACGTCCCTGATCGGGAATTTCCAAAGACGTTGTCTTGATCACAGCATTTTTGATTGCTTTAGATCCGAGATCACCGCGCAGTGTGATCATACCTCGCAATGGCATTTCTTGAATGTGGGCGATCCCACTGTCGTACGACATCCCACCCAGTGCAGAAACACATTTAGACATTTTGTTTCTCTCCTTCTGCGTCAAAGAAAACTGGGTTCACAATACGGGCTTTGTAGGTTTTTCCGTCCGTTCCGGGAAATTCCAGCGTCTCGCCCATGCGGTCTGGCCCATTCAGGACCAGTCCCATTGCAATTCCTTTTTCTAAGGTCGGCGAATGGTAGGTGGACGTCACACGCCCCTGCATCACACGTTGTCCGTTGGCGTTTGTACCTTCACCAACTGCATAGGCACCATCCGGAAGGACAGACCCGTCTTCTGTTTCCAAACCAACAAGCTTCCAGCGAGCAGGGTCGATCATATGACTGCGCAATTGAGCGCGCTTGCCAAGGAAATCGTCTTTCTTTTTTGAAATCGCCCAGTGCAGCCCCAAATCCTGCGGGATGATTGTGCCATCCGTTTCGTCACCAATCATGATGAACCCTTTTTCAGCCCGCATTATGTGCAAGCATTCGGTTCCGTACGGCATGACGCCAAATTCTTCGCCAGCCGCCATTAAAGCGTTCCAAAACGCAAGACCTTCGGACGCGCGTACCGCGATTTCATAGCTCAGTTCGCCAGAGAACGATATTCGATAGACCCGCGCATCGAACCCGCCGATGATCCCATCTGCCCATTCCATGAAACCCAATGCCTCTTTCGAAACATCCATGCCGCCCAATTTCTCAAGCACGTGACGGGCGTGGGGGCCGACCACAGCAATTTGCGCAAATTGTTCGGTGGCATTGGCAACATAGACCTTCCAATCCCACCATTCGGTTTGCAGCCACTCTTCCATGTGAGCATGGATACGCTCCGCTCCACCCGTCGTGGTGTGACACAGCCACGTATCTTCATCGATGCGGGCAACGACACCGTCATCGATCAAGAACCCGTTTTCACTGCACATCAGACCGTACCGACATTTGCCAACCTTCAGCGTCGACATCATGTTGGTGTACATCATATCAAGGAAACGCCCCGCGTCGGGTCCTTTGACGATCAATTTCCCAAGGGTTGATGCATCCAAAAGCCCCAGCTTTTGACGTGTATTCCGGACTTCGCGCATGACCGCGTCATGGGTGCTTTCCCCGTCCTTTACAAAGGCATAGGGCCGCCGCCAATGTCCAACCGGTTCCCAATCCGCACCATGGGCGTCGTGCCAGTCATGCATCGGTGTGCGCCGGATCGGTTGGAACGCCTCAGCACGGGCCTCGCCTGCAATCGCGCCCATTGAGATCGGTGTGTAAGGCGGGCGAAAGGTTGTTGTCCCGGTTTGCGGAATAGGTTGGTTCAATGCGTCCGACAGAATGGCGAGACCATTGATATTGCTAAGCTTCCCCTGATCTGTCGCCATCCCAAGTGTTGTATACCGTTTGGCGTGTTCGACACTTTCGAACCCCTCTCTGGCGGCCAATTCAACATCGGATACTTTGACATCGTTCTGGAAATCCAACCAAGATTTGGCACGCAACGCATGTTTTGCGCCGTGTGGCATGCGCCAAACCGGTTCCATCAGACTTTCTTGGACTTGCGTTGCAACTGGTGCAGCATTGACCGCTGATTTCAAACCCAAGCCCGTCACGACAGCTACGCCTGCCGCCGTGGCGTTGTCCAACACAGCCGCAAGCCCCATCGCGCCATCCGCAGCCCCAGCAACAGTCACCATCGCCTGACCATCGTGGTTCAACGGCGGTTTGGACGCATCCGGTTTGAAATGCGCCTGTGCGTCATCCCAGAGCAACTTGCCCCCACAATGCGACCACAAATGCACCACCGGGGACCATCCGCCAGACATTGCCACCACATCACAGGCGATATCTTCCTGTGGCATCCCCTCGCCCGCCTGCGCGCAAATTTTCACTCCGGTGACGCGCGCCCGGCCAAGGACCTTAGAGATTCCTTTGCCGGTAAAAACTCGAATATTCAGACTGCGTGCTTGGTCCGCCAGATCCGATCCATCAACCTGCGCCCGCGCATCTACAATCGCAGGGACATCCAGACCGGCTTGTTTCAAAGCGATGGCCGTTCGATAAGCGTCGTCGTTATTTGTCACAACAACAGTGTGGTCGCCCGGTGACACCCCAAAATTGCCAACGTAATCGCGCACAGCGCCAGCCAGCATGACACCGGGAACATCGTTGCCCGCAAAGCTAAGGGGGCGTTCAATTGCACCCGTCGCCGTTACGATATGACTGGCCCGGATACGCCACAAGCGATGCCGCGGACCGTCTTGATCGGGTGTGTGATCGCGCAGGCGTTCATACCCCAGAACATAACCGTGGTCATAAACACCCGCTCCCATATTGCGCAGGCACAGGGTGACATTTGGCATCGCGCGCAGCTGGTCTAACGCGCGGGCGATCCAATCAGCGGCCGGATCTCCGTCGATCTCACCTCCATCAACCAAAGTACGACCACCCCATTGCGCAGTTTGTTCCAGCACCAGAACACGTGCCCCAGATTGCCCTGCGACCAAAGCGGTTTGCAATCCAGCAGCGCCGCCTCCGATAACCAGAACATCGCAGAACGCATAGTGGTGTTCGTAAGTGTCTGCGTCACTTTCGGTCGGCGCTTTTCCCAATCCGGCGGAATGGCGAATGATCGGCTCGTATACATGTTTCCACAGCGGGCGGGGGTGAATGAACATTTTATAATAGAAACCTGCCGGTAAGAACCGCGACAAGCTTGCATTGACCGCTCCCACATCAAATTCCAAGCTCGGCCAATGGTTTTGACTTGCTGCGCTTAGGCCATCGAACAACTCTGTCGTTGTGGCCCGCTGATTTGGTTCAAAGCGGCTCCCTTTACCCATATTCATCAACGCATTTGGTTCTTCGGGCCCACTTGCCACGATGCCACGGGGTCGGTGATATTTGAACGAACGTCCAACAAGCATCTGATCGTTGGCCAGCAAAGCCGAGGCCAGAGTGTCGCCCTCGAAGCCTTTAAAACGTTTGCCGTTAAAACTGAATTCGACCGCGCGGTCGCGGTTGATATGCCGTCCTCCGACGGGCAAACGCGCGCTCATGATTGTGCCTCCCACGACCAACCGGGCCGTTTCGCCGCGATGATGTCCTGCAGCTCCTTCGGCGGTTCATAAGTTTGGGCAGAATAGGTTCCAAACACCTCAAGCGTCACTGTGCAGCGCGCGGCATGAAACCATTTTCCGCAACCGTTCACATGCCTCCAGCGTTCGAAATGAACGCCCCTCGGGTTCTTGCGTCGAAACAGGTATTCTTCGAATTCAACATCATCAGACCCTGGACCAAACCGTTTCAGATGTGCTTCGCCACCACTGTGAAATTCGGTTTCTTCGGCAGATACGCCGCAATTTGGACAGGTTAGAAGCAGCATGGCAGGCTCCGATAGCCAGAGAAAAAACGCAAAAAAACGGGCGCCAAAAAGCGCCCGTCAGTCAGGTCATGAGTTGTGTGAGTGGTGTTATTCGGTTGGCACAGGTGCCGTTGTGCTGTCGACAGCTGCAGGGGCCTGCTCAGATGTGGAACTGGCACCGGCTGGATCGACTTGCGCCGAATTGCTACCAAGGATTGCAAGTCCGACAAGCACCGCAAGAATGACGAGGATCGAGATAAGAATGCCACGTCCGCTAACGCCATCGCTGCGATGGATATTGGTGTTTGGATAGTCCGCCATGTCATAGCCTCCATTAGTGAGGCTTCCATCAAAGCATGGAGGCGCAGTCGGGTCCGCCTATTCCTGTGAGACTGTCGGTTTAGGCCAGCGATGGCCGAAAAGCCATGTTTTCTTGCGCCTATTTCTGCGCATTTTCGATTTCGTCGCGCAATCGGCGGGATGCGGCCTGTTTCGATGGGTATCTGCCGAAAGCAGATTACACTGAGCGATTTTCTCGACCCGTGATGCTGATCAACCGGTGTGTCGTGCGCGGCGTGGAATTCAGCTTCTTCGCCAATAACGCCGCGAGTATCGCAAGTCAGGATCAGCATGGGTTGGATCCGATCTTGAAAAACTGGGTGCAAATACATACCTTTAGATCAAGAAAACGTATGGAAAGGCAGCGCAAACCGCGCGCCTTCGTCTTGGGGAGACACGGCCAAAAGGACGGTTTTGTAGAGTGAGTACAATTGAAATTCTTTGGGGTCTCGCCCCTGTCGCAATCTTGATCGCTTTCGTTGTTTGCGCTGTCGTGATGCAGGCGTTCAGTAAACCGCATGGATTGAACCGGCGAGGTGGCTCGCCCTATTCTTTTGGAGGGGCTTGGACCGACTATACGCCCGATGACAGCCTTCATCATCCTGACTTTGATGACCCCGAGCCAGAAATACCCACGCGAAAAAACCGAAAACGCAAAAAGAAGCCTTCGCGCCGGAAATAGAGACACTTGCCAGATCCCAGAAGGATCGTGGGTTAAACAGCTCATCAATGCGCCACCCCTGCTGCGACACTTTCATCGATGAATTTGCCTTCCCGAAAGCGGAACATTGAAAATTCGTCTGTCAGTGGTGAATGCCCTTTGGCCATCAATTCCGCCATGGCCCAGCCCGACCCCGGGATCGCCTTAAATCCGCCAGTGCCCCAGCCACAATTGATGAACACGCCGTTCACAGGTGTGCTGGACAAAATAGGAGAGCGATCGCCCGTGACATCGACAATCCCGCCCCATTGCCGCAACATCTTTAAACGCGAAATCATCGGGAAGGTTTCGACCAAAGCACGCACAGTTTCCTCAACGTGGTGGAAGGAACCGCGTTGCGTGTAATTGTTGTACCCGTCTGTCCCACCGCCAATGACCATCTCGCCCTTGTCCGACTGGCTCATGTATCCGTGCACAGTGTTGGCCATAACGACCACATCCATGCAAGGTTTGATCGGTTCAGACACCAGCGCTTGCAAGGCCACAGATTCCAGCGGCAATCGGAACCCTGCCATTTCCGCAACATGTCCTGAATTTCCCGCCACGACGATGCCAAGCTTGTCGCAATCGATGTCGCCTTGGTTGGTTGTGACACCGACAACCCGGTCGCCATCCCGCCGCACTGCAGTGACTTCGCATTTCTGGATCACATCCATGCCCATGTCAGAACAGGCTCGCGCATAACCCCATGCCACCGCATCATGGCGCGCCGTCCCACCGCGCGGTTGCCAGAGCGCCCCCAACACAGGATAGCGTGGACCGTCGATATTGATGATCGGGCACAGATCTTTCACACGCTCTGGGCCGATATATTCGGTCGTCACCCCCTGAAGGGCATTTGCATGCGCCGTGCGTTGATAGCCGCGAATTTCATGTTGTGTCTGAGCCAGCATCATGACGCCTCGGGGACTGAACATCACGTTGTAATTCAGATCCTGCGACAGCGTTTCATACAGACTGCGCGACTTTTCATAAATGGCAGCGGATGGGTCTTGAAGGTAGTTTGACCGGATGATTGTTGTGTTGCGCCCGGTGTTTCCACCGCCCAACCACCCCTTTTCAAGGATAGCAACATTGGTGATGCCGAAATTTTTACCCAAGTAATACGCCGTCGCAAGACCATGCCCGCCTGCCCCGACAATGATGACGTCATATTTCTTTTTGGGTGCGCGTGCGGCCCACGCTCGTTCCCACCCTGTGTGGTTTCGCAATGCCTCATGGGCAATGGCAAAAGCGGAATAACGTTTCATCAGCGCGCCCCCATTGAAAGGGTCGGAATCAACCCCAATACGGCTCATTCATTTAATGTCGCAGTCGGCCCGAAAAAAGGCGCGGCAGGGCGGCATTTTTCGTCCGGTTTGCGACATGGATGCGCGCCAAGCGACTTGACCTCTTTTTATTGAGGCGATCACAGGTTACATCGAGGGCGTGAATGCACGGGGTGTACATGCTGTTTTGGACTATTACCGGATTGATCGTTTTAGCGGTCTTTGCCTTGTTTGCGCGCGCCGTGGCCGTCGGGCGTGACACAGGCGAAAATCCTGCTGCTTACGATTTACGCGTATATCGTGACCAACTGAACGAAGTAGACAGGGATGTCGCCCGTGGCGTTCTGAATGACACAGACGCGGAACGAGTGCGTACGGAAATTTCGCGGCGTATTCTTGCAGTAGATGCGGCAATGAACCAATCACAAGCCAGCCAAGGCCAAACCGGATCCATGTCACGTGGGTTGCTTGGCGGTGTTGCGGCGATCATTGGGCTAGGCGCTTTTGGTATTTACACACAACTCGGCGCGCCGGGGTACGGCGATCTGCGATTGCAAGACCGCATCGAACAGGCGGCTGAGCTTCGCGCCGAGCGCCCCGACCAAGCCACAGCCGAAGCGAGCGTCCCGCAAAACGCCCCCCCCGCAGATGAAAATGCTGAATACATCGCTCTTGTCGAACAGCTACGAAAGGCGATCTCGCAGCGGCCCGATGATTTGCGCGGCTATCGCCTTTTGGTGCGGGCCGAGGCCCGATTGGGAAATTTGGTGGCCGCCCATCAAGCCCAAGAACGCGTGATAGAATTGTCCGGTGGTCAGGATGCCCCTATTTCTGAGCTCACGGATTATGCTGACATGATGATCCTTGCAGCCGGTGGATTTGTTTCTCCCGAAGCTGAACGGGTGCTGACGCTTGTTTTAGAACGGGAATCTGGCAATCCAATTGCTCTGTATTACTGGGGCTTGCTCGAACGACAAACTGGCCGCCCTGACACCGCATTTCGGATATGGGATCAGTTGTTGCGTCGTGGCCCTGCGCAAGCGCCATGGATTGAACCAATCTTGGCGCAAATCGAAGAGGTCGCAGCCGTTGCAGGTGTGCGGTATCAAATACCACAGGTTGGATCAGGTCGTGGCCCAACAGATGACGACATCGCCGCCGCACAAGACATGTCGCCCGCCCAAAGGATGGAGATGATCCAAGGCATGGTATCAGGTTTGTCTGAGCGATTGGCCACCGAAGGCGGGCCCCCTCAAGATTGGGCACAGCTTATTTCGGCGTTAGGGGTTCTGGGTCGCATGGATCAAGCAGCGGCCATTTTTGACAACGCACGTGAGGCGTTTGGGGATGATCCGGGCGCGATGGATATGATCAACCAAGCAGCTGACAGGGCTGGGTTACAATAATGCTTTGCGATTCCATCGAAGATTTCGCCGACGCCCTCCCGGCTTACAAGGCATTGATTGGTCTTGATCTGGGCGAACGCACAATTGGAGTTGCGGTCTCTGATGGTTTGTTGATGGTCGCGTCCCCCTTGGAAACCGTGCGACGACGCAAATTCGGCTTAGACGCCGCCCGTTTGCAGGATATCATTTCTGGTCGCGACATCGGTGGCGTGATCCTGGGTTTACCCCGTAACATGGACGGCAGCGAAGGACCCCGATGCCAATCCACCCGCGCCTTTGCGCGAAACTTTTCACGCCTTTGGGATGGTCCCATTGGGTTTTGGGATGAACGCCTGTCCACTGTCGCTGCGGAAAAGGCGCTGCTTGAGGCGGATACGACCCGAAAGCGTCGCGCCGAAGTCATAGATCATGTCGCTGCTGGTTATATTCTGCAAGGCACATTGGACCGACTGCGTGTATTGAGGGCTGAGGCATGAGTGACGACCCCGTCTGGCAACGCAACGAAATCGAAAGCCCCTGTGTCCGCATATGCGTTGTTCATCCAGAAACGCGCCTGTGCACCGGGTGCGCGCGTTCGTTGGACGAAATCGGGAATTGGTCGCGGATGACCTCTGATGAACGTCGCAGCATCATCGATGCATTGCCGGACCGTAAACCATTTCCAACAAAGCGCCGTGGCGGGCGCAAAGCGCGCCTTGAACGTGGCTGATTACCAATCCTGACGCAGCCAGTCTTTTGGATCCTGGAATTCTGGGCGGAAGAAGGCGATACGCCGCTCTGCGCTATCGCTCCCTGACCACGGCGCCGTCCCGTGTAACGTAAAGCGGTGCAACAAAAAGGCCGCCCCCGGTTTGGTTCGTAATTCAACCATCTTGCAGCTGTCAAAAACCACTTTGCGCGCATCATGATAGGCTTGCGTCACGTCGGCATCCTTTGGGTTGCCATCACCAATCACATCACGCAGCGCCCGCCCTATGATCTTGTGGCTTCCCTCCCAACAGACTGTCGGTGAAGCCTTCGACGCATTAAGGGGCAGCCCCAATACAAAGGCATGAAATTCGCATGGATATCGTCGCCGGTCAGGTCCAATGGGCAAAAGCCCGTCAACATGAGCGGCGGCCTTGTTGATACGATAGGTATGATTGGCTTGACTTTGATGACTGTCCGACTTGGGGTAACCGGGATACACAACAGATAATTGTGCCTTGTGCCAAGGTGTTATGTCCGGAATTTCATGTTGCCAAGCCCCGGTACATTCAATGTCTGAGATTTCGCCATGCGGTCCAGTGGGCAAAGCATCCACACCAACAAACCAAGTGTCACCATGGCGCATATTGATTGCGCGCATCTCTTCATCAGACGTTATTTGATCGGCGATTGGATTCGCCGCCTCGGCCCATTTGCGCCCTTCCGGCGTGACAGGAAAAAGACGATACCCTGAGCCCATTGTCACATCAAAGCTTTGCGCAGCATATTGGCGGCCACAATGATCAAAAACACTGCGAATACACGTTTCAGCGGTTTCGGGTCCATCGAATGCGCCATGCGCACTCCGATAGGGGTTGTTAGCATGGTCATTGAAATCACGACCAAAAACGCGCCCAGATTCACAGCGCCGATTGTATATGGCGGGCGCGCGCCTTCGATGCTCACAAACAGGAAGGCAACCACCGACGGCACAGCAATCAGAACACCAAAACCAGACGCCGTCGCAACCGCCCGGTGGATGGGCATGCCATAAAGCGTCATGAGCGGAACCCCAAAACTGCCCCCGCCGATGCCCATCAAAACGGACAGGAACCCAATCGAAGGTGCGATGATCATGCGACGCAACCCGGTGGGAATTTGGTCCCCCAAACGCCAATCGACACGCCCCAAAGCCATATAAAGACCAACCAAAAGCGCCAAACCACCAAAGAGCAATTGCAATGTCGTCGATGCCAGACGCGCCGCAATCACCACGCCGACAACGGCCCCGACCGCAATTCCCGGCGCGTAACTGCGCAGCAGATCCCAATCGACCGCGCCTTTTTTATTGTGGCTTATCACGGACCTGACTGAGGTCACCACAATCGTGGCCAAAGATGTTGCCAAACATATCTGCATTAATTGCGGACCATCATACCCAAGAGTTTGAAACGCATAGAAAAAAGCGAATACCAAAACGATACCACCGCCCACGCCCAACAAGCCTGCCAAAACGCCGGCAACAGCGCCAATTGCGGCCAGCATTGCAAACATTTGGATCAAAAGTGACGTCTCGGGCATGTAGGTATCTCCTGCGTTCGACGTGCGATTATCCAATGCCGTCGCGCATTTCCACCCCAAGCCCGCATGTTGCTTTGATTTCGTCTATGCAGCCTGTTGCTCAATCGCGCCAAGCGCCAATTCAACGACCTCAGGACCAGCCATAGGTTTCGAGACATTCTCGGATAAAATCTGACGCCAACGCCGCGCGCCCGGCCGCCCAGTAAACAGCCCCAACATATGGCGTGTCACTTGATGCAATTTGCCACCCACAGCCAAATGCGCCTCGATATAAGGCAACATCGCCAATACCGCGTCTTCTGCACGGCTGTCTGTTCCGTTGCCAAAAATCCGACGATCCGCCGTACATAAAATACTTGCCGCATTGTGATAGGCCGCACGACCAATCATCACACCATCAAGCCCTGCGTCCAAAAACGCCTCAGCCTCGTCCAGAGTGGTAATGCCGCCATTTATCGTCACATGTAAGTTCGGGAACACCGATTTCATTTCATGAACCAAAGGATAATCCAAGGGCGGTACATCCCGATTTTCCTTCGGGCTTAGCCCCTTAAGCCACGCTTTTCGCGCATGGATCGCAACACGTTCACATCCAGTATCCTGAACTTGGGCCAGAAAGTCGGGCAGAACCGTTTCCGGGTCTTGGTCATCAACGCCAATGCGGCATTTCACCGTGACGTCAACATCAACAGCCTTGCGCATGGCCGCAACCGATTTGGCGACAAGTTCGGGCTGTTCCATCAAAACTGCACCAAAACATCCCGATTGCACCCGATCCGAAGGACACCCGATATTCAGATTGATTTCATCATATCCAGCATCTGCGCCAATACGTGCCGCTTCTGCCAATTCTGCCGGATCCGATCCACCCAATTGCAGCGCCACAGGATGTTCAGACGGGTCATGGTCCAACAAATGAAAAGCCCGCCCCCGCACCAAAGCGGGTGATGTGACCATCTCTGTGTAAAGCAACGTATGCCGGGACAATAATCGATGCAGATAGCGGCAATGCCGATCCGTCCAATCCATCATCGGGGCGACAGAAAGGCGTGCATTGCTATTCAGATTGTGTGTTCTAAGCTGAGACACTTAACGGATCCGTAGACTAGGCAAATTGCAATGTGAGCACCTAATCGAAAACGGGGCTTACGACAATGGCTTGGGGACATTGTTCACATTGAAGTCTCTGCACAACCGTCGCCATGATGATGCAATCGTGAATTGATGTCTGCCTGTGCGGGCTCTTAGGATTTTGAAGGAGCGGGCACTGCCTGCAGCAGGGAGGAAAGCACGTTTGCAGCATTTCATGCGATTTTGGTGCGTCTTACAACTGGCTTTAACCTTTGGATCAGTCGAGCTTTTCGCTCAGGAACGTCCAGCACTGCCCGATTATGTCATCACCGAATTCGGTGTGCCGCCAGCGATCCCTGATGGCCCTCTTTCGGATGATCTAACCCAAGCGGTGCGTCATACGTTTTACGGCTCAGTTGCTCCTGTCGGTTCAGTCTCGCGCTCGACGTGGGACGAAACCAATTCGCAAGCATTGGAAACAATAATCGCCGCACGGGATCCACGCATTGTGTGGAGCATTAGCGATTTAATGCGCTTTGTTTGGCAACGCGAGGTTTACGAAGAATTGGCCAATGCCGGTGCGGACTTGCTGGGCATATCCTTCGATGACAATCTTGAAGATCGGTGGGCACAGATCACGAACCATCTCATCGCGTGGGATATTCCGGCCTATCCCACATATCTGGACGCAAAAAGGGCCATCTACACCGATGCCGTGCATGGCTGGGATGGCCTGTTCATAGAAGGCGAGATCGATTGGCGCATGGTGTCTTGGGGAGGTGTGCCAATCGACGCGCGGGCCTATGGCACGACTGATACGCCTTGTAACTGCATTCCGGCGGTGGACAACCCTGAGGTTACGAACGCGACAGACGCCACATGGTTGAAAGACAGCGACATCGTCTTCGGAATTGAAATCAATGGCGAAACGCGTGCCTATCCTCGCCGCATCATGGAAGTCCGCGAGATGGTGAATGATACGCTCGGCGGGCGTGACCTGGGCATTCCCTATTGTACCTTGTGCGGTGCTGCGCAGGCCTATTTTACCGACGAACTCCCCATAGGTGTCGAACGCCCTGTATTGCGCACCACCGGGCTTTTGATCCGCTCCAACAAGGTAATGTATGATGTCCGGACTTTGTCGATTTTTGATACGTTTCTAGGCCATGCGGTCACCGGCCCCTTAGCAGAGATCGGAGTGACCCTGAACCAAGCGACCGTTATCACCACCGATTGGGGGACATGGAAGGCCACCCACCCGGACACCACTGTGTTATCCGAAGCTTTGGCCTTGGGGCGTGATTTTGATCTGCGCAATACCCGAGATGCGAATGGGCCGATCTTCCCTGTTGGGAATGTGGACCCCAGATTGCCCATACAAGAGGACGTCATAGGCGCGATTACGGCCTCGGGCGTTCCGATCGCCTTTCCAAGGGGTACCGCGCTCCTTGCGCTGCAGGCCGGCCAAGAGATCACTTTTGAGAATATCGAACTGGTTTTGAACGCAGGTGGGCTGAGTGTTGTCGACAAAAACGGCTTGGACGTGCCCAGCCATCAAGCGTTTTGGTTCGCGTGGTCTCAGTTCCACCCGAATACAGAAGTTTGGTCGGGATAGCCGTTGCCGTCTAATACGTCGCTCTGCCTCCGGACAGATCAAAGGCTGCACCGGTGGTAAAGCTGTTTTCTTTGGAACACAGCCAGCTGATCATATGCGCGACCTCCGTGACATCGACAAAGCGACCACGTGGAATTTTCGACAGCATAAAGTCGATATGCTCTTGGCTCATCTGATCAAAAATTCGCGTCCGTGCCGCAGCAGGTGTGACGCAATTGACCGCGATATCCAGGTCGGCACACTCCTTGCCAGCCGACTTGGTCAGACCGATAACCCCTGCCTTTGAGGCCGAATAGGCCGAGGCGTTGGGATTGCCTTCCTTGCCCGCCACAGAAGCGATCAGCACAACACGCCCATAACCGCGGGCCTTCATGCCCGGCAATATGGCCCGCAAAACATGGAACGACCCGGTTAGGTTGATCGAAACGATCTGGTTCCAGTCCTCGAGTGGATAGTTTTCGATCAGGGTGTTGGGTCCGGCAATCCCTGCCGAGTTGATCGTTTGGGTGATCCCGCCCAACACGTTTTCTGTGTTTTCTACAGCAGCCGTGACACTGTCCCAATTGGCGATATCGACCTCGCAGGTCACGACATCCTCACCCAGCTTGGCCTTTGCCTCGGCCAAGGCACTGGCGTCCATGTCCCACAGTGCAATCTTGCTGCCTTTGGACTTTAGCTCTCTGGCACAGGCCAATCCGATTCCCTGCGCTCCACCTGTAATAACTGCAACCTGCTCCATAGTCCTACCTTAGCTCAACGCCGCAATGACGGCATCTGTTTGCGTCACAGTTGCAACGTTTTGCATGGCGAAATCAATCGAAGCCTTGTGCCATTCGTCATTCATCGTTGAACAGGCATCCTCTGGGACGATCATGTGAAAGCCTTTGTCGGCCCCTGTGCGCGCCGTGTGCTCGACACTCATATTGGTCCAGCTTCCACAGTTGATGATCGTATCGCGACCTCCATGATGCAAATAGGCCTCGAGCCGAGATGTCTCCCATGCGCTCATCGACATTTTCTCGACGATCAAATCCCCTTGCTTCGGCTCCAGCCCTGGCGCTGGGGCCACCCCCCAAGTTCCGCGCACCAGCGCGTTTTCACCTTTAAGTCCCTGCATCAGCGCGGCATGTTGCGCAAGATACGGGTGACCGGGTTCGCAGACCATCCAGACATGAATCACCATCACCCCTTTAGCCCGCGCGATTTCTGCCAAGCGCATAGTATTGGCCACCACGTTTTGAGATTTCGCATGTTGAGGGCTTCCTGTTTCGGCAAACGCGCCCCCCTCGATCATCACATCGTTTTGCAAATCTTGCAGGATGAGCGCAGTGCGCTTCGGGTCAATGCGATCAATCTGGTCTTTGATTTGCAAGGCATGAGAAGACGTCGAAGAGGTTTGGCCCGATTGAGCACCCTGCGATCCTGTCGGAGCATGGGGTGTCATGAAGGCCTCTGATCGACCCGTCGTCTTGGTCTGCACCGAATAGACTGAGGTTTCAGCGCAAATGTAAAGCGTGCTCCAATCGGGCCCGCCCCAATGCAGGTTCGCGGCCATCTCAGGCAGAATGATCTCACCCAGTTTGAGCCCATGGAAATCATAGACCCAAATCCCGCCGGGGGCTGTGACATACACATTTCCCGCTTGATCGGCCTTCATCCCGTCTGGCACGCCTTTGCGCAAAGGTTCTTTGATGCCCGACGCAAAGATGCGCGCGTTGCGCAACATACCATCCTCGTCCACATCGAACATCCGAATATTGGCCTGCTCAGTATCGTTCACCCACATGAATTTTTCACAAGGGCTCAGACATAAACCATTGGGTTGCGTGAACATGTAACGGTCCGAAACCAGCACGGGTTCCTGCCCCGGTTGATGACCAGGCGGTAGCATATAGACACCCTGAAACCCCATTTGCAAAGGGCGCGGTATGCCAAAACCCTCCATCCGTCCATAGGTCGGATCGGTAAAGAAAATCGCGCCGTCGCGCCGAACAACAATGTCGTTTGGCGAATTCAGCTCGCGCCCCTCGTAATGCGTACAAAGCACCTCGCGCGTGCCATCCGGGCGGAGACGCACGACGGAGGATGTGGCATGTTCGCAAATCAAAAGGTTCAGATCGGCATCATACGTCATGCCGTTGCCCTTATTTGAGGGCTTGGCAATCTCAGTCACACCATGTCCCGGCACAAATTTGCGCCGGGTGTCGCCAGGCATGTCTGAAAAGATCAAATTCTGCTCGACCGGGTGCCACAACGGACCTTCGGTAAAAATATATCCCGTGCCGATCTGACGTACCGGTTCGTGTTCAGCAATCAAGCTCCCAAAACGGTGATCTTTGGCGATATGGCCCATCTTCTCTTCCCCTTTTTGTTGTCGTCAACGCCGTCCGATCAAACCGGAAACCAGTCCCGACTTGGCAGCGTTTCAACCAGCGGCCCGGGGACAACCATGCCGGTGCGCCCGACGACCTGACCACGCTCAACCTTTGCGCCTTTGTCATGTGTCGGCAGGATCCAAGTGTAATTGTTCATCAATTTCTTGACCGCTGCCTTCTCTGCACGTTTCGAACCGGAGTGATTACCCGTCGTCTGTGGCTCCATGTAATTGTTGACCCGCACGTGATTGACGATCTGATCATTGAAGTCATAGACCACGTCGCCGCAGATACAGGCCAGTCCTTCGGCAGTTTCGACGATCACATTCATTGACCCTTCGGTATGAGCGCCCGCAGCCTCGCACCACACTCCCGGCATGACTTCTTCTGCGCCGCTCAGCTCTAGGTCCATGAAACGCATCGCCTCAGGTTCGTAAATACGATCAACAAGGTGCTTGATGTCGGGTTTGGGGTATTGCGGATACATGATGCCAGAGACCGAGAATTCCATTTCGCGGCGGTTCAGGATGACGGTGGTGTTCATCGGGAACAGATCATCCATTCCAGCGTGATCGATGTGCAGGTGGGTATGCAGCACATATCGGATATCACCAAGTTTCAACCCGTGTTTGGCAAGCTGATTTTCCATCCGGTTCTCGTGGAACTGCAGCCCGCGCATGCCCAAACTTTCCATGATGGCGTTGTCGCGATAACCGGTATCGACGACGATCGGGTACTCCCCTCCGGTGATCAGAAAACCATAGACCGGAACCCGTCGTGTGCGCCCGCATTCGTGCCCCAGCACGAGGAAAGACGTTTCCAGTTCGATGTCGCCATAGTCCAGAACATGGATTTGCAAAGCCATGATGTTACTCCCTATTAATCAAATGGCCAGCCGGTAAATCCGGGCTGCTGTTTTGGTAAAGACTTGGTTTCGGTGTGCCTTAGGCACCGCGTCTTGATAAGCGGCCCAGAGATCGCTGTAGGATGTCCAAAGTTTTTCAATCGGATAGTTAGAGCCAAAAAGGCAGCGATCCGGCCCAAAAAGCTTCAACGCTGTCTTGACCTGATCTTTGATGTGCTGGGGATCATTTTTGTGAATGAACGTGCCAAGCCCTGACAGCTTGCAAGTCACATTCTTGCATGCGGCCAGCGCGCTTAGACCATCAAGCCACGCCTTGCGCCCGGCTTTGCTGTGATCTTCAAGCATGCCGACATGCTGCAAGACAAAGGTCACATCCGGGCTGCTGTTGGCCAGACGCACAGCCCCTGCCATTTGCCCCGGAAATACTTGCAAATCAAAGCTGAACCCATGTTTCGCAAGGCGCGCTACGTTGTCTTGAACCAACGTGTCATCACATAGATCATCGCGCGCCGCAAAACGGTACACAGGGTTCTTATGCCAGTGAAATTGATGCCTGATCCCGACCACTCCGGGAATGTCGGCCAGCTTTTCAAGCTGCTCTGCACAGTCAAATCGGGTCATATCCGCGTAAGCCACAATCGCCATCGGCCAGCCCACTCGCGCGGCTTCGGCCGCAACCCACGCCGCCTCATCCAGCGCCCAGTTCGGGGCCCAGTTGGCCTGCACGTAGACCGATCCTTTGATGCCTGTGCCCTCCAGATCGCGCAGGTATTCTTCGATCATGTAGTCGCGTTTGATGGCAGCGTATGGGCCGAATATACGCGGCTGTTCAGGGCCCAAAAGCCAGGGCAGGTCAGACTGCCGCCAAATATGGTGATGCGCGTCAATCATGCAGCCCTCGCAATTCCTAAAACATGCTCACAAATGGCGTTAACGCTGCCCCCGTCACCCAGATCATCCAGCCACGGCAAAATACCCAACATTCCTGCCGTTTGCGGTACGTACTCAGGATCAGCCGCCAAAGGCGTAAGCCAGTGCAACCGCCATGCCATACGTGCCAACCGCGCCGTGGTCAGGGTCATGGCACCGGGATCGCCACGTTCAAGCCCATCTGACAACAGCAGCACCAAAGCTCCACGCGCAAATCCCGCATAGCGCGGCACAGCGAGGTAGGCCTCCAATGCATCTCCGATCCGCGTACCTCCATCGCGGTCAGCAACTGCACTGCTGACACGTGTTAGCGCGGCGTCGCGGTCTGAAATCTGCAAGGCAGTTGAGATCCGGGTCAGCCGTGTGCCCAAGGTGAAGACTTCCGCTCGTTCGGCGCTTTGCATCAGGCGATGCGTAAAGCCCAAAAGCGCATCGGAACGATCCTTCATTGATCCCGAGATATCGACCAGGCACACAATCCGGCGTTGCCTCGTCTTGCGCTGCGTACGTGGCAGAGTGATCACATCTCCGTCCTGACGCGCCGCCTCTCGCAGCGCACGGCGTAAATCGATCCGGTCGCCATGTTTCGCCCGTTTGCGCCGATAGGTTAGGCGTTGTGGCAGGCGCGCACTCGCGAGGCGCGCAAATCGAGCCAGCGCGTCATCATCCCGGCTGATCAAAGGGCGGTCTGCCAGTCGCTCCGCTGCCGTCGCCTCGGCCCCTGAGGGCTCTTCGCCTTCTTCCAACTCGACCTCGACACTGGCGTTGTCGGGCTCGTAGGCGTTGGTTTCATCATCCTCTCCGTCGGCTTCGGCAGCGACCGTTTGGCCCATGAAAATCGCGCGAAAAATGGCGTCGAATTCGATCCGCCGCTCTGGCGGAATGGCAAACAGCGCCAAAGCTGTGGCATGGACATCGTCGATTCCACGCGGACCAAGAACACCAATGGCTGTGATAAAGCCCTGTGTCTGATCAGGCGAAACGGCAAAGCCAGCAGAGCGCAGCGTCTGTGCCAACGTAAAGAAAGGATCAAGCACGCGGATCATGCGGCTTCCCCCGGGATCATTTGAGGCAAGCGGTCGCCTAGGTAAGCCATATCATCC
>JBDWGM010000048.1:0-11636 GCA_039975755.1 Paracoccaceae bacterium | reverse complement strand
ACTGGTCGTCAGCGGCCCCATCCGTGTGGATGTGTCGGCAATCGGTGTGTCCACATATTCAAGGACTTTGCCACCCATGGCTTCGATCGTTTCTTTGATCCGATCTGCTTTGTCGATGGCGATTTGATAGGTCGAATCCGTAAAGATCACAGCGCCCATCCCATCGGCAGAACCTTCCATCGCCCATTTCGCGGCGACCTCGGATACCGTCATCGCGTCCGTGGAAATGTTTGCAAAAATTCCACCCGGAGCATCGCACCCAATCTTTGGCCCGGAATGCCAAGCCACCATTGGAATATCGGCGGACACGACCCCTTCCAGAGCGGCTTGTTGTTCAACTGCGTCAAAGCCGTTGATCACCAAACCATCGGGCTGGAGCGCAAGTGCCTGGCCAATTGCTGCGGTACGCCCCTGCACGGACCCTGCACCATCAAGGACACGCACCTCCCAACCGATTTTGGCCGCCGCTTCTTCGACGCCAGTAGTGACGCCAAGGATGCCTCCGTTTTTCAAATCTCCTGCCACGACGACAATCGATTTTCCTTCTGCGCCAACAGGCCCCGTTGTCGGGCCGTCAAACGGTGTTTCTGCCAAGGCCGTCATTGCGACCCCTGCCAACATGGTGCTGGCTAACATACGTTGTAAAAAAGTTCCCTTGTTCATGATTTACTCCTCCCTTTGCTGAGTTCTTTTCAGCGCTTCGCCGCTCCCTTACGACGTTGCGCGTATCCTGCGATCCCGATGGCGATCAAAAGAGTGACCCCGTTGAACAACGGCTCTACCCAGAACGATCCGCCAAATTGCTGAATTCCGGAAATACCAACCGCGAGAATGGCGACACCAACGATTGTCCCCCACACGTTCACGCGACCTGGTTTGATTGTTGTTGATCCCAAAAATGCGCCAACAAGGGCTGGCAATAGGAATTCCAATCCCACTGACGCCTGTCCGATGCGCAACTTGGACGCCAGAATGACCCCAGCCAACGCCGTCATCGTTCCAGAGGCCATAAAGGCGCCGATAACGTATTTGCGTGTGGGAATGCCGTTCAGTTGAGCCGCGCGTTGATTTGCGCCAATGGCGTAAAGATACCGCCCAATTGGTGTATATTCCAAAATGACCCACATCACGATGGTGATGGCAATCAGATAGAACCCAGTAATTGGCAGCCCAAACACAAACGTCGTGCTCAGCGCGTAGAACCCATCCGGCAGCAATCCCACCATCTGACGCCCGCCAGTATGCCAAAGCGCGAGGGCATAAAGCACGGTTCCGGTGCCAAGTGTCGCAATAAAACTGTCGATCTTGGCGACTTCGACCAATAAGCCATTCAAAAACCCGGTGACAGCGCCAAGCAACAAAACCACTGCGACTGCGATCGGCCACGGTAGGCCTAACATTGTCTGCAAGCTGATCGCTAAAATATGCCAAAGCACGATCCCATAACCAACGGTCAAATCGATCCGACCCGCTGCCATCGGGATCATCGCGCCAAGCGACAACAGGGCGATAATGGCTTTGTCCGACACGATTGCCCGCAAATTCAACATCGTCGGAAACGTGTTGGGCAACAGGATGGAAAACAGCCCAATCAGGAAAACTGTCAGGATGACCAACCCGTAAACCGGTAGGAACCGTAAAACCCGTTTTCCAAAAGAAAGGCCTTGCAAATCAGCCTTTGTCGGTTCCAGCGCGCTTGATTCAAGCGATTGCATTAGGGGCTTCCTTTCGTTCAGCGATATTCCCGGCAGATGCCGACTGAATGAGGTTTTCGGTGCTCAGACGCGTGCCTGACAATTCATCTACGATCTTGCCTTGGCTAAAAACGATAGCGCGATGGCAGATCGCTGCAATTTCTTCGAAGTCGGTCGACACAACCAAAAGGCAAACACCGTCGGCTAAGGCTCGGTTCAAAAGCGCATAGATTTCGGCCTTTGCGCCCACGTCCACACCCGCGGTTGGGTCCTCGCACAGCAGCAATTGACGATTGGTCGCCAACCAACGGCCAATAACCACCTTTTGCTGGTTGCCGCCGGACAAAGCCTCAATGGCGAGGGTTGGATCATTGGGTGACAGACCTAAGTCAGCACCAATCAAAGCCGCCTGATCCGCTTCTTTTGAAGGCGACAATAGATCCAGCACCTTTCGCCCGATCCCTTCGGGGTTAAGGAAGGTGTTTTCTCGGATTGTCAGGCTCATCGCGACGGATTCTTCGGTCCGATCCTTTGCGACCAAACCAACGCCTGCGGCCATTGCTGTCTGCGGAGATGACAGATCCGGCTGATCCCCATTCAACTCGACGCGTCCTTCATGCGGAACAAGGCCAAACAACGCGCGCGAGATCGCTTCGTGCCCTGCCCCGCGCAATCCAACCAAACCCACAATTTCGTTGCGCTTCAGCGTGATGTTCAGTGGTCCAACCGTTCCAACGGAAAAGTTGGATAATGACAGAATGTCATGCCCAGGTTCGCCCGGTGCCTTAACTGTTTCGCGGGTTTTGCGACCAACAATCTTTTGCACCAATTCCTCTGGTGAGGTGTGATCGATGCTGCGCATGCCAACCATCACACCATCGCGCAACACTGCAACGCGGTCCGCGATCTGGAAGATTTCATCCAACCGGTGGCTGACATAGATCATACCGACACCGCGATCCCGCAATGGACGCAAAGCACGAAACAGGCGCTCCACCTCATCTGCAGGCAATGACGCGGTCGGTTCGTCCAAAACCAAAAACTCGCTGTCCACGGCCAACGCACGCGAGATCGCAACCAGTGATTTCTCTGTTCGCGACAAATCCTCGACCCGCGTGGAGGGGTGGAATTCGCAATCGACCTTGGCCAATGCCTTTGCCGCAAAATCTTCAACATCAGCCCATCGGATCATCCCGCCTTTGCGCGAATACCCCAAAGCCAATGCGATGTTTTCAGCGACCGTCATCCATTCGATCAATCCAAGGTCTTGGTGAATGAACGCAACTTTTTGACGTTCGCCAAATCCTGCGGGTCTGTGGTTGTAGGCCTCACCATCAATCAACACACGTCCAGCATCTGGTTGATGAATGCCCCCCAGAACCTTAATCAAAGTCGATTTGCCCGCACCGTTTTCACCAAGCAAGGCAACAATCTCGCCGCGCCCAACAGATAGCGACACATCTCTTAGCGCGTAAGTTCCGCCAAAATGTTTATCGATTCCATCAAAGAACAGACCTTGCTGCAGGTGCTGAGTCATTTTCCCTCCCTCGCTCGGGTAGGTCTCAGTTTTGGTTGAGTTACCCGTAACGTTACGCTAGTGTTTGGCCTGAAGGCAGTTTCTGTCAAGCTTAAAGTTACCGGTAACGTAAAACACGCCAGAATGAACGAAAAGCATAACAAAAACAACAAAGTAAGCTTGGCTCAAGTCGCCAGAGAAGCAGGTGTTTCCAAGATGACTGCAAGCCGTGTTTTACGGGGGGAAGGTGGTTATTCAGAAAAGACCCGCGAAAAGGTCATGCAGAAGATCGATCTGTTGGGTTACTTGCCGAATCGTTTGGCCACCGTTTTTGCAGGCGACCAGACGTCTACCTTTGTTGGGGTTTCAATTCCCAACCTTGGTAACGAGGTCTTCGCACAGGTTCTTGAGGGTATTGACCGCAAGTTGGGCGCGTTTGGACACCAGACGGTTTTGGGCCTGACGCAGCACACATTTGAACAAGAAGAAGCATGGATCAAAACCGTTTTGTCGTGGCAACCGGCCGGGTTGATCTTAACGGGACGATCCCATTCCGCCCGAGCTATGGAGATGTTGCGCGGCGCGGGAATTCCGGTTGTTGAGATTTGGGATTTAAACTCTAGCCCATTGGATATGAGCGTCGGGATAAACCATTTTGACAGTGGTTTCGCGATGGGTCGATACCTGATGGCATGCGGTTACAAGCGCCTTGGATATGTCGGAACCTATCACGACACGGCAGAGGCGGCGACCGCACGTCTAGATGGGTTTTGCAAAGCCGTTGAGGATGGCGGTGGCCTTGTGATCAAACAGCTTTGTCTGCATGATACGGCGGCTTTTTATCCCGGTTTTTATGGGACGGAACAGCTCCTTGCCGCCGACAGCGCTGTTGAATGTGTGTTTTATCAAAACGACTCAATGGCCTTTGGTGGATTTCAATATTGCACTGGAAAAGGGCTTCGGATTCCCGATGACATTGGCATTGCTGGTTGGGGTGACCTACCTGTGGCGTCTGTCATGAATATTCGACTTACGTCTATGCGTGTGGCTCATTTGCGCCTTGGGCAAGTTGCCGCGGAAATGATGATCAGTCGTTTGTCCGGGGAACCCGTCGAAAGCGCGAAAGATATCGGATTTCAGCTTATCCCCGGATCGACTGTGCGACGTCCTGATCAAACCTGACCGACACTAGGCCTCGGCGGGAAATTCATTCAATTCTGTGACGTGATGGTGAATTCGGCCCTCAAAATGCTCGGCCACGATTTCGCCCGTCACTTCTTTTGATTTATGCCGGGCCGGACTGTCCAAGGCTTTGTCCATACTGGCCTGATCTGGGTAAGTAATGGCCAGGATCAGCGGAAATTCCGGCGCGCCTTCATCTCGATCATCGCTGAACATCACCCGAACGTCTGTGTTCCCGGGGAATTGAGTCCAAAGTGGCACCAAACGGTCAAGGACAGCGGCGCGAAATGCGTCTGTGTGCCCGGGTTTAACGCTGCCTTCAAACATTGCAAATCGTGTGATCATGTCTCTAAATCCCTTTTTGCGCCTGTGAAAAACTCCATAACAGCCGCCTGATCTTCGCCACCCAATCCCGCGGCTGTCAGCATACGGTGAATTTCGGCGCATAACCCGGTCATTGGCATTGATGTCCCGGTGGATCGCGCCAAATCCTGAACCGCATTCAGATCCTTGACCATATTGTCGATCCGACCTGTGCGCCGGTAATCCTTTTGGGCAAATCGCGGCAAATATTCTTGCAAAAGGGCGGAATCTGCGCGTCCTCCGCGCAGCGCAACAGGTATCTTTTCTGCATCCACGCCCGCGTCCAATGCCAACTGCGTGGCTTCGGCGACGGCAAGAAATCCAAGCCCGCACAGCACCTGATTGATCAGCTTAGTCGTCTGGCCTGCCCCTGCTGGACCCATATGCGTATAGTTGGATGCAACATGACGTAACGCTTGATGCGCGCGCGCCGCATGCTCGGCTTCACCGCCAGCCATCAACGTTAATTCTCCAGTGGCCGCTTTGGGAATACCTCCGGACAGCGGGCTATCGACCCAAGCCAATCCTTTGTCAGCCGCCCGTTTGGCCAGATCGCGTGTGGCTTCCGGGTCTATGGAAGACATATCGATAATGACAGTTCCCGGGGCTGCCCCATCGGCAATTCCGTCCGGGCCAAAGGCGGCCAATTCGACAATGCGCGCAGCATTCAGGCTGGTTATGACAAAATCAACGTTCTGGCAGGCGTCGGCCGCCGTGATTGCTGGGGTCGCTCCTTTGACGACCAGTGCGTCGACCTTTGCCCGGTCCAAATCAAAAACGGTCAAAACATTGCCTGTTTCAAGCAGGCGCAGCCCGATCGCTCCGCCCATGGCCCCTGCCCCGATCAGCGCGATGCGTTCGCTCATTTGATTACCTCCTGAATATACAATCTGCATTGATCGAGAACGTCATCAAAGGATCGCGATATGTCGATCTGCTTGCCCAATTCATCCGAGCTTAGTCCCTCAAGCGCCTGAAACTGACTGTCCAACAACGAAGGCGGCATAAAATGCCCTGACCGGTCATTTAACCGCTCGGCAATGACGTGGCGTGGGGCGTCCAAATGTAGAAAATGTACCGATTTTCCAGCGCTGTTTCGGATCAAATCCCGATATTTTCGCTTTAATGCAGAACAGCCAATCACGACCGGGTCAGACGTGTTTGCCAAGGCGCGCCCTATATCGGCAAGCCACGGCGCACGGTCATCATCATCCAAGGCGTTCCCTTGCGCCATTTTCTGAATATTCTCCGCCGGATGCAAGTTGTCACCATCAATGAACGACAGCCCCTCGGTCTTGGCCAAGGCGGTGCCAACTGTCGTTTTACCGCAGCCCGAGACTCCCATAATTACAAAGCAATGCATCTTTCACCCTAAATACTGGCCACCCGAAAAAATCAATATCACAGTTGACCAACGATATCTGTTACCGATACCATGTTACCGATATCATTCATTGTCAAGGATTTCCCAATGTCAAAAACAACGATCTTACAAGTTGGGCCCTATCCTGAATGGGATCAGAAACCGTTGGACGCAACCTTTGACGTCAAACGATACTTTGAAGCAGCGAATAAACAGAGCTTTCTTGACGCGCATGGATCGTCCATCCGCGCAATTGCGACACGAGGGGAACTTGGTGCAGATCGATCCATGATCGAAGCCTGCCCCAACCTTGAATTGGTCTCCGTATATGGTGTCGGGTACGACGCTGTCGATCTGGATGCCTGCCGCGACAATGGCGTTAAGGTCACCAACACGCCGGATGTTCTGACCAAGGATGTTGCAGATTTGGGGGTTGCGATGATGTTGTGCCAATCCCGCGGAATGATCGGAGCAGAGCATTGGGTGCGAAACGGTGCCTGGGCCAAAGATGGGTTATATCCTCTGAAGCGCCGCGTTTTTGGACGTAAGGTTGGCATCTTGGGTTTGGGGCGTATCGGATTGGAAGTGGGCAAACGATTGGCCGGATTTGACATGGATATTGCCTATTCTGCCACGACTCCCAAGGATTTTGCCGCTGGCTGGACATTCATTCCAGATGTTGTCGCGCTTGCTGAACACGCTGACTTTCTTTTTGTGACGCTGGCCGCTTCGGATAAAACCCGGCATATTGTCGGACCAAAGGCGATTTCGGCGGTTGGGTCAGAAGGTATGATTATCAACATCTCGCGGGCGTCGAATATTGACGAAAACGCTTTGATCCTTGCATTGCAATCCGGTGAACTTGGATCTGCAGCCCTTGACGTGTTTGAAGGTGAACCAGATTTGGATCCTCGATTTCTGGATCTCGACAACGTGTTGTTACAACCTCATCATGCATCCGGGACCATTGAAACCCGAAAGGCCATGGGGCAACTTGTTCGTGACAATCTATCCGCCCATTTTGCAGGCAAAGCCCTGTTAACCCCTGTTTTGTGAGGTTCTAATGAAAGCTATTGTTGCGCACGCCGCTAAGGACCTTCGCATCGAACATCAAACCGCGCCCAAACCCGGTCCGGCGCAAGTTCTGATCCAAATGGAAGCTGGCGGAATTTGCGGCTCTGATTTGCACTATTACAGTCATGGCGGATTCGGGACCGTACGCTTGAAAGAACCGATGGTTCTTGGTCACGAGGTCGCCGGTCACATCGTTGGATTGGGTGCGGAGGTTTCCGATTTAGACGTCGGGCAACTGGTTGCAGTGTCCCCGTCTCGCCCCTGTCACGCTTGTGATTTTTGTCACGAAGGTGCGCATAATCACTGTGAAAACATGCGTTTTTATGGATCCGCGATGCCGTTTCCGCATATTCAAGGCGCTTTTCGTGAGTTGCTGGTCGCGGACGCCACGCAATGTGCGTCCGCTGACGGGTTAAGCGCTGGCGAGGCGGCAATGGCCGAACCCTTATCGGTCGTATTGCACGCCGCAAAACATGCGGGCGACCTAATGGGAAAACGCGTTCTGATCACTGGATGCGGTCCGATTGGCATGCTGGCCGTTTTGGTCGCAAGACAGGCTGGCGCAATCGAAGTCGTGGTCACTGATATTGAACCGTTCATTCTAGACAAGGCTCGCAAAAACGGAGCGGACGTGGCGTTGAACGTCGCGCAAGACCCGGAAGCCTTAGCCCCTTATTCTCAAGGCAAAGGCCATTTCGACGTCTTGTTCGAATGCAGCGGCGTGGCGGCGGCCTTGGGCACTGCCATTGCAGCGATGCGTCCGCGCGCAACCATTGTGCAACTTGGGCTGGGCGGCGACATGACATTACCTGTACAGGCCATGACCGCCAAAGAGTTGAATTTCAAAGGATCGTTTCGGTTTCATGCCGAATTCTTCACGGCAGTTGAAATGATGCGCTTGGGTCGTTTGTCCGTCACAGACCTGATCACCCATACAATGCCATTGGACAATGCGGTTGAGGCTTTCGAACTGGCTTCGGACAGAACGCAAGCCATCAAAGTCCAGTTAGTGTTTAATGATAAATGAAACAGGTTGCTGTTTTTGAAACAACGCGTTGATCGCGCTGCACCTGACAATTTTGTGTGGGTAAGGCCATCCACCTTAGTAATCATTGATATCCCCGTTCGTGCACGTCAGGGTGGCCTGACCATACGTTGATGTCTTCTCAGTGGTGATTTGATCGAGAGAAGAATTTAAAATTAGGGCTTGGGGACCGGACGATGACAATTCTAAAGAGCTTGGCGCCTGACTTACCGCTTTCCACTCAATCGGTAACCGAACGTGTTTTTGATGGCTTGAAAGACCGCCTAGACGAAACCGTCGTGATGGATGGAATAGACAATCGATCTTTGACCGCTCGCGAATTCATGGACAAGGTAAAAAGTCTGGCTGGCGGTTTGACTGAAAACGGATATGGCGCAGGTAAAACTGTGGCGCTTATGGCTCCGAATTGTCCTGAATATTGCATCATCTTTCATGCGGTTGCGTGGGCCGGCGGGTCAATCACGACACTTAACCCAACCTATACTGCGACCGAAGTCGCGCATCAGCTGAAGGATTCTGGGTCAGATGTTCTGATCACCATTCCTGATTTTCTGGATACGGCAAAGCAAGGCAACCAAAATGGGTTGGACATTTACGTCATTGGTGAATCAGATACCGCGCAAAATCTTGATGCACTTTTTGGCACGCCTTTGAACGATCAGGTGCCGGTGGATTTAGACGCGCATCCCGTTGTCCTGCCCTATTCTTCTGGCACGACAGGTTTGCCAAAAGGCGTGAAGCTGTCCCATCGTAATGTAGTGATGAATATCGACCAAACCGCCGCTGGTGCCGATTTCCAAAAAGGCGAAACAGCCGCCGCGTTCCTTCCGTTCTTTCATATCTATGGAATGAACGTGCTTATGAATATGCATCTGGCCTGTGGCGGCAATCTGGTCACCATGCCGCGGTTTGATTTGGAATTGTTCTTGCGTATTAGCCAAGATCACAAATCCCGACGCATGTGGATTGTCCCACCGGTTGCACTGGCCCTGGCAAAACACCCGATGATCGATGAATTTGATCTGGGAAGCCTTGAACAGATTTTTTCCGGGGCCGCGCCTATGGGGGCTGAGCTTTCGGATGCCGTGGCTGAGCGCCTGGATTGTGCGATGCTGCAAGGGTATGGGATGACAGAATTAAGTCCTGTCACCCATGTCACGCCCCTGTCGGGACCGCGATCGGGGTCATCTGGCCTTGCGGTGCCCAATACCAATTGCCGCGTTGTCGATCCAGAGACGAACACAGACGTGGAAACCGGTGAAAAAGGCGAGCTTTGGATCAAAGGGCCTCAGGTGATGCTTGGGTATTTGAACAATGAAGAGGCCACACGTAACACGTTGACCGAAGATGGATGGTTGAAAACCGGCGACGTCGCAGTGGTCGACGAAGACGGGTATATGTTTATTGTCGACCGCCTGAAAGAACTCATTAAATACAAAGGGTTCCAAGTCGCCCCTGCTGAATTGGAAGCCACGCTTGTTGCGCATCCCGGCGTTCAGGATGCCGCGGTTATAGGTAAACCAGATGACGAAGCCGGAGAAATCCCCATTGCATTCGTCATCCCCACCGACCCCGCCCCAAGCGAAGACGAACTGAAGTCGCATATTGCCAGCACTTTGGCACCTTACAAACAGCTACAGCAAATTCAGTTTGTTCAAGATATTCCCAAATCACCATCCGGGAAAATCCTGCGTCGTGTGCTGCGCCAGCAATTGACCGCCTGACTGGGAAGGTTTTGTTTCAATACCTTCGATCAAACAACCGTCGTGGTGATCAAGACCCCTGAATCGCGGTCAAATACATGCACCGAAGACACCTCGTAAGATAGACGGATTTCCTCGCCTGCCCGGGTTTGGACATCTGGCGCTTCGATGATGCGAACTTCGTCTGTCCCAACGCTGCATGTCAGATGGGTTTCATTGCCCAAAGGTTCCACGACCTCAACTTGCGCTGTGATGGTCCCCGCCGGATCAATCCGAAAATGCTCTGGCCGAATACCAAGGGCGACAGACTGACCATCGCGCGGCACAAGGGATTCCGGCAAAGGCAATGTCGCATGGGTATGTGTCAGCGACGCTTGTCCGTCTGAGACTGAAACCGCGCCCGAAAAAATGTTCATTTGGGGCGCTCCAATGAATTCGGCCACGAACAGGTTTTCTGGGTGATTGTATAATTGCAAAGGAGTGCCGACTTGTTCGATCCGTCCTGCATTCATCACCACGATACGATCCGCCATGGTCATCGCTTCGGTCTGATCATGGGTGACATAGATCGATGTCGTCCTTAACCGCTGATGCAGGCGCTTAACCTCTTTGCGCATTATCGTCCTGAGCTTTGCATCAAGATTGGACAAGGGTTCATCAAACAGAAAAACTTCGGGGTTGCGCACGATGGCCCGCCCCATCGCAACCCTTTGCCGTTGTCCACCAGACAACTCTTTTGGGCGTCGATCCAGATAATCGTCCAAGCCCAAGATGGCGCTTGCCGTGGCAACAGCTTCGTTGATCTCGGGTTTTGGCCGCTTCTCAAGCTCCAGCGCAAAAGACATGTTTTCGCGCACTGTCATATGGGGGTACAGCGCATAGGATTGGAAAACCATTGCGATGTCTCGGTCTTTTGGCAGCAGATCATTCACGACCCGTCCCCCAATATTGATGTCACCGGAATTTGGATCCTCGAGTCCCGCGATCATGCGCAAAAGCGTCGACTTTCCGCACCCCGATGGCCCGACAAGGGCAACAAATTCCCCCTGCGCGATATCAACGGACACCCCATGAATCACTTCGACAGAGCCGAATGACTTTCGGATCTTATCAAGGACAACCGTGGCCATTCCCGCCCCTTTCCAACACGCAACGTGGATTGTCATCGCGTATTCTTCATTGACTCGCGTTTCACTATTGGTATTCATAATTTCAATATTGAAATAATGAAAGCAAGAATTGTGGGCCCCAGTGCACGCCTCTTGGAAGTGATGGAGTATCTGATGGCCGCTGGTTCCGAACCAGTGAAGCAAGTTCAGATTTCTCGCGACCTTGGGATTCCTGCCGCGACCGTAAATCGAATTGTCCGCACACTCGCTGAACGCGGATATCTTTTTCAAACAAGTGAAAAATACTGCATTCCAAACTTTCGCCTGATGCGAAACGTTCCAATGTCCGAAGGGTACTTGTCTGTCCTGAGTGATCTGATGAACGACATAACGGCGCGGCAAAAAATGTCCGTCGAAGCGGTCGTCGTCACAGGGTTTGACCTGCTGTGGCATTCACGGACTGAATTGCCGGATGCCAGCGTCGCCATTCGCGCCGCACGCGGGTTTCGTCGCAGCCTATACGAACTGGATGCGATGTCGCGTCTGTATCTCAGCCGCCTTGGCTGGGACGAGGTCAGCTATCGTTT
>JBDWGM010000047.1:0-24200 GCA_039975755.1 Paracoccaceae bacterium | reverse complement strand
TCAGATAAAGGCTAAGTTGGAAGGGATGAACCCGCCTCCGCCTCCGGCAGTGATCCCATTGCAAAAGGCGGGCGATGTGCCGTTTCATTTCAACATCGAAGCGTCAGATGACGCGGATGAGGTTGATAACCTTTCCAAGGTTCGTGAAACGATGATGGCTGTTATCCGCACGCCGACAGTTGTGTCTGCTGCTGTGATGCCGGATGCCTGCCCTGCGGGCCCTTTGGGGACGATCCCAGTGGGCGGTGTTGTTGCAGCTAAGAACGCGATCCATCCGGGTATGCATTCAGCTGATATCTGTTGTTCCGTCATGATGACCGATTTGGGTGAGATCGAACCCAAAGCTGTGCTGGACGCTGCAGAAAAGGTCACGCATTTCGGTCCCGGCGGGCGACAGAACGGCAAACGCTTTACCTTGTCGCAAAACCTGATGGACGCGTTTCGTGAAAATCGGTTCCTGAGCAATCCCAAAATCCTCCGCATGGCGGTCGAACATTTGGGCACGCAAGGCGATGGCAATCATTTCTTGTTTGTCGGTAAATCTCGCAACAGTGGACGCACGGCCATTGTGACCCACCACGGGTCGCGGGGCCCGGGGGCCGTTCTGTACAAGCTGGGGATGGAAGTGGCGGAAAAGTACCGCAAGAAACTTTCACCAGACACGCTAAAACAGAACGCTTGGATTCCGGCGGATACACAGGATGGTCAGGACTACTGGGCCGCTCTGCAACTGATCCGCAAATGGACCAAGGCCAACCACAACGCCATTCACCAGGCGACCGTGGAAGGGTCCGGCGCACAACCGGGTGAGCGGTTTTGGAACGAGCACAACTTCGTCTTTAAGCGTGATGACCTGTTCTATCATGGCAAGGGGGCGACGCCTGCTTGGGGCGATTATGCCGCTGATGCCACGGGTCTGACACTGATCCCGCTGAACATGTCCGAGCCTGTTTTGGTCGTGCGTGGGTCTGATGCTGAACATGCATTGGGCTTTTCCCCGCATGGGGCGGGCCGTAACTTTTCGCGGTCCGAGCACAAGCGCCGGATGGGGGATATGACGGCAGAGCAGGCTTTGGTGGCCGAGACGGCGGGATTGGATATCCGCTTTCCCGCTGGTGGCATTGATGCGTCGGAACTGCCGTCGTCGTACAAAAACGCGGCCAATGTCGTGCGTCAGATCGACAGCTTTGGTCTGGCTGATATTGTCGACTACATCGACCCTTACGGCTGCATGATGGCGGGTGATGTACCTCCATTTTGGATGAACAAGAAAAAGAAGGGGCGCAGGTAGCGCCCCTTTCACCCACACGCCTTCATCAAAGCATAAGCACCTGAAAGAAAGGCGTTCTTTAAATAAACCGGCAGCTTTTCCGGATAAACATCCAGGTTTTTCTTGGAAAAATGAGCGAGTGCGACAGGACTGACAAACCGAGTGTGGCATCCCTCAACAAGTTGAATCAAAGTTTCGATTTTGAATGACACAGCTCCACCCGCCATACGCCCCTTCTTGGCGCGTGTCTTGACCATAAAAGTATCGATGTCGTGGTCTTGCGCAAACCCTTGCAGGTCCGCCAAGAATGATCGGATATCGGCCTGAGACGTGTCATCCTCAAGCTCTATGCGTGTGGTCTTCAAACGCAGCATTTCCACATCGCCGTCATCATTCAGGGAAACAACGGCAAGCCGAACCTCCCTCGAAGAAATCTCGCATCCGCATACTCTCATGTTCTACGCCCCTGCCCGTTCTTGTTATCCTTATCCGCAATCGAAACTATCGTGCCACAATGCGCCAAATGCGAGCCATCTCTTTCCTGCGAAAGTCATGTGTCAATCAAATGACCTAGCCGAACAGTCATTTTTCTAGCGCGGCGTTTGAAATCCCCTACAAGGTCGTGGCGTTTGGTTTCGCACCGCCGCGCTGTGGCGTCCATGCGCGTCTGCCAGTTCTTATCCTAATCCGCCTCGACAATCCTACAAAACCTGTTCAGTAACGCGCCAAGAAGCAGCCTATTGGGTCGCTCAAATCGTATCCGTTTCTGCTGGAGCCTATCGCAATGACCATCTCTTACCTCGTCACACACTCCGGCGGTTTTCATGCGGATGAGCTGTTGTCCTCTGTGATCCTGACACGTCTGTTTCCCAAGGCCGAATTGCGCCGCACGCGGGACAAAGCATGGATTACACCAAGCGAGGATCGGATCATTTACGATGTGGGTGGTGATTTCGATGCTGATGCGCAGATTTTCGATCACCATCAACGACCAAACCCACTGCGCGAAGACGGCCAACCCTACAGCTCCTTCGGTTTAATTTGGGCGCAATATGGCCGCGACTACCTCATCGCGATGGACGTGCCCGAAAAAGACATCGAGGCGATCCATGGCTCCTTTGATCGCGGTTTCGTGCTACCCATTGATCTGGTCGACAATGGCGCCGTGAACCCCTCAGAAGCTGGGCCGTTGTTCTCGGGCCTGACATTGCCGGCGCTGATCGAAAGCCTGAAAACCGTGTTTGATGACAACGCAGAAGGCGCAGATGATCGCGCTTTCATGGCTGCCCTGCCAGTGGCGCGCACTCTTGTCGAAGCGCAGATCAAACGCAAAGCCGCGAAATTCCGTGCCGAAGACATGGTGCTGGCCGCCATCAAAGCCGCAGGCGCAGGACGCATTTTAGAATTGCCAATGGGCATGCCATTCCGTGCGGCCGTGGAAAAAGCTGAAGCCGACCATTTGTTGTTTGTGATCCATCCACGGGGCGCAGACTGGACGTTGACCACGATCCGCGAGGGCGACGATACGTTCGACAATCGCGCCGATTTGCCAGCGACTTGGGCTGGGTTAACCGATGCCGCGCTTGAAGCGGCCTGCGGTGTCACCGGTGCAATATTTTGCCATAACGGACGGTTCATTGCAGTGGCGAATTCACGCGAGGCGATCTTGGAAATGGCCGATATCGCAGTTGAAGAGGTTTCTGCGGCATAGTTCGGAAATTCACTCCTCAGGTGAGCCCTTGTAGTTGATGCAGGACGCTAAACGTTCTTCCAATTCAATGGTCGAAGGCTTTAGGCGTTTGATCCGATCCATCTGTACGAAAGTGCCAAAAATTTCAGCCCAGACGCAAAGTCACAAAGGTATTGCAGCGCAATTACTCGACTTTTTGGGTGAATTTCGCATTGTTATCCCATGAACACCCGTGCGCCTGCCCCTCTCGACATCAGCCCTGCCTTGCCCTCCGACCCGGATGTGGCCGACGTGCTGAAGCGCCACTTTGATCTCATGCGCAGCACCTCACCCGCCGAAAGTTGCCATGTGTTGGAACCCGGCGAATTGCTTGAATCAGGCGCGACTCTGATGGCGGCAACGCGGGATGGTGTCGTTTTGGGTGTAGGCGCATTGAAAGAAATTGCGCCGCATCACGGTGAGCTGAAATCAATGCACACAATCGCCGAAGCCCGCGGTCAAGGTATTGCACGGCAAATTCTCTTGGCCCTCATCACGGAGGCCCGCGCACAAGGCATAACCCGTCTCAGCCTTGAGACCGGCAGCGACGCCCCATTTGCACCAGCACGCGCGCTATATTCGGCCGAAGGGTTCGAGTTCTGCGCACCATTTGGATCCTACACCATTGATCCACTAAGCTTCTTTATGAACCGAGACCTATGACACAGACCGCGTTCTGCGAAATTGACGCAAAGCCCAACACAAGGCCTTGCCGCTGCGGCTTTGGACAGGTATTCCAAGCATTACAGCGGTCCCTTAGCTCAACTGGATAGAGCGGCTGACTTCTAATCAGCAGGTTGAGGGTTCGAGTCCTTCAGGGATCGCCATATTTATTAAAATTGTTGACGTCCGACATCTAAAGACCGTCTTTCCGACAAAAAACGGGTTTTTGAAACCATCCGTTGGGTGGTTGTGGGTATTTCCCCTATTTTAGAATGCCTTATGTGGTGTTCGATCAAGACCCTTCTGGATCTGAGCGGCAAGTACCTACTCACCAAAGTAAGGTTTGACAGGAAGTTGGCCCTGTGTTCACTACTTGTTCTACAGGCTCCGGAGCCCTTCATATCAACAGTTGCCTTTGCTTAAGGCTACGCTTGGCGGTTTCGCTGGGCAGTGAAAGGACTCACCTATGACCAGTGCAACAACTACGATCCCATTTAGTCCTATCAAATTCATTGATCGCGTGCCTAAGGTCTCCGATGTGGAAAGGCGTCTTAAGGAGTTTCTCCTTGAGTTTAGGCAAAGTGACGAACCAGCTGAATCCAATGGGGAAGATATCTTCCCGAAGATGGGATCAAGTCGATCTTTTGAATTCAATGACAGGCTAACCGAAAAGGATCGTACCCGTATTCGAGCACGGGCAATGCGCTATGTTGATCGCATCGTGGGGTCGACTGGCATGCGTCATTTGCGTGAAGAACAGCAAGCTGAGCTTACGGCTTTACGGAGCGGGTTACCGATCCCTCGGATCACCACTGAGCATGAAGCTGATGAGATCGCCGCAGCCCTGCATGCTGAGGTGCCCTGGATGGCGGCGGCGACTGAAGAAGTGTGGCACGATATGCGGGCGTCGGTCCGCGATGGATTGCCTGGCTTGCGGCTCTCCCCTTTGGTGCTTGTTGGCTCACCTGGAATCGGCAAGAGCTACTGGGCTCGATGTTTGGCCGATCTCCTTAAGGTGCCAACAACAAAGATCGATGCGACGGGTGAACCAGCTAGCTTTGCATTGGTTGGTAGTCAAAAAGGTTGGGGGTCCGCGTCTTACGGTAAACTGGTGAAGACTGTGCTGGACGAACGCAACGCTGGTCCGCTCGTCATCATCGATGAGGTCGAGAAGGCTGGTGAGGTGACCTCGGATAAGGGGACTAAGTATGCGCTAACGGAGGCTTTGTTGCCTCTGTTGGAACGTATGACCGCAGAGACCTGGCAGTGCCCTTATTTTCAGATTGAGATGAACATGGCATGGGTGAATTGGGTTCTTACCGCGAATAGCCGCTCCGGCCTCCCCGAACCATTACAGAGCCGATGTATGGTTCTCGACATCCCTGACCTTACGGATCGACAGCTGATCGACTTTGCAACCCGAGAGGGGCGAAAGCGCAACCTTTCTGGGCCGACTATAGATTCATTGTTGAGTGCGCTGGAAATGAAAACAGACTTCAAGCGCAAGGTCAGCCTGCGCGTTGTAAATCGTATGCTTGATCGCGCCGAAATGCTCGCTGACCGCCCTATGCTGCACTGAGGCTGGGCTTGAGTGATCCGGTTTTCCGTAAACATGCATGGCGGATTGTGTTGAAAAACTCCAATATCGAGAATTTCGGGCAAATTTGGCAGAACAATATTCTGAATTGCAGGATTTTCTTCGATTTTCCCGACTTATTTGGATGAACGGAGGACAAGGTTCCAGTTTCAGAAAATTTGCAGTCGCAGCAAAGAGTTTTTCAACACAATTGGCGGAAAGCGGAAGTTCGCTGCGTTTGCATTGTCCATACTGGTTAGGCTCAAAAGCCGACATACATGACTCTCAAACCGTTTGCCGGTACGAGATTTGTTCGGAAGTAATGAAAGCTCTTTCTTCAGTACGCAGTCTCCCTATAGTTCTTGTTGAAACGCAAATTCACGTAAAATCAAAATCGACTGTGATGCCTTGATCAGCATATACAGGCATGGCTGGTTGCCGCCCAAAATAGCATGCTTTCAAGTTAGACTGGATACGATGCTTCGTTCCAGATTGGATAGTTCCCGGACCGTTGTCGCTGATGCTGAATGAAGGAGACTACTATCAAAAATACTACTTTCGACTTGGATCAACTCGGGCATGCGATCGCGGATCCTTCCAGTTTGGAGCGTGCGCATGACCTATTGGCTCAGGCGGCACGACTGGATCCAAGTGGATCACAGGTCAATCTCATTGGCGAGCAAGCTAACACCTTCAAATCAGGTAAAATCGCAGCATTGGGGCGCTCTGTGCATGGTAGTCCCCAACCATGCATGATTTTTAACGAACGCGGCGAGATTGTCGTGTCGAATGCAAGAGCCCAAGACCTTTTTGATGCAAAACCCTCCATGAAGATGGCAAAACTTGCGATCTACAAACCCGATAAGATGTGTCTTGTCGCGGAATTTAAAGCACTGGGGGCTCAAGCGTCGCGGACGCAACCACCGCGTATAATGAGACTTCGATCATTGAGGACTGCGCGAACCCATACGATTGTTTTGACATCATCGAATTTAGATATTGATGACGCGGAATACATCGTAATGCGCGTTGTAGATCTTAGTGGAACGGAAGGGTTTAGATTGCACCTCGCGCAAGAATACGGTCTGACACGCAGCGAAAGCGCGGTTCTAGAAGAATTCATGTCAGGTCACACGCTTGAACAAATTGCACAATTGCGCCGTCGTTCAGACGCAACGATCAAAAAGCAGTTTTATGCGTTGATGGCAAAGTTCGGCGTCAAATCACAAACAGAGCTGCTTCAATTTCTGTATTCCTTATCGCATGTTTTTGACGCTGCACCTGCGTCTGAACAAGTGAACTTGCGCCCGAACCGAACCGAAGCCATGGTTCTGCGTCCGCAGGGGCGCGTGGTCGAAGCCATCCTTGCGGGAGACATGGATGGGGTTCCAGTTGTTGTTCTACCAACATTGTTTCAGCGGTGCTTTCCGGCAAAGATTGAACAGCAGTTCAAGGATGCTGGGATTTTGCTGATCACGGTTATACCTCCCGGGCGAGGCAAGACATCAGCGCCCGTGACTGAAGCGAGTGAGCGTCTGTGTTGGGCCGATGATATTGCGGCGGTTCTGGGTCAGCTTATGATTGAGCGTGCGGTGTTGTTTGGGACGGACGATATGCTGCGTATGGGAGTCTTGATCGCGCGTCAGATTCCACATCGCATCAAGCACATCCTTGTAACGGCGCCCGTGCTGCCGATGAGTTATGAAAAAGGATCCGATCAACGACACAACCTCATCCCGTTCTCCAAGAGGATGCAGCATTTGAAGCCTTCATTGCGGAAATTGTCCTTACGGCTGTTTTGGCGGTCGCTGACATTGCTGCACGCCAAAGGCATGGCGCATATATTCCTGCGCAATGACCCAACTGATCTGCGCACCTGCCTCGCGCTCGACACCTTGGCAGAACTGCAAGCGGCCTTCGACAGCGTCTTAACTGCCGGGTTTGAGAGGGGGTCAAACCACCATTTGTCGACCTTTGATGATTGGCATACCAAAGTTGATGATTGCGCCGTTCCCATCACCATCTACGAAGGATCGCAAAGCAGATTATGCAGCCGTGACATGCTAAACCGGTTCGTTGCTGATCATGCAAACGCCGTCACATTGGTCGAATTTGAAACGGCCGGAACCAGCTTCCCCTATATTAGACCGGACCTGATGATCAAAATGGTCGCGACTTGTCAGGCTGATCGCAGATCAATTGGCTAAATCCCGCCCGGCTGCGACAGCGTTATGGATTCGCCAGGGACAAAAAGCGTTTTCTCATTAAGGCAACGGCAGGTCCTTGCCGTGATAAAATTTTAGAATAACCAAAATAATTGCATTTAAATTCAGACATCTAACAATGTGTCGTATAATGCGGTGGAATTTTTTCCGGAGCATAGACGCCGAATTTTCCAACTTTTAGCGCTCATATTTCACGTTCCAGATGCCTCCCTTACCGTCCTGAAAGACGTTGACGGGAGGACACAGCGCAGTGATGCCAAAGATCGAAGACAACAATGCATTTCTGATGGCTATGGGGGACGGTAGCCGTATCGAGATACATGCCAAGGCGGCTGACAAAGACAGTTGGACTCAGATCAGCGAAACCGCTGAGGCCGAGACGAACACACTGACGCTTGCTGAAAACACGGGCTGGCAGGTCGGAGATAAGATCGCCATCGCCGCCAGCGGCTTCGACATGGACGAAGCCGAAGAACATACGATCATCGCCGTCAGTGCGGATGGCAAGACCATCACATTGGAAGACGATCTAGAGCACGATCACTTCGGTGAAATCAAAACCTATGACAATGGACAGGCAGGTGTCGATTACCAAGAATGGGACATTGATATGCGCGCCGAGGTTGCCTTGCTGTCGCGCAACGTGACCATCCAAGGTGACGCAGACAGCGAACAAGATGGCTATGGCGGCCACACGATGGTGATGGCGGGCGCTGACATGCATATCGATGGGGCCGAATTCACCAATATGGGCCAAGAGAGCATTGTTGGCCGCTACGCGCTGCATTGGCATGTGAACGGCGATGTGTCGGGGCAATACGTCACGAATTCGTCGATTCACCATACCTTTAACAAAGGCATGACGGTTCACGGCACGCAAAACACCTGGATCGAGAATAACGCGATCTACGACACGATTGGGCACTCATATTACCTCGAAGACGGGGCCGAGTTTGGCAATGTCCTGATGGGCAATCTGGGCATGAACACACGCAAAGCCGACAGCCTCGCCGAAGCGGCGATTGGGTCAGATTTTACTGCTGTGTCCACCTATTGGATCACCAACCCGAACAACCACCTGATCGACAACCACGCTTCTGGATCAGAAGAGGCTGGGTTTTGGATACTCGGACAATCCGGTGTGGACGGCGAGTCCGAGGCATTGTTCCCGAACTATGTACCCGCGGAACAGAACCCCGGGATTTGGGATGGCAATTCCTCGCACTCCAATGATCGCGATGCATTCTTTATTGGCCGTGAATTCCACGAAGACGGGCCGAACAAGGGTGAGGTCATCAACGGCGACCCCAAGATTACTGAACCTTTCGCAGTGGATGATTTCACCGCCTACAAGAATGGCGGTTTCGGGCTGTGGATCCGCAATGCGAATGGCGATTGGACCGATGTCAAATTGGCGGACAACCGGATCGGTGCACAGTTCTGGGGCAACAACACTGTGTCTGACAGCTTGGTTGTGGGTGAATCCGGAATTGATAATGACTCGATCTCTGACGTCTATCATGGCTGGGTTCTATATGACCGCAGCGTGCATTTCGAAGACGTGCATTTCGAAGGGTTTGACGGCGTCGATACGGGTGCGATTGCCCAAGGTGTCGGGCGCGGAAAAACCACAACAAACAGCTTTGAAGGCCTAACCTTTGGCGACGACACGCCAGAAGACAACTACTTTAAGGGCTTCAAATACAACAACCGCGAAGGTGAAGGTCTTGTTGATGGCGGTGGCGCAATTGTCGGCGCGATCCACGATCAAGATGGCTCTCTGACAGGCCAAGCGGGTGCAATCATCACGCCGGGTATTGTCGATGTGTCTAGTGGATTGGTGAACATTGTTAAGGCTGCAAACGGGCTTCCTGACGATGTGTCTGGTTTCAATTATACCGACGGCGCGATCTATAACGAAACGCAAAATATGTGGCTCCACTCCGCGGACAGCGTCATCGGCAAGATGGTGGCCTTTACCGGATCGAACAAAAACCAGCGGCCGGAATACACGGTTGAACGTTCAGACAATGGTGCGAAGATCCTGTTCCAGAACGACGCGCAGGGGGCCGCCAAAGGCGGCGATCTGAATGTCGATGCCGGTGGAGATGTCACCTATACCTTTGAATTCACCAGAGCTTTGCCAGACGAATTTGACGTTGATGTCAGGTTCCTTCCCGAAGGCGCATCCGTCAATTACGTGTTCAAGGACATGCCAAACCGTGTCGAGGTCAGCGGCGCGACACAGGTGCAGACTGCCGCCCAAATGGCAAGTGCGACTGAAACGGTTTGGATGCGTGATGGCAATGACATCTTGGTCAAAACCTACGCGGACCGCTTTTTCGAAAGCGCGGCATCCCGTGGTGCCACAGGTGATCCGGCTGAGGCCGCGTTTAGCGATCCATTCCGTCTGTTGATCTCAAACGATGCAAAGGGGCTCAATACTGGTGAATTCCGCCCTGAACCTGCGCCTGCAAACTATATCGAAACGGCTGACCTAACACCGTTGCCCGACCGGGCGGACAGCACATCTGACACGGTAGAAATCAGCGACGGCGATCCACGGTGGTCAAACGCGAATGCATGGGGCGGCGGCACGCCCGGTGCGGGCGACATCGTGATCATCAATGAAGGTCAACGCATGGTGCTAGACGCCGACGCGACCGTGCAAGGCATCATCGTCAACGGAGGAGAGCTGGTCGTTGAGGACGAACAAGACCTTGCGTTGTCATCCGATTGGATCCTCGTGATCAACGGTGGCCTGTTTCAAGTCGGAACAGAGGGTGACCCTTTTGAACATGATTTCGTGCTGACGCTCGAAGGTGATGACAAAGGCAATGACATCGATGTGGCGGCCCTAATGTCGTCGGATGCAGACGACATCGTGCGCGCAACCGGTGAGGTTATGCCCGAAACAGAAGACCCTGTGCCCGAGGAGCCAGAGACTGAGGAGCCAGAGACTGAGGAACCCTTACCCGAGGAGCTCGAAACTGAGGAACCGGTGCCCGAAGAACCGGAAACTGAAGGACCTGAAACCGAAGAACCTGAAACAGGCGAGGTCAGAGCCGTTTTCCGTGTCGTGGACACGCAGGATGACACAGTGAACGACGCCGGGATCGCTGATGGCGCCACGCTTGATGCGGCCAACCTTGGCATCGTTGTCGAACCTGACATGCTGGTCGGCAGTGCCGTGTTCTATCTTGATGGTGAAAAGGTCAAAACCGAAAACGTTGCCCCCTATGCCTTGTTTGGCGACAAGAATAGCGACTTCAATCCCGGTGACCTCGAAGAGGGCGAATACATCCTTGAGGTCATTTTCTACGAAAACAGCGGCGGCAAGGGCGACTTGCTCGGCTCTGATGTGATCAGTTTTGAGATCGCAGAAACCACAGGTGATCCGACCCCAAATGACGACACGGACACGCCAGACATTCCACCACCACTCACAGACCTACCCAACGAGGAAGACACGATGGACACCAATACATCACCGAACGGCACCGCTGATATCGATCCCAATGGCCTTGCCGCTTGGGCCGATCAGATTTTATTTCACTTTGATGGCAACAACAACGACATCGACGATATCGCCGCCATTCCGGTGGCCACAGTCCTCGCTGCATCAGCGGGCATCACAGACAAGATCACGTTCTTCCACGGCAACAACATCACAGAAGACAACAACAACTCGCGTCTACCAAAGCTTGATAACGCGGCAGAATACGCCGAAAGCTTTGGCATCAGAACAGTCGATTACCAAGACAACATCGATGCTGCGACGGCGCAAGTCGTCGAGATGCTGACCTCGGGCCAGAATGTCCTAGCCATTGAGGGCGGGCCGATGGAAGCCATCTATCGCGCCTTGGAACAAACCCCAGAGCAATTCCATGACAATATCAAGCTGCTATCCCACTCGGGCTGGAACGAAAACCGCAGCGAGATCGAACGCCCCGGTGTGACCGAGGCCCGCACATGGGACGATATCGCCGATGATTTCCCAGGTGTGGACCAGGTAGATATCGCAAGCCAGAATAACGGCGTGAACAACAACGACGGTTTCTATAACCGCAACTGGGACGATCTCGACGATGCCACAGATGATCTTCTGATCGATTTGCGGGACATGATGTTGGAAGCCGGCGACAAGCGCAACGATCCCTCTGATGCCGGTATGCTGTTTTACGCCCTGACCGGGATCGAGGAGGGGACGGCGCAAGAGGCAATCGCCTACATCACAGGTTCGGGCATTCTTGACGACACAACCGGCGAACCTGAACCGAACCAAGACCCAATCACTGTGGCGGATGCGGTCACGGTGGATGTCGACGGATCAGTTCTATTGGATGTCTTGGCCAATGATGTTGACCCGGAGGGCGGCGCATTGATCCTAACGGATGCCTTCTTTGAAGGTGAGCCCGGCGTGACGCTTTCAGTAGAAGATAATCAGGTGCGGATCACGCCTGATCGTACAGCCTCGGATGAGAACCGCGAACTAGAGTTCTTCTACACTGTTGCGGATCAGGACGGTGGGACTGGCTTTGAACGGGTCGCGCTGACGATCACCAATGATAATGTTGATCCAATTCCCAATTTGGTGGCCGCGATCAACGCGGGCGGTGATGCGTTTACCTCAAGCAACGGTATCGAATATGCCGCTGACGCACTGACCAGAGGTCGCGAACGTGAAATTGATGCCGACATTGCCAGAACAGACGAGGACGGGTTGTATACGACTGCCCGGATGAAGAACGATAACTTCACCTACGAAATTGACACTGGCAACGGCACTTTCGATCTGGAGCTGAACTTTGCCCACATGAATGGCGGGAAGAAAGACACGACGGGGGAGCGTCTCGTTGATGTTTTCGTCGAAGACGAACTTGTATTCGACAACCTCGACGTTGAATCAGAGGCGGGAAAACGCGCTGCGTTTGATCTTGTTGGCGAGGTTGAGGTGACGGATGGCGCGCTTACGATAAACATTCAATCCGACGGGGAAAAGGCCGTGGGGCTAAATGGCTTGTCGGTGTGGGGCAGCTCAGGTGATTTGGATGGTACCTTTATCGCAGGGTCCATAACAGACGACCTTATGCTTGCCTAAACCAAACACCCTCTGCCCGTCTTTAGGTCGGGCAGGGGTATTCGTGCCGGTCGAAATTACTTAGAAGGTCATCCCTTTTGATAGGGCTATTAGTGTTGAGGTTGCCCGGGCCGAGCGCCGATAGTGCTGCGAAGCAGAGAACGACAGGTTCGGTTAGCTGCGAAGTAAAAACAAAGTAAAGTGTGCTCGAGGGAGACCTTCGCCGCGCAACGCGCCAACTTCAGCTTCGCGGGACTTTGCTGCCGTTGGACCTCAACACCCAATTATGTCACGCTGCCAGGCGAAAGTTCCAGCAAAGGTGCAGAACTATGAACATTGACCATGGTGAACTTGAAGGTACAATTGGTGATCTCCTTGATCGTTACAAAGGGGGCACCATAGAAAAAGTAGCGGCAATTGACGAAATTTCGCATGTGATCCAAGCGGTCGCGCAGGGAAATGAGAACGAGTTTCTTGCTTTCATCCGTTCCCATAAGGGTGCCAATGACCGCTGAGCGGGACTTTGTTGCCATTCGCCGATAACATTCCAATGGCCGCTTTCGCGAATAAACAAGAGTAACCTAGTGCTCGTAATTTGGCGCTCGGGACCCAATATTTGACTTTCTTGGCATCAAGGCGTTTCGGGCCCTCCAGCCGACCATCGCAATGAATGACTGGGTTTTAACTAATGTAATCGAGGCATTCGGACCTATATTGAAGTTCGATGCTTTGATCTAAAAAGGGATCATACAGTTCGGCACGAAACTCTGTCGCCGGGCGAACGCCCCCAATAGCTGGAAGTGTTCCGCACAACATCGCCGAACAATCGATATTTTCGATTTGGGCGCTTAACGTTGCAAGGGGCAGGATTTGTTCCAGAGCACCATCCTGATACAACACCCAATCGCCTTCCTCTTTGATCCATGAACGCAACCTCAGTTGATCGACATGACCGCGTACATCGTTGAAACTCCACAAGGCGGTTGCACAAACCTTCACGCAGGCTTGCTTTGAGGCCGCAACTGAAATGGCTTCAAGTTTTCGATCTGTGTGATCGGATGCCAATCCTAACCACAATTTCCCGCCGTGATTGACTAAGAATGGCTCCGCTTCACCAGACGTGTCAGTCCCAAGGACTTGGACAGTTTCTGCCTGAGTTAATAGGGAACGCGACACTTGATAAAACAGCGGCGTTGTTGATGGAGGAGCGACACCAATGGTGGCGAGTTCATCAATGTGGTGCTGAACCGCAGAATGATCACGCCCTGTCCAACCCGCGACAACAAGATGTTCAATAACGGTATCAATCTGTGTCGATCCAATGGAAAACTTCATCCACTTCTTCCCTTCAATTGTTTCTCAAACGACCTACCACAAGGCCAGTGTTTAAAAATTCAGATCATAAAGCTAATTGCGCGAACCGCATTTGCGATCTGACACGACCTTTCCGTACCCACCGCCACCCGGTGTTTTCATCACAAACACGTCGCCGACCGCGAGTTGCGCTTCATCGTTGCCTTTCAGTTCATTGATATGGCCATCTACACGCTCAACGCTATTTTCTCCGACGCTGGCGTTACCACCACCTGCAGCACCGTGCGGCGCAACTTTGCGATGGGACGACAAAACTGTCACTGTCATAGGTTCAAGAAAGCGCAAACGGCGGACAATCCCATTCCCGCCAGTGTATTCCCCCGCGCCACCCGAACCTCGCCGGATCGAAAACTCATCAACCCGCACGGGAAACCTTGTCTCCAAAACCTCGGGGTCTGTCATGCGAGTATTGGTCATGTGGCTGTGAACTGCACTTGTGCCGTGAAACCCATCTCCGGCCCCAGTGCCCCCACAAATGGTTTCGTAGTTTTGGTGCACATCATTGCCATAGACAAAGTTGTTCATCGTGCCTTGGCTACCAGCAATGTGAACGCCCTTCTTGGCCTATGGAGCTTTGAGTTCCTATACGTGCATTGCGCAGCATCGGCCCAAGGGCTCGAAGCTGCCTTTCGCTGTGCAGGCCTCGAATGTCAGCTCTGGGCCGTCCATGTCGTACGACCCAATTTCTTATATTTCAATGGCTTCAGAAATCGCCAAGGCATCTTCAAGTTCAACGCCCAAATACCTGACTGTGCTGTCCATCTTGGTGTGACCCAGCAAAAGCTGAACAGCACGCAGGTTGCCGGTCTTCTTGTAAATCTGAGTGACCTTTGTCCGGCGCATGGAATGCGTCCCGTAGGCAGCGACTTCCAAACCGATGGACTCAACCCACTCTCGTACGATCCGCGCATATTGACGCGTTGAGATGTAGAGGCGTTCATGGAAACGCCCCGGCCAGAGAAATTCGGATCCGACCATCAGCGGATCTTCCATCCGCTTCGCGCCCGATGCCCGCGTGCCTTCGGAAATCTCAAACCGAACTGGTTTTTGAGTTTTACTTTGCAACACGGATGTGCGTGCTTTGATCTGCCCTGACGCCATTACGTCCACGACTTTCATTCGGACAAGGTCGCAGCCGCGCAATTTACTGTCGATTGCCATATTGAAGAGGGCAAGGTCGCGATGGTTCTCAGCCAATTCGAGACGCACGCGGATCGCCCAGACATGCTTGGGCTTCAGCGGGAGCTTCTGATCAACGATGCGTCCTTTGTTCCAAGCAGGGCGAAGCACGCGAATGGCCGGTAAGTTTGATGTTTCCATGATGGATCCTCCAATCCGCCATATCCACCCAAAGCGACAACCCAACGTTGACGGCGTTGCAAATCACAGGATGTGCAAAAGCAGCTAAGGTCCGGTATGAGCGCAAACTTACTCGTGCTGCGGACCGTATGGATGGCGGCTTTGAACGCAGGACATCCAGTTTGCCCGGGCAAACATGGATTTCCGTCTTTATGAACGACAGAGAAGCTCGCAAGTTTCGGAGGTTATTATTACCTCTTGCGCCACTGCGTCATGAAGGAGACGCTGCCAGCGTTTCCCATTCGGTGTTTCCGGTCGAAGCCGATTCTTTTTGAAAAACCATCTGAGCGTCGCCCACGCTAAGCAGAGTACGGGCTGGTTCGACTGGTAGGTCGCGCTTTAGTTCTGGGAATACTTCCATCAATTCCATTCTTAACCGACATCCGAAAGTCGACGTCGCATGAGGACCGGGGTAGAAACTCTCGCTCCAGCAACCGTGTGCTTTGATGATCTCATGACGCCGAAACACAAGGTGCACGTAAGCGACTTGACGACACCCCTTCATGGCGCGCACGCCCACACGTTTTGTTAGGGCCTTGGCCGGTACGAGAACCTCTTTTCCGTCGGTGCCTTTTACCAACATACGATGCTGCGGCGATACAACCAGACGGTGGGTTGGCATCCCCGGTCCAAGAGCCCCCCGCTTGAATTCGATAGGTTTGTGACAAGGGTTGCCGTCCATTGCGAAATTCAGATGTCTTCGCAGACTTTTTTGCAGAGGCTGGAAACCACGATCTAGCGTAAGGATCAGATCACCCGGTTTGAGGTCCTCCACCAGGCATTCGCCTTCGGGTACGGTAATTTTAGTCCCCTGTGCAAAACAGAGCACAACTACTGTTGAATACTCATATTGATCGGTCGCGGAATTATATTGATACGAAGAGCCGGCATTCATGTCTTCCTGACCGCTATCCACTGCGGCGTTCGAAGTCCCAAGCAGAGTTGTGCCAGAAAACCCCGACATGCCCGGAAAATCGGTGAAACCGATTTCATTTAACTCGATGACAATGTATGTGCCGGTTGCTGGATTTAATAAGGCGATACCCTCAGATAACGTATCGGATCCGCCTTCGCTTATGAAATTTGTGTTTACGCCACCAGCGCCTGATTCCACGCCCCCTTCGCTGGCCACTTGCATGTTAGGGGGTGGCGTGCCCGTGATCTCATTAACGATGTAAAGGTTTTTGCCCGCCCCCAGCGTCGTTCCGGGTGGGAATGTGTGATAAAGGCCGTCCTGGGGGTCATCCGGGGCACCTGCTCCAGTCATGTCAGACCAGATTTGCCAGCCCGACACGTCCATGGGAGAGCTGGATGTGTTTTGTATAGTCACGAATTCGTCCTCTTGCGTAGCTGTTCCATCGCCGTCCGTGTCGAAAACCGCTCCACCCGAATTATCGCCATAGATTTGGCTGACAATAATTCCATTTAGGTTGGCGACCATCGCTTAGCTCCCCTGCAAGATCGGTGAGACATACCGCTTCGACATGAATGGGCGATTAATCCGACTGTGACCAAACTACAGCATTGTTTTTCAGGAACCGAACCTTGTGTAAGGATCGCGAACAGCAACTTGTCCCGCATTGCAGACCTCGGGTAAGTCAAAATGCTGCGCACCTGCTCCAATGTCGGCTTTCGGGAAACTGCGACGCAGCATTGATTGTCACGGCCAACGACGGCTTTGGGCCGTGCGTGACGGACGCACCGTCTCAGATGTCACCAGAAGGTGTGCCTCGCTCCTTATTTTACTATTTGTCAAATCGGCTGCATAGTCGAGGCAACGATCGCGCGGCGAGTCAACCGCCTGATGACCCGACTGCACGAACAACTCATCGGGGCGGTGACTGGCCAGATCGAGACGCTCTATGCCCAAGCTGAAGGAAACGCCGAGCGCGCGGTCCAATCAATCCGCGACTTCTCTGCTGAGCTTCACCGGGATACATCGCGAGAGACAACCGAAGCGATCCGGAACACTTTCCGAATATGGCGCGGCATCTCGCTACTGGCCTTGATCTACGGGTTAATCATTCTGCTCAAGACCCTTCTAATCGTGTTCTCGAGGGTGATTTTCTCTCCCAAAAGTGGCATCGGGGCTACGGCGCAGTTTTTGCCCCACGAACCGCCCGCAACCAGATCGGAAATAGCACGCCACGGAACGCTTTTCAGCATTCCCACATCGGCGCCCGAAGCGCACTTCGTTTCTCGGTGGGGGGTCACGCTCGAGGGACCGCCCCCCGCGCGCCGTCGCCCCATGGGTTTCAAGTTCCCGGTGGCGCGCATCTTATCCGGCACCTGGGCGATGAACCGCATCGAGGGCAATCGCGCCGAAGAAGAGGACGAGTTCGACGCTGACTTGAAGGTCGACGAGCCTGCGGAACTGGTGGTCTGGCATCTGGCAGAGGGAGAGCGCGTGATCTTTCGCTTTTCGGATTTCGTCGGCATGAGCGAGGACGTCCAAGTCCGGCGCATATCGAGCCTGAGTATCACCACACTCGTGCTGGGCCGCATGATCTACCACGCTGCCGAGGGCCCTGGCACCCTGATCCTGCGCACAACCGCAGCTGCCCGCATCAGTTCCGAGGTGGAGGGCACTCGACCCGCGCCGATGCCAAAACTGGTCGCCTGGGGCGCGGAGACCTCCTTCGGCGTCCTCGCGGCACTAACGACTGTGGACACCTTCCTGAGTGGCTACAATTTGAAAGTCGGTCATGGCGCCCGGGTGGTCTGGGACACCTCAACTAAACGAGGCGACGGCCCGGGCACCGGCATCTTTCGTTTCGTGAAGAGTTTCCTACTGCCAATTTGAATTAGCGCTCCAGCCCTGGCGGTAGGTGAACAAGGAAGAACTTCGTCAAAGCACGTGTTTCAAACTTGACCTCAAAGGGCTATCGTCACGAGCGGCCCAAAGGAGCCATCGGAATTGGTTGCTGATGTTGCATCACAGCGCTTCACACACCATAGGTCTGTTTGCACCAACAAAACATCTCCGAGGGTTCATCTAATTGTGCATAGATTATCTTTGCACCAGAGTCCGAATATCTCATCGGTCGTGCGGCAAAAGATTCTGGCAGTTTCAATCATTTTCTTTACTTCTGAGGGCGTCTTGGTCGCAGAAATCTCGCCATGAGAAATGGCGTTTCGTGCATCCACGCCAATGCTGCAACTTGCCTGAATGGCTGCTTCTGATTTATACACTCGTTAGCAACATACTCGTTTCGCTGTCCTGAATATTATCTATCTGCCGTACCTCTCGGAGTATTCGGTCAAACTCCGCAAGTGACTCGACACGGACCTCAGCGACTAAGTCCCATTTTCCACTGGTCGTATGAACTTGTCGCAGTTCTGGCAGCCGGCGCAGGTTTGTAATGACCTGCGTGGTACTCTTGCCTGATATTTTGATCATCATAATCGCGTTAATCTGACCATCTTCATAGTCTTCCCGCACACGCGCCGTAAACCCAAGCAGAGCGCCCGATTCCAACATGCGGTCAAGCCGATTTTGCACGGTGCTGCGTGACACATCCAAAATATCCGCCAGCTTGGCGATCGGTGCTCGTCCATCCCGCATGAGAAGCGCAACCAGTCGGCGATCAAAGTCATCAAACTGATGTTTTTTTTGGGCATTTTTACGCATGATATCACAAATGTTAGAGTCATTCTTCGCAATATGTATGAAATACTAGCATTATTATAGATGTTTGAGCATTGTTATTGCATTATGCTAGACGGACACTGGTCTCGGACCTGACAGGAGTAGTTCCGTGACCGTTTCCAAGAGCCTTCAAGCACCATCATCTGTTGTGATGGTGCGACCCCATCATTTTGCGGTAAATCCGGAAACATTTGATAATGCCTTCCAATCTGCAAACCCGACCTCGGGCCAGGATGCGACGAAGGCATATCGAGAACTGACAGAAGCGGCTGATACGCTACAATCCCACGGCGTCGATGTTCATTTATTTGACGGAGATGACCCCAGAACACCCGACTGTGTGTTTCCAAATAATTGGTTTTCCACACATGCAGGGGGGCGTATCGCGGTCTATCCGATGATGGCCCCTAACCGCAGGCTGGAGCGCCGCTCCGATGTATTGGACATGCTGAAGGCCAAATTCCGTGTGCAAGACATTCTGGATTTTTCCGGCTTAGAACACGATGGTCTTTTCCTTGAAGGTACAGGCGCAATGGTTCTGGATCATGTGGACCGGATTGCTTATGCCGTTGAATCCGATCGCACAAGCCAGATCGCTTTGGAACGGTTCTGCACCCATTTCAACTATGAGCCTATGGCGTTTCACGCATCCGATGAACAAGGAAGAGCGATCTATCATACCAACGTGTTGATGTGCATTGCGACCGATTTCGCGATGATTGGAAGCTGCATGATCGAAGACGCGGCGCGCCGCGATGACCTTTTAAATCGACTTGGCCAATCGGGCCGCATCATTATCGACCTAAACGAAACCCAAATTGGAAGGTTCGCGGGCAACGCCATTGAATTACAAGGGAGCGCAGGACGAATTCTTACCCTGTCTGAGACAGCGTTGAACGCGTTGTCTCCAGATCAAAAATCAAGGATTTCTGACAGCGCTACCTTGGTTGCCTTGAAGATACCAACTATCGAGCTTTCCGGAGGGTCGGTACGTTGTACTATCGCGGGAATACACCTGACGTCACGTGGATAGCAGCCGTTGGGGCAACCGCAGCGAAAGCACACTTCGTCCCGCACAGCGGAAGTTGGTGCATCTTGCAGCGAACGGCAGGTTTGAGCCCAATGTATGTACCGGCTGCAGTTCGCAAGTGTTCAAATGCATGTCATCAGGAAGTCGCTGATATGTATCCGGCCTTTGTATCGGCTTGAGTATTTTGCCGTGGCCCTGTTGGGAGTACGCACGCGCCGCGGTCTCATTACTAACCTTATCCATGATGACTGTAGATATGCCGTTACTCGCGAGACATTTTCTTTAATCTCCCAGGCTTGGGAAGAAGGCGATTCAACCCATGGCGTCGCAGGATGCGTGAAACGGTTGCGTCGGAAATCTTGATATCGTGATAGCGCTCCAAGTACCAAACAATCCGCATTGGACCGAGATGGTATTTGCGACGAAGATAAAGAACCTTCTCTTCACGCTCAGGCGGGGTCCTGTTGGCGTGCCATTTGGGAATAGGCGGTGCATTTATCAAACCAGCTTCGCCGCGCTCAGTGTAGGCCTTGCGCCAACGGTAGAAACTGGCCCGTCCAATCCCAAAATATCGACAAGTCTTGGCGACATGGCCGATCTCTTTAGCGTGCCGAAGTATCCGCAACTTGCGCTGAATCTCGCGCTGATCCTTGGTCATGAGCATCTCCTTCTTCCCAAGCCTGGGAGATTAAAGAAAATGTCTCGCGAGTAACGGCATATCTACAGGGCTTGCATCGCGCGCCCATCGGGACTGTTCGGTTTTGGATAAAACCGCAATGGTATCCAATACATCGCTGGGACGTTATGCAACGCCAGATGAGGTCGCGAACGTTACATTGTTTTTAGCCAGTGATGAGGCGTCGATTGTTACGGGGTCAGCCTATTTGGTTGATGGCGCAATGCTGGCGCGACACTCCACCGTTATTCCGTCGCTTCCTTATGCCCCTGAAAAGCGGAACTTGCCGCCGCTAAAACATGCGAGGACATCACACTTTCTGCCCACTCAGGCGCGCGTGCGGCGATGGCATCAACAATCTCATTGTGATGTTGTGCGCTGCGCAACAGGTCGGTCTCAGAATAGCTATAGTAGGTCCGTGCTACGACACCTACATCTACAGCTGACGCAATCAGTGCGGTCAATCGGGGGGAACGCGCTGCTTCATAGATGATCCGGTGAAATTCCGTATTGGCCGCAGAAATGATATTGTATTCTTCTGGCGAATTTGGCGGCGTATGCTTGGACATCTGGTCTGACAGATGCCGCAATTGCGTTACCTCTTTGTCCGTTGCCATGGTTGCAGCGCGCCCTGCGGCGTAACATTCTAGACGGCGTCTGATCTCAAACAGCTGGGCCAGTTCTTCTTCAGGAAATTCAGCAACCCGGGTGCTATATCCCTGACCCTTCTCGACAAAACCCTCATGCAAAAGGCGACGAATGGCTTCGCGCACAGGTGTGCGGCTTAGGTCCAGAGCCTCGGCCAGCGCTTGTTCAACCAAACGCTCACCTGGGGCAAGCTCACCCGATAGGATACGCGCACGAAGGGTATCATAAGCGGTATCTGTCGCTGGGGGTCTGCTACCGCTATCCATTATGCTGTCTGTCTTCCAGTTGGGAATCCCCCAGCTTTCATGACCATACCGGGTGCTGTCTTTTCAAGCTGTTTTTCCAACCATTCCGCGGCTTCGATCGCTTTATCCAGCGATACATTCGTGCGTATCCCGGTCCGATCTAGCATATAGACCAGATCCTCGGTGGCGATGTTTCCGGTCGCTTTGGGTGCAAAGGGGCACCCACCCACGCCGCCTAAAGATGCATCAAGGCTGCTGGCGCCAGCCTCTATCCCGGCCCACGCGTTGGCGAACCCCGTATTGCGCGTATTGTGCAAGTGCAGCCGCAGCCGCACGTCGGGAAATGCATTCTTGACGGCGGCGACCCGGTCTTTCACGTCCTTAGGGGTGGCGACACCAATGGTATCTGCCAATGCAAGCTCAAATGGGTCGTGCGCCATACAGCCCTCAACCACCTGCATAAGACGGCTGACGGGAACCTCACCTTCAAAGGGGCAGCCAAAGGCCGCACCAATCGTGATCCCCACGTCGATCTTTCCATTTCCCCTAGCTTTGGATTTGGCAAAGGCGTCGATGCTCTCTTGGGTCGGGACACCTTGATTGCGTTGGTTGAAGGTATCAGAGGCAACAACAACGAAATTCGCTTCATCCAGTTCCGCCGTCATCGCGCGCTCAAACCCGCGTGTATTTAACGTCAACCCGATAAACCGCGCATCTGTTGTGCGGGGTAGCCCAGCTGCAACCTCATCGGCATCGGCCATCTGTGGGACGCGCTTGGGATTCACAAAGCTGGTAACCTCAAAACGCCGCAACCCCGCGTCGATTCCACGCTGAATCAGCTCCAATTTCGTATCCAAAATTAAAATCTTGGGTTCATTTTGTATTCCGTCTCTTGCTGATACTTCGATAATTTCTACGAAATCAGACATTTTCGTTTTTCCCTGCATATTTTTGTATACAGATTACGAAATGTTTGGAATCATGCAAGTGTAAATCAGGGGGAGCTACTCAGATGTCAGCACCAAATGGCGACAGCGCACTCAGCGATCTTCGGGTATTAGAGATGGGTCAATTGTTGGCTGGGCCTTTCTGCGGGCAACTTCTTGCGGACTTTGGTGCGGAGGTCATTAAGATCGAAGCGCCCGGTGTTGGCGACCCTATGCGGCAATGGGGGCGTGAGAAACCATACGGGAAATCGTTGTGGTGGCCCGTTGTGGCCCGCAACAAGAAATCGCTGACCCTGAACCTGCGCGAGAAAGATGGGCAAGATATTGTCCGTAAGTTGGTCAAGGATACAGACATCCTGATAGAGAATTTCCGCCCCGGCACGATGGAGCGTTGGAATTTGAGCTATGAAGAGCTGTCCAAGATTAACCCGCGTCTTGTGATGGTCCGGGTCACGGGTTTTGGCCAGACGGGCCCCTATTCGAAACGCGCAGGCTATGGTGCGATTGGGGAGGCAATGGGCGGTCTGCGCTATGTTGTCGGTGACCCCTCCACGCAGCCCAGCCGTATGGGCATTTCCATTGGCGATGAACTGGCGGCGGTCCATGCCTGCATGGGCGCGATGTTTGCCATCCATGCCCGCGAGCGAACTGGTAAGGGGCAGGTCGTCGACAGCGCGATCTATGAGGCCGTGCTGAATATGATGGAATCGCTGGTCACAGAATACGACGTCGCAGGGTATGTCCGTGAGCGGACAGGGGCAATTTTGCCCAATGTTTCTCCGTCGAACGTGTTTGATACGGCGGATGACAAGCTGCTGCTGATTGCTGCGAACCAAGACACGGTGTTCAAACGCCTGGCCGAAGCCATGGGGCAACCTGAATTGGCCGAGGATGAGCGTTACGCGACCCATTCCGCACGAGGCAAATATCAAAAAGAGCTCGACGGGTTGATCAACGAATGGACACGCACGATCCCGCTGACCAAGCTCGAAGAGCGAATGAACGAATTTGGTGTGCCTTGCGGTCTAATCTACAAGGCAGAGGATATGCTGGAAGATCCGCATTTCAAAGCGCGCGAGGCGATTGTGGATGTTAAACACCCCGATTTCGGCTCTATCAAGATGCAGAACGTGGCACCACGCCTGTCAGATACGCCTGGTGCCGTGCGCCATGTTGGCCCAACGCTGGGCGAGGACAACAATTATGTTCTTGGTGAATTGTTGAGCCTTGATGATAATGAACAGGCTCGTCTCAAAGACGCGGGCATTATCTAAGGGAACATGACCGCATGAACCCCCATTCCGCCCAATCTGGTTTGCAATTTCTGTCCGTCGCCGAAGCGGCGAACAGGTTGGGTGTGTCGCGGATCAAGATCAGGGATGCAGCAGCGCGTGGGCTGATCCCGTCCCAGCGGGACAACGAAAACCGGCTCCGATTGGATATCTCTGATGTGGGCAAGGGCGATCTGAGCGGCGGTAAGGTTGATCAAGCCGCATTGATGAACCTGCTTTTTGACGAGGTTGAAGAGCTGTCTGATGACGTGCGCGCGCGCTCGGCAGAGGTTTATGCGCTAAGGAGCATTGCCGATCGACAGGCAGATGCCTTGGACAAAGCGGCAAGCCAGATCGAGCAAGACGCAGCGGATAAGGCGCGCTTGTCTGATTTGTTGGAACGCGCCTTGGCGCATTTGGAAGGTCGCGAAGGGAATGACGACAACGCGCGTTTGGCA
>JBDWGM010000046.1:0-39471 GCA_039975755.1 Paracoccaceae bacterium | reverse complement strand
AATTCGCGAACGTCTCGGGTTCTTAAATAATGTGGGATTAGAATATCTTACGCTGTCACGTTCAAGTGGAACACTCAGCGGCGGAGAAAGCCAAAGAATCCGTTTGGCCTCGCAGATCGGCTCGGGCCTGACTGGGGTTTTGTATGTGTTGGACGAACCTTCCATTGGGCTGCACCAACGGGACAACGCTCGTCTGCTGGAAACGCTCAAGAACCTACGGGACCAGGGCAACACGGTCATCGTTGTGGAACATGACGAAGAAGCCATTCGCGAAGCTGACTATGTGTTTGATATTGGTCCGGGTGCGGGTGTCCATGGCGGCGAAGTCGTCGCACATGGAACGCCTGCCAAAGTCGCCAAACACAAAGGGTCTGTGACCGGCGAATACTTGTCCGGCAAACGCGAAATTCCAGTTCCGGCACTTCGCCGCGAGGGCAAAGGCAAGAACGTGACCGTCGTTAAGGCCACAGGCAACAACCTTAAAAAGGTCACTGCTGATTTCCCGCTGGGCAAGTTCGTCTGCGTGACAGGGGTGTCAGGTGGCGGCAAATCGACCCTGACCATCGAAACATTGTTCAAAACGGCATCGATGCGCCTGAACGGCGCGCGCCAGACGCCCGCACCTTGTGAAACGATCAAGGGGCTCGAGTTTCTGGATAAGGTCATCGACATTGATCAACGTCCCATCGGGCGCACACCCAGATCAAATCCGGCGACCTATACCGGGGCCTTCACGCCAATCCGGGATTGGTTTGCAGGGCTGCCGGAATCCAAGGCACGCGGGTACAAACCGGGCCGGTTCAGTTTTAACGTCAAGGGTGGGCGGTGCGAAGCGTGCCAAGGTGATGGTGTCATCAAAATTGAAATGCACTTTTTGCCAGACGTGTATGTGGAATGTGAAACCTGCAAGGGCGCGCGCTATAATCGCGAAACGCTTGAGATTAAATTCAAAGGTCAATCGATTGCGGATGTTCTGGCGATGACGGTTGAGGACGCGCAGAAATTCTTTTCCGCGGTGCCGTCCATTCGTGAAAAAATGGATGCTTTGATGCGTGTTGGCCTTGGGTATATCAAGGTTGGCCAACAGGCGACGACCCTGTCTGGCGGTGAAGCGCAACGCGTCAAGCTGTCCAAAGAGCTGTCAAAACGGTCAACCGGACGCACCCTTTATATATTGGACGAACCGACAACGGGTCTGCATTTCGAAGACGTGCGAAAACTGCTTGAGGTGCTGCATGAATTGGTCGAGCAGGGCAATTCGGTGATTGTGATCGAACATAATCTGGATGTGGTCAAAACCGCAGATTGGATCATCGATATAGGCCCCGAAGGTGGTGATGGTGGCGGATCGGTGGTGGCCACCGGCACGCCCGAAGATGTTGCAGACGTCGCAGAAAGCCATACGGGTCGGTATCTTAAGCCGATGTTGAAATCGGCACGTGTCGCGGCCGAATAGGACGCGAAGGTTGGCTCATGTCCGAAAGCGCGGTGGAGTTAACCGCGACCGCGCTTTTCAAACCGAGGCAGCATCGCGGAAAAATCGCGCCCCAAACCGTCTTCGTCTTCTACGAATTCGCGGTATAGGGCCAATGCGTGTTGACCCATCGGAGTATCAGCATCCACCGCTTCAGCGGCTTGTTGGCTAAGCCCGAGATCCTTGACCATCAATTCAGCCGCAAATCCAGGCGTGTACCCATTGTCCGCGGGGGATTGCGGACCAACCCCGGGAGCAGGGCAATAGGCGTTCATCGTCCAGCTGTATCCCGATGAGGTGCTGACGACATCGAACATCTTTTGTCGATCCAACCCCAATTTGTCAGCCAGTGCAAAGGCTTCGCAAGTTGCGATCATGGTGACGCCAAGGATCATGTTGTTGCAAATCTTGGCGGCTTGTCCGGCACCTGCGTCACCGCAATGGACGGCTTTTTGCCCCATGATGTCGAATAACGGGGACGCCGCTGAAAACGCGTTTTCGCTGCCGCCAGCCATGAATGTCAACGTGCCAGCCGCCGCACCACCTATGCCTCCGGAAACAGGAGCGTCGACCGCCAACAGACCAGCATTGGTTGCTTGATCTGCCACCGCGCGCGCACTTTCGACATCAACCGTTGAACAATCGATGAAAACGGCCCCGTTTGGCATCGCGGGGATGACGTCATTGGCAACGTTGCGCAGGATTTGCCCGTTTGGCAGCATCGTGATGACGGCGACCGTTTCGGACACAGCGGCTTGGATTGAATCGACCATGTGAACACCGGGGGCCGTGGTACCTGCTACGTCATATCCAACCACATCGTGGCCTGCGGCTGCAAGATTGGCGGCCATCGGCGCGCCCATGTTTCCAAGTCCCACAAATCCGATTTTCATGTCTGGTCCTTTTTAAACGTCAGTGCAGCGTCCTTAAGTGGAAATAGCATTTGGGACATGGTCATCATTGGCACGGCCATGTCGGGGTATTGCCACTGTGGATTGCGGTCTTTGTCAATGATCTGTGCGCGGATGCCTTCAAGGAAATCACCTTGCTGCATAGCGCGGAAGGTAAAGCGGTATTCCAGATCCAGCGCTTTTTCGATCGAAAGGGTTTTTTCCAGATTTTTCAATCTGCGTATGATGTCCACTGTGCAAGCCATGGATAAAGGGGCGTTGCGGCGCATTTGTTCCAAAGAATCCTTGGCAAATTCGCTGTCTGACATGCTCAAATCGATCAACATGTCGTGCAAGGTCAGCCCCTTAAACAAGGCATCGATATCGTTCTGCGCATTTGCGATGGGGCCGGGGACGGGTTTTTGACTCCATTTGTCAAGGCTCGTATCCACTGTCCCGGTTTCGGTCAGGGTAGTTTTGACCGTTTCCCAATCTGTTTCAGGAATGTAGTGGTCTGCGAACCCAATATGGATCGCGTCACCTGCATTCATGCGCGCACCAGTTAAACCAAGATATTCGCCCAAACGCCCCGGCGCGAGCGCAAGCATCAAGGTTCCACCCACATCCGGAACAAGCCCAATCCCACATTCGGGCATCGAAATCTTGCTGCTGTCCCCAACAATGCGGTGAGTGCCGTGGCATCCGATGCCAACACCGCCGCCCATCGTAAACCCTTGAAGAAAGCTGACGACGGGTTTGGGATAGGTGAAAATCTTTTGATTTAGACGGTATTCATCCGCCCAAAATGTCTGCCCATATCCAAAATCACCGGCACGCCCAGTTTCATACAGCTTGGCAATATCACCACCGGCACAAAAGGCGCGTTCGCCTTCGGAATCCAGAAGGATCAACGCAACCTCATCATCTTCGCGCCACGCATCAAACGCCTGTTCGATGGCCAGACACATCTCATGCGTGATCGCATTTAGGGCATCGGGGCGCTGCAGCGTGATCCGACCAGCGTGCCCTTCTTTTCGGATGGAAATATCGTTCATCTGTTTTTCAACATCTCACGGGCCACAATAACGCGCATAATTTCATTTGTGCCTTCTAAAATCTGGTGGACCCGAAGATCGCGAACCAGCTTTTCTATTCCGTAATCCGCCAGATAACCGTATCCACCATGCAGCTGCAGGCATTGATCGACCACCTTTGATCCTGTCTCTGTCACGAATTTCTTGGCCATTGCACAGAACTTAGTGGCGTCTGGGGCATTTTGGTCCAGCTTCCATGCGGCTTGTCGCAGGAACGTGCGGGCCGCCTGCAATTCGATTTCCATATCAGCCAGTCGAAATTGCAATCCCTGAAACTGGTCGATGGGTTTGCCAAATGCTTTGCGTTCACCCATGTAATCAAGCGTGGCGTTCAGCGCAGTTTGGGCCGCACCCAGCGAACAAGCTGCAATGTTCAAGCGTCCGCCATCCAATCCATTCATGGCGTATTTGAACCCTTGGCCTTCGTCGCCAACACGGTTTTCCAAGGACACGGCGCAATCATCAAATTGCACCTGTGTCGTAGGCTGAGACCGCCATCCCATTTTGTCTTCTTGTGCGCCAAAGCTCAGTCCCTTGGTGCCGTCATCGACAAGAACCGTGGAAACACCATGAGGGCCGTCTTCTCCGGTACGCACCATAACGACATAGGCATCAGAATAGCCGCCACCTGAAATGAACGCCTTGGTGCCGTTCAGGATGTAATTCTCGTTGGTGCGTTCGGCGCGGGTGCGCAATGCAGCAGCGTCTGACCCAGAGCCAGGCTCGGTTAGGCAATAGCTCAGCACTTTGTTCATTGTTAGAATGTCTGGCAATTCGCGCGCTTTCAATTCCGCGCTGCCAAAACTGTCGATCATGCGGGCGCACATGTTGTGGATGGACAAAAACGCAGCCACAGAAGGGCAGGCCATCGACAAGGCTTCGAACACAAGCGTGGCATCCAGCCGACTAAGTCCAGACCCACCAGACTCTTCTGATACATACATTCCGCCAAACCCAAGGGCGCCGATTTCAGGCCATAGGCTTTTGGGGATTGTTCCGTCTGCTTCCCACGTGCGCGCGTGCGGAGCGATGTTGTCCTGACCAAACGCGTGCGCCATTTTGAAAATGGCGTCTTGTTCCTCACTCAAAGCAAAGTGCATGGTTCGTGTCCTGCGCCATTAATGAACAAGCGTTTAATTAACGGATCATGGGCAAATATTCAAGAGCAAACCGAACCATGCCAAGTTGTACCGGCGCGGATTTAACCGTGCCGGTCGCCTCTATCTGTAGCGGGATATACTGGATTTCAGTCGTCGTGGTCTTTGTCGAACGCGTCGAAAATCGAAGGTTTCTTTGAGCCCGACTCGGGGTCTTTTTCATTGAAACGATCAGGCAATGCCTTCCGCAAGATATCAACCGGCACCGAATGCGGTTTCGCGGGTATGGTCGCAGGAGGTGGCCTTGGAATGCCTTGTTCCGTTTCCTTTGGCGCCATCAGCTCATTTGGCCGCGATACCTCATCGACGACCGGAGGCGTTTGCTGACGCTCTTTCTGATTTTGGTCAAACTGCGTGAACTCCGCGTCGTCTGGTTTGAATGTGCTTCTTGCGCGCGAATGTTGATGTGGAAACCGTGTATGCGGTTTGTCTGTGCTGCACAGAACGTTCGGAACATCTGAAGGCTCCGAAACACTCGAAGTGTCCGAAGCACCCGAAATATCCGACACGCCAGCCTCAGCGTGCGCCAATGTCTCGCCCTTTTTGGGGAGGAAAAGATCAATAATCGAGTTCATACCCACATTATTATCGCCAAATGGTGCAAAATTAAGGGCGAACCTTGACGTGCAAATGGCATGGCAACTTTTTGCTGCCATGCCAATCTAATTCGGCGTGATCTTGCAGTTGTGGATCTAATCCATCGCCTTAAAGTTGAATTCCCCGCCTTCTTTGATTCCCGACGGCCAACGCGACGTGATTGTTTTGGTCCGCGTGTAAAATTTGAAACTGTCTGGGCCGTGTTGATTCAGGTCGCCAAACACGGATTTTTTCCAGCCACCGAATGTATGATACGCCAATGGCACTGGGATCGGGACGTTGATGCCGACCATGCCGACATTGATGCGATTGGCAAAATCACGTGCGGCGTCCCCATCACGGGTAAAAATGGCGGTACCGTTGCCATATTCGTGATCCATGGCAAGACCAAGCGCCTCTTCATAGCTTTGGGCACGCACTGTCGACAGCACCGGTCCGAAAATCTCGGTTGTGTAGATATCCATGTCTTTGGTCACGTGATCAAACAGGTGGGGTCCAACAAAGTATCCTTCTTCATACCCTTGCAATTTGAACCCTCGTCCGTCGACCACAAGCTTTGCGCCCTGATCAACCCCAGATTGTACGAGGCGTTCGATGTTGGCTTTTGCCGCTGCGGTGACAACCGGGCCATAATCCATGTCTTCACCAGCAGTGTAGGGGCCGACCTTTAGCCGTTCGATCCGCGGAACCAATTTTTCAATCAGTCGATCAGCCGTTTCATCACCGACAGGAACCGCAACGGAAATCGCCATGCAACGTTCGCCTGCAGCACCATACCCGGCACCGATGAGCGCGTCCGCCGCCTGATCCATATCGGCGTCGGGCATAATGATCATGTGGTTTTTAGCGCCGCCAAAACATTGCACCCGCTTTCCGGCCTTGCAGCCCTCGGCGTAAATGTATTCAGCGATGGGGGTTGATCCAACAAATCCAATGGATTGAACAACTGGATGCTGAAGCAACGCATCGACAGCTTCTTTATCGCCGTTCACAACCTGCAAGATACCTTTTGGCAACCCTGCTTCTTCTAGCAGTTCAGCCAACATTAAAGGAACGGACGGATCGCGCTCGGACGGTTTCAGGATAAACGCGTTTCCGCAGGCAATAGCAGGGGCAAACATCCACATTGGGATCATAGCCGGGAAGTTAAACGGAGTGATACCCGCGGTCACACCCAACGCTTGGCGCATCGAATACATATCAATGCCCGGGCCGGCGCTGTCGGTGTATTCACCTTTCAACAGATGGGGCGCACCGATGCAGTATTCTACAACTTCCAAACCGCGCTGAACATCGCCGCGCGCGTCAGGAATGGTCTTGCCATGTTCACGGCTTAGCGCTTCGGCCAGCTTGTCCATATCCCGGTTCAACAGATCGACGAATTTCATCAACACGCGTGCACGACGTTGCGGGTTTGTGGCAGCCCATGCAGGTTGCGCAGCGGCTGCGATGTCTATGGCATGCCCAACTTCGGCCGTTGAAGCCAACGGCACCTGAGCCTGGACTTCGCCTGTTGCGGGATTCATGACGTCGGCAAAGCGTCCAGAGCCACCTTTGGCATGTGCGCCATCTACATAATGTGTGAGTTCTTGCATCTGATCCTCCTCGATCTTGGTTGTTGGCAGAATAGTCTTGCAAAAACGCTGGGAAAAGCCCCAAGATTTCAAAAGTGCTTTGCAAAAATGCAAGATGGATCGATGTTCGACAATTGGGATGACCTACGAATTTTTCTGGCAGTCGCGCGTCAAAGCAGCCTCACAGCGGCGGGGCGTGAATTGCGGCTTGACCCAGCAACGATGGGGCGGCGGGTTACCCGGCTGGAAAGACAGCTAAAAACCGTTCTGTTTCGCAAATCACCCCGTGGGTATTCGCTGACCGATGTTGGCGCTGAATTATTGATCCGCGCCGAAATAGCCGAGGAATCGATGCGCGCAGCGACGGCAAGTGTGGCGGCACGTGAAAGGTCGGATGCAACGGGGTTGCGCGGACAAATTCGGTTGGGGGCACCGGATGGGGCCGCGAATTATCTGCTTCCGCAAGTGTGCAAAACGATTATCGAAGAGAATCCCGACCTTGATATCCAGATCGTGGCGCTGCCGCGTGTATTCAATCTGACCCGCCGCGAGGCAGATTTGGCCATCGGGGTCAGCGCGCCCGACGAAGGGCGATTGCTGGTACATCGCATCACAGATTACAAATTGCACTTTGCTGCATCTGATACCTATTTGCAGGCGCATCCTAAGATAAACAGCTTGGCTGATCTGTCTGAGCACAGGTTGATTGGCTACATCCCAGATATGATTTTTGATGCTGAGTTGGACTATTTGGACAATTTGGGGTTCGATCGTGTGCCACTCACATCAAATTCCGTTGCGGTGCAGGCACGTATGTTAACCCAAGGTGGGGGCGTCGGCGTCACCCATGATTTTGCGCTTCCTTCTTTGCCGGGTGTGCACCGAATCCTCGCAAATGAGTTTTCTTTGACCCGAAGTTTCTACCTTGTGCGGCATTCTGCTGATCGAAATGACACCCGTCTGACACGGTTTGCCAAGCGTTTGGCGGAAGGGGTGCGCGCTGAAGTGGCGCAGTTAGAGACGCAGGCTTGACAGACCATAGGTTGTAGGGCGACGCTGAGATATCTAAAATCTCTCAGTGAGGTATCCTATGCTGGTCCACCAAATCCTGAAATCCAAATCTGATGACGCAGTGGTTACGGTCGTTCCCGGTTCAACAATTGCCTCTGCGGCAAAGGTGCTGGCCGAACGGCGTATCGGAACCGTGGTCATATCCACAGATGGAATAACCGCTGAGGGCATTCTGTCAGAACGCGACATTGTGCGAGAATTGGCGCGTAAAGGCGGAACAATTCTGCAAGACCCAGTTGAGTCCCATATGACTGCAAAACTGATGACCTGCACACGGGAAGACAAAGCGGATGATATCCTGACGCGCATGACCGAAGGACGGTTTCGTCACATGCCTGTCGTTGAGGATGGTCAGTTGATCGGCCTTGTGACCTTGGGCGATGTGGTCAAAGCGCGCCTGACAGAGCTGGCAATGGAAAAAGACGCGCTAGAAGGCATGATCATGGGGCACTAGCTGGATTATCAACTTTGACCGCCAACTGGTTGCATTCTGAGTAATCAGATGTAACCACGCGGGTGAAGAACGTTCAGCAGGAGTGGGCCCATGCGTATCGGTCTATACCCAGGCACCTTCGATCCCCTGACTTTGGGGCATATGGACATCATACGCCGTGCGACGGCGTTGGTGGATCGCTTGGTCATTGGTGTGGCAATCAACCGAGATAAAGGTCCGCTGTTTTCACTGGAAGAACGTGTGGCGATGATCGAAGCGGAAACCATTGCTTTGCAAGAGCAAACGGGCGTTGAAATTGTTGCGCACCCATTCGAAAACCTGTTGATCAATTGCGCGCGCGATGTCGGCGCTCAGCTGATTGTGCGTGGCCTGCGTGCAGTTGCAGATTTTGAATATGAATACCAAATGGTCGGCATGAACCGTCAGCTTGATGATACTGTCGAAACTGTTTTCCTAATGGCCGAAGCGCAGCATCAGGCGATTGCATCAAAACTGGTCAAGGAAATTGCACGTTTGGACGGCGATATTTCAAAATTCGTAACACCGGCTGTCAAAGACGCGTTGCTTGAGCGCCTTAAATAAGAAGGGCGCGCGAAGGCGCCCATCCTATCTTAGAGGTATTTTCCCATTTCGGCGGCGGTGTCGCCCATCCGGTTCGAGAAACCCCATTCGTTGTCATACCAACTTAGGACACGCACCATATTGCCATCCATAACCTTGGTTTGATCCGTCGCAAAGATCGACGAATGCTGATCGTGGTTGAAGTCCATCGAAACCAGCTTTTCATCTGTAACACCCAACACTCCTTTGAGGGGGCCAGACGCTGCTGCGGCTTTGATCGCTTCGTTGATTTCTTCGATGCTGGTGTCACGGTTGGCTTCGAAGGTCAGATCGACCACGGACACGTTTGGTGTCGGAACGCGGATCGCAACGCCGTCAAGCTTGCCGTTCAATTCTGGCATCACCAAACCAACAGCGCGAGCAGCACCTGTTGATGTTGGGATCATGCTCATTGCGGCTGCACGTGCGCGATACAAATCGCTGTGCATTGTATCCAATGTTGGCTGATCGCCCGTATAGCTGTGCACGGTCGTCATAAAGCCACGCTTGATGCCAACGGAATCATTCAGAACCTTGGCAACCGGCGCAAGACAGTTTGTCGTGCACGATGCATTAGAAACAATGATGTCCGAAGCGCTTAGCGTTCCGTGGTTGACCCCATAAACAATCGTTTTGTCGGCGTCTGATCCAGGCGCTGAAATCAAAACGCGGCTTGCACCGTTGTCGAGATGCGCTTGGCATTTCTCTTTTGATGTAAAAATGCCCGTGCATTCCAGAACCACGTCGATATGGCTCCAGGGCAATTCAGCCGGATTGCGAATGGCTGTAACTTCGATAGGACCGCGGCCAACATCAATTGTGCTGTCTTTCACCGTAACTGTCGCAGGGAACCGTCCGTGGATGCTGTCATAGCGCAGCAGGTGTGCGTTTGTTTCGACAGGTCCCAAGTCGTTGATCGCAACAACTTCGATATCTGTACGTCCGGATTCAACGATTGCGCGCAATACGTTGCGCCCGATACGGCCGAATCCATTGATGGCGAGTTTGATAGTCATCTGCGCGTCCCTCCGATGAGTTTTGCTGTGGCATTTGCCATAAAATTATGCAGCGTCGTTATCGCTAACAACTTGAGGGGCAATTCGCATGCGACGCTGGCGATGTCAACGTCGCGCAACCTGCGCGCGACAGTTCAGCTCATCACAGTTGGATTATCGCCAAAACGCAAGCCATTCGATCAATTCGGCGAGCTTTTTGCCTAAGAAAATTAAATTGGTCGCATCAAAAAGAATGGCATCCGCGGTGATCGCGCAAACCAATGCAATGCCCAGCACAAGTGCGACGGTGTTTGTCAAACGATGGCTCCAAAAACAAAAAGGGCAGGGATGTTGTGACAGCCCCACCCGTAATGCTCAAGCGTTTAGACTTTATTGCGTTTAGTTCAGACGCCCCAAGGCCACAGCAACATCTGCCATACGGACAGAAAACGCCCATTCGTTATCGTACCAGGCCAAAACGCGCACCATACGTTTGCCGACGACCTTGGTTTGGTCTGGGGCAAATATGGACGAATGTTCAGTGTGATTGAAATCGACAGACACCTTTAGTTCCGGGTCATACGACAAAACATGCCCCATTGGACCAAGTGCGGCCTCTTGAACAAGCGCGTTCACCTCAGTTTCCGTGACATCGCGGCCAGCCATGAATGTCAGATCCACGGCAGACACGTTTGGCGTGGGAACACGCATGGCAGATCCGTCCAGTTTACCTTTCAGATTCGGGAGCACTTCGCCCAGTGCTTTGGCTGCACCCGTGGATGTGGGAATCATGCTCATCGACGCCGCCCGCGCTCGGTAAAGATCGCTGTGGCGTTTGTCGTGAGTGGGCTGGTCGCCGGTATAGGCGTGGATCGTTGTCATGATCCCGCTTTCGATGCCAATGCCGTCGTCCAGCACCTTTGCCAAAGGGGCAAGGCAATTGGTCGTGCACGACCCGTTGGATACCAAGGCATCAGTGTCGCGTAAGGCGCGGTGATTGACGCCGTATACAATTGTGCGATCCACGTTTTTGGCAGGTGCCGATATCAAAACGCGTTTTGCACCACGTGCCAAATGGGTTTTCGCTGTTTGGCCATCATTGAACTGGCCCGTGCATTCCAGCACAACGTCACACCCATCCCAATCCAATGCGTCCAGATCATAAGTGGATTGTACATCAATCGGCCCACGCCCAAGATCAATGGCGCCGTCGCTGACGCGTACTTCACCTGGATAGGCACCGTGAACACTGTCATATTTCATTAGGTGTGCTGCAGATTCAATCGGACCTGTTGCATTCAACCTGACAACTTCGATGTCGTTCCGCCGGCTGGCGCAGATATGAGACAACGTAGATCGACCGATGCGTCCAAATCCGTTGATACCTACTTTTATCGTCATAACATCACCTGAAATATTTATGTTGTGCGCCCTATAACCCCTTTGAATCTTAGCGAAAATAGGGGCACACTCACTGTTAGCGATAAACCTCGAATGTTAGCGACGAAACTGGACGGCATGCTTGGGTTTGCATTGCGAAAGAAGGATGCTAGCTCTCGGGAGACGTGCAAAGGAGATCAAGATGAGCGGTTTGCTGGCTTTATTGGATGACGTGGCGGGAATCGCAAAAGTCGCAGCAGCGAGCATTGATGATGTTGCCGCGCAAGCGGTGAAAGCCGGTGCAAAGGCAGCCGGTGCCGTCATTGACGATGCAGCGGTGACCCCCAAATACGTCCAAGGGTTTTCTGCAGAACGCGAATTGCCAATCATCTGGAAGATCGCCAAAGGCAGTTTTCGCAACAAGTTATTGATCCTATTGCCTGCGGGTTTAGCGTTATCCGCATTCGCGTCTTGGGCCATTGCACCGCTATTGATGTTGGGTGGCGCTTATTTGTGTTTTGAAGGCGCTGAAAAGGTGGCCCATGTTACCGGCTTTGGTGGGGCTGGGCATGATGATTATCCTCACAAAGACGAAAAGATTGATGACCCGTCCAAACTTGAAGAAGAAAAAGCACAAGGGGCCATCAAGACGGATTTCATTTTGTCCGCTGAGATCATGACAATTGCCTTGGCCGCAATTCCCGAAAGCAACTTTTGGTTCGAAGCGGCAACGCTTGCCGCAACGGCTGTGTTGATCACTGTGGCTGTGTATGGGTCTGTTGCGTTGATCGTAAAGGCCGATGACCTAGGTCTGGCGATGGTGCGACGCGGACGGCTTGGCGTAACCCGAGCGGTTGGCCGCGGGATTGTTAAGGTCATGCCCGGATTTATGAAAATGCTAACGGTCGTCGGAACGGCAGCCATGCTTTGGGTGGGCGGCTCCATTGTTATCCACGGGTTAGAGGAAATGGGGGCAGGGGCTTTGGGTCACCTGATCCATGATATTGCCGCTGCGGTTGGACATGCTTTGCCGACCTCATTCATCGGCTTTGGCGAATGGCTCAGCAAAGCGACAATCGATGGTATCTTGGGACTGGGACTTGGTTTCCTTCTTATCCCAGTTGGCGAAAAGGTAATTACACCGCTTTGGCGGGCGGTAAGAGGCGACTGATCAAATTCGTCACGCCACTTTGTCTTGCTGGTCATCGTCCTCGTCATGCGAAAGCCCGAATTTCTGACTGTTCGCATGGCTTTCCGGGTCGGCATTCCATTGCGACATTGTGTTTGAAAATGAATCCGTCGCACCGGCCGGAACCAAATCGGTGTCTTCGTTCCGAAAGGCCATTGAGATTATCCCCGACACGGGCAAGATCATACCGACGCCCATGTAGATCAAGACCGCCTTGGGCAGGCTTGCTCCCATCACGAGGGCAGCAGAGGCACCGGTCGCTCCACACACTCCGCCAAGAACAAATAGACCAATCATAAAAAACTCACACAAATCACCCAAAGGTAATGTGCATCAAATCCAATGATTGGTGCTACTGAATTTAGAAAACTTGGTTTCCCAAGTGTTAAGCCGTTGGCAAAGCGCTGCCTTACAGAAGCGCTTTGACTTGGTTTGCAACGCCTTCAGCGGTGATCCCAAAATGTTCGAACAACTCGCCTGCTGGGGCAGAGGCTCCGAAACTGTCCATGCCAACAAAGGCGGCTTTGGTGTCACGTCCCCGTTCACCCATAAGCCAGCGATCCCAGCCTTGACGCACGGCGGCTTCGACACCCACGCGCACAGATCCCGACGGCAGCACACGTCTGCGATAGGTTTCTTCCTGCTCGGCGAACAATTCCATGCAAGGCATTGAAACAACGCGTGTTCCGATCCCTTCAGCTTCCAGAATCTCGCGCGCAGCAAGGGCAACTTCGACCTCGGACCCCGTGGCAATGATGACGGCTTGGCGCTTGGCCTCGGCGTCTTGCAAGACATAAGCGCCTTGTGCTGTCAGGTTCTTGGATTTGTGATCCGTGCGCACCGTCGGCAAACCTTGACGTGTCAACGACAAGACACTGGGCGATGATTTCATCGTCAGCGCCAATTCCCAAGACTCAGCCGTTTCGATGATGTCAGCAGGGCGGAACACATAGGTGTTTGGCGTCGAACGGCTGATCGCCAGATGTTCAACAGGTTGGTGGGTCGGACCGTCTTCGCCCAAACCAATAGAATCGTGCGTCATGACAAAAACGCTTGGTATTTTCATCAACGCGGCCAAGCGCATCGCCGGGCGGGCATAATCCGTAAAGCACATGAACGTACCGCCGTAAGGACGGATACCACCGTGCAATGCCATACCGTTCATTGCGGAGGCCATTCCGTGTTCGCGCACACCCCAATGGACGTAGCGCCCTTTGCGGTTATCTGTATCGAACACGCCTTGGTCTTCTGTCTTTGTGTTGTTTGAACCCGTCAAATCCGCTGATCCGCCAACGGTTTCGGTCAAAATTGGGTTTACGACCTGCAGCACTTTTTCGGAACTGGCACGTGTCGCCAATTTCGGTGCGGCTTCGGACATTTCCTTTTTGAAGGATTTGATTGCGGACCCAAGGCGCGTTGGAACGTCACCCGAGTAAACGCGCCAGAAACGCTCTTGCTTGTTCTTTGCAACTGATTCCAAGCGCGTTGTCCATTCGGCGCGCTCTGACGCGCCGCGTGCGCCAATGTCTTTCCACATTTTTTGAACGTCTTTTGGAATGACAAAAGGATTTGATGTCCAACCCCAAACTGATTTGGCCGCATCGTTTTGTTCGCTGTTGGTCAAAGCACCGTGACCTTTGGATGTATCCTGTGCCGCGTGCCCCAAGGCGATATGCGTTTTACAGGCAATCATCGACGGTTTGCCTTGTGATTTCGCCTTGGTAATGGCCGCATCGATTTGTTCAGGATCATGACCGTCGATTTCAATAACGGCCCAACCCGCAGATTTAAATCGCAACAGCTGATCTGTGCGATCGGCCAGATCAACGGTGCCGTCGATCGTGATCCCGTTATTGTCCCAGAACAAAATCAGCTTTGACAATTGATGACGACCAGCCAATGTGATGGCTTCTTGGCTGACACCTTCCATCAGGCAACCGTCGCCTGCAATCACATAGGTAAAGTGATCCACGATTTTTTTGCCGAATTGTGCGCGTTGGATTTCTTCGGCCATGGCAAAGCCGACGGAATTGGCAAGACCCTGACCCAATGGACCCGTTGTTGTTTCGATACCGTCCGACAAAAAGTTTTCCGGATGGCCCGCTGTAATCGCGCCCTTCTGGCGGAAATTTTTAATCTGTTCGATGGTCATGTCTGCGTACTCCGTTAGGTGCAGCAGCGCATAAAGAAGCATCGATCCATGACCTGCAGACAAAATAAAACGGTCACGGTCAGGCCATTGTGGCGCGGCGGGATCGAATTTGAGGTGTTTTTCAAAAAGGACTGTGGCGACATCTGCCATGCCGATGGGCATACCCGAGTGTCCCGAGTTTGCGGCTGCAACGGCATCAAGGGCCAATGCCCGAATTGCAGTTGCTTTAGACCAGTGGTCTGGGTGTGCTGAGCGCAGGGTGTCGATGTCCACGAGAGCGACCTTTCGTTAGCCATATTTGATGAGGCTCAATAGCAGCCCCTTGTCGAAGTGCAAGTCTGTCCAAAATGCGGGCCATTTACACTTTAACGCCGAGGCTCAAGTGTCTGAACACAAAGGGGGGCGCATTTCCGTCCGGCATTCGCTATTCTTTGGTGCAACCTGACCAAGAGTCGATTCGCAGCATGTGTTACGCTGTCGGGTCCTCGATGGAGAATAAAATGGGCAGACGGGGGTCGCTGCGAGCATGAATGAAATAGAAGAACTTGAACGCCGTTTGGCGTCCGCGATGGAACGTATCGCAAATGGGCTCGGATCAATGGGTCCTGCTGTGACACATGATACATCCGCAATAAGCGCCGAACTGGAAGACGAGCGTCTGGCGAATGCACAATTGAAAGAACGTTCACGGAAATTGACTGAACAGCTTGATTCCATGCGGCAGATGGCTGCCGAACGTATGGCGGCGTTGGATGTTGAAATGCAGCGCTTGAAAAAAGCGAATGAATTATTGCGCGTGTCCAATGCGGCATTGCGAGATGCGAACGAAGCAGGTGTTGGTGATCCGCATTTGATCAACAAAGCGATGTTGACGGAATTGGAAGGGCTGCGCGCCTCACGTGCGGCAGATATCGCGGAAACGGCAACCATATTGGGGGCTTTGGAAACTGCGTTGACCGAAGCCGAGGAGGCGAACCATGCCTGAAGTCACGATTAACATTGGTGGGCGGTCTTTTGGCGTTGCGTGTCAGGAAGGCGAAGAACCCTATTTGCAATCTGCGGCGAAAATGCTGGACGACGAAGCGCAAGTTTTGGTGCAGCAAGTTGGCCGGATGCCCGAGGCGCGTATGTTGTTGATGGCAGGCCTGATGTTGGCAGACAAAACGGCAAGTATGGAAGACCGCGCCAAAACCCTTCAGGGTACTTTGTCAGAACGCGAGGCTGAGTTGGAAAGCTTGAAATCGGCCCCGGGACCAGAGCCAGAGCGCGTTGAAGTGCCTGTCATTCCACAATCGGTCACGGACCACATGGCAGAATTAGCGGCACGAGCCGAGGCGCTGGCAGCCCAAATAGAAGAGCAAACAGGCGCGTAATTTACGCGCCTGGTGCTTTTTTGGTTTATTCTTCGCCGTTTGCTTCGCGAATTTTGTCTGCGGCGTCTTTGTCATAAGAAACGCCGTTTTCTTCAAACAATTGATCCAGTTCTCCGGACAACGTCATTTCGGTGATGATGTCACAGCCGCCGACGAATTCGCCTTTGACGTAAAGCTGGGGGACTGTTGGCCAATCCGAGAAATCTTTGATTCCCTGACGCAACGTTTCATCTGCCAATACGTTCACATCGGCAAAATCGACGTTCATGTAATTCAGTACGCCGGCCACGCGGCTGGAAAAGCCACATTGCGGCATGGTTTTTGTGCCTTTCATATAAAGCACAACGTCATTTGCTTTGTTTGTATCCGCAATCTGCGTCGCTGCATCGCTCATTAGGATGTACCTTTCTTGTTAAATGCACGGTGAAACCGCGCGGCATAGCTTTCGTCTTCGGGCATGGGGGCCACATATGTATTGCGGTGCCCCGTCAAAAACCCTTTGCTTCGCTCATAGGTCGTGTTGGTCTTTTCAAGCGAGTCATTCATGCGCGCCACCTTTTGGACATGGCTCAAGTCTATTTCTTCCATACCCAATGGCACCTCTTGCGTTTGTCCCAGTTCGGCGCGGTCTGGTCGACGTGACGCCAATGGCCCACGCGGCTGCCTGCGAAAGGGATAGGTGATGAGGCGCCAAAGTGACATCAAGGTGCCTTGGTTGTCAGAGCCAATGCATGCAATTCACCGTCGGATCCATCCATTTTGCCCTTTAAGGCGGCATAGACAGCGCGCTGTTGTTGAATGCGATTTTTTCCGTGGAAACTTTCGTCGATCACTTGGGCTGCAAAATGCGCGCCATCATCTCCCTGCACCGAAATGTCAGCCTCGGGAAAGGCTTCGCGGATCATGTCTTCGATGTCTTGGGCGGTAATGGGCACGCACGCACTCCTTTTAATGGTACAGCAGATGTAGTTTGCACAAGAGGCGCTTGCAAGCGGGGGATTGCCCAAGACGTGTGAGACGATTACCTGTCTTGGCAGGGAGAGCCACATGACAGAGACATTGATCGACCGCGCACCAGAGCTTGCATTGGAATGGCACAAAGCCGGACGCCGCGCCGCATTGGCAACCGTCATCGAAACATGGGGCAGCGCGCCGCGCCGCGCCGGGGCTCAATTGGTCATTGCCGGAGACGGCGAAATGCAAGGGTCAGTGTCGGGTGGGTGCGTCGAAGGCGCTGTCGTCGTCGAAGCGTTGGAAGCGTTAGAGCAAGGTCAAGCGCGGGTGCTTGAATATGGCGTAAGTGATGATGATGCGTTTGCCGTCGGTTTGGCATGCGGTGGCACCATACGGGTGCTGGTTGAACCGGTCGGTGCAACATTGTCCGAAGACATGCTGGATACCATTGTGGCAACGCGCGCGACACGTGGGCAATTGGCCTATGTTGCGGATCTCAATTCGCAAGACCGCACACTTGTTACCGACGGGTATCCTGCGCGGTTTGCGCAAGATAAATCAGGTGTCGAAGAGGACGGGCAAACGTTTGTCGGCATCCATAATCCACCTTTGCGTCTGGCCATCGTCGGCGGTGTTCACATCGCGCAAGCGCTTGTGCCCATGGCCCGGATTGCGGGCTATGATCCGGTCATTATTGATCCGCGCGAAGCGTTTGGGGCGCAATCACGATTCCCCGACACCAAGGTCATCAATGATTGGCCAGATGATGCATTGGCAGAGATGGGATTGGATGCGCGCACCGCTTTGGTTTTGCTGACGCATGATCCTAAAATTGATGACCCAGCATTGCATTTGGCCCTGAAATCTAAGGCTTTCTATATTGGGGCTTTGGGGTCAAAACGGACCCACGCAAAACGTGTGACCAGATTGGAAGACGCGGGATTCTCGGCTGATGAAATCGCGCGGATACATGGACCGATTGGGTTAAATATCGGCAGCGTTAATCCGCAAGAAATTGCGATATCAGTCATCGCGCAGATGACACAAACATTGCGGCAGCCCAAATGAAGTTTGGCCGTGTTCCTTTAGACGAAGCCGAAGGCGCTGTTCTTGCGCATTCATTGAAAGTCGGGACCGGTAGAATTGCCAAAGGAACCATTCTGCAGGCTGCGGAGATCTATGCTTTGCGTGCTGCGGGCATTCCGGACGTCGTTGTTGCGCGTTTGGAAGTTGATGATATCGAAGAAAACGCAGCCGCGGCGACACTTGCGCAGGCGTTGGTTCCATCACCCGAGCACCAAGGATTGCGCATCGCAAATGCGGGTGCGGGCCGTGTAAACCTCTTTGCACAAAGTCCGGGGGTCGCAATCGTTGATGCTCAAGCCATCCTTGCGACGAATCTGGTTGATCCGATGATCACGGTGGCCACACTTGCACCGTTTACGCGTGTCGATGCCGGAACGATGGTCGCGACGATCAAAATCATCGCCTATGCCGTGTCGCACTCATCCTTGTCACGTGCACAAGACGCCGCACGATCAGCACTTGAGATTGCCAAACCTGTCTTTCGAACCGCGACGTTGATCGAAACGCAGGTAGGATCAGAAACACCAGCCGACAAAGGGCGACGGGTTACATCTGAAAGATTGGACCGATTTGGAATGTCACTGACGGACAGGGTGGTGGTTGATCATGAAAACACAGCCATTGCCCAAGCCATTAAGGATGCGCCTGGCGATGTCGTTTTGATCCTGACCGCGTCGGCAACGTCGGATGTCATGGACGAAGCTCCGGAAGGCCTGCGTTTGGCAGGGGGGCGCGTTGAAGCCTACGGAATGCCCGTTGATCCCGGAAATTTGTTATTTTTCGGAACAGCCGAAAATCGCCCGGTTATTGGCTTGCCCGGTTGTGCACGCTCGCCCGCTATGAATGGGGTAGATTGGGTGTTGGAACGGCTTATTTGTGGGGTGAAATTGACCCAAGCAGACATCCAAGCCATGGGTGTCGGAGGCCTTCTCAAAGAGATTCCAACCCGGCCACGCCCAAGAGCGTCCAAGGGGTGAAATCGCTTAATTCGGCATCAGCGCTAAGTTTTTAGTTCTCAACGAGAAACTGCCGTGCTTAACTCGCATCAAGTGAAGACATAAAACGGGAGGAACTCCATGACACAGGTCTCAATGACCGTGAACGGCAAGGCTGCATCCGGAGATGTGGAAGGGCGTACGCTCTTGTCATCATTCTTACGCGAAAGCCTTAATCTCACAGGAACCCATGTGGGTTGTGATACATCTCAATGCGGGGCGTGTGTTGTCCATGTGGACGGAGTTGCGGTTAAATCCTGCACAATGCTGGCAGTGGAAGCCCAAGGTTCGGAAGTCGCAACAATTGAAGGTGAAGCCAGCGAAGACGGAACGCTGTCCGTCATTCAGCAAGCCTTTCAAGATCACCACGGCCTACAATGTGGATTCTGTACCCCCGGGATGGTGATGTCGACGGCCGCTTTGTTGAAAGAAAACCCAAAGCCAAGCGAACAAGAAGTTCGGGAATATCTGGAAGGCAACCTGTGTCGCTGTACTGGGTATCATAATATCGTCAAAGCGATCTTGGCCGCATCTGGTCAGGATGTCAGCGTAATCGCCGCAGAATAACGTTTAAGCAACGAGGCCGGCTCTGACCCTTTGGGAGATTTGTCTAAAAAGACAAAGTGAGGATCGGGGACACGTGCTTTCGCAGCAATAAAGGGAGGAAGACTATGCCGAAGGATTCAGGCATTGGCGCAGCACCGAAGCGGCGCGAAGATGTAAGGTTCCTGACAGGGGCTGGCAATTACACCGATGACATCAATCTACATGGTCAATCACATGTATTTTTCCTGCGCTCGGATATCGCGCATGGAACAATCAATGCGATAGACACAAGTGCGGCATCGGCGATGCCGGGCGTTGTGCGCATCTTTACAGGTGCAGATTTTGAAGGTGTGGGTGGCATACCCTGTGGTTGGCAGGTGACGGATCGTCATGGCGAACCGATGCAGGAACCAATGCACCCGGTCCTTGCACAGGGAAAAGTACGTCATGTCGGTGAAATCGTAGCGGCCGTTGTTGCCGATACGCTGGAACAAGCACGTGACGCCGCCGAAGCAATCAACCTCGATATTTCTGATTTACCAGCCGTCGTGGATATGAAGGCGGCCGTCGCTGACGGTTCAACAAAAGTACATGATGATCTGACGTCAAACCTTTGTTACGACTGGGGTTTTGTTGAGGAAAACAAAGACGCCGTTGATAAAGCATTTGACGATGCTGCGCATGTTACGACACTTGAACTGGTCAACAACCGATTGGTCGCAAACCCGATGGAACCTCGTGTTGCCGTTGGGGATTATGCGCGCGGTACAGACGATTCAACGTTGTATACCACATCGCAAAACCCTCATGTCATCCGGTTGCTTATGGGCGCATTTGTTTTGGGCATTCCAGAACACAAACTGCGCGTTGTGGCCCCTGATGTGGGCGGCGGATTTGGCGCAAAAATCTTCCACTATGCGGAAGAAGCCTTTGTGACCTTCGCGGCCAAGCAGATCAATCGGCCGGTCAAATGGACGTCGTCGCGGTCAGAGGCCTTCATTTCTGATGCTCATGGGCGTGACCACGTTACCAAAATCCAACTGGCATTGGACAGCGACAATAACTTTACCGCCATTCGGACAGACACATTGGCGAATATGGGGGCGTATCTTTCGACATTCGCGCCGTCTGTTCCAACGTGGCTGCACGGAACGTTGATGGCCGGAAACTACAAAACGCCGCTGATTTACGTGAACGTGAAAGCGGTCTTTACCAATACTGTGCCTGTTGATGCATATCGCGGTGCCGGACGTCCCGAAGCGACGTTCCAGCTTGAACGCGTCATTGATAAAGCTGCACGGGAACTGGGTGTTGATCCGCTGGCGCTGCGTCGTCAGAATTTTATCACTGAATTCCCATACGCAACGCCCGTCGCCGTCGAATACGACACCGGCGATTACCATGCGACAATGGACAAGCTGGAAGATATTGCTGATTTGTCTGGATTCGAAGCACGTCGCGCCGCATCCGAGGCCAAAGGCAAATGGCGTGGTTTGGGTGTGAATTGTTATATCGAGGCTTGCGGCATCGCGCCGTCTAACCTTGTTGGGCAATTGGGTGCACGCGCCGGTCTTTATGAAAGCGCGACAGTGCGCGTGAATGCGACCGGTGGTCTTGTTGTTATGACTGGATCACACAGCCACGGGCAGGGGCACGAGACGTCCTTCCCGCAAGTCATTGCCGAAATGATTGGCGTTGACGAAGGCATGGTGGAAATCGTTCACGGCGATACGGCAAATACCCCGATGGGTATGGGCACGTATGGGTCGCGTTCGATTGCTGTAGGTGGCTCAGCCATGGTGCGGGCAACCGAGAAGATCATCGCCAAGACCAAGAAAATCGCGGCGCATTTGATGGAAGCTGCTGATGCCGACATCGAATTGAAAGATGGCGCATTCAGCGTTGCAGGGACGGATAAATCAGTGGCGTGGGGCGATGTGTGTTTGGCCGCATATGTTCCACACAACTATCCACTGGAAGACATCGAACCGGGCCTTGAAGAAACGGCGTTCTATGATCCGTCGAACTTTACGTACCCGTCAGGTGCCTATGCGTGCGAAGTCGAACTGGACCCAGACACAGGCAAGGTCACAATCGAACGCTTTGCGGCTGCCGATGACTTTGGCAATATCATCAACCCGATGATTGTGGATGGCCAGGTGCATGGCGGCATTGGTCAAGGTGTTGGTCAGGCGCTGTTGGAACATTGCGCCTATGATGAAAACGGCCAATTGCTAAGCGCGTCTTACATGGATTACGCGATGCCGCGGGCTGATGATCTACCGTTCTATGACGTTGACCATTCTTGCCAAACACCGTGCACACACAATCCGTTGGGTGTGAAAGGTTGTGGCGAAGCGGGTGCGATTGGATCGCCTCCAGCTGTGGTCAATGCTGTTGTAGATGCGCTGCAGCGAGGGGGTAAAGATGTGACACATATCGATATGCCGCTCAGCCCGTCGCGTGTCTGGACAGCCATGAACAGTTAATCGAATTCAGGTTCGGGGTCCGCCCCGAGCCTGCCGGAGTTTGTTTGGTGTTGTGACACAGGATTTTTGGGTCACGCATCAATGAAAGGAAAGAAAGATGTATAACTTCGAGTTTGAAAAACCCGCGACGGTCGCTGACGCAGTTGCCGCGTTGGCGGGGGATGACGCAGAGGCGCTTGGGGGCGGGCAAACTTTGCTGCCCACAATGAAGCAACGTTTGGCAAGCCCGTCCAAATTGGTCAGCTTGACCGGGATCGCTGAAATGAATGGTGTATGTACCGGCGATGATGGCGCACTTTGCATTGGAGGGGCGACACCACATGCGTCAGTCGCAAGTGCAGCGGCGTCCATTTACCCAGCTTTGGCTGATTTGGCCTCGCATATCGGTGACCCTGCGGTACGCAATCGCGGAACCATTGGCGGGTCGGTGGCCAACAATGATCCTGCCGCGTGCTATCCCGCTGCTGTGATGGCGTCTGGGGCAACGGTTGTGACAAACAAGCGTGAAATTTCCGCGGATGAGTATTTCACTGGTATGTTCTCAACTGCGCTGGACGAAGGCGAGATCATCACAGAGGTGAAATTCCCAATCCCGGAAAAAGCCAATTACCAGAAATTCGTTCAACCTGCGTCACGATTCGCTTTGGTTGGCGTTTATGTGGCCAAATATGCAGATGGGGTGCGTGTTGCGGTCACAGGGGCCTCAGAAGACGGCGTATTCCGTTGGATGGAAGCAGAATCCGCATTGTCCGGTAACTTCTCGGCCAGCGCGATTGATGGAAGCTCGGTCCCGGCTGACGGCATGATCAATGATCTGCACGGCACCGGCGCATATCGTGCGCACTTGGTTGGTGTTCTGACCAAACGGGCTGTCGAAGCGGCCAGCTGAAGACGCTGAACAATTATGGAAAAGCCGCGCTACATGCGCGGCTTTTTTTGTGGCAGTAATGGGCAGACGCCATTGGTCAGCAAATCACCAGAGTGACCGTTCGTAAATCAAAACCCCGCCTTGAAACAAGACGGGGTCAAACAGAACAAAAAGTCCTGAATTCAACTTATTTTGCAGGAAGCGGCCCGATCATCATGATCATCTGGCGACCTTCCATCTTGGGCATGTTTTCGACCTTGCCCAAATCTTTGATGTCATCTGCAACGCGGTGCAGCAATTGACGACCCAGTTCCTGGTGCGCCATTTCGCGACCACGGAACCGCAAGGTGACTTTTACCTTGTCGCCGTTTTCCAAGAACTTAAAGACATTGCGCATCTTGACGTCATAGTCGTTTGTATCCGTGTTCGGACGAAACTTGACCTCTTTGATCTCAATGATCTTTTGCTTCTTGCGCGCTTCACTTTCGCGCTTTTGCTGTTCGTATTTGAACTTGCCGAAATCCATGATTTTACACACGGGTGGGTTGGCGTTTGGCGAAATTTCAACAAGGTCTAGCCCTGCATCGAATGCCATTTCCATTGCCCTTGTCGGAGTAACAACGCCAACGTTTTCACCGTCGGCGCCAATCAGGCGGATTTCATTTGATCTGATGCGATCGTTGACCCGTGGGCCAGTGTCTCTTTGCGGCGGCGCATTGTGCGGTCTGCGAGCGATGGTCGTTGTCCTTAAGTCGTGGCTGTTTACAGGTCCCGGAACCTAACCGCAGGGGGGTTACTCTTCAAGCGGCAATTATGCGCTGACGCAGCCTTTCGTATGTTTTTCCCCCTTGTTGACATTCACGTGATTGCGCATTTCAGCCCAAAGGCACGCGTGGTTCGGAAATTTCGGATTTTGCAGAACAGAGGAGATTATAATGCGCAACTTGATTTGGATCGTCGTAGCGGCAGTTGTCGGGATCGTCGGGTACGTACTTTATTCGGGGCGTTCGGTCCAAGAGATCGCGACAGAAGCGGCAGATGCCGTTGGTGTTCCCGAAGCATTGGAAAGCGCTAGCGACGCTGTTGGCAATGCGATTGATACAGCAGCGGATACTGCAGAAGACACAGCGGACGCCGTTGGCGACGTGGCTGAAGGTGCAACAGATGCCGCAACGGATGCGGCAGAAGGCGCTGCAGATGCAGTGGCGGATGTCGCCGAAGGTGCATCAGATTCGGCTGCGACTGCTGCAGAAGCCGTCACTGAAGGTGCCTCTGATGTCGCAACTGAAGGCGCTCAGACTCTTACCGAAACGACCGATTCTGTTGTTGAAGGCGTGCAAGACGCAGTCACTGACGCGGTCTCAGATGCAGTGGGTGGGACTCTAGAGTCTGGGCAGGACGCGCTAGAGAACGCAGCAAGTGCTGCATCCGACGCGGTTGAAGCGACCACGGATGTTACCGAAACCGCAACGGACGCTGTCAGCGAGGCTGCTGAAGCAACAACAGAAGTTGCGGGTGACGCAGTTCAGGACGCAACGGACACCACCGCAAACGCAATAGATTCTACAACGGATGTTGCTGCAGAGGCGACAGAGACTGTGACAGAAAATGCAGGTGCAGTGGCGGAGGAGACAACCGAAGCAGCTGAAGCTGCGACAGACGTTGCTGAGACCGGCACAGAAGCGACTGAGGCTGCGACGGAAGCCACAACAGAGGCGACTGAAGCTGCGACTGAGGCAACTGAATCTGCAACGGAGGCGACTGAAGTTGCAACTGATGTTGCTGAAGCTGCAACAGAGACCGCTGAGGCCGCAACAGAGGCGACTGAAGTTGCTGAGGCGACAACAGAGACCGCTGAGGCAGCGACGGACGTTGCTGAAGCTGCGACAGAAACAGCCGATGCGACCGCAGACGCTGCGGAAGCCGGTGACGTTGCGGATTTACTGACTGCGGATGGGTTCGATCTGGACAAGGTTGTTGAATTGATCGACGGCTCAGAACTGGGACTTGCGCAGAAAACTCTGTTGAAGTCGGGCCTTGAACAAGCCAGTGAAAACCCGGCGTTGCTGCAAGCTTTCTTGGATCAGATCAAGGCAGCTCTTGGTCTTTAATAGATCTACAAAGCCAAAATGAAAAAAGCCGCGTCAGAGCAATCTGGCGCGGCTTTTTCGTGTCGTCTGATTTGAAGCTTAGTCGAGGAAGGCTTTTTCGACGACGTATTGGGCCGGTTTGGAATTTGCACCTTCTTCTAACCCATAGCCTTCTAGCAATTCTTTGATGTCCAGATTGAAAGCCATATTGCCACATACCATGGCACGGTCTTTTTCCGGGGCGAGTGGGGTTACACCCAAATCGCTGTAAACTTCACCAGAGCGCATCAGATCAGTGATACGACCCATCTTTGGGCTCTCTTCACGGGTGGTCGTTGGATAATACCGCAGCTTGTTGTGGAAGCCTTCGCCCATCAATTCGGCCAGCATTTCATCCTGACGGATGCTGTCGATGAGGTCTGCACCATAAGCAAGCTCGCCGACTTCGCGGCAGGTATGTGTGACGATGATCTCGTCGTAATCCTCATAGGTTTGCGGTTCGCGCAGCAGAGACGCAAATGGGGCGAACCCAGTTCCAGTCGCAAACAACCACAGGCGTTTTCCGGGCAACAATGCGTCGTGCACCAAAGTTCCAACAGGCTTGGGCCGCAAAATGATCTCGTCACCGGGTTGGATATGTTGCAGGCGCGATGTCAAAGGACCGTCTTGCACTTTGATCGAATAAAATTCGAGCTCGTCATCCCATGCGGGGGACGCAATCGAATATGCACGCAGCAGCGGTTTCTGTTTGCCAGTCTTTGGATTTACATCGCCCATAAGGCCGATCATCACAAATTCACCGGACCGGAAACGCATAGATGCGGGACGGCTAACACGAAAGCTGAACAGACGATCTGTCCAATGTTTCACCTGAGTGACGGTTTGTGCGTCAGGCAGGGTGGGTGCCTTCAAGGCGGCTTCTTGGTTCACTGGGGATTGCTCGGTCATGAATGTATCTTTGCGAGTTTACACCCGCATCCTAACTATTGAAAGGTTTTTGTTTGTGTACTAACGAAAAAGGAAATCAAACCGCAACTGGCCCACCGCGCAGGCGGTTCTGATAATCATGTGCTTTCCAGTCTGCGCGAAATGCCCATTGGTCTTCGGGTTGGCGTGCGGCCAAAGCTTGGCTAATTTCCACTTCGTCAAATCCAGTGCGGCGTGCCATCGCGTATTGATCGGCCAAGACATGTCCATGGGCGCGCAAGCGTCCTTTGAAGCCGCGCAAGCGCAACATCCGTGCAATTGTAAAGCCGCGCCCATCTGCAAAGCTTGGGAAATCCACACGGATAATTTCAGATGTCAGTGGAATAGTATCAGGGTCGGTGTCTGAAGGGACATCCAGCGCGGCCACATCATTTGCAGCCTCACCCAATGGGGTGAACTCTTTGTCCCAAGTGTCAGCGCTAAACCCTTCGTCTGTCACGATAATTGTCATTTCTTACGCGCCTCCACGCACCATTTTGCCATTCACAAAGTGAATACCGCATTCGTCTTTGTCCTTGCCGCGCCAACGTCCGGCGCGCGGGTCTTCACCGTCCTCGACCTTGGATGTGCAAGGGGCGCACCCAATCGAAGGATATCCTTGTGCCACCATCGGATGACGGGGCAGACGGTTTTCGATCATATATTCCTGAATGTCCTCAGGAGACCAGCGCGCCAATGGATTGACTTTGATCCGATCTGTTCCGTCTTCGACTTCAAAAAAGTCAAGACTTGCCCGTCGTCCAGATTGGTACCGCTTTCGTCCAGTGATCCAGCTGGAAAAGGGGCTGAGCGCTTTTTGTAACGGCACGGTCTTACGCAACGCGCAGCATGCATCCGTATCGCGCTGATGCAATGTGCCATCAGGGTCGTGTTCTGCGATGTCGTCGGCGCGAATGATCCGTAGATCTTTCAGTTTCAACCGCTCGGCTACTTCGTGCTGGTACACAAGGGTTTCCGTGAACAACATTTCGGTGTCCACAAAGATCACGGGAATATCGCGTTTGACCATTGCGCTGAGGTGCAGCAACACCACCGATTCAGCGCCAAAACTTGACACAAGCGCAAGGTCAGGCAGGGCTTCGACGGCTGCACGTAACACATCCGTCGCCCCGTGGTTGCGAAGGCGCGCGTTCAATGCAGTCACCAGTGTTTCTGGCGACACATCTGTGGGCTCAGCGCCAAGTGATCCGCGAAAGACTTGCGACATCTGTGTTACTCGGCCGCCACTGCTGCTTTGGTTTCAGGGTAAAGTGCTGCTTTGAAAGGCGGCAAGCCAGTCCGGCGATAGGTTTGCAGGAATGTCTCGTCCGGACTTTCGCGCAATTCCAAATAGGTTTCGACAATCCGTTCGACAGCGGGAACAATTTCTTCGGCCGAAAATCCACGGCCCGCGCGTTCGCCAACAACAGCGGTTTCTGTTGCATCACCACCCAAAGTCACTTGGTAGTTTTCGACACCCGCACGATCCAATCCCAAAATGCCGATATGACCGACATGGTGGTGACCGCAAGCATTGATACAGCCTGAGATTTTGATTTTCAGCTCGCCGATATCATGCTCACGCTTGATGTCGTTGAACTGCGTTGCAATCTCTTGGGCAATCGGGATCGAACGCGCCGTTGCCAGTGCGCAATAATCCATGCCGGGGCAGGCAATGATATCCGAGATCAGGCCGATATTGGCTGTGGCCAACCCGTGTTCTTTAAGGGCGGCGTGAATTTTCGGCAGATCAGCACGATGCACGTGAGGCAAGATCACGTTTTGCTCGTGACTGATGCGCAATTCGTCGTGGCCGAACTGTTCCGCCAAATCTGCCATGGCACGCATTTGGGCCGCCGATGCGTCCCCAGGTGTTTCGCCATGCGCTTTCAGACTGATGGACACGATCGAATATCCGGGCGCTTTGTGTGACGACACGTTTGTGTCGACCCAGGACCGAAAGACCGGATCATCGTTATAGGCAGATTTAAACGACGCTTCGGATGCTGTCTTGAATTCAGGGGCCGCAAAATGTGTTTCAATTTCGGACAACAGCTGTTGATCAACACCGTTGAATTGGGGTTTGACCAGCGCAAAGCGTTCTTCAACGCGGGCGCGGATATCGTCGATGCCATGCTCGTGCACAGTGATTTTAATCCGCGCTTTGTATTTGTTGTCGCGGCGTCCAATTTGGTTCCAAACGCTGACAATAGCCTCGAGGTAAGGCAGGATGTCTGCTTCGGTTACAAATTCGTTTAAGACTTTGCCGATCATTGGTGTGCGGCCAAGACCACCACCCACAACAACCTGGAATCCACGCACACCGTCACGTTCGCGCACGACAAGACCGATGTCATGGGCCTTGATCACAGCGCGATCATTTGGGGCACCTGTGATCGCAATCTTGAATTTGCGCGGCATGAACTGGAATTCTGGGTGATCCGTAGACCACTGACGGATTAGTTCTGCATAGGGGCGGGGATCGGCTACTTCGTCGTCCGCAGCGCCTGCGAAATGGTCCGCAGTGACGTTGCGGATCGTGTTGCCGGATGTTTGGATCGCGTGCATGCCAACCTCGGCCAGCGCGTCCAACATGTCAGGCACGTCCTTAAGATCGGGCCAGTTGTATTGGATGTTTTGACGGGTGGTGAAGTGGCCGTAGCCTTTGTCCCAACGTTCCGCCAAATAGGCCAGTTGACGCATTTTTGCACTGTCCAGCGAACCATAGGGAATGGCCACGCGCAGCATATAGGCATGCAGTTGTAGATATAGACCGTTCATCAGGCGCAAAGGCTTGAATTCGTCTTCTGTTAAGCTGCCGTCGATCCGGCGCTCGACCTGAGAGCGGAACTGTTGGTTGCGTTCGGCAATAAATGCCGTGTCGAATTCATTATAGGTATACATCTGATATGTCCTCAGGCGCGTTCTGATTGCTTGCCATGGAAGTAGTTCGACGGGCCTGTTGCCCGAAAATCTTCGCGAAAGTGGGTCGGCGTTGGAACGCCATCGGTCAAAGCGACATCTGCCAGATATGCGCCGACGATTTCTGAAACCTGTTGGCTGGCTTCAAACAACCGCAAATCTGCATGCGCTTCGTCGGTTAGAACTTCGGCGTCTTTCAATTCGCGTGACCAACCTGTGTCAGTTTGATAGATCACATCGCCTTTGATCAGGTGATTGGCCGTAACGACTTTGGGTGTGAAGGTCCGTGGCATCAAAGTGCCTCCTGAGTTTGCAAATTACGCAATGTGGTTTCTTCTGTTTCGCAAAGTGTCATCGCCGCACGCGGTGCAAGGCCATAGAACACAAGCGCTGGCCCCGTCAGACCTGCATTTGACAAGGTCGGTTCCAGTTCGCCCAATGTGGTCGACAGAATTTTTTGATTGGTCCGTGACGCGTTTTCGACAACCGTGACCGGAGTATCAGGCGCAGCACCATGCATCAGCAGGCGACCCTGAATAAACCGCGCGGCTTTTTTGCCCATATAGATTGCGGCGACTTCATTGGCGCGTGCCAGCGTTTTCCAATCATGATCGGCAAAGCCTTTCATGTCGTGCCCGGTCAGCATACGCACAGATGCGTTGCGCCCGCGGCGTGTCATGCTTTGACCAATGGCTGCAACCGCCGCCGATGCCGAGGTGATGCCCGGCACAATATGCCATGTGATGTTCGCGGCCTCGACAGCTTCGATTTCTTCGTCCAGACGTCCGAAAACAGTCGCATCGCCGCCTTTCAGGCGAACGACCTGCGCGCCATTGCCCGCATGTTCGACAATCAACGCGTTAATGTCTTCTTGCTTCATCTGCGCGCCAAAGCCTTCTTTGCCGGCATCGATCATTGTCGCCTCGCGACGTGCAAGCTCAAGAATTTCAGCGCCAACCAGGCGGTCATAGATGACGACGTCTGCCTCATCCAAGGCGCGGCGCGCCTTTAGGGTCAACAGTTCAGGATCACCCGGACCTGCGCCAACAAAGGCGACGTGACCCACACGATCCTTGCGCGACATGTGTTCGTTCAACAGCGAAAACAAAGCTGGTTCCACGGCTGCTTCGCCTTCTGCCACGGCGCGCGGACCGCTTGTAAAGTAATAGTCGCGCCAGAAATCGCGTCGCGCACGACCAAAGGGCAGGGCCTCTGCGGCTTTGCGAAATGTCTTGCCGATGCATGCCAGCGGACCAAGGGAAACAGGCAGGCGTTCTTCTAGATCGGCCTTGATTGCGCGCGCCAAAACTGGGGCTGCACCTTCGGTTCCAATCGCAACCGTGACGGGGTCACGATCGACAATAGCGGGTGTGATAAACTGGCTGTCTTGCAGATTGTCGACGATATTGACCATCGCCCCATCTGCATGCGCAATGGATGCAACACGGGCATCTTCAGCGGCATCTTCGTTTGCGGCGTAAAACAATGCAGCACACAACGTGTCGCCGGGTTCCATAGCGCGCTTTGTCAAATGCAACTTGCCTTGGGATGCCCACTTGATGATCTCGGGCGCGGGTCGATCTGCAAAGACATTTAGTCGCGCGGATGTTTTCATCAGCAGGCGCAGTTTGGCCAGCGCTGCATCAGCGCCGCCGGAAACAACGATGCGACGACCAGACGTGGCAACAAAAATCGGGAAGTGGTCCATGACTCTTCTCTCGGGCTACTGTTGATACCAATATAGGAAATAATTCCGGTATTTCGCCATATGTGACTGGAGATAAGAACGCATGTCCTGTATGGCTGCCGAGGCAGTACCCTTTTTCGGTTTTTGGAGAGAACTAAGAATGAGCGTTCGTATTGATGGACTGGATCGCAAAATTCTGTCCGAATTGCAAAGTGATGCCAGCCAATCACTGGACGATATTGCCAAGGCCGTCGGGTCTTCAAAGACCCCTGTTTGGAATCGTATCCGCAAATTGCGAGATGCGGGTGTTGTTGGTGCGCAAACCGTAATGCTGGACGCGGAAGCGTTAGGATTTGAGGCATGTTTCTTCGTTTTGATCCGAACGTCCGAACACGAAGCGGATTGGCAGGCATTGTTCTTGAAGGCGTTGCGGGATCGACCTGAGGTTCAAGAAGCGCATCGCTTGGCCGGGGACATTGATTACATTCTCAAGGTGCGTGTTAAAAATGCGCGCGCCTATGATGCGTTTTATCAAGCGTTGATTTCAGAGGTGCGGGTGCACAACGTGACTGCGTTGCTGTCGATGGAAGAAATCAAATCAACGACGGCCTTACCTCTAGGTCAATTGGATTGATCCAAATGAGCGCGACCGCGCACATGTATTCTGAGTGTTGAAACGCGACGCGCCCATGAAGCGTTTTCCTGTTTTAGCGTGGTGTTGCAATCAGTTGGTCCAGTTTGTGGAAGTGGTACGTATTGCAAAAACGTGGCGTGCCAGACAAACGCATGTCAGGCCATGCGGTCATTAATGCAGGCAAAGCAATCTGCATTTCAAGCCGAGCAAGCGGCGCGCCAACACAGAAATGAGGGCCTCCGCCAAAGCTGGTATGTGGTGTTGCATTCCGACTGGGGTTGAATGTGTCTGGTGCATCACACAGCGCCGGATCACGTGCGGCCGCACCCAAAACCAACGCGATTTCATCCCCGCGATTCAACGCCACCGTACCGATGTTGCAATCCTCGTACACAAAGCGCGTGAAAACGTGCAGCGGGGGATCGTAACGCAGTAACTCTTCGACGGTGTTTGCAATGTAATCAGAACCTAGAAATTTGCGATCTGTCTTGTGATCCAGCAAACATTTGAAGGCATTGCCCATCGAATGCACTGTGGCCTCGTGTCCGGCATTCAACAACAGGATACAGGTAGAAATCAGTTCATCAGCGGACAGCTTTTCCCCGTCTTCTTCAGCAGCAATCAGATGTGTGATCAGATCGTCTGCAGGGGAGAATCTCCGTTTCGCGATGTAATCCGTCAGAAATTCAGTGAATTCCGTGGTGGCTGTTGCAGCGCGATCCTCAATGTTGCGCGTGCGACCGGCTTGATACATGGCGACCATGTCATGAGACCACCGCAAAATGTCTGGCGACATTTCTTCAGGCACACCCAGAAGGCGGGCAATAACGCGGACAGGCAAAAGCTCGCAATAAGAAGGGATCAGATCGACAGGCCCATCAGGCAGCGAGGCGATCAGATCTTGTGCAATCGCTTCGATTTCAGGAGTCAGTTCAGCCACCCGGCGTGACGTGAACGCACGCAGAACCAATGCGCGCAGACGCGTATGGCGTGGGCGTTCCAGTTCCAGCATGGAATGTTGTTCAAAGTCAGCGAAGGGACGTAAATGTTCTGGCCAAGGTCGCGGAGCCAGCGGCGCGCGCCCCATGCGACGGTCGCGCAATAAGGCATGCACTGTCGCGTGATCAAACGCGGCCCACATATTCATCGCATCCCACCACAAAATGGGTCCAGCTTCCCTTGCTTTTGCATAGGTGGGGTATGGATCTTGAACGAAGGCGGTGTCTGACAAGCTGGGCAATTGCATGAGTCGGACAAAACCCTGACCTACTGTTCAATGCAAGGTGCCTCTGTCATAAGATTGGGCCAATGGGACATGTGATCGCGACAGGTATCAAACGCAGGTTGGCGCTGGTTTTGGCGATATTGCTTGCCGTTTCGGCCATTTGCGCTGGTGTTTGGCGGTATGGCTATCTTCAGGCGTTGGACGGGGTTGCGCGCCAAGCTGCGTCTGATTTGGCACTGGCCAGTGACCGTTTGACGGGGCAGTTGCAACGTTATCGTGAAATTGCCGTTCTGACCGCGGACCGCCCGGAAATCTTGGCTGTTTTGGAAGGTGCAGACGCTGAAATCGCCAATCGGTTGCTGTTGGAAGCATCCGATAAAACGTCGTCATTGAACCTTATTCTGGTTGATACGGAAAAAACGATCCGAGCCGCTGCCGTTGCGGATATTCCGACAGGCGCAATCGATCCGCAATTGTTTGATCGTGCGCTTCAAGGAGCCTTGGGCTGGAGCCATGGCCAATGGGGAGATGACGGCCCACGTGTTTTCAAATTTTCCGCCCCAATCTTTGGTTCGGATGGCCGTGTTCGCGCGGCTTTGGTTGCGATTGTGAATTTGGGATATGTGGAATTGGACTGGGTTGGATCAAATCCAACATTGTTTTTCACAGACGCCAAGGGCACCGTATTTTTCACAAACCGTTCGGAAATTACCTATTGGACACGACCGGATGGCAGTCCGGGGCTAGTATCGCCCAACGGTGACGTGCGTCCCTTTGATGCAAAATACATTGGGCGCCACGAAATCTGGAAATTGGGATGGGGTAAGTATTTGCCCAAAGAGGCGATCCATCTGACGCGGCAAATTCCAGTGGTGGGTTTCACCGGCGAAGTGCTGGCTGACTTGGCCTCGGCGCGGCGGTTGGCACAGTTTCAGGCCATGGCGGTTGGTGGGCTGTGTCTGGCTTTTGGCGCTATTTTCTTTCTTGCAACTGAACGCAGACGGACACTGGCCGAAGCCAACGCATTGCTTGAGGAACGCGTCAGCATGCGCACGTTGGAATTGTCCCAAGCCAATATCGACCTTCGTCGAGAAGTGGCAGAACGTATCGATGCCGAAAGCGCGTTGGCGCAGGCTCAGGCCGATCTGGTGCAGGCAGGTAAATTAAGCGCTTTGGGTCAAATGAGTGCGGGGATCAGCCACGAGTTAAACCAACCTTTGATGGCCATCCAATCCTTTGCTGAAAATGGCGTAAAGTTCATGGAGCGTGGCAAGGCGGATGTCACACGTGACAATCTGGGGCGTATTTCGGATATGGCGCAACGGATGGGGCGCATCATCAAAAACCTGCGGGCGTTTGCCCGTCAAGAAAGCGCACCGGCCGACCGTGTCAATGTCGTTGCCATCTTGGACAGCGCGATTGAACTGACATCGGCGCATGTTCAATCCTCTGACGTTGATCTGCAGATATTGTATTCGAAAGACCCTGTTTGGGTGCGCGGCGGCGAGGTGCGATTGGGGCAGGTATTCGTGAATTTGATCAACAACGCCGTGGATGCGATGGGGCATTGCGAGACGCGCGCCTTGTCGATCCGCATTGATCAGGATGAAAAGCTGAGCGTGAGTTTTGCGGATACGGGCCCCGGAATTGACATGCCGGACAAAGTTTTTGAGCCGTTTTATTCGACCAAATCCAACACCGGACAGGACAGTATGGGTCTTGGCCTTTCGATTTCTTACGGCATTGTGCAAAGCTTTGGTGGTGATATCCGGGGGCGCAACACCGATAAGGGTGCTGAATTTACCGTCGAATTGGAACGATGGGCCGTGGCGCAGGAGGCTGCAGAATGAATCACAGCGTGTTGGTTGTTGATGACGATTCCAGTGTCCGAGAAGCGTTGGCCCAAACGTTGGAACTGGCCAATTTGAAACCGGTCTTGGCCAGCGCATTTATCGCTGCAAAGGATCATATATCGCCAAATTTCGAGGGGATAATCCTATCAGATATCCGCATGCCGGGGCGCGACGGATTTTACCTTTTGGATCATGCCAGAAAGATCGATCCGGAATTGCCAGTGATCTTGTTGACCGGGGAAGGTGATATCCCCATGGCAGTGCGCGCCGTCGGGCAAGGTGCATTTGATTTTCTTGAAAAACCTTGCGCGCCAGATGATTTGTTGCCGGTTTTGGAACGTGCCTTAAAAACGCGTGCCCTTGTACTGGAAAACCGCCGCTTGAAGGCATTGGTCGAAAGTGGAGATCCTGCCGCGCGGATGTTGATCGGCCAATCCAAACAATCCGAACGTCTACGGGATCAGGTGCGCCGTGCCGCACAGCTGGATGTTGATGTGTTGGTCATGGGCCCGCAAGGCAGTGGCGTGCCAAAAGTCGGTGAAGTCATCCATCTAAGTTCTGCGCGATCCAAAGCACCGTTCGAAAAGCGGGCAGGGTCCAGTCTGACGGTGGATGCGCTTACAGACGCGTTAAAAAAAGCCCAAAGTGGCAGTCTGATGATCGATGAAATTGGACAAGTGCCAGCGGAAACCCAAATGATGCTGCTGGAACATTTGGAAAATGGAATGGGCGTGCGCGTCATTGCTGGCAGTACACAAAACCTTCAAGATCAGATCGACAAAGGCACGTTTAGCGCTGATTTGTTTTATCGCCTCGAAGCGATGCCAGTGCGCATTCCGTCATTGTCAGAGCGTCCCGAAGATATTCCGGTCCTATTTCGCCATTACGTGGCGCAAGCGTCAGAGCAGGCTGGTTTAGCCGCACCAGAAATTTCTCAGGATATTATTGCCGATCTGATGATACGCGATTGGCCAGGAAACGCGCGCGCGTTGATGGCAGAAGCCATGCGATTTGCTCTTGGCGTCGAAGACCGCGCAACCCCGGTTGATCTGGGGCTGACCGAACAAATGGCGCGTGTGGAAAGATCGTTGTTGATCCAAGCGTTGGTGCGGACAGGGGGCAGTGCGTCTGCCGCCGCAGAAGGTTTGCAGCTGCCGCGAAAGACGTTTTACGACAAGCTGACACGCCATGGATTAAAGGCCGAAGATTACAGGCGTGACTAATAAGTGTTGTGCGGAATTTCGCACAACTTGCATTTGGTGCCGTGCGACTTTTCGCACAGCTCTTTCCGAATTGATTTCCTGAATCTGTAAATTCGACCCTTAAGGCGCAGAAAAATAACAACTATTTTATTTGCATGTCGATGATTTATATCGGGGGCTTTCAGGCTGCCCCAGATGTGGTGAGATACAACCACTGCGACGTCGGGGAATGTCGCAAACAAAAAAGCGAAACTCTGGGAGGAAAACAGAGATGAAGATTTTGAAAGCAACTGTGGCAGCACTTGCCCTTACGGTCAGTGCAAATGCCGTTGCAGCCGCGTGTGACGACGGTGAAATCGTAATCAAATTCAGCCACGTGACCAATACAGACAAGCATCCTAAAGGGATTGCGGCGTCACTTTTGGAACAGCGTGTCAACGACGAGATGAACGGTAAAGCCTGCATGGAGGTTTTCCCGAACTCGACGCTGTATAATGACAACCAAGTGCTAGAAGCGATGCTGCAAGGCGACGTGCAACTTGCGGCGCCGTCATTGTCAAAGTTCGAACAATTCACCAAGCAGTTCCGCATCTTTGATTTGCCCTTCATGTTCAGCAACATTGACGCGGTTGATGCATTCCAAGCATCTGAAACGGGTCAAGCCATGAAAGAATCCATGGTGCGTCGTGGTCTTTTGGGACTGGCTTTCTGGCACAATGGCATGAAGCAGATGTCGGCCAACAAGCCATTGATCACGCCATCTGACGCCAATGGGCTAAAGTTCCGGGTTCAGAATTCGGATGTATTGAAAGCGCAAATGGCCGCTTTGGGTGGATCACCGCAGCCGATGGCGTTCTCCGAAGTGTATGGCGCACTCCAGACGGGTGTTGTCGACGGTCAAGAAAACACATGGTCGAACATCTACGGCAAGAAGTTCTTCGAGGTGCAGGACGGCACCACGGAAACCAACCACGGCATCATCGATTACATGGTGGTGACAAATGTCGATTGGTGGGAAAGCCTGCCGGAAGATGTACGCACACAGCTTGGCACGATCGTGAATGAAGTGACTGAGGTGCGCAATTCGGAAGCCTTTAAGGTGAACGAAGAAAACAAAGCTGCGATCATCGCCGCCGGTGGTGTCGTGCGTCAATTGACACCAGAACAGCGCGAAGAATGGGTTGCTGTATTCAAACCCGTTTGGGAACAGTTCAAAGGCGATGTTGGTCAGGAAAACATCGACGCGGCACAAGCGATCAACGCTGCGACCAACTAAACCCACGTTAAAAACAGCCCGGCCTGTGACTCATAGGCCGGGACTTTTTTGCCTGTAGCTTGGGGAGGAGCGGGCGATGTCAGCCAAAAAACAAGAATATCAAGGGCTCGGGCACATCGTGAACGAGATCGAGGAGACAGCGATTGCTGTCATTCTGGCCGCGATGACGATCATTACCTTCATCAATGTCGTTTTGCGTTACGGGTTTAACACCGGGCTGATTTGGGGATTGGAAATGGTCTCCTTCCTGTTTGCTTGGTTGGTTTTGTTCGGCGCAAGCTATGCGGTCAAAACCACATCGCATCTGGGGGTCGATGTGATCGTCAATTTGTGTGGCCCTGCAGGCCGACGGATTTTTGGCTTGATCGCTGGGGCGGTTTGCATCTCGTTTGCGTTCCTTTTGCTCAAGGGAGCATGGGATTATTGGGCGAATTTCGCCAACCTGCCGCAGACAACAGGACGTTGGTTTCCAACCGGTTTTGAAGAGATGAAACGCACGTCATATCGCGCGTGGTACGAAGTGATCGATATCCACATGCCAGGCTGGTTGCGTTGGATCGAGCCTTTGATGAATGAGGGCGAGGCCTATGAGAAAATTCCGCGCTTTATCCCTTATGCAATATTGCCATTTGGCATGGCGCTTTTGCTGTTCCGTTTTGTCCAAGCAACCTGGCGTATTTGGCGCGGCGAGGCCGAGGGCCTGATCGTAAGTCATGAAGCCGAAGAAGACGTCGAAAATGTGCGTCACGTAAACGCCGGGGACTGATAACAATGGAAGTCGCATTTCTCTTCTCGATGGTCATCGGGCTCATGCTGATTGGTGTGCCGATTGCCGTATCTTTGGGCTTTAGCTCGATGGTGTTTTTGTTGATCTACAGTGATGCGTCACTGGCATCGGTCGCAAATTCACTGTTTCAGGCCATGGCGGGGCATTACACGCTGCTGGCCATTCCGTTCTTTATTCTGGCCTCAACCTTTATGTCGACGGGCGGTGTCGCGAAACGCATCATTCGATTTTCGATTGCTTGTGTCGGGCATTTGCCTGGCGGCTTGGCGATTGCAGGCGTCTTCGCTTGTATGCTGTTTGCGGCTTTGTCGGGGTCCTCACCGGCCACGGTGGTCGCCATCGGATCAATCGTGATCGCTGGGATGCGGCAGGTTGGATATAGCAAGGATTTCGCCGCAGGTGTGATTGCCAACGCGGGCACGCTTGGCATTCTGATCCCGCCATCCATCGTGATGGTCGTTTATGCGTCTGCAGTGGACGTCTCTGTGGGGCGTATGTTCCTCGCGGGCGTGATCCCTGGCCTAATGGCTGGTTTTATGTTGATGACGACGATCTATATCATTGCCAAAGTGCGCAATTTGCCCAAAGGCGACTGGCTGGGTTGGCACGAGATTTATGAATCCGGTCTGCACGCCTCGGGTGGGTTGTTCCTGATCGTGATCATTCTGGGTGGGATCTACGGAGGTATTTTCACACCGACCGAAGCCGCTGCAGTGGCCGCGGTTTACGCCTTCCTGATCGCGACGTTTGTCTATCGGGACATGGGGCCGCTTAGCACGCCTGAAGGGGAGCCGAACCATTCGCTGTTGACGCGTCCGTGGGCGTTGATCACCGCCCTTTTTCACAAAGACACCAAGAATGCGTTTTTTGAGGCGGGCAAGCTGACGGTGACGTTGTTGTTCATCATCGCCTGTGCGTTGATCCTGAAACACGTGCTGACCGAAGAACAAATCCCGCAAAAGATTGCGTCCGTGATGTTGGAGGCTGGGTTTGGTGCGGTGATGTTCCTTGTGATCGTCAATGTTATCTTGTTGATCGGTGGTCAGTTCATGGAACCAAGCGGTTTGCTGGTGATCGTGGCACCTTTGGTTTTCCCGATCGCGATTGAGTTGGGGATTGATCCAATCCATCTTGGCATCATCATGGTGGTGAACATGGAAATCGGAATGATCACGCCGCCGGTTGGGCTGAACTTGTTTGTGACATCGGGTGTGGCCAACATGCCAATGATGCGCGTGGTCAAGGCCGCGCTGCCATTCACAGCCGTATTGTTCGTTTTCCTAATTATGGTGACTTATATTCCGGCCATCTCGATTTGGTTGCCGACCTTGATGATGGGCCCAGAAGTGATCGTGAATTGATCTGATAGCGCGCGCCCTGAAGGGAGCGCATTTGATTGATTTGCGCTTCGCACGCAGCGGTCAGGGGCAAGCCCCCGACACCCTTTGTGTTGCGGAGCGGTGCGTGTCGTTTGAACGATGCGACGGCTTTTCTAAGGGTTTATAAGGGACGGTGATGTGCAATACTGGTGTACATGCTTTGTGTTTATGACCTTGAGCTGGCTTTCATCGTGATTTGCACCAAGGTCCGCTATGCGGACTTTGTTACCGTTCAGGTCTTCTTACAACGATCCCAAAGCTCTTGATCACGTTGGCCTATCATCGAGCCATAAACCCTCTCATCTAGGCACTCGTTTTTGTAATTCTCAAAAAGATATTTTGCATCCAATATGAGCACAGACTTTCGGTTGACAAAGACTGGGATTGGATGAAACCGTAAGCTCAAACTTGCTCCCTGCAACAGCGTAGAATTTCCAGATTTAGAATTCGCGACTTCCTCGACATCAATCCCTAACTGAGATGCAATCTCCACATTCTTAATGTCTTCGAAC
>JBDWGM010000045.1:0-13197 GCA_039975755.1 Paracoccaceae bacterium | reverse complement strand
CACAAAGCTGGGTGAAGACGAGCTGGCCGAGATTTACGGCGTGTCGCGCACCGTGGTTCGTGGTGCGCTGCAAACCCTGTCACATATCAAACTGGTCGATATCCGGCGCAACAAAGGCGCGTCTGTTGCGTCCCCGTCCATAGTCGAAGCGCGCGAAGTCTTTGAAACGCGCGAGTTGTTGGAACCGCGCACCGCCAGAAGTGCCGCCACACGGGCCACCGCCACAGATATTGCCAGCTTGGAGCGCCATATCGTTGACGAACACGCCGCCCTCGAGGCCGCAGATCCCGGACGCGCACTTTATCTTTCAGGCCTGTTTCATACCGAGATCGCGCGCATCGCACAGCAGGCAACGATTGCTGGATTCATCGAAACATTGATCGCACGGTCTTCGCTGATCATCGCGCTTTATTGGCGGCGCGAAAGTGCGCTTTGCGAGAAACACGCCCACCACGCTTTGGTGCAGGCGCTTGCCGACAATGACGAAGATCAAGCCGAAGCATTGATGCGCAGCCATTTGGTTGATCTCCATTCTGCGCTGGATTTGCGGGATCGCAATGAACGCACGTTATCCCTGAAGGAAGCTCTTTCCCAATGACCATCCGCATGATGACCCTTGACGATTTGCAAACGGTGTTGGAATGGGCCGCAGAAGAAGGGTGGAACCCCGGGTTGGATGACGCGACAGCGTTTTATGCAGCCGATCCCAAAGGGTTCTTGCTCAAAGAAAAAGATGGCGCGCCAGTTGCCGCGATCTCAGTTGTAAATCACGACGCCAATACAGCATTTCTTGGATTGTATTTGTGCAAGAAAGGGCATCGCGGCCAAGGCCACGGCATGGATGTCTGGCGCGCTGGCATTGCACATGCTCAAGACCGCTGCATTGGGCTGGATGGAGTTCCGGACCAACAGCAAAACTACGCCCGATCAGGCTTTGTGAATTACGGAAGCACAGTCAGATACGAGGGCCACCTGCCTTCAATGACCGATCCGCGCATGCGCGCAGCGGCGCCCGACGACATAGGTGATTTGGTGGCCCAAGACGCCAAGGCTTGCGGCATAAAGCGCACTGCATTTGCAACGACATGGTTCACCCAGTCGCCAACGCGACAAACCATGGTTCTGGCAGAGGGTTCAAACATCACCGGCTTTGCCACGTTCCGACGCTGCCGTCTGGGCTGCAAAGTCGGCCCCCTTTACGCAGCATCCGAGGCTGACGCACATGCACTGCTAGGCGCAAACCCGTTCCCAACCGCCCAAGAGCCCTGCTTTGTCGACGTATTCGATCACAACGCCCCCCTTGCCAAGGCGCTTAAATCGGTGGGGTTCGAGGCGACTTTCGAAACCGCCCGGATGTACAGTGGGGCCGAGCCGATAAACAATCCGGCCAAGTTTCAGGCAATAGCGACGATGGAACTCGGTTAGTCTGAAGCTAAGTTCGGAAATTGCGCTACGAAAAAGTCAGCACTTGGTGCGCCTCCCATGGTTCAGGCGGTTCTAGTTTCCTCGTCAAACGGTGAATGACGGCATTTGGGACAGCATCAGATCGATCCCTGTTTTGGCGATACAGTTGGTCAGGGCTGACTTCGACATATATGATTTCGAACCGCGCACCATAATCCCGTAAAAGACGCAACACCTTCGATCGGTTTTGTCGGGTCACGTTGGTGGCATTCCAAACAAAATCGGTTCCTGCCCGCAGATATTCTCTGGCTCTATCATGGGCCGCTTGGATCACTTGACCTTGGTTATCTGTGGCCGAGATGCCCAGTTCATCGCGGATAAGATCAAGACTGACGACTGGATGGCTGGGACGATGTTTTGCCACCCATGTGTCTTTCCCTGCGCCGGGCAAGCCTGACATCACAGTCACAGTGCACTTGAAATCTTCATGCGCCGCATAATTCGGATCGCGGCCTTTTAGGTCGAAAAAGGCGACCCGGCTTTCATCGTTGGCGAAGGTAAATCGAGTGTGCCAGCAACCTGCCTCTTGGAACGTCATTGCGGCAAGACTGACGCTTTCTAAGATTGTTTGATGGTCGTCGCATATCCGTCCCAATGCATCTGCCTTGGCGTGCAGACACAGATGATCCGGCCTGCATCGCCATGAGGTTTCAATGGCCAACCGTATTGGATCAGGCCGTTCGATCAACCAAAACGGCAACTGGTGATGGATTATGATCCCGCACAACGCCTCTCTCCATGCGAAAGGAGAACCGGCATGCCACAGCAATTGTCTGGCAATCGCTGCCCCGACTCGCGAGTGGCCTCGCGAAGAGATACGTCCGTCTTCTTCATGTTTTGTCACCGCTGGCTTGCCAATATCGTGCAGGACCGCCGCCCAAAACAAGTAGCTGCGATCATCAGGTGGCAGGTTTTGCCAATCAGGATCAGCGACCAATGCCTCGACCACCATGCGCGTATGCGTCCCCACATCGCCCTCGGCATGGTGGATCGGGTCCTGCGGGCAGGTGTCCAGTGTCGCCAATTCAGGCCATAGCAGCCAGATCGCAACCCAATCGACCTGCCAAAGTGGGCCGGTTGGTATCAGGGACAACAGGTCGTCGTGCGTGACAAATGGTTTGATGGGCCTACGCATCGTAAGCCCCTTTCACGCCCAGCACCGGCGCAAAGATATCGATCCCATCTGCCAAAGTATTCGGCAAGATCGGGCGGTCGTGCCAATGACCATCAGCGGCTTCGATCGCTTGCAAGAAGTCAGCCCGGACGAACTTGAACCGGTCCAGCGCATGATCCGCATCTTCCAATTTCAAATAAAGGCCCTCGGCTAAATCACTGTCTTCCGTCTGTTGGTCGACCATATCGAGGCGACTGCCAGACCGTTTTGCAGCAACGGCCAAGGCATCACGCCAACCATCTGATTTGTAAGGTGTCGGTCGGGTCAGACCACTAAGGTGGTCAACCGATGTGATTTCGCCCTCATACACCACAGGCACAGGCATGATCGGCAACCCCTTCAATAAAGAACGACGGGCTACCGTACTGAGGAAGGTCTCATTTTCCCGATCCAGTACGTCAAACTCCAGGAAGTAATGGGGCAGGCGGTCATAGAATACTGTATGTTTGGCGTACATCCATTCGCCATACATGACAAAGCGATGACCCAGCGCCGGGTGCAGAACATGGGCGTGGGCCGCCGCCCATGTCTTGAGCAGCGCAAAGTGGCGCTCACGTCCTCCGCCCGTCAAGTAATGACCACGGCTTTGCAAAAGCAGGCCCCCGTCCGCGTCAAAAGACACGGCGGAATTGGCCCCGTCGAGTTTTTCTTCCACGATCAGGTTTTGGCCTGCGAGATCTTTGATCGGTTTGTCATCCGCCAGATCGCCCACTTGAAGGCGCGAACCTTCAATGTGCCGCGTCCGCGGGTATTTGTAGATAGTCATAACTGTCTCACGATGTATCGATTGGTCACACAGAAACACCCGACATGAAGTGTCAGGGCGTTGGTTGAGTTATGCGTGCAGCGATTACATCGGACTTCCGTGGGGTTCGGGGTTGAAACAGGATTCTGCTGATAGCTTTGGTTGGTAAAAAAATCAACGGCGAACGTTGAAAGCAGGCGTGCCAAAGTCCGCGTCGTCCGCGCGCCAGACCTTGGGGCAAAGTGCAACTGATGCCGCTATTGAGCCTGCACTCCCGAAAATTCACAATGCGGCGCGGGACTGCCTCGCTCAATCAAGGCTGAGACCTTCAATATCTGATAGGTTTTGGATCGGAACGCGCCGAAAACCTGCGTGTGTTACGTCTGAACTTGTACTTCCCGTGTAAATTGACGAGACAATGTGTCGGACGCGCCAAGCCCCTTGGCTTTTGATCTTTTGGATTCCAACGAGGACTTCTCATGCACCTTATCGACCTTGTCGCCCTTTTGGCTGTCTTTCAACTTCTCTTTTTTGGATATTGCGTCGGCGTTCAACGCAAAGAAAGTGGGCTGAAAGCTCCGGCGATGACAGGTCATGATGGTTTTGAACGCATGTACCGCGTTCAGATGAACACGCTTGAATGCCTCGTCGCGTTTTTGCCGGTGCTGTATGTGGCCAGCAAATACTGGCCGGCTCTTTTGACCGCGATCATTGGCGTCGTCTACTTGGTGGGACGTACGATCTATTGGAAAGCCTACGTGGCCAACCCACCCAGCCGAACACTTGGCTTTATGCTTTCATTTGCGTCCATTGCCGTGTTGTTTCTGTTAGCTTGTCTTGGTGCATTGCTATCACTGGTTGGAATGGGCTCTGCATAAATCGGCCCAGCCAATGACCCTGTCGCGTGTTGTGTTAACGCAGCGTGCGGTGGGGGATACCCTGCCAAAGACAGCCTTCGGCCGCGAAAGCCAGCGTTCATAGCGGACCAAAACGCGGGTTTTAGCGAGCTTATCACCCAAAGCCAGCTTTCACGCGCGAAGGCTGGCTTTGGGTCACATCCCGCACCTTTAGCATCCGTTCACATCTGCCGCGCATTAACCTTTGCCGCGTCGCATTAACGAAGTTTTCACACCCCACGGTTGATCGAACATGCCACCCGCCGCATACTCCGGCTTATTGAACGGATGGAATTGTTTTGAGCGACGCATACGAATACGGCATTCAGGCGGGCGTTGACCGCCGAAAGGACTTGGACCGCAAAGCCCTGAACGCGCTGTGGGACGGCGCGAGCGGAGACCACGCCGGAGTCATCGTCCAATTGCGTCAACGCGGCGACCATGCCGCCCGCGGCGCGAAATATATCCTGTGGTCACTGGCGCTTGTGATTTTTCTTGGCCTCGCCTTTTACCTTGGGCAACCCTTTGCTCGCTTATGGGTCGACGGCGAGCGCATCGCCCTGTCGCGGCATTTAGAGGACACAAAAACGGCTGCTGCAGCTTTGCGAGTTGAGATGGACGCGCAACGGCAAAGCTATGAGGATGCCCTAGCGGATAGTGTGGAAGTCATTGAAACGCCAAGCCGGCCTGCTGCGCTTTATGGCCACGTAGAGATCGACGGCGGATTGCTGTTATATGGTGGAGTTGGCACGCTATTGCGCATTGCGTCGGATGGAACCGCTGCGGACGAACTGCTGGATACTCCAATCAAAGCTCTGCTTCTTGGCCATGTAGAGATCGACCGTGGGCTACTATTCTATGGTGACAATGGCACGTTGTTCCGCACTGCGTCAGATGGAGGGGCGGCGAGCGGACCGCTGAATACCCCGAACGAGGCTAGGCTTTGGGGCCACGTGGAGATCGACGGCGGGCTGCTGCTCTATGGCGAGAATGGCATGTTGTTTCGCACGGCGCCGGACGGAACCGCTGCGGGCGAACCGATGGATACTCCAAACGGGGCTGCGCTAAATGGTTACGTAGAGATCGACGAAGGACTGTTATTCTATGGTGACAATGGCACGTTGTTTCGCACAGCGCCGGACGGAACCGCTGCGGGGGAACTGGTCGAAACCCCGAACGACGATTCGCTTTATGGCCATGCAGAGATCGACGGCGGGCTGCTGTTCTATGGCGACAATGGCACGTTGTTTCGCACAGCGCCGGACGGAAGCGCTGCGGGAGAACTGTTGGATACTCCGAACGAGGCTGTGCTTAATGGCCATGCAGAGATCGACGGCGGGCTGCTGTTCTATGGTCAAGATCGCACGTTGTTTCGCACAGCGCCGGACGGATCGGCAGCAAGCCAGTTGCTGGACACCCCGAACAATGTTTGGCTTCGTGGCCATGCAAAGATCGACCACGGTCTGCTATTCTATGGCGTGAACGCAGGCCCTGGTATCTTTCTTCCTACAGATGCAAGCTGTTCCGAACAGCGCCAGACGGAACCGCTGCGGACCCGGTGTTGGATATCGCGATCAGGATGCAGTATTTTGGCCACGCGGAGATCGACGACGGGCTGCTGTTATATGGCTCAGCTGGCATGCTTTGGGCCGCGCTTGATACGGCCAAGATCCGCTTTTCAGAGCAAGCTGCGTCTGCGAGGCGGCAGATTGCAGCGGGGAGCACTGCCAATACGAAAGATCATCTCGACTATGTCTTTGCGACATTGGCAGTGATGAAGCAATTTCGGGATGAGCTGAGGGTTAAGCAAAAGCATCTTGTTTCAAGAGTTGCGGGGTTCGAACTTGTCGAAGAAAGCTTGAAAACGCAGGCGGAAATCCTGCGCGAGGTTCGTGATGAGGCCTTTTGGCAATTTCCATTTTCCCTGATTTGGGAACGTCAAAGGGATGCGTTTGAGGGGTTCATGGCCATTTGCCGGGGCGGGCAAGTTGACGCGGATGGGTCGATCACCAAGGCCTGCGTGGACGGATGGCAGGCGCAGCAGGACACAGAGGGGCAGAATTGGTGGCAAACGCTGGCGGTGCAGGTGCCGCCGGGTGTTTTGTTGCTGTTCTTGTTGGCCACGTTGGGCGCGTTGTATCGGTATTCTTTGCGGGTGGCCGGGTTTTATCACAGCCGGGCGGATGTGTTGGAGTTGATCCAGCAGGGATTGAGCCCTGAGCAGCAGACCGCCTTGACCGCGTTGGCGACGGATTTGGCGGCGGATAAGGTTGTGTTTGGCAAGGATCGCACACCGCTGGAACAGGCTGTTGAGGCCATCAAAGCTGTGCGGGGGACTGGCGGCTGAACTGGCGAGCGGCTGGGGGTAGGCCCAGAGTCTGATCTGGTGCAAATGCTGCAAGTGTGTGCGCCAATCCACGCATATACACGAAAAACGGGTATTGCGGCGGTTTGTCCGTTGCAAGATGCCGTTCGGCTTCGTATTTTCTGCAGTGCAGCAATAGGAGCCAAGATTATGGCCAAGCACACATTGACACCTGCCGCATGGATTGAAGCCGGGCTTGCACAATTGACAACGGAGGGTCCTCAGGCGCTTCGCGCAGAGCCATTGGCGCGGTATTTAAAGACCACAAAAGGGTCGTTTTACTGGCATTTCAAGGACGTACCTGCGTTTCACGACGCGGTACTGGCCCATTGGAAAGACGGCGCGTTAGCAGCCGCAGCCGCCCTAAAAGATGCAGACGGGTCCGCAGCGGAGCGGCTTATTCAACTGGGTCAAACCGTTCAAAATGATTCTGCAGACGCAGCATTGCGGGCCTGGGGCCAGTCAAACCCGTTGGTTGCGCAGTCTGTAGCGGATGTTGACGCCGTACGTATGGCGCAGTTGGGCGAACTTTTGACCGAGATGGGCACGTCTAATGATGATTTCGCAAAGGCGGCGTATGGTGCTTTGGTTGGGTTGCGCCAGATGAAGATGGAAGACGGCGACGCCTTGGTTGCGTATGCGTCGCTTATTGATCTGGTTCTGGCACTGCAGTAACCGCGATCCGGTGTACCAATCGGGCACGGGCTTCGGGTAAGGGCCGGTCGCCCAAATCCGCGGCAAGATGCGCGTGCAGAAAGTGCCCGGTTGTTTTGAGCCCATCTTGGATTTCTGCATCCGAGGCGGTGCCAGTGTTCAGCATGACTTCGGGCAGGGGCAGCAATCGGTTGGCCCATTCCCCTGCGGCGGAACGCGACACGGCGCGCCCCGATTTGGGCGACACATATGCAAGATCTGTGGTCGACCCGGTGACGGCGCATTCGGACAGATCAAGGGCATACCCCATGTCTTCGAGCAGGGCCAATTCCCATTTGAGATAGGCCAAGGACCAGATGTCGTCTTGTCCCAGTAAATCCAACAATTGCACGCTGCGGGCATAAAGGGCCGTGTGGACTTCGCGTTCGGGCAGGCAAAACGACAGCAATGTTGTGACGGCGTTCAGACCGGCCAAGGCCAATCGGCTGTCCATCACAAGGGCCGCACGGCTGCGCACGGGCTCCACGGAAAATGCGCCCAAGTGATCCTCGAGACGGGCGCGCCAGGCCAGATCAAGCTGCGCACCGGGTTGTAGGATGGGGGCGATTTTGCGGCTGGTGCCACCGCGCACGACGCCTGCGTGGCGGCCATGTTCGGGGGTGAATACATCAATGATTGCGCTGGATTCACCGTGGCGGCGGCTGGACAGCAATACGCCCGTGTCGCGCCATTCCATCAGGCCAGACCTTCTTCGTCCAGCAGATGTCGACCGGCGCGGTCTTCGACCTCAATGACCCAAATATCGGGATCAAATCTGGATTGCCGGCTTGCGGCAGCGTCCACGTCCCGGTCCGGTCCGGCGAACAGTTCGGCCCAGACGCGGCCGCCTGTCTCAAGATCAAAGGTGCGTTGATACAAACAGGCCTGACCATCCAGCGTTGACAGTTTGACCAAAACCGCGCCGCCCGTATCATCGCCATGACGCACGACAAAGGCGGGGATGTCATGCATTCGCAACCGCGCCAGATACGCATCCACCCAAAATCGAGATGTCAGCCGCGCCATGATCCGTTGTTAATCCCGTTTGTTTTATGTCCTGACCTGCGTGGCCTCAGCCATTGCCGTCTTTGAAATTCAGTCCCATTTCAGTGTAGCGTTCCGCCTCGTCCTGCCAACCAGAGCGGACTTTGACCTGCAAAAACAGATGGACGCGTCGGTCCAAAAAGGCCTCAAGCTCTTCGCGAGACGCTTTTGAAACAGCCTTGATGGTTTCGCCACCTTTGCCAAGAACGATGCCTTTGTGCCCGTCCCGCATAACATAGATCAACTGTTCCACGCGGGCGGACCCGTCTTTGCGTTCTTCCCAGTTTTCGGTCTCAACAGTCAATTGATAGGGCAATTCCTGATGCAACCGCAGTGTCAGCTTTTCGCGAGTCATTTCAGCGGCGATCATGCGCATGGGCAGATCCGCGATTTGATCTTCGGGGTACAACCACGGGCCTGCGGGGACTTCTTTGGCCAACCATTGGCGCAGATCATCCACGCCGTGACCCTTCTCAGCCGAGATCATGAAGGTTTCGGCAAAGTTGTGACGGGCGTTCATTTCTTCGGCCAGACCCAGCAACACAGATACATCAACGCGGTCGATCTTGTTCAAAGCCAGCGCAACTTTGCGGCCTTTGCCAATTTCAGCGAGCCCTTCAAGGATGCTTTCCACACCGGGTGTGATGCCGCGATGCGCTTCGATCATCAAAACGATTGCATCCGCATCCGCAGCCCCACCCCAAGCGGCAGCAACCATGGCTCGGTCCAGACGGCGGCGGGGTTGGAACAATCCGGGCGTGTCGACAAAGACGATCTGGCTGTCGCCTTCCATGGCGACGCCGCGTATCCGTGTGCGTGTTGTTTGGACCTTATGCGTGACAATCGAAACCTTGGCCCCGACCATGCGATTGAGCAATGTGGATTTGCCCGCATTGGGTTCACCGATCAACGCCACAAATCCTGCGCGCGTGTTCATGTCTTATTCCCTTCGACTTGCGTCAGCAGCGCTTTGGCTGCGGCTTGCTGCGCTTCGCGTTTTGATCCGGCCTTGGCTGTGGCTTCTTGGCCATCAGACAGGCGTGCAACGATCACAAATTGTGGTGCATGGTCGGGGCCGGATCGTTCTGCCTCAACATAACTTGGTGGCGGCATTTTACGCGCTTGGGCCCATTCTTGCAGGGCTGTTTTGGGATCGCGCGCATCGGATTCAACATCGCGTATCCGCGATCCCCACAACCGCAGGGTCATATCGCGCGCCGCCTCAAAACCCGCGTCCAGATAGACAGCGGCAATAACAGCTTCCATGGCATCGCCCAATAGGGCCAACTTGCGCCGCCCACCGGATAACATCTCGGACCGCCCCAACCGCAGAACTTGACCCAATTCAATGGACCGGGCGACATCTGCGCATGTTTCTTTGCGCACCAACGTATTATAGCGCGGTGCCAATGTTCCTTCTGAGGCTTGCAAATCATCCGCCAACAACGCTTCGGCCATGACAAGCCCCAACACCCGATCCCCCAGGAATTCGAGCCGTTGATTATCTGGCCGTACGCGCTCTGAAATCGACGGATGCGTCAACGCTTCGCGCAACAAATCTGCATTGGCAAAAACATGGCCAATCCGCGCCTCAAAGGCTGCGAGTTCGGCCGAACGTTTCACTCGACAGCTTTAAAGAAACGGTCACTGCGCCATGTCCAGAAAAAGAACATAGAACGCCCCGCGGACGAGAACATGATCCGATCCGCGCGACCAATCAGATCCTCATAGGGGACAAATCCAACGCCACGTGCAATTTGCGGGGTCCGGCTGTCCAACGAGTTGTCGCGGTTGTCACCCATGAAAAAGAAGTGCTTTTCCGGAACCAAAAAGACGCCCGTGTCATCCGTGCCCTGATTGCGAATGTTCAGAATTTTATGGGTGCCGCCATCGGGGAAGGTTTCGACAAAGCGTTCTTTGGCACATGTGCCACCTTCGCCCACTGGCCCGTTGGCACATGCCGGCAAAACACCTTGCGGTCCTTGGCGCATCATTTCTTCCATGAAGGCGCCATCAGGCTGCTGAGGGGCGGCTGTGCCGTTGATATACAGAACGCCTTGTTTCACCTGAATACGATCACCGGGCAAACCGACAAGACGTTTGATGTAATCTGATCCTTGCGTTGGGTGACGGAACACGACCACATCCCCGCGTTCGGGGTCGCCGCCCCAAAATCGATCATTGTCGCCGTCCAACACGCCGCACAGCTTTTTCGCGTCGACGCCAATAAAGGGCAGGCTGGGGCAGGAGGCATAGGAATAGCCGTACGCCATTTTGTTCACGAACAGAAAATCGCCAATCAGCAATGTTTCTTTCATGGATCCGGTTGGAATCCAGAACGGTTGAAAGAATAAGGTGCGAAAGACCCCAGCAATGAGCAGGGCGTAGACAATTGTCTTGATGGTTTCAACAAAACCGTTTTGTGCCGTTTCTTCAGTGGCCATTGGCCTCTCCTGCTCGAAATATGTTTCGCTGGGGTTTGGGGGTTGACGTGCGGGGTGTCAAGGACAGCTTGGGGGGTGTTCGGATGTGATTGGGCGTGCTTCGATCAAAACAAACGCCTGCGCCCATGGGTGATCGTCGGTTAACGTGACGTGAATGATGGCCTCGTGACCGGGTGGCGTCATCTTGTCCAAGCGGTCTTTGGCCCATCCCGTCACCTGCATAATGGGCTGTCCGGTTTTTAGATTGGACACGGACATGTCTTTCCAAGAAATGCCCATGCGCAACCCGGTGCCCAGTGCTTTTGAACAGGCTTCTTTTGCGGCCCAGCGTTTGGCATAGGTGCCAGCGGTGTCGGCGCGGCGTTCCGCTTTGGCCTGTTCGATGTCGGTGAACACGCGATTGACGAACCGTTCGCCAAACTTGTCCAAAGTCCCTTGAATCCGTTCAATATTCGCAAGATCTGTTCCAATGCCAAGGATCATGCTGTTGTGATCCTTGCGGTGAGGATGCGCAATGAGGCAGCGCCAAACAGGACGCCAAACCCAGCGTCAAAGACCCGGCTGGCGCGGGCATAGACCTGCGCGACCCGTGGGATCGAAAACAGCAAGGCGTATCCCCAGAACACGCTCATCGATACAATGATGAGTGATGCGAACAGTGCCCAAACCTCGGTTGGGGAAGCTTGAGCGGGTAAGGCGATGGCGTAAATAGCACCCCATCCAAGGATCGCCTTTGGATTTGTTAGATGCAGTAACAGGCCTTTGACAAACAAACGTCCACTGCTTGACGCGGCCGCATTTGGCACCCGACCGAACCACGCAGTTCGCAAAGATTTGAAGGCAAGCCACAACAGATAGGCCGCGCCAACATACCGGATTAATTCAAAGATCCAGACATGTGCCAACATCAGGGCCGACATGCCCAAGCCTGCAGCGATTCCCCAACTGGCCGATCCGGCGACAACGCCTGATGCCATCGCCAGCCCCGCAATGCGCCCCTGCGCCATGGATGTGCCAGATATGGCAAGCGTGGCCGGTCCAGGGCTGCCGCCAGCAAGGGCCCAGCCCAAAAGGACGATCCAAAGTTCAGCAGTCATTGCGCACCTGTTTCGGGATGGGATGTGTCATAGGAAGCGGTCAATTCAGTCGTGTTACGGTCAAAGTGGTCAAATCAATGCGCCAGCGCGCTGGCAGTGTCGGACAACAGCGGGCGTCATTGGGCCCAAGCAAGGTCGTCGTCACGTCCAGCGTCGTGCCCGAAAAGGCCGCATCCCGTGGGGATTGTCCCAATACGCCCACGATCGGGGCCGCAAATTGCCACCCTGCGGCTGTTTTGTTGTAGATCCCCAAGGCTATCCCTGTCGTCCCGGCGGACCCGGGGATGTGTTCATAAACGACGCCCAAAGCTTGTGTGGCTTGATCCGCGCTCAGATGGTTGGGCAACCAAAACGACGCCTCTGCGGTCCCCGATTGGGTCAGAGTCGAAAACAACAGTTGATCCAGATTGGGCCAGCCTTGCGCCGCGCCGCGCTGTGGCAAAGCCAATACTAAGACGAGGATCAAAAGATGCCAGAGCGGTCTCATGCCAAGCGAGCCTCGTCCATCAGGCGGCGCATTTCGCGGATTGCCGGGTCCAGTCCAAGAAAGATAGCCTCGCCAATCAGAAAATGCCCAATGTTCAATTCGCGCACCTCTGGAAAGGCCGCGACAGGTTGCACGGTTTCATAGGTCAGTCCGTGGCCGACATGCACTTCGGGACCCAGCGAATGCCCAAAGGTCGACATTTCTTTGAGGGCGGCAAGTTCACGGTCGCGGTCTTCTATGCGGCCTTCGTGATGCGCGTCGCAATAGGCGCCGGAATGCAATTCGATCACCTGCGCCCCAATGCGGTGGGCGGCTTCGATCTGGCGCATATCGGCGGCGATGAAAATGGACACGCGGCACCCCGCATCCCGCAGCGGAGCAATGAAATGCGCCAATTTGTTTTCTTCACGCGCGACTTCAAGCCCGCCTTCGGTTGTGCGTTCTTCGCGCTTTTCAGGAACGATGCAGACGGCGTGGGGCTTGTGGCGCAACGCGATTTTCTGCATCTCATCCGTTGCGGCCATTTCGAAATTCAGAGGCACGTTCAACGTGTCCATCAAGCCATCGATATCCGCATCCGAGATGTGGCGACGGTCTTCGCGCAGATGCGCGGTGATCCCATCTGCGCCTGCCTCTTCAGCAATACGGGCCGCGCGCAAAGGGTCCGGTGTGTCGCCGCCGCGTGCATTGCGGACAGTCGCCACGTGGTCGATATTCACGCCAAGGCGCAATTTGGGCCGATCGTTCATTGGAACCTCTGACTGGTCTCATTACGCTCAGTCTAGACA
>JBDWGM010000044.1:0-9960 GCA_039975755.1 Paracoccaceae bacterium | reverse complement strand
AGTTTGGTTTGCAACGGCAGCAGGTCGCGGAAAATGCCCGAGAGGGTCATCACCACATCGATGCGCGCCCGCCCGAGGTCCGCAAGCGGCACCAAGTCCGCACCGCACAAGCGGCCATGGCTGTCAAAGCGAGGTCGTGCACCCATCAGCGTCAAGGCTTGCGCGATGGGACCGCCATTTGACTTGATATTGTCCGACCCCCACAACACCAGCGCCACAGTTTCGGGCAAAGCGTCGTGGGCGCGCAACAATTCCTCGGCCTGCAATGCACCCTCTCGCATCGCGAAGGCCGTAGGCATGCGGAACGGGTCAAAGGCGTGGATGTTGCGCCCGGTTGGGAGAATATCCGGCGCATTAATAACGTCGCCCCCTGCCACGGGTTTGATGAACTGGCCGTTTAGCGCGCGCATCAATGCGCTCAGCTCACCATTTTGCGCCAGATGAGTGCGCGCAACATCGCGGGCAGCCTCCGTGTCAAATTGCATTAGGGCCAGCATGCCCTCAACCGCGTCTGCGCTGAGGTCCCGCCCGACAACGTGCAGCCCATCCGGGATCAACGCATCTTCGGTTTCCAGCAATTTGATCCAAAGGGTATTCAGGTCGCTGGCGTCCAGATGCACGGTCTCGGCCTGCGCGGCGATCAAATCTTCTAGTGCGCTGCGCGATGCATCCTCGGGAATCATGCCGCGCCATTTGGTCAGACTGTCTTTCAGATCGGCCAAGCCGCGATACAGCCCTGAGGCCTGCAAGGGTGGGGTCAGATGCGTGATCGTGATCGCATTACTGCGCCGCTTGGCCAAAGTCGCCTCGGACGGGTTATTCGCGGCATAAAGGTACACGTTGGGCATGTTGCCAATCAGGCGGTCCGGCCAATCGGTCCCACCGCAGCCGTTCTGTTTTCCCGGCATAAATTCCAGCGCGCCGTGCATGCCAAAGTGCAGCAGCACGTCGGCCTTCAGATCATGTTTGAGGTAGTGATAGAACCCATTGAAGGCGTGGGTTGGGACAAAGCCCTTTTCAAACAACAGGCGCATCGGGTCGCCTTCATAGCCAAAGCCTGGCTGCACGCCGACAAACACCCGGCCAAACTGCACGCCCAGCACAAAGACTTCGCTGCCATTGCTTTGGATACGACCGGGTGCTGGCCCCCACGTGGCCTCGATCTCGTCCAGCCAAGGCGTTTGTGCAACGATGGTATCGGCACTGACCCGCGCGGCCACGTTGGCCTCTTGTCCAAAGGTCATTGCGTTGCCGTTCAAAATTGCATCCCGCAGGTCGTTGACCGTGGCAGGCGGGGTTAGGTCATAGCCGTCACGCGCCATCTGGTGCAGCGTGTTGTGCAGGCTCTCAAAGACCGACAGATAGGCTGCCGTCCCAACCGCGCCCGCATTTGGCGGGAAGCCGAACAAAACGATCCCAACGGTTTTCTCGGCGTTCTCAAGGCGGCGCAGATGCGCCAGCCGCTCAGTCTTTTCGGCTAGGGCGTCAATCCGTTCATGGCAAGGTGCCATCGCCTTGATCGAACTGCCCGCGGGGCAGTTATGGGTACAGCCCGCGCAGCCTTCCGGTCCGTGACGACCCGCAAAAACGGTCGGGTTTGTCGCGCCGTCAATCTCGGGCAGGGCGACCAGCATGGTGGCCTCAATCGGGCTAAGACCCTGACCTCCGTCTGCCCATTGCGCGAGGGTCTGAAATTCTAATGGTTGGGCGGCGATGTAAGGTACATCAAGATCAGCCAGCGTTTTAACTGCGCCGTCACTGTCGTTGTAAGCCGGGCCACCAACCAGCGAAAACCCCGTCAACGAGACCAGCGCGTCGATACGTCCAGCGTGATAGGCATCAATCGCAGGGCGCGCATCCAGACCGCCCGCAAAGGCTGGGATAACCCGCAAACCGCGGGCCTCTAGGGTGCGAATAACATTGTCATAATGCGCCGTGTCGCCTGCCAGAATATAGCTGCGCAGCATCACCAAACCGACGCATGGGCCATTTCCACGCAGCGGCAGTTCGGCAAAATTTATCGCGATGTGATGCCCTGGTAGATTTGGATGGTAGAGGCCAACCTCAGGATATTCAACAGGCTCTGGCGCAGGCACACCTCGCCATTCCGGCCGCGACGCATAGCGCGAGATCAAGAACCGCACGAGGCTTTCGATGTTGTCGTCAGACCCGCCCAGCCAATATTGCATCGTCAAGAACCATGCGCGCAGGTCCTGACTTTTGCCGGGGATCAGACGCAGGATTTTGGGAATGCGGCGCAGCATCTTCATCTGGCCTGCACCCGCATTTCCGGATTTCTTGGCGGGTTTCAGCTTTTTCAGCAGTGCCATCGCACCCGTGGCAGAGCGCATCATGTCCAGATCGCCCATCTTGGTCAGTTGCACGATTTCCTGATCCGCGATGATTCCGGCCAGCGCATCACAGTGTTCGCGACGGGCTTTGAGGTCGGGCAAGATCGCTTGGATGTGGTCTTCAAGGAAGATCACCGAGGTCACGATCAGGTCTGCAGTCGCTATGTCGACCTTTGCCTCAGCCAATGCATCTGCGTCCTTAGCCCATTCTGCCGCGGCATGGATTTGCAAGCGCAGGCCCGGAAAGTCAGCCGCCAATTTGGGCGCAACCCGTGCGGCAGGACCCGCCGCGTGGCGGTCCAACGTCAACAACACAACGTTGTACGGCATATGGTTTACATCATCGCGCAAAATGAGCCTTTGCTTCGTAAAGTGTGTCGATCGATATTTCTGAAACGCCTTTTTCAGCGGCATAAAATTCGGTGTTGCGGCGGGCTTTGCCGCGCACAAAGAACGGGATCTTTTTCAACTCGCGTTCTGCATCAGACAGCCAAATGACATTGTCCGATGTTGGCTCAACCTTTTGGGTTGGCTGCACTTGGTCATGTCCACTGCCGCCACCATGATGGCTGGGACCGGCTGCATCGTTGAACTCGAAATCCTCGCGGAACATGTACAAAAGGTGTTCTTCCAAGCCCATGACCAGCGGGTGCACCCAAGTGTCAAAGATGACATTCGCGCCCTCAAAACCCATCTGCGGAGAATAACGCGCAGGGAAGTCTTGCACGTGAACTGGGGCCGAAATCACAGCGCAGGGGATCGACAAACGTTTGCCGATATGGCGTTCCATCTGCGTGCCCAGTATCATTTCAGGTTGTAGCGCTTGGATGGTTTGCTCGACCAGCAGATAGTCATCCGTGATCAGAGCCTCGATGCCGTAATCTTTGGCCATCGCACGCACGTCCCTCGCAAATTCGCGGTTGTAGCAGCCCATGCCAACGATCTCGAAGCCCATTTCGTCACGAGCAATCCGTGCAGCCGTTTTCACATGTGTCCCGTCGCCAAAGATGAACACGCGTTTGGCCGTCAGATAAGTGCTGTCCACCGAGCGAGACCACCACGTCTGGCGCAATCGTTGATCATCCAGTTGAACTGTGCTGCCACTAAGAGCGCGGACCTCTTCGATGAAATCCTGCGTGGCCCCGGCACCAATCGGCACAGTTTTGGTGAAGGGTTGGTTAAAGACCTTCTCGCAATGACGGGCCGCCGCTTCGCCGGTTTCAGGATAAAGCAGCACATTGAAATGTGCCTGTCCGATCTGCGCGATATCACTGGGAGTTGCGCCCATCGGGGCGGTAACATTGACTTCGATTCCCAATTCGAAAAGAAGGTTGGTGATTTCAGCCACGTCATCACGGTGTCGAAAACCAAGGGCGGTCGGACCAATGATGTTGCAGCTGACGCGCGCGGTCTTGTCCATGGGCTTGGCCAGATGCTTTACGATTTGAAAGAACGTCTCGTCCGCACCGAAATTCTCTTTGCGTTGATAACTAGGCAATTCCAGCGGGATCACTGGGACAGGCAGCCCCATAGTTTCCGCCAGGCCGCCGGGATCGTCTTGTATCAGCTCTGCGGTGCAAGACGCGCCAACGATGATCGCTTCTGGCTTGAAGCGCTCATACGCTTCGCGGCAGGCTTCTTTGAAAAGCCCGGATGTATCGGCACCCAGATCGCGGGCTTGGAATGTGGTGTAAGTCACGGGCGGGCGGTGATCGCGTCGCTCAATCATAGTGAACAGCAAGTCGGCATAGGTATCACCCTGCGGTGCATGCAGAACGTAATGTAGACCCTTCATGCCAGTTGCGACACGCATGGCGCCAACATGGGGTGGGCCTTCATATGTCCAGACGGTCAGTTTCATTCCGCAGCCACCCCCAAAATAGATTTGCGGCGCAATGGGCGCGCAAAGAGAGAAGCTAGATCCCCCGCCTGTTCGTAGAAATGCACTGGGGTAAAGACCAACTCGATGGCCCATTTGGTGGACAGACCTTCGGCCTCCAACGGGTTAGCAAGACCAAGGCCACAGACCGTGAGATCAGGCATAGCATCGCGGCAACGATCCAGTTGTAGATCGACGTCCTGCCCTTCGGAGATCTGCGGACCCGCGGGTAAAAGATCGAGTTCCGGGCCATGGATCGCGTCGTGGATATAGGGCGAGCCGACTTCGATTGCTGTCATTCCGCATTCGCGGGTCAAGAACCGAGCCAACGGGATTTCAAGCTGGCTGTCGGGGAAAAAGAACACCGATTTGCCATTCAGTCGATCTGCCGCTTGGGCCACAGCCGCGCGGGCACGTCGGCGCGGTGCTTCGGTGACGGTTTCGAATGTAGCCTTGGACACGCCAAATTCGGTCGCGATCGCGGCAAGCCAAGCGGTTGTGCCCTCTTCGCCCAAAGGGAAGGGGGCCAGCAAATGGCGCGCACCACGCCGAGTCAGGGCCGCATGGGTGTCGCCAAGAAAGGGTTGGGTCAGGGCAAACACGGTGTTCGGCCCCACGGCCACATCCGCATCAATGGTGCGGGCGGGCAGAACCTGAACGTTCTCGATCCCCAGCCCATTCAGCAAGGCCAACATCTGATCTTCAACCAAATCGGGCAAAGCCCCGACGACCACCAGATTGTGCGCCTCGGTCTTGGGCAAGACAGGCACCATGGCCGCCAAACAGGCGTCTTCGCCTTGAGTGAACGTGGTCTCAATCCCGGACCCGGAATATTCCAACACCCGCACTTTGGGCGCATAGGCCTGGGTCAAACGTTCAGCGGCGCGGTTCAAATCCAGCTTGATCACTTCGGAGGGGCAAGAGCCCACAAGGAACAGCTGGCGAATGTCGGGGCGGCGCGCCAACAGCGTCTCTACTTCGCGATCAAGCTCGGCATGGGCGTCGTTCAACCCGGCAAGGTCTGACTCTTCCAGAATCGCTGTGCCGAATCGAGGCTCGGCGAAAATCATCACCCCAGCGGCACTTTGCAGCAGGTGCGCGCAGGTGCGTGACCCGACCACCAAAAAAAACGCATCCTGCATTTTGCGGTGCAACCAAATGATCCCGGTAAGGCCGCAAAACACCTCGCGTTGGCCGCGCTGTTTGAGGACAGGTGCCGATCGACATCCACCGCTGATTTGAGGGGGGGAAACTTCGGTCATGCGGCGCCCTCCGCTTGCAGGCGAGCCGCGCGCAATTTCCACAAAAACTGACCCGCATTCACAACGTAGGCGGCATAAGCCGTCAGCACGATCCCGATCAGTGTTTCAGGTGGCATCGCACCGGTCAGCAGTCCGTAAAGATACAAGCTATGCAAGGCGATAACGCCAAAACTGACGACGTCTTCCCAGAAGAACGCAGGCGCAAAAAGCCACTGGCCGAACACGACCTTTTCCCAGATCGCGCCGGTGATCATGATCAGGTATAGCAGGCCCGTTTTTGCGATGATCGAGGCTGTCGCAATCTCGTACCCTACACCTGTCGCCGCGTAACGTAGAACAAGACCCAGAGAGACCAGAAACACGACGAATTGAAACGGCGCCAAGACCCCCTGCACATACGTCCAGATGGTGCCATCTCGGCGTATCCGCTGGTCAGGCGTATACAAGCCCAACCGTCGATTTGAAGATGCCGAAGCGCTGGTCATCGAGTCCCCCTGAGGCCAATGGCTTTTCACTGAAATCTGGCAGGGAGCACCAAATCTGTCAACTTTGATTTACATACATCTCTGATAATTTTTTCGGCGCCTCAGGAAATTTTACTTATTTTTAGCTATCAAACTGATCATTATTATAATTATGTCATGTTTCATTGACATGTAAGCACAGATAAAACACGATACCTGTGTTTTGAGCACTGTCTGCACCAGACGGCAACAGGTCTCAGGTCCAACAGATTAAAGGGGGGCACCGTGTCTCGGCATGATCATGCCATTTTGAAAGACAACTCCAACGTCGTTGCTCGTGTAGCGCTTCGGGCCTTGTCGACTCTGGCACCCGCAGATTCAAACAGTCGGGAAAACATTGGAGAACACCACTCCCTAGCCAATAGTCCCCGTATGGATAGCCTCTCGGACAGATTGTATTCCGCCTCTATCGGACAAGATCTTGCGGATTTTTTACAAACGTTTCAAGAACTGCAGCAGGCCGGGCGTTCCAATGATTTCCTGGCGTTTGAATTAATCCCAGATGTTGCGCGCCGACTGGGCGCATCTTGGGTGGACGACGTAATTTCCTTTGCAGATGTGACGATTGGATGCGCGCGACTGCAATCTGCGCTGCGCCACTTGCCCGATGACGTTCCGATGTATGTTGATACGTGCAATGGAGTGGAGCAAAACTGTTTGGTGGTGGTCCCAGACGGCGCGCAGCACACGATGGGCGCGATGGTCTTAGCAAAGCAATTGCGCCAAGCACGCCAGCGCGTGGTGGTTGATCTGACTGCGCACGAAACCACTCTGTCCCGCTTGGCCGAACAACACGGCTTCGACGTCGTTTTGATCTCTGCAACGTACGGAGAAAATCCCACAGATGTTCAGGCCCTAATCGAGACATGCCGCGCACATTGGGGTGCATGTAAGGTTATTGTTGGTGGATCATTTTGTGACTTGAACGATGATGTTTTGTGCACAGTCCATGCGGATCGTTTCACAAATAATTGGCAAGAGGCACTAGACTTGTCATCTAGGGATTTTACTCGCGTAGAAATATCGGTATTGGGTTGACACACGGCATGTAAGAAAAAACTGTCAGAAGGGCCGCGATGAATGGCGTCACATGTTGAAACGACTTGGACCAGCGGTTTGATTTCTGCGATGAATTCTGATGTTGCCGCCCAGATTATCTCGCGAGTGGCAGATTTTGGCTTAATTATAGATGGTTCGGGGAAAATCTCCGGTGCGCAAAGCAGTCTAGAGTCTGTTGATCAAGCGCATATTGCCAACTGGTCTGGCCAGCAGATGCAATCCACACTGACGGTCGAATCTGTTCCCAAATTCGAGTCACGCTTAGCGCAATTCCTGGCGGGGCAGAGTGATGTTCTTCCGGTTGAGCTTAACCACAAAGCTTCTGGTGACTTTTCTAAACTGCCCGTCAGGTACTCTTTCTATCATTTGAATGATCAGGGCGCGGTTCTGATGTTGGGCAGTGACCTGCGACGCACTGCGGAAATGCAGCAACAACTTGTGTCCGCTCAGATTGCGCTAGAAGCTGATTACGAAGCGCAGCGTGAACAAGACATTCGCCTGCGTGTTTTGATGGAATCCTCTGACGTCGCCACGGTGTTTATCTCTGTGGCCACAGGACATGTCGTATCGTGCAACACGGCAACTGAGGTGCTGTTGGGCAAGTCAAAGGAGGTTCTGATCGATACGCCTTTCGCAAACGAGTTCGAGGCGAAAGGGCGCAAGGACATAGTTGAACGCTTGATCAGTGCGGCCGCCGAACAATCACAGCCTCCTGTCATCGCAAAAAGTGCCCAAGGGACCCGGAAATTGTCCCTCAGCCCGACCTTGTTTCGCGGGTCGAGCAGTCAAATGGTGCTGTGCAAGATTACGTCAATTGGAGTGCAAAGCGGAACGGCCGATCAGTTACAACACCATCTCGCGGATCTGTTTCGCAGTGGCGTAGACTCGATTGTTTTTGTGACCGAAGCCGGGATCATTCTCAGCGCGAATGAAGCGTTTTTGAAACTCGCCCACGTTGCCCATTCACAAAGCGTCATTGGACGCTCGTTCATTGATTTCTGCGCGCGGGGCACGGTGGATCTGAATGTGATGATCGAGAACGCGCGGCGCAGCGGCGGAATGCGGCTTTATGCGACCAAAGTTACCAGCGCATATGGCGGCGAACGTGCGGTCGAAATTTCCACGTCTGTGTTGAAGGCTGGGGTGGAAGCTGTGTTTGCGCTGGTTATTCGGGATTCACATCGCGTTGAAACCGTCAGTACCTCAAACAAACACATCACCGATGTCGATATGAATTCGGTCATCGAGCTGATTGGCGGGCAGTCACTGAAGGATATCGTGGCCAAGACCACGGATGTCGTTGAAAAGATGTGCATCGAAACCGCAGTGCAAATGACGTCAAACAACCGTGTCGCCGCAGCCGAGATGCTAGGGCTGTCGCGTCAGTCTTTGTACGTGAAACTGCGGAAATACGATCTGATCAGCAAGACTTAGCGGGCCATATTGATTTCCCAAAGAGCGGACATTTGCGCCTGAGCATCCTCGACCGTTGTCGCAATCACATCCAAGCCCATCAAGGTTAGGATCGGCCTGACCTCTTCAATGTTTGGGCCGCTGACAGCAAGGATCGAGCGCGGACAAGAGATATGCAAAGCAACCACCAATCGCGACAGCGCTTCGATGGAGTGTTCGCCGCTAATGGATAAGCCAACAATTCCAGCAGGGGCCTGTTCGATTTCAGCGACAAGTTGATCGTGATCCAACCCGACTTTCAACGCGATTTCCCAACCGTCTTTGCGAAAAATATCCGCGGCCATACGAACGCCAAGGGTGTGATCTTCGCCAGGAACGGCAGCAAAGATTGCGGATTTGTCGTTCCCGGAAAGCGCGGGTTCAAACAGGTGACGCAGACTGCGCATAATGGCCAGCATCCGTCCGGTCCCAACGGTTACTTGGCTGAACGTCATTTCGTCGCTGACCCACATATCTCCCAACATTCTCGCAGCAACAGCGAGTTGCCTTAGGTAAATGTCCTCTGGCCGCACGCCATCTGCGCGAAGCTCGGAAATAATCGCCGCCGCCGCTGTGTGGTCGTCTGACACAAGCGCGTAGCAAAAATCTCTGATATCTTTTTGCGATACTGTGATTGGCACATGTTCCAAGCCCGGTTCGCTGGAGGCCACACGCAAGATCACTTCGCGAGCCAGATCCACAACCAAATCTTCAGGCAAAATTTCACGCAAACGGCGGATATTCGCTTCGCTTCTGCGATACATAGTAAATTCCGGCGGTGCGGTTGGCAGGCGCGCGGTCGTAACCTCATTGTCCCTAGACATCGGTGCAGACTCCCTAACCCTGTACCTAGTAATTTTGACGCCAAACCCATTCTAGATTGCGGCGCTAACCTCCTCAGCCATTGGTCGTGTGCTTAACTCTGCCTTGGTGCCGCCTGTTTTAAGAATCAGGTTTACACTGGCTTTTTATTGTACTGACCTCAGCGATCTAAACCTTAGGGTGAATTGCCAAGAGGGAGATAGGTCGGAATTACCACTGCGTAATACTACGTGCGTAGAATGTGAATTTACCCGAGCATCCGGATCAAATCAGCCACGCCCCGCGCGTGCATCTTTTCGCGGATCCGCGATCGGTGCCCTTCAACAGTACGCTGCGAAACGTCCAGTTCGTTTGCGATCTCTTTATTCAGTTTACCCATCAAAAGGTGATCCAAAACATCGCGCTCGCGGTCGGTCAATTTCTCAAGACGGCTGGCAATAATCTTTTTCGACACAGTTGGTAGCTGTCGATTGAACAGCAAACCTGACACCATGCCCACGGCTTCTAGCAATTGCGCCTCTGAGGCCGGCTTTTCGATGAAATCAATAGCACCAGCGCGCATCGCTTTGACCGCGACGGGCACATCGCCATGCGCGGTTATCACGACAGTT
>JBDWGM010000043.1:0-110971 GCA_039975755.1 Paracoccaceae bacterium | reverse complement strand
TTGCATCTGGATATTCGTCTGGCCGCTGACGGGGGTGCTCCTATCGTTGTCAGCCAACCCGACAGCCCGCAAGCACGGGCGTTTCACGATGTTGCAAACGCATTGGTCGCGCAGGGCGTCGCATGACCGAGCTGGTGCTTCCTCCGCTGTTCCATGACGAACCTGCATCGGGCGCTGCGATGGAACATGCGCAAATGCGCGCCATGCAGGGATGTGACGCAGGTCTGTTGGCCCACCGCATCGGATCAGATGCAATCGATGCGGCACTTGTATTCGCGCCAGAAATCCCGCTGGCCAAAGCAATGGCCATGTTTCCCTTATGTGGTATCGGGTTTCAAAATGCATTGGGCGCGCTTGCCCCACCCGAAGTGGCCGTGCATCTGGAATGGAATGGTGGATTGCGCATCAATGGTGCGAAATGCGGCAGCTTCAGCGTGACCTGTTCAAACCCTGATCCTGAGGCAGTCCCCGATTGGCTGGCCATTGGATTCACGCTTCCGCTTTGGCCGGAAAGCGACCGACCGGGGGACACACCGGATGAAACCGCGCTTTACGCAGAAGGGTGCGCCGATGTTCAAGCGCCTGCTTTGGTCGAAGCGTGGGCCCGCCATACGTTGGGATGGATCGGACGTTGGGAAGACGAAGGTAACAAACCGCTCCATTCGGAGTGGCGCGGCCTTGCGCATGGCGTCGGTGAACCGGCCAGTCATTCCAAGACATCCGGCACCTTTCTTGGCGTCGACGAAGATTTTGGGATGTTGCTGCGCGACGATTCCACAACCCATTTGATCCCTTTGACAGCCCTTCTGGAGAGTTCATGAACCTTGCGCGCGCCATTCATTTTGACGAAAGCGACACACGCGTTTTTGCATCCCCCGCACGCACCGGAGAATGGTGCATTTCGGGTGGGTTTGAGTTTTCAAACTGGACCGAAGCCGATTTGAGCGGAAAGTCACGCCAAGCGTTTTCAAACGGCTGGTTTGGCCTTGAAACCGGAGGGCGCGTGACATTTGTCGCGGTCACGCAGATTGAAGCGTCAGAGATTGAAACGTTGACGGAATTGCTGGCCCATCATTTTGTGACCTATTACGGGGCTCCTTCGGTAGAGGCTGCGAAACCTGTTGCCGCCGAAGAAATTTCGCAAATGGTCGACCTGTGCGAGGACCATGCGCAAAACATGTTGCTAACGGTTGCCCGTGAACTGACCCCCGCAGGTGTCAAAGAATCCTATCGCATGATCGAACCCCAAGAAGCCGGTTTAGACCAGTTCGCGATACATGGTGACACCGATCACTAAACGCTATTGGCTGGACGGTTTGGCGTTGAACGTAAACAGAGTTTCGCCGTCGATTTCATAGCCGTTGATCAACTTGGCCGCCCGGTCAGACGTCAGCCATTTTTCCAGCTTTAAAGCCAAATCATGTTGAACATGCGGATGCTTTTGGGGGTCAACGGGCAAATATGCGTATTGATTAAACAGCACCGGATCACCGGAGAATAGCAGCGCCAAATCGCCCTTATTTCCAAAGTTTAACCAGCTTGCGCGATCTGACAGAATGTAAGCATTCAATCCGGACGCAGTGTTCAAAGCCGCGCCCATTCCAGCGCCAACCGCGTTGTACCAACTGTCAAAGTTATTTGTATTCAATCCAGCAGATGACCAAAGGCTTTGTTCTTTTTTGTGAGTGCCACTGTCGTCACCCCGGCTGACAAATCTTGCTTTGGTGTTTGCAATCCGTTGCAATGCCTCCTTCGCGTCTGACGCAGATCCAATGTTAGCCGCGTCCGCACGAGGACCCACAATCACAAAGTCATTATACATTATCTCGCGCCGAGATGTGCCGGACCCGCCCGCCACAAAGTCTTCCTCGGCTTTACGAGAATGAACCAAGATTGCATCCACATCCCCAGACCGCCCAAGTTTCAAAGCCTGCCCTGTTCCAACCACGAGCAACTGCACATCCAATTCAAGATCCTTTTTTATCTCAGGCAACAGGATTTCGGCCAATCCCGAATTGTGAAAACTGGTCGTAACGGCCAGCTTCATAACATCGGCAAACACAGCTTGTCCCAGAACAACAAAGGCCATCGATAGGGCTACTAAACTCTTCATTCGACAATATCCCCTTTCAAGAATGCTTGCGCTTCGGGTGTGTGTGGTTGTTCAAAGAACGCCGACGCCAATCCATGTTCATGGATCAATCCGCCCTTCAGGAACAAAACCTCGTCCGCCAATCTGCGCGCTTGCCCAAGGTCGTGGGTCGATAAAATGATGCGTGTGCCGGCGGCTTTGACTTCTGTCAAAATCGTTTCAATCTCACGCATCGCGCGCCCATCCAAAGCTGCGCACGGTTCGTCCAGAAAAACCAATTTAGGTTCTGATATCAAAGCCCGCGCCAAAGCCAGCTTTTGCTGTTCGCCACCTGACAAAACAGTCGCAGGACGCGTTAGCATATCGCCAAGGCCGACGCGAATGGCCCATTCAGTCGCCTGCGCGCGGGCCGTTTTGGTGTCATGACCTCGCAGGCTCAATGGATAAGCAATGTTATCGACCACGGACCGGCGCAACATGACAGGCCGTTGAAATACAAAAGACTGATGTCGCCGTGCGTCCTCTGTCGAACAGGCCCACGTGACCTGTCCTGCATTCAGACGACTGGTGCCGTGCAGCAAGCTAAGCAACGTGGTTTTACCTGATCCGTTTGGGCCAATAACAATTGTTGTTCCTGTCGGGCCAAGCTCCAGATCGATCGGCCCAACCAAGAGCTTTCCACGACGACGCGATTCCGCCCCTGTGACTTTCAATGGAAAGAGCTGCGTCACCACCGCCCCTCCCTCTCGGTTTGCCCCAACCAATGTGTAGCGTTGTTTATCGCGATGGTCAGAGCAATCAGAACAAAACCAAGCCCAAGCGCCAAGGCAAATTCGCCCTTGCCGGTTTCCAAAGCGATGGCCGTTGTTAAGACCCGCGTTGCATGATCGATGTTTCCCCCGACAATCATGATCGCGCCCACTTCGCCAATCGCGCGCCCAAACCCGGCAAGTGACGCGGTCAAAAGAGCGCGCCGCGCATCCCACAAAAGCGTTTTCACCTTCTGTGTCTGTGTCACGTTCATGGATATCAGCAGATCGTGGTATTCAGTCCAAAGGTCGCGCAACGATTGATGCGCAATCGATGCGATAAGCGGAACGATAATGATGACTTGGGCGATGATCATTGCCGTCGGTGTGAACAGCAATCCAAAAACTCCGAAAGGACCCGAACGCGACAACAGAATGTAAACGATCAATCCAACCACAACTGGTGGCAAACCCATAAGCGCGTTCAACACAGCAATAACCGCGCGGCGCATTCGAAACCGGCGCACAGCAAGAACAGCGGCCAGCGGTAAGGCGATCAAAGACGCAATAACCAATGCAGTGATCGTCACCTGCAGAGAACGCAGCGCGATTTCGACCAGTTCCGCGTCCAACGTTACGACAAGCCAGAAAGCCCGGGACAAACCATCCCAAAGATCGGTCATACGTGCTTTTTTCCTCCCCCTCGTTTTAGCAGCCTAAGGGTCGATCACTGGGATTGCAGCATACAAAACGACATAACTTCTCAATTTCGTCATGCTGTCCGCATCTTTTAATTCAATCTCGATAAGGGGGGACAAATCGACCATCAATTCGAATGATTTACATCTTCAAATAGAAACTTCTGAAGCGGTCAGAATAGGACAACGCATCAAAGGGCGGATATCCCCGGGCTGGGCCATCAAACCCTATTGACCCGTCGACCAACAGGAGACAGAGATGATGTCCATAAATCAAAAGAGGCGTCAATAATGGACAAGCCCCCTAAACCACGCGTTTTGGATGTCTTTCTCTTTGAAGGGGTCAACCTGCTGGATGCTGCAGGCCCTGTTCAAGCGTTTGACACAGCGCGATACAAAGATCAGCAGATGTATAAACATCGTTATGTCAGCTTGGACGGGCAATCAATCCGCGCATCATGTGGGTTGGTCCTGGGGGTCGATGGTCAAGTGTCGGCACAATCTACGTCAGATGACTTGCTCATCCCCGGCGGGGGCGTTGACGCGTATCTAAAGCATTCGGAACTGCTTGATATCGTCTCTCAGAAAGCAGCCGCATCTGGTGATGGTCGTCTGATTTCAATCTGCTCGGGCGCTCTTATTCTGGCGGCGGCGGGCGTGCTTGACGGGAAACCCGCCACAACCCACTGGCGGCGCGATGTCCACATCCAGAATTATACAAACGTCCTTTGGGACCTTGACCGCATCAGCACCGAATCCGGTCGCATCTTTACGTCGGCAGGTGTCACAACAGGTGTCGATCTGGCATTGGCGATCATTCGCAAAGATTGCGGAAATGCTGTGGCCCTTGAGGTCGCCCGAGAGATGGTGGTCCAACTGCGGCGCACGGGCGGTCAAAGTCAGTACGCTATGCACCTCGCTGGGCAATTCACCCAAGACGATAACCTGACACAACTGATCGAAAACATTGTGGCCAGACCGGATCACAACTGGTCTCTTGAGGCCCTGGCAAAAACGGCAGGTATGAATCAACGCACATTAAGTCGTCGATTCCAAAAACACTTGGCATTGTCGCCTGCGCAGTTTGTCGAAAAAATCCGCGTCGATCATGCTCGTGGACTGCTGAATGAGAACATCCCGCTGCAGACCGTCGCGTCCAGATCTGGGTTCGGGGATTTGCAGCGAATGCGACGTGCGTTCCAAAGGCGGTTTGGCGTGAATGTCGGTGAATATCTGTCTGTATTCGGAGAAAGCGCGCACGCCTCAGCTGTTTAACAACTGACCATCAAGTCGAATTAGAGTATCGAGCTTAAGTTCTTCACGGCCCTACTGATGCCGCCGACAACGAGCCTTGGAAAAAAGGTCGAGTTAACCATGTTCCAGGTTCGAAAAGGTGCTTACTGACGGCATACAGTAGAGAACTCTTCAAACGCGCTCCAGATATCTGCGCTGGAATCGCTTTTTTCAGGGTGAACCAAAACAAATTGGAACTTTTGATCTTCCCTGACGTCCAGTTGATCGATTACTTCAATCGCATAGTCACCAATCGATGTCCGAGCGGATTTAGAGTCAAAATTATACTCAGTTGATTCCAATGCTGCACCACCATGCATCGCCGCAATCTCTCCGTCGTCGAGAACACCCTGTGAAAACGGCAACTGCCCGCCTTGGTCTTGGACGACTTGGTCGAACTGCAGCTTCGACACATCAAACTCTGCGCTAAACACGTCGATCGTCGACACATTGCGACGGCTGATATGGAAGTAGTTGTTGTAATAGACGATTTGGATATTGCAGTTAGACCCAGTAATCGACAGTCCGGTTTCGCCGTTGTCAAATTGTGCCACGTTCTGCAACGCTTCTAAGGCTTGAGGTACAGACGTTTCGCCGCTTTCCTGCACCCCGTTTTGCGCTTCCAAAAGCTGAGAAATTGCGTTGAAGCACGCGATCTGCGCCTCAGGTTGATCGCTAATATTTTGGCAATTATTCATCAATACGGAAACGGGATATTCTTTCCCGTCAATCGTCAATGTCGGCTCGCCCTGTGCTTGCGCATCGTTCGCCAATAAACCGAACGAAATAACAAGGCCATAGATCAGCATCTTCATTGCTGTACTCCGAAAATAAAAACGTCGCAGTTGGTTAACTCAACGATCTAATTATTAGTTAATCTAGCAAACGACTGCCTGCCGTCGCTGCCAAGGCATTCCCATTTGGTTTGCCTTGGCCAAAATTTTGAAACAATGATCGATCGATCAGTTGTTCATTACATAGTCGCTTTCGTCGATGCCGGATTGTTCGGTTTGCGATGTGACACGAATGCCCATTGTTTCTTTCAGCGCAAACCAGACAACACTTGTCGCGAGGCCAACATAGGTAATGATGATCAAGACCGAGGACAGCTGTCCGAGGAACGTCGCATCAGGGTTTGTCATTGCAACAGCAAGGGTCCCCCAGATGCCGCAGAACAAATGCACCGGAATTGCGCCAACGACGTCATCAATCTTGAGGTAGTCCAGAAGCTGAACAGACCAGAAGATGATCACACCTGCGATCATACCGATTACAAATGCCACGAACGGTGATGGGAACAATGGTTCTGCGGTAATCGCAACCAAGCCGCCAAGTGCGCCGTTCAGCATAAAGCCAAGGTCAAAGCGATACTCGCGGAAGTAGGACACAAACGCTGCGGTAATGACACCGCCTGCCGCTGCCATGTTGGTGTTCAGGAAAATGCGAGCCACGTTAGCTGCGTCTGCATCTGAGGAGAAACTTAGGTATGAACCCGCGTTAAACCCGTACCAGCCCATCCAAAGGATCAAGGCGCCAATTGTTGCCACTGGCATTGAGTATCCGACAAATGGAACTTTCTTGCCATCCACGAACCGTCCGCCACGCGCACCAACAAACAATGCGCCAGTCAATGCGGCAACACCGCCGACGACGTGAACGACAGAGCTTCCGGCGAGATCCACGAAACCAAGATCAGATGCCAAAAACCCGCCGCCCCACGTCCAGGACGCTTGGATAGGATAGATGACCGATGTCAAAATCGCAGTAAAGATGAAGAACGGCGCAAGTTTAATCCGTTCAGCAACCGTACCAGACACAATCGACGCAACAGCAACGCAGAACATCGATTGGAAAAAGATATCGCCCGCTCCGGCATGACCGCGGCCTCTGAAATCAGAGTTGCTTTCAACAACATCCGTAATCTGAATCGCACCGTCAAATCCGAAATAGCCTGCTACGATCCAATTCCCGCTTGGGAACATGATACCGTACCCTGTCAGAATGAATGCCGTCGATGCGATGGCGAAAATTCCGATATTCTTAGCACATTGGTTGATCACGTTTTTTTCGCGAACAAAGCCCGCTTCGAGCATCGCAAAGCCCGCAGTCATCCACATAACAAGGACACCACAGATAACGATGAACAACGTGTTCATTACATACGATGAGACGCCCGACGACGCCTGCTGTGCAGCGGCAGGCCCAGCAAATAGGGCGGCTAAAACCACAAATCCAATTAATTTTTGTTTCATTTTACACTTTCTAAGCTCAATAGGTCGACGATACTGTTCTTGTGTTGCCGCTTTTTTAGGCAAATTTGTGTCCAATGCGCGAAAAAAAGGGCGCATTGTGTAAAAACACCCAAATTTGATTGACAGATGCTACTCCAGCGGGAAAATGATCGAATCGTCCGAAAATCCCGAAGGATCGCGCAGCAACGATGGCTTTTCTGGAGGGGTATCCGGCCAGCGAAATTTGCGAATCGTGGGGGTAGCCCAAAAGTCCATTGGGTTCAGGACGTTCATCGGATCAACACGCACATACATCGGCGGTACCCTACAAATGTTTCCAATTAGTAAACAATAAAAATCTACTTCTTTCGCACTTTTCTACGTAGAGTTGTCACTCGGTGAAAAAAATATCCACTGGGAAAAAACTGCCTTGCGACACCCAAACGTCTTGATCGAAGAACGTCATTGATGATCGAAAAAATGAACGTGTACAAACAATATTTTATAGTGTTCTAGAAATTGATCGCGCTTTCGGGAAAATTCTTTTCGAAGAAACGACACTATCGCGCTGTCGAAAAAGCTATAAAATCAACGCAAATATCGCCAAATATCAATGCCTTGCAAGACCGATGGACTCGTCGCAACGTGCACGCGAAAATATCCTCTGTCCACACACCGTAAGGACGACACATTTTCAGGTAAACAAGGCATCCGTTTTTGATCTGGCTTCTCGAAATGAGGTAGCGACCTGCCCTTTGATAGTCTTCATCTGCTCTCTTGCTTTTACATTTTCGATTCCGAGCCTTGATTAGACGAAACTTTGGTGACCTCCGATTCGTACTCAGCTTGAGCCTTTTCGCTGTGGGTCATTGATCTGCTCGACACAACATTCTGGATGCCGGACGCTTTGGCACTGCGCACTGATGTCAGTGCATCCGGCGATCCATTCACGATCCACTTCGCCAAAGTCGCGATGTCAGCGATACCAGCTGCGCGGGCCACGCCCCTGAGGGTGCGTTGACTCCTATCACGCCTAGAGGCTGCCTCTAAATGAAGCGAAGGTGAGAGCAGACAGCATGTGTGATAATCTGAGGCGGGTATTGTGACAATGGCTGCCAGGTCACCCGCACATCATCGCGAAATGAAGTTATGTGTCGCGATGCTGTTTTTCTTCATTTCGACTGAAAATCCAGGTTGATCCGGTGTTCTGTACGCGCCATCCGAAATGCGACACGGGTCGACAAAATGTTCGTGCAAGTGGTCAACATATTCAATCCGACGGTCGTTTTTTTCACCACAGATCGCGACGTAATCGATCATGGACATATGCTGCACATATTCGCAAAGACCCACGCCGCCGGCATGCGGCCATACTGGCAAATTGTACTTTGCCGCCATAAGCATGACGGCGAGCACCTCGTTCAATCCGCCCATTCTGCAACTATCGATCTGAACGATATCGATGGCGCCCGCTGTGATGAACTGTTTGAACAAAATGCGGTTCTGACACATCTCGCCTGTGGCGACTTTGATCGGGGATACACCGTCACGGATGGCTTTGTGGCCCAACACATCGTCTGGGCTGGTCGGTTCTTCGATAAAGAACGGGCGGGCAAAGGCCAGCTTTTTAACCCAATCGATGGCTTCGTTGACCTCCCACACCTGATTGGCATCGATCATGATCGTCATGTCGTCGCCCAGTTCTTCGCGTGCGATTGTCAGGCGACGAATATCGTCGTCTAGGTCTCGACCTACTTTGAATTTGGTATGGGTAAAGCCAGACTCCCGCGCCTCGCGGCAGAGTTTTCGCAATTTGTCATCTGGATATCCCAGCCACCCAGCCGAGGTGGTATAACAAGGATAGCCTTCGGAGCGCAGTGTCTCAATGCGTTCAGACTTAAACGGCTCGGCGGTTTTCAGGATGTCCAAAGCTTCGGCGGGGCTCAGCGCGTCGATAAGATATCGAAAGTCGATCAATCTGACGATCTCTTCGGGGGTCATTTCTGAAACAAGCAGCCAGACGGGTTTTCCGGCATCCTTGGCCCAGAGATCCCATGCCGCGTTGATAACCGCCCCTGCGGCCATGTGAATGGCCCCTTTGTCCGGACCTATCCAACGCAACTGGCTATCACCGGTGACGTGACGCCAAAAGCGTCCCATATCTTCAGTAATCCATTCCAGATCCAAACCGACCACAAAGTCTTTCAACGCCTCAATTGCAGCGATGCAGATTTCGTTGCCTCGTCCAATCGTGAACGTCAGCCCATGGCCCTCAAGGCCAGTATCCGTCTCTAGAATGACATAGGCAGCGGAATAATCCGGGTCTGGATTCATCGCATCTGAACCGCTTAGGTCTTGGGACGTTGGGAACCTTAGATCATAGGTGCGAAGGCCGGTGATCTTTGTCATATGCTTGCAACTACGGTCTGGTTTTGAACGCCCAGCCGTTCGATACCAAGCTCTATTTTGTCGCCAGGCCTTAGATAGGTTTCCGGCGACTGCCCCATGCCCACGCCGGGCGGTGTTCCGGTTGATATGACATCGCCGGGATGAAGGCTCATGAATTGCGACAGATGTGAAATGACCGTGGCCACGTCAAAATGCATCGTCGTTGTCGAACCGTTTTGGTATCGATGACCATTCACCTCAAGATACATTTGCAGCTTCTGGGGGTCTGGCACTTCGTCTCGGGTGACAAGCCAAGGGCCGATGGGCCCGAATGTGTCGGCGGATTTTCCCTTGACCCATTGGCCCGAGCGATGGAGCTGAAAATCCCGTTCACTGAGATCGTTGACGACACAGTAGCCGGCAACATGATCCAGCGCTTCCGCCTTGGTCACGTATTTGGTGTGTTTGCCAATGACCACACCCAGTTCGACTTCCCAATCTGTTTTGACTGATCCGCGTGGGATTTCGACATTGTCGTTTGGCCCCATGATGGATGACGTCGCCTTAAAAAAGACCACTGGTTCCTCTGGAAGTTCCAGACCGGATTCGGCGGCATGATCGGCATAGTTCAACCCAATGCAAATGAACTTACCAACATCGCTCACACAGGGGCCTAAACGCACATCGTTGGCCACGATAGGAAGACTGGTTGGATCAAAATCAGCAAGCACAGACAAACCAGCATCGGACAGTGCATGGCCGGAAAAATCCGAGATGTGACCAGACAGATCACGTATGGTGCCTGATGCATCAAGAAGCCCAGGTTTTTCCTGTCCCGGCTGGCCATAGCGAAGCAATTTCATATCTTTGATATCCTTTTAGAGCGACCAACCACCATCAACAGCCAAAGCTTGTCCTGTCGTAAATCGACTGTCATCGCTGGCCAGATAAACGGCCATCGCGGCGATTTCCTCGGCTGTTCCGATGCGGCCCATAGGTTGGCGATCGACAAAAGCCGCAAGCGCTGCTTCATAATCACCAGTGTCCCTTAGCCTTTGATGCATGCTTGGGCTGTCCACGGTGCCGGGACAAATCGCGTTACAGCGAATGCCGTTGGTAATGTAATCGGCGGCGATAGATTTGGTGAGCCCGATCAAGGCGGCCTTGGTCGCGCCATAGGCACAACGGTTCACCACGCCTTTGATCGATGATGCCACTGATGCGACGTTGATGATTGAACCTTCGCCTTGCTCTAACATACCCGGCAGAACCGCTTTGGTCAGGCGAAACGTGGCATGGACATTGAGGTCAAAACTGAAATTCCAGTCATCCTCGGTTCCGTCAAGAATGCTGCCATTCGCCACAAACCCTGCACAGTTGAACAACACATTCTGCGGGCCTAACGAATTCGTAAAATTGCGCACGCCTTCACTGTCCAGCACGTCAAGCTGATGGGTTTCGATACCTTCGTGCTTTGCCAGAACAGCAAGGCTGTCCGTGTTGATATCAGTCGCAATGACGCGCGCACCTTGTTCAGCAAAGGCAAGCGCTGTGGCGCGGCCAATACCTTGGCCAGCAGCCGTAACCAAAGCGGTTTTTCCAGTAAGTCGGTTCATCAATTAAGTCTCTCGAGTTTATAGAAGTCTACTGCGTTTAGCCCAAGCACGGCCGCGCGTTCGGCTTCGTCAAATCCAACAAGGAATTGTTCCGTCACTTCGCACCAACGCTCGTAAGAACTGGCAAGGGTGCAAACGGGCCAATCGCTTCCCCAAATCACACGGGATGGACCAAAACGATCCAGCAAAAATTGCACATAGGGCTGGATATCTTCGGCGGTCCAGCTTGGTCCGGCCTCGGTCACAAGACCCGACAGTTTCACCAACGAGTTTGTTTCGTTGGCAATGACCGTCATTCCGGCCGCCCAATTCACGAACTCGCCAGTGTGGATTTCTGGTTTGGAGCCGTGATCAACAACGACCCGCAACTTGGGATGTCGGTCTATCAATTTGCGCAGTTTGGCCAAATGACGCGGAAGAGTCAGCGCATCAAAAGCCAAATCATGTTCGATCATTGCCTCAAAAGCTGGCGTAAGATCGGGTCTTAACATCCAATCTGTGTCGTCAATGTCCTGTATCATCGGACGTAACCCAACGAGTTTTGGGTTTCGAGCAAGATGCGCGATATCATCGCCGGCGTTCGGGCTTTCAAAATCGACCCAACCAACCACGCCTTTTATGACGTCGTGTGATGCCGCGAGTGACAACATGTACTGCGTTTCAGCCAAGGTCGGTGCGGCCTGCACCAGAACCGTCCCGTCAATTCCTTGCGCCTCAAGCAATGGGGTAAGGTCACCAGGTCCAAAATCACGGTGGATTTTGACCAAATCAGGGGTCAGCCAGCCATAATCTCCACGCGCAAGCGACCAGAAATGTTGGTGGGCGTCGATCCTCATTCAATGACACCCTTTTTCAGGATGATATTGCCATACAAACGGCGTTCCCCAGTCTGCACGACGGCACATGCTTTGGCTGCATGTTCGTAAAATGCAAAACGTTCCAGAGATTGAATTTCACTCGGGGTTTTAGCTGTCTCATTGATGATAGATTGAAAATCTTTCACTGCATCGGGAACAGCGTCGGGGTCTCCGACAACTTCCATACACAGTGCTGGATTCGGCACAAAACTATCCAAAGGCATCACAGACAAAACAGCGCGCAACACGCTGTTATTATCGACCCCATCCAAACGCACACATTTTGGGCCTAAAGCCTCTGCTGGGAAATTGGCGTCGGCCAAAACAATTTCATCGCCGTGCCCCATAGCGCGCAAGGTATACAGCAAGTCGGGCGATAGGATTGGATCTATGTTATACAGCATTGGGTCTCTCCGATGGCAAAGGTGCATCCGAACGAATAAGCCCTTCGCTGCGCAGATCAGACCACAGCCCGTCAGGCACAGATGTCTGAAACACAGCAACATTTGCGCGGACTTCATCCGGGCTCATCGCGCCGGGGATGACGGTTTTGACGGCAGGATGACCCAAGACAAACTGCAAGGCCGCTGCGATCAGAGGCGTTTCATGAGAGGCGCAAACAGCTTCCATCTTGCGCACTTTTTCCACGATATGAGGGGGCGCGATATCATAGTTGTATTTGGCATCCGGAACAGCGCCAGTGGCCAGAATTCCTGAATTATACGGTCCACCAAGAATGATCCCAACGTCCCGTTCAACGCACAGCGGCAAAAAGCTGTCCAAGGCTTCTTGTTCAAGCAAGGTGTAACGCCCCGCCAACAGGAAACCGTCAAAGTCACCCAATCCAAGAAGCCGTTCACAGACTTGCCATTCATTGACGCCTGCGCCGATGGCCGAGATGTCGCCATTGCTGCGCAATTCATCTAGTGCGCGGTAACCCCCTTCGTCGAATAACTCGCGCACCTTTGCGTCGCTGACGTCTTGGCTGCCATGACTGAACACATCAACGTCGTGAACCAGCAAGATATCCGCGTGATCGACACCTATTCTTTCTTTGCTGGCCTCATAGGACCGCATCACCCCGTCATAGCTGTAATCAAAAACAATGCGCTTTTGCGGCACCTCGACAAACGCCTCGGGTGTCACCTCTTCTGGTTCACAATCCACCAAAAGACGCCCAATCTTTGTCGACAGTTGCACATTATCGCGCCCGAACCGCTGCAAAGCTTCGCCAAATCGGCCCTCTGAACGGCCCAACCCATATTGCGGGGCTGTGTCGAAATATCGAATTCCGGAATCGTATGCAGCTTGCAGAGTGTCTTGAGCTTCGACTTCGGTGATCGCGCGAAACAGATTACCTAACGGCGCACCTCCAAATCCCATCGCGGTCAATGGGACAGGTTGCTTTGTCCGGTTGTTCAGTAAGTGAGTACTTGCAGGTGTCATAGCGGTCTCATCATTGTGAAAATAGATCGGGGCGTGCCGCTTCCAGCGGTTCGAGGCGACGCAAAAGTTGCCGCACGTGACGACGCATTGCTGTTTGCGCAGCTTCGTCGTCTTGCTGTTTAATCGCTTCGAGAATTTCGATGTGTTCTTGCATTGAATCTTGTGTGCGGCCGGGTTCGGGCACCAAAAGCAATCGCGCACGATCCACGTTCGGCGACAGCGCCCGCACAGTGGCCGGGAACCTCGAAACGCTGGTTGTCGCGAAAATCGTTTCGTGAAACGCGATATCAGTCTTAAAGAAATCTTCTTTGTCGAGATCTCTCACAAGCAGCTTCTGCATTTCGATATTACGCACCAGACGCGCCACCGTTTCTTCAGACCGGTGTAGGGCGGCGTGACGTGCTGCTGCCACTTCCAATGCTTCACGAAGGAACGCATCCTCTCGAATGGATGCCATCGACAACCTCGACACACGCGTGCTCGATTGTGGAACGATGTCGACCAACCCCTCGGTCGACAATTTCGCAAGCGCATCAGAAATCGGAGAACGTGATAAACCGAATCGGTCACAGATGTCCGATTTGCGAATGATCGCTCCGGGCGGAAAGTCCAAAGCCATTATCGCCGATTTGACGGCCCAATAGACCCGATCAGCGAGCAAACCGCTTAGATCGTCCAACGCCGGGAGCTTTGTTACATCAACGTCTGGCATGCAGATTCCGAAATTGATTTCAGCTAACATGTTAGTTGACACAAAGTGCCAGCACAAGTAGCTTTCTACTGTGTTAAAGGGGCGCGCGCGCAGCGTTTACGCATCCAATTGACTGATTAGAAAAAGAGCGCCGTCAGGATTTTCGGCGCAGAACCTTATCGCGGTTCAAAAACGTGAAGGGTTTCGCAATGCGAAAAAGTGGAGGAACTACATGTTAAAAAAACTTCTCATGGGATCGGCTTTGGCAGCAGCGATGGCGCCTGTCACCGCCAGTGCTGACGGGCACTATGATGGTGTCGTCATCAACATCCTGACCCGACCCGGACCAGTGATCGCCGGACGAATCGTCGAACGCGGCGCTGAATTCACCGAAATGACTGGCGCAGAAATTCGCGTGGCCGAAGTTCCTTTTGCGGAACTGTTTCAAAAAATCCTAACGGATTGGGCAACTGGCACCAATTCTATTGATGTGGGTGTATTCGCATCCGGTTGGGGTGTTGAACTTGTCAGCGGCGGCTTGGTCCAAAGCCTTGATGATTACATCGCAGCAGACGACAAAATCGACCTACAGGATATCGCGCCCTATTTCCGCGACTTCAACCAGAAGGTTTCTGGCTCGACATATTTCATCACCCTCGATGGTGATTTCCAGATGCTATATTATCGCACGGATGTTCTGGCCGAAGCAGGTCTTGAACCACCAAAAACGTGGGAAGAATATCTGACCGTCGCAGAAGCCATTCACGGCAAAGACATGAACGGCGACGGCGAGGCGGACTACGGGTCTTGCATCTTTAAGAAGCGAAACGCGCAATCTTACTTTGCGGTGCAATCAATGGCGGCCAGCCGTGTCCAATCCAAGGGCACAGCGGAAGGGCTGTATTTTGATCCCGAGACGATGAAGCCAAAGATCAACAACGCCGCGTGGAAGAAAGCCTTTGAACTGTACAAGGCAACCGGCGAGTTTGGCCCTGCGGACGAGTTGAACCAAGATATCGGTGACACACGTGCATTGGCCATCGGTGGACGTTGCGGTCTGATGATCGACTGGGGCGATATCGGCCCACTGTCGATCGAAGAAGGCAGCCAAATCCGTGACAAAGTTGGTGCAGTCATCATGCCGGGGTCGTCCGAAGTCTTGGATGTCGCCACGGGTGAACTTGTCGCTTGTGATGCTAATATCTGCCCACATGCAGTGGACGGCATCAACTATTCACCGTTTGCAGCATTCGGTGGCTGGACTGCCGCGATCTCGTCCACGGCTGATGACGTCAAAAAACAAGCCGCATATGATTTCCTGAGCTATATGAACCAAGCGGCACAGTCGAATGTCGACGTGACGATGGGCTGGACGGGATACAACCCGTACCGCAACTCGCAATTGGAAAATACAGCAGCTTGGGTCGAAGCAGGCTTTAGCCAAGACTCGGCAGAAAACTACCTGAGTGCGATCAAGGAAAGCCTGAACCACCCCAATATGGCGTCAGATTTCCGCATTCCAGGTGCTCAGCAATACACTGGTGTTGTTCTTGACCGCGAGGTCGCGCGCTATCTCGCAGGTGAAGTCACCGTCGAGCAAGCTCTTGAGAACATCGAAGAAGGCTGGGAAGAAATCACGGAAGATTTTGGCCGTGAAGAGCAATCAGCAATCTATTCGCTGTCGCTCGGTATCACGAACTAACCACCACTCATTCAAGCAGGCGGCCTAGGTCGCCTGCTTACCCAAATCCCTACCATCAAACGACGGATACCTTTCATGGACCAGTGGCTCGACAAACATATGGGCAGGTTATTTCTTGCTCCGGCCGTTGTTTTGATTCTTGTTTTCTCAATCTTTCCTCTGGTCGCGTCGCTTATTCTCGCCTTCTCTCGCATTCGGTTTACCGGTGGCGGTTTTCGGATGCGTTTCGCCGGTTGGAGAAATTTCGACAAGCAATTCTTTGGCTCTGAACAATTCCACTTGCTCGGGACCTTTGGCCCGTTGTCGATCATCGCATGGATCGTCGGGATCGCCGCCACCGCCGCGCTGATTTGGTGGATGTATCGCTATTGCAGAACCCATTTCACGATGTTCGGATTTGTGGGTCGGTTGATCACCTTTTCCATGGCTGTGTGTCTGGTTTGGCTTTTTGCCGGGACGCTATTAAGTGGCCGCGCATTCGGGACGGTTGGAACGACACTGTTCTATGTTGTCATCGGTTGCGGCATACAATTTGTGATCGGCACCGCACTGGCCTTTGCCTGTTCGCAACATATCGCAGGCAGCCGCACCTTCCGCGTGATCTTCTTTGTACCGATGATGATCACTCCGATTGGCGTGGGCTATATTTTCCGCATGCTGGCCGACACGACAAAGGGGCCCTTTTCCGGCGTCTGGCAATGGGTTGGTCTGGGCAATTGGTCGTGGGCGACTGACCCATGGGCCGCACGCATTTTTATTATCATCGCTGACAGCTGGCAATGGATTCCCTTCGTCTTCATCATGATGCTGGCCGCATTCGAAAGCGTCCCAAAAGACCTGAACGAAGCCGCTGATATTGATGGCGCGGGCAAATGGATGACCTTTCGTGAGATCATCTGGCCACAAGTCTTACCTATCGCCGCAACAGTCATGCTTATTCGGGTGATCGAGGCGTTCAAAATCGTCGATTTGCCTAACATCATGACATCCGGCGGACCTGGCATCGCAACTGAATCTGTTTCGCTGCAATCCTATTACGCATGGCGATCATTGGATCTCGGCTCCGCCTCGGCCATTGCCTACATCCTTCTGTTCATCACTGTCGTCATCTGCGTGTCGTTCTTCAATCTTGTCGTGCTTGCACGGGTAAGGGCAAAGCCATGAAACCCAGCCTCTTTCAACCGCGCAAAATCGGTGAAATGGCACCAGCCTCAAAGATCGTTCTGTATACGATCCTGCTCAGCTGGGCGCTTTTCGTCATCTTTCCGATCTATTGGCTTTTGATCACTTCAGTCAAAACACCCGCCGCTGTGAACGAAGGACCGTTCTTTATTCCATGGGTGGATTTTCAACCAAGCCTTCATGCCTGGCAGGACCTGTTCGTGGACGACTTTGCCGACACGTTCCGTGCTTACGCAAACTCGATCATCATCTCACTGATCGCCACAGGCCTATCGGTGCTGGTTGGATCCATGGCCGCCTATTCGCTCAGCCGGATCGAATTTGCGCCTAATCTGATTACGATCCTGTATTTTGTGGCTCTTTTGGTCGGGGCTTGCGTTGCCATCGGCGTGTACGGCGCGAACCTGTGGCTTACGCTTGCGGTCGTGGTGGCCCTGTTCTTCTTGCTCGCCCGCGCTGTGGGCCGGCTGTACACTGTTCGGCTTAAGAACGGTGACATCCTGTTTTGGATCATCTCTCAGCGTATTCTTGCACCCATCGTCGTTGTCGTTCCGATCTATATGATGTTTCAATCCGTGCGCATGCTCGACACGCATTTGGCGATCATTCTGACCTATGCCGTTGTGAATCTGCCGATTGTGGTTTGGCTGATGTATGATTTCTTTAACTCCATCCCGCGCGACCTTGAAGAAAGCGCGCAGCTGGATGGCGCTACGATGATCATGACATTCCGCGAGATTGTGCTGCCGCTGTCGCGCACTGGGCTTGCCGCGACCACCTTGCTAGTGATGATCTTTTCTTGGAACGAATATCTGTTCGCACTGTTTCTTTCGACGACCAAGGCGCAAACGCTACCCATTCTCGTCGCAGCCATGAATGCCGGCGAACGCGGCATCTTATGGTGGACCATGTCGGTCGCAATCATCATCATGATCATCCCCGTCGTCGCACTTGCCGTCATTCTGCAAAAATACATCTCAAAGGGCCTGCTTGTGGGCGCTGTTAAAGGGTAACGAAAATGAACGCTCCTGCTGTTGATATGAAAGCCTCTGCAAAAGGCATCTCCATTCAGGCAATGAACAAATTCTATGGCGGGTTTCACGCGTTAAAGGATTTGACGTTAGACGTGGCGCCCGGTGAATTTTTAGTGCTTCTGGGGCCGTCTGGGTGTGGAAAATCTACAGCTTTGCGGATGATTGCAGGTCTTGAAAGCATCAGCGCCGGAACCCTAACCATCGGTGATCAGGACGCGACCCATGTCCTGCCAAAGTACCGCGACATCGCAATGGTGTTTCAATCCTATGCGCTTTATCCCCACAAAACCGTTGGCGAAAATATCGGCTTTCCGCTCAAAGTCGCCAAGATGCCAAAGCCTGAAATGGACGCGACCATCCGTGCCGCCGCCGAACAGGTTGAGCTGGAAGAGTTGTTGGACCGCCTGCCCGGTCAGTTGTCGGGCGGTCAACGTCAACGGGTTGCCCTTGCGCGCGCAATCGTGCGCCGCCCTTCCGTCTTTTTGATGGATGAACCCCTGTCCAATCTGGACGCCAAGTTGCGCGGCAATATGCGCGCCGAACTCAAGCACATGCAAAACACGCTTGGGATTACGACGGTCTATGTCACCCATGACCAAATCGAAGCGATGACATTGGCACACCGCGTCGCCATCATGAAAGACGGCGAGCTCCAGCAGCTTGGGACCCCAAAAGAAGTGTATTCTGATCCCGCAAATCTGTTCGTCGCAGGGTTCATGGGGTCACCACCAATGAACTTTGTCACAGGTGCAATAGAAAACGGAATGTTCACTGGGCCCGGCGTGTCTATGTCTTCAAACGGGATTGGTGATCAGACAGGTGTGACAATGGGTTTCCGCCCCGAGGATTGCACAGTTGTCGCAAAGGATGCGGGGCATTTGAACGCCCAAATATTTACGGTGGAAATGACCGGCGACCAATCGCTGGTCACGTTTCGGACCAGCGAAAATTCTATCGTCGTTAAGATGCCGAAAGATTTCGATGCAATGCCGGACAGCGATGCCGGGATTTCTTTTGACGCAGCAACTGCATGCTTTTTTGACAGTTCCACGGGCCAACGACTGCGCAAATCAGACTGATTTTAGGTTTTTTAGCAAAATATCAAACGATATTTCCGTTTGATATTCGCCCCACTTAATCCATCGACCATACTGCGAAATGATCGTATTCAATGATCTGAAAAGCCCCTACGCAAGCGTACGCCAATAAGGCTGATCCCTGCAATTTAACGCGAAATCGACCCTGGTTCGATGTGGGTCAATCAGGCCTAAAAGACGTTTTTGTATCTTAAACGCGATAAAACTCCTATGATTGCCGCAATAATGATCGCGCAGGACTGCGCGGCAACAAGGAGGAGACAATAATGTCAATGAAACCGCCCTTATCGGAATTACCGATAAAAACCGCTGATAACGGATTTTATCGCGGGTTCAGCGTTAATGTTACAGTTGTTAGTAAGGTGATCATTAGCTTGCTTGTGGTTTGGTGTATCGTATGGCCGACACAGGCGGGTACCATCCTTGGCAACTGGAATACTGCTATCCTAGCTCAGTTTGCCGCTTGGTATATTTGGGTCGTAGCCGCCTTCATAGTCGTTTGCCTTGGTCTGGCCCTTTGGCCGACTGCCGGGCGAATGAATCTGGGGAGAGATGGCGAGAAACCCGAGTTTTCCAATTTCTCATGGTTTTCAATGATGTTTGGTGCCGGGATCGGTGTCGGCATGCTGACTTGGGCGGTCGCTGAACCGGTTGCTCATTTCAAAAACAATCCGTCAGTCATACAAGGCGTCACAACCGCTCTTGAGACCGGTAATGTGCGCACGGCATATGTGTGGTCCTACCTGCATTGGGGATTGGGCGCATGGTCCTGTTACGCGATAGCGGGGCTCGCATTGGCGTTCTTTAGTTATCGCCGCGGGTTACCGTTGACGATCCGATCGTCGCTGACACCTATTTTCGGCAAAGCTTTGTCCGGCAATCTTGGGCATGTCATCGACATCGTCGCTGTTGTTGCGACTATTCTGGGTGTCGCCCAAACGCTTGGGTTTGGGGTTGAACAGTTTGTCGCCGGACTCACCCGTATTGGCATTGGTGGTCTTGCAACCGAAGACGGATCAGCAACAACCTTTGGGATCGTTATTGCCTTGCTGGTCATTATGGGCGCGTCGACGCTATCGGCGTTGTCTGGCGTCGGAAAAGGCATCAAATGGCTGTCCAACATCAACATGACATTGTCGATTGTTCTGCTGGGCTTTTTCATCATCTTTGGTGCGACATTCTTTGGCGCAGCGGCCTTCTTCGTTGGTATCTGGGATTACCTGATCGCGTTGCCTTGGCTTAGCTTCAATGTTTACGCATCCGACGGTGTCGAAGGTTCCGAAGCATTTTTGCTGGCGCAATGGCAGGGTTGGTGGCCCGTGTTCTATTGGGCATGGTGGATCGCATTCGCACCTTTTGTTGGATTGTTCTTGGCTCGGATTTCGCGCGGACGCACCATTCGTGAATTCGTCCTTGGCGCAATGATTGTGCCATCGTTGATGTGTTTTGTCTGGTTCGCTTGGGCCGGTGGCACAGCGATTGACCTTGAACTGAACGGCCAAGCCAATGGCGTCATCTTAGATGCCGCAAACGGTGACAAGATTTTCGCAATGACAGAATTCATGTTGGCTCCAATCGCGCAAGCATTGGCTTGGGGTATGGCTCTTCTCATTGTGGTCTTGTTGTTGACGTTCCTTGTCACATCAGCTGACTCCGCTGTGTTGATCGTCAACACGATCAACGCGGCGGGTGATGAAGGTCCCAAAGCGCGCCCTCATATCCTGTTCTGGGGTGCAGCGCTTGCGTTTGTGGTTGGCGGATTGCTGATTTCTGGTGGGACCGGAGCCATACAAACTGCGATGGTGATTGGCGCTTTGCCCTTCTCGATTGTGATGGCGATGATGTGCATCGCTCTGATCAAAGCAATCTGGAACGATGGTCGTCGCGAAGCCGCCGGTGTCGCAACCACAATTGATCCAGAGACCTCCGTTATGCCAGCGGAGTGATCTTTAGTAAAACAATGAAAGGGCTCCGGTGTTTATCCGGAGCCTTTTTCTTTTGCCGCCACTCCAAAACTAATCGATCCAAATGGCCATTCTCTTCGCGATCAAGCTCGTCTTGCTGTGTTGAACGGCTGATGAACTAACGCGGTTGTTATCGCGCAAGAAGATCAGCTTTTCTTGTCTGAAACTTACTGGCAAACTACGCCGATCAAAACAGGCAGCAGAGGCGTTAGCATGAAAGAAACATGGCGTTGGTTTGGACCATCAGATGACGTAACAGTTGACCACATGCTGCAATCTGGTGTGCAAGGCGTTGTGACCGGGCTTTATGATCTGCAACCGGGTATCGTTTGGACACCCGAAGCGATCGCGCGTCGTCAACACGACATCGCGCATATGTCCAATGGCACGCCGTCTGGACTTGCATGGGACGTCGTCGAAAGCTTGCCCGTTTCCGAAGCGATCAAAACCCAAACCGGTGATTACGCCAGTCATATCGCGAACTATATCCAATCGATGGAAGCTCTTGCCGCGGCTGGAATACAAACCATCTGCTATAACTTTATGCCCGTCTTGGATTGGACCCGCACTGACATCGCCATGGGCTTGCCCAATGGCGGGACGTGCATGCATTTTGACCTTGTCGATTTCGCAGTCTTCGATGTGCATTTGTTAAAACGCGAAGGGGCGGATCAACGCTATGACAGCGACATCCTCGAACAGGCCAAAGAGCGACATGTGCAGATGTCCAAGGACCGCAAAGCGGAACTTGCCCGAACAGTCAGCGCAGGTCTGCCCGGCGCGGCGACAAGCCTGTCCATTGACGATTTGCGCGCCGAATTGGCGACCTATGATGGGATCGATAAAGACCGATTGCGCAACAATCTAAAGGATTTTCTACAAGCCGTTATTCCCACAGCGGAACGTCTGGGCCTTAAAATGGCGTGCCACCCGGATGATCCACCTTGGCCGGTTCTTGGCTTGCCTCGGATCGTGTCAACGATGGATGATCTGGTTTGGCTGACAGAAGCTGTGGACAGTACCGCCAATGGTTTGACGTTTTGCAGCGGATCTTTGGGTGCGCGGGCCGACAATGATCTGGAAGCGATTGTATCGCGGTTTGCGCAACGGATTCACTTTGTCCACTTGCGCAATGTCCGCCGTGCAACGGATCAGGCTCCGACAAGTTTCTTTGAAGACGCGCATCTGGACGGATCAACGGACATGATCGGACTTTTGAAGGCCATATTGGCGACGCACCCCGACCCACAAAACTTGCCGATGCGGCCTGATCATGGTCAAGACATCCTGACCGATCTTGGGCAAAACACCGCTCCGGGCTACCCCTTGTGTGGACGCATGAAGGGTTTGGCCGAATTGCGTGGCGCACTGCGTGCTCTTGGGCATATTCCGGCAAACGCCGTAGCATAGATCGTGACGGCCCTGATGGCAGCATCGGGGCCAATTAGCAGGAGGATTCATGTTAAATCCCGACCGTCTTTTCCCGTCTGATCCTACCGAACGCGCAATTGCGCGGCGGCTTTACGAAGGCGTGCGTGACCTGCCACTGATCTGCCCACATGGGCATACAGACCCTGCTTGGTTTGCGACCAATGCAGCGTTTGAAAATCCGACCGAGTTGTTGATTTTACCGGATCATTACGTCCGCCGCATGCTGGTGTCACAGGGCTTTCAAGTGCTGGACATGGTGGATGCAGATGGCAAACCTGAAAACCGGGCCATTTGGCAGGTGTTTGCAGAAAACTATCACCTGTTCCAAGGCACGCCGACGCGTCTGTGGCTTGATCAAACATTCAACGACCTGTTTGGATTGACGGAACGTTTGTCCAAAAACACGGCGGATATGTACTATGAACGTATCAGCGATTGCCTGTCCCAAGATGCCTTTCGTCCCCGCGCTATCGCCGAAAGATTCAATATCGAAGTCATCACAACCACCGAAGGCCCCTGTGATCCGCTAGACCATCATCGCGCTATTGCACAAAGCGGTTGGGGCGTGCGGGTCATCACATCTTATCGGCCCGACGCAGTGATTGACCCGGATGGGCAAGACTTCGTTGCGAACCTAAAGGCATTCGCGGCCTGCACGGGGGAAGACACCACAACTTGGGCTGGATATCTGGCCGCACACCGCAATCGGCGGGCCTATTTTCGGGATTTGGGCGCGACGTCAACCGATCACGGTCACCCCACCGCACAGACATTGGATCTGACCGACGAGGCGGCCGCGGCGCTATTCGACACAGTTCGCCATGGGACCGGAACCCTGGCGGAAAATGAGATGTTTCGCGCGCAGATGCTGACCGAAATGGCCAAGATGAGCCTTGAGGACGGTATGGTGATGCAAATGCATGTGGGGTCTCACCGCAATCACAACACCGATGTTTTGGCCCGGTTTGGAACTGATCAGGGGTTTGATATCCCACGCACCACCGATTTTGTCACCGCGCTTAAACCGCTGTTGGATCGTTTGGGCATGGACCCACGCCTGTCGATCATTTTGTTCACGCTGGACGAAACCACCTATGGCCGTGAGCTCGCACCACTTGCCGGAGCATATCCAAGCCTGAAATTGGGTCCCGCTTGGTGGTTCTTTGACAGTCCCGCAGGCATGATGCGTTACCGTGAATTCGTCACGGAAACCGCCGGGTTTTATAACACGGTCGGCTTCAACGACGATACGCGCGCTTTGCCATCCATTGCGGCGCGTCACGACGTTGCCCGCCGCGTGGATTGTGCGTTTTTAGCGGGGCAAGTCGCGCTTCATTTGCTAGACGAAGACGAAGCCGCGCAGATCGCTTCCGATCTGACGTATGGTCTGGCCAAGAAGGCATATAATTTATGAGGCTAAACACACAAACCCTGCCTCAAGCCAACGCGCAAAAACCCGGCTATGACCGTGCACAGATCACAACCGGCATCGTGCACCTTGGGGTTGGTGCATTTCAACGTGCGCATCAAGCGGTCTATATCGACGATCTTTTGGCTGATGATCCGAATTGGGGCATTTTCGGTGCGTCCTTGCGCTCTGCGGCTACGGCGCAGGCACTGAACCCCCAAGACGGGCTTTATTCGGTTACGACAAAGTCGGGTGACGGGGAAAGTTGCCGGGTGATCGGGAGCTTGCAAAAAGTCATCACCGCACCGGACGACCCAGAGGCTTTGATTGCGCAGATGGCCGAGCCGAGCGTGCGGATTGTCACCTTAACGGTCACGGAAAAGGGTTATTGCTTTGATCCGTCCCACGATGACCTGGACGACACGAACCCCGATATTCAACACGACTTAGACCATCCAAACACTCCACGCTCAGCACCCGGATTTCTGGTCGCCGCATTGCGCCGACGTATGGAAACCAAGGCTGGCCCTTTTTCCGTACTTAGCTGTGACAATCTTCCACAAAACGGCGATGTCGTCCGCAAGGTGGTGACTGGACTTGCACGATTGGTCGATCCTGATCTGGCCAATTGGATTGAAGACAACGTCACCTTTCCGGCGACGATGGTCGATCGGATCGTTCCCGCAACAACCCCAGATGACAAGGTTCAGGTCGAAATGGCCTTGGGTGTGACGGACGAATGGCCCATCGTGACAGAACCATTTGGACAGTGGATCATCGAGGATAATTTTTGCGCCGGACGTCCTGATTTTGAATCCGTCGGCGCGATTTTGACCGATGACGTACATCCGTTTGAAACGATGAAACTGCGCATGCTCAATGGCAGCCATTCGGCCTTGGCCTACCGAGGCGCGCTGGCAGGGCATACGACCGTCGCCCAAGCGATCACGGACTCCGAAATTCACGCCTTCATCAGCCATATGATGCAGCATGAGGTCGCCCCAAATTTAACCGTGCCATCCGGAATTGATCTGGCCGCATATCAATCGGATCTTTTGGCGCGCTTTGCCAATCCAACCTTGAACCATTTGCTTTTGCAAATTGCGACAGATGGCTCACAAAAGCTGCCACAGCGTATTCTTGACCCGATCAGAGACAGAATCGCGCTGGGTCAATCATTCGACAATTTGGCACAAGGCGTTGCCTATTGGATTCGATGCATCACCACGCGAAACAGTGATGGATATCTCTTTCCCTTGAACGACCCTCTCGCCGCTGACCTAAGGCCGGACACCATAAATTCCGGCGAGCACGAGGAATACCTGCTGCGAAACACACGCGTATTCGGGCATGATCTTCCACAATCTGAACCATTCATGACAGCTGTTCAGCACGCACTTAGTAACATCTCCCTCTAAAAAGCGCTTTTTTCGCCGATCAAGGCTTGGTGTTCTGCACCTCGTTTAGCTTGCGTATGACCCCGTGAGCGCAAGCCCGCGTGGAATGTTCGGCATTGCGATAAGATCTTAAGGCAGAAAATCTCCACACTATTTTCTTAGTGTAATACTCAGGATTGACGTTCCTGACAAAAACAATCAAGATAAAGAAAGCGAGTCTCAGCCACCCTATTCGGGCAGCCCGGACGCCCCGAGCTGACAGGAGCTGAGACATGGTAAAAACGGAAAGACAGGATCGCGCCGTCATAGGCGGGTGTAGCGAAAAAACGTGCTGCCAAGAATTGTTGCAAGAGGCAATCGGCGGCGCAGTTCCCGCAGACCAATTCCTTGAACGGATGCTTGACTATTTGGAGCGAACCTCATGAATGCAATGGCCCAAATCCCCGACACAACAACCGCTCCTGATCCACAAAAAATCGACACGTTCGATGCGCGTGAATTGATCAGAGATGGCGTTCAAGCTTCAATCGTTCTGGATGGGCAAGTCTATTACTTGCGCATTACACGCGCCGGTAAATTGATTCTGACAAAATGAGCACAGCACATCACGCCCGCGGCGGCGCGGCTGTTGCCGCATTAAACCACATGGACGCCTGGGAGGCGAACTTGATCCTAAACCTTCGTCTTTGGTGCGAAGGGCCTCAGGGTCAAGCGCAAGCGCGCGAAGACTACAACAGCGCATTCCCCAAATCAGAAGCGGATCGCGCATGGGGCGTTTTTGAAAAACTGCTCAAAACAGTTTTCGTCACTGCCTTGCGTCCCTTGGTACGCCACGACGTCGATTGCAGTTGTGCCGGTTCCGATGAATGTGTGTTCGCCAATTTGGTCCGCACCGCATCGGATGGGCATCTGAACGACGCAGCCTTAATCGCGACCCTGCTTTCCGGACCGGCACACGCAGAACATATCGCGATCCTTGCAGGCGAAGTTGGCAGCGCAATTCGCAACATTCATCGCAAATCTGCTCCGATATCACCCACAGACGCACCAAACGCGGTGCGCCTGCACTAACTCGACCAATAATAAATCAAGGGACAGCCACCTATGAAACTCACAATAACAACCGCACTGGGCACAGTGTTATTGGCAGCGGCCCCCGCATTCGCGGACAAGGCAGCTGTGTTGGAAAACTATGCCAATATCGCCGTTGCGAATTACACGGACAGCCTGACAACCGGCCAAGCCCTGCTGACCGCGGTCAACACATTGGTCGCAACGCCATCTGCCGAAGCTCTGCAAGCAGCTAAAGACGCTTGGTTGGCTGCGCGGGTTCCTTATCAACAGACCGAAGTTTTCCGCTTTGGCAACGCTATCGGTGACGATTGGGAAGGCAAAGTGAACGCTTGGCCGTTGGACGAAGGCCTGATCGATTATGTTGACGCAGCTTATGGCGGCGCGACCGATGAAAACGAATACGCCGTCCTGAACGTGGTTGCGAATGCGTCCTTCACTTTGTCCGGTGAAACCATCGATGCCAGTGAAATCACGCCCGCCCTTCTTGAGGGTTCACTGCACGAAGCAGACGGTGTCGAAAGCAACGTCGCCACTGGGTATCACGCTGTTGAATTTTTGCTGTGGGGCCAAGACCTGAATGGCCACGGAGCAGGCGCAGGCAATCGCCCTTGGACTGACTATGCACAGGGTGATGCGTGCACTGGCGGGCACTGCGACCGCCGCGCAGATTATCTAAAGGCAGCAACGGAGCTGCTGGTGTCTGATCTGGAATGGATGGTTGCGCAATGGCAGGAAGGCGGCGACGCCCGGATCCAACTGACCGCAGACGAAAACGCAGGTCTTAGTGCGATCCTCACTGGCATGGGTTCGCTAAGCTATGGCGAAACAGCGGGTGAACGGATGCGCCTTGGTGTCATGCTGAATGACCCAGAAGAAGAGCATTCTTGTTTCGCTGACAACACGCATAACGACCATTTCTATAACGCTGTTGGAATCCGCAATGTCTATCTGGGCAGCTATACCGGCATCGACGGATCGATTGTATCCGGAGAGTCATTGGCGTCGTTGGTGGCAGCCTCTGATGCAGGTGTTGATGCTGAATTGCGCGCCAAGCTGAACGTCAGTGTTCTGGAAATGCTGGAAATGAAAACAGCCGCTGAGGCTGGGTTTGCATACGATTCAATGCTTGAGCGCGGCAGCGAAGCCGGTGAAGCGCTGATTATGGGCGGCGTGAATGCGCTGGTTGATCAGACTCGTTCAATCGAACGTGCCGTTGCGACGTTGGGCGTTGATCAGATCGACTTCGAAGGCTCTGACAGCCTCGATAACCCAGACGCTGTGTTCCAATAATACGACCCCCCGTGCGCGGCTTTGGTGTTCTCTAACCTTGGCCGCGCGCATTTTGCGCAAGCAGCTTTCAAACTATCGCATCCCACGCGACACACACTTCAATACCCAGCCTAATATCAGCGAGGCGTTATATGCCAAAGACCCCCAGCCCTTGCATCGATGTTTGCAAATTCAAACGTGAAGGGCATTGCATTGGGTGTTCAATGACAAAGGCGCAAAAGTCTCTCTTTAAGGAACTAAAGAAGGACAAACATCGCGCAGCTTTTGTTGAAATGCTCGTGGGTCAACAGTCGCGGATGGGAAAATACAGCCACTGGCTGCCGCAGTATCTGCGCAAATGTATCAAGAAAAAGGTCAAGCCTGTCCCCGCCGTTCGAGACGCGGCTTGACGCTTCCAGGGTCGTGAGACCCCTTGCTGCCTGACCGTTTGGCTGCTTGCGAAAGTGGCTTAACGGTCTAGGTGGCTTTTGTTGGTCTGGGCGACCTTACGCCAAATGCGACCGCAAGAACCACGCAAATTTCTCGTGTTCCTGACCTCGTGCAATGCACAAATCTTCGGTCAGTGTGTCACCAGCGTCGGCGGCGGCTTGTCCGGCACCTGCAAGCGTCGCGGCAAGTGTTTCCTGCGCGTCTTGCATGGCTTTGATCATTTCTTTGTCCGTGGCGTGACCATCATGTTCCTTGACCTTTGACCGGTGCACCATTCCTGCAAGCGTACCTTCGGCATGCCCATCAAGCGCTTTGATCCGTTCGGCCAAATCGTCTTGGGCGACAAAATGGTCTTCGTAGATTTTCTGGAACAGATCATGCAAAGGGCCGAATGCCATACCTTTGACGTTCCAGTGAAAGTTCTGCGCCAACATGGTGGTGACAGCAGTTTCTGCGACGGATTGATTCAGCGCTTCGACAATGGCGGCGCGTGCGTCTGTCGAAAGCGCAGCAGCTGTTTGGGTCATCCTAGGGCTCCGTTTGAAATTGGGCGCTGGCTGGCACGTGGCTGGCTTGCTTACCAGTCAGTACTTAGTCAGGTCTTACAAAGAAGCAAGAACTTTTTAGAATTATTCTAAATAAGAGAAAAACACTCTGATATTCGACCCACCAGAAAACGCACCAATCGGCGGTGTTCCGGAAGAACGCGCGACGCCAAAAGAAAGCTGAGGCTGGCCTGATCATCGCGGGCGTAAGCCTGCCCCAACTCAACCAACCAGGTCTCGTCAAAGGTCATCTCATTCGTGCCCGGAGCATAAAGACGCGGTTGCTTTCCAAGGGCTTCGGCCAAACACCGCATGAGCGCTTCGGCATGCGCTTCGTAATTGGCAGACCGCGTGACTTGCAGCAATGCACAAGCTTGAAACAAATCGGTTCTTGGTTTGGCGCGGCATTGCATTGTCTTGAAACGCAAGTGGTTCAAAAACGCAAAGGCCTGCGGCGAAACCGGCGTCGTTGGCCGTGGTTCGACGGTTATGTCCAATCGCAAGGGCACCATGTCGCAGGCCTTTCCTTGATGAGAGCGCGGGAATCGCCTCGCCAATTTGTATTCCTGAGTATATTTATAAGTTATGAATCAGATCACAACCTCATTGTCGGCATTTCTTTTCGGATTTCTGTCACTTACAGGTGAAGTATCGGCAGAACTTTTGGATTTGCACCTCCCGGTCGTTCCAAGAACAGATACCGAAGCAGAGCGGATCAAGCGGGTCACCGCCCCAACGACCAATTTCGAAAAAGCTGAGCAATTCGAAGGCAATCCGGCAGGCGCTGCCACTGTGCGCGTCAGGAAAACATCCAATGCGTTTTCTTCGGCATCAGGGAATATCAGCTTTGAAAGAGAATTAGATTTCAAAGTCGGCAATGGATTGTTCAAAAAACTATGGGTTTCATCCCCGTCATCCACTCTCGCGTCTGATGGGCTTGGGCCCGTCTTCAACGCACGATCCTGCCAACGTTGCCACCTAAAGGATGGGCGCGGACATCCCCCGGAAGGACCGGATGATAACGCGACATCAATGCTGGTCCGCATCTCGATCCCGGGCGGCGCCACACCTGAAGAGATAGAAGATTACATCGCGACACAGCCCGAACCAACCTATGGCGGACAGATACAAGATTTCTCGGTTGCGGGCATCAAAGCCGAAGCCGAACCGCGTGTCACCTACACCGAAAAGTCGATCGTATTGTCCGGTGGGGAAACGGCATCCCTGCGCGTACCAACCTATACATTGGCCAATCTTGGCCATGGCGATCTGCATCCTGACGTCATGATCAGCGCGCGCGTGGCCCCGCAGATGATTGGTCTTGGGTTGTTAGATGCCATTCCAGCCGCAGATATTCTGGCAAATTCGGATCCGGATGATGCAGACGGCGACGGCATTTCAGGCCGCGCTCAAATTGTCATGTCCACTGAATACGGTGTGCCTATGTTGGGCCGCTTTGGCCTTAAGGCGGGCATACCATCCGTGTGGGAACAATCTGCATCTGCGTTTTCCGGCGACATCGGCATTTCAACCACTCTGCATCCTGCGGGTTATGGTGATTGCACAAAGGCTCAGGCGAAATGCCGCAAAGCACCAGATGGCAATACGGCCGACCATGACAACGCAGAAATCGGCGATACAGGTTTGGAGCTAGTGTCGTTCTATTCTGCCAACCTCGGCGTGCCTGCGCGCCGTGACATCGACGATCCTCAGGTCTTGCAGGGCAAACAAGTATTTTACAACACCGGTTGCATTGCTTGCCACACGCCGAAACACGTCACCCATCGGCTGGGCGGTCAACCCGAGCAAAGCTTTCAGTTGATCTGGCCCTATACCGATATGCTTTTGCACGACATGGGTCCAGGCTTGGCCGACAATCGCCCCGAAGCGCGCGCCACAGGTCAAGAATGGCGCACGCCCCCTCTTTGGGGCATCGGACTGACGGAACAAGTGTCTGGCCATACCTATTTCCTGCATGATGGACGCGCTCGTAACCTGCTTGAAGCCATTCTATGGCATGGCGGCGAAGCTGAACCACACAAACAATCGGTCATCGACATGCCGCCCGCGGACCGCGCGGACCTTATCCGTTTTCTAGAAAGCCTCTGACATGCGCTTTGTTCTGGTTCTGCCCCTCCTTGCCGTGCCCGCCTTTGCTGATGTGGACCGTACGCTGGAACACCACATCCTGCCCGGTCACATTGCATTGTATGTTGCGGCGACTGAATTGGCATCAACCGCCAAGGCGGATTGCTCCCCGGATGCAGTACGCCCCGCGTTCCATACCGCTTACGATGCATGGATTGACATCAGCCACATCCATTTCGGCCCTCTTGAGGATAAAGCGTTGACGTTGGCCATGTCCTTTTGGCCCGACCCAAAGGACCGCACCGGCAAAGCTCTTACCCGCCTGACAGCAATAGCCGATCCAATCGTTGATCAACCAGGTGCATTCAATGATGTATCCGCCGCCGCACAAGGGTTCACCGCCCTTGAACGATTGCTGTACGACGCACAACCTGATGCGGATTATGCCTGTCGGTTGATCCAAGCCATCGCACTTGGTCTTGCCAACAAGTCGAAAACAATCGCGGATGCTTGGCCTGCATTTGCCGACCTGATGCGCTCTGCCGGCGAGGCAGGCAACACCCGCTTCCAAAGCGATATCGAAACGCAACGGGTGATATATACCTCTCTGTCCACTGGCCTGAAGTTCCTGCACGATCAACGTCTTGGCCGCCCCTTGGGTACCTTTGACCGCCCTCGTCCGCGCCGGGCCGAAGCGCGCCGATCCGCCCGATCTCTGCGTCATATTCAACTGTCATTGGCCGCGCTTGAAAACCTTGCAGCCACAATGACGGATATCGACCTGACAAAGACCCGCGCGGCCTTCGCCGATGCACGAAAGCGGGCAGAGGCGCTTGATGATCCGGCGTTGCAAGGGGTCGCTGATCCGGCACAACGCTTCCGGGTCGAAGTACTGCAGCAAACCGTCCGCGCGATCCAAATCGCCGTGATAGAAGAAATCGGGAATCCCTTGGGTATCACTGGCGGCTTTAACGCACTGGATGGTGATTGATGCCATCCCGTCGTGCCTTTTTGGCGGGGCTCACTTCGGCCTCTTTGACATCCACCTTGAGCTGGGCGGATGTGGGTAACCCTATTGCCCTCAGCGCGGCTTTGCGCCCAGATGGGCAGCATGTTCTTGTGGGGCTGACAGCTCAAGGCAACATCACATTCCAGATTCCTTTGCCAGCACGCGGCCACGCCGCCGCTGCGCATCCACATGTGGCCGAAGCCGTCGCCATCGCCCGTCGTCCGGGATCATTCGCCAAGGTGATCGATTGCGCCCAAGGGGACGTCATCCAGACGCTTCACGCCCCAAATGGGCGCCATTTCTACGGCCACGGGGCATTTTCTGCGGATGGCACCCTGCTTTTCGCTCCTGAAAACGACACGGCCACAGGTCAGGGTGTGATCGGCATCTGGGATCGAAGCGCGGGTTATAGGCGGCTGGATGAATTTATGTCCGGTGGCATCGGTCCGCATGAAATCCTGCGGCTGCCAAATGGCTCCTTTGCGGTTGCGAATGGCGGTATTCGAACGCATCCATCCACGGGTCGAGACAAGCTGAACCTCGACACGATGCGACCCAACCTCGCCCTCTTTGGTACGAATGGAACAATGATCGACATGGCCGAAGTGCCAAGTGCGACGCATCAAAACTCGCTCCGGCATATTTCTGCGGCCAGTGACGGAACGCTGATCTGTGGGTTCCAGTGGCAAGGCGATCCCTTCGACGCACCGCCCCTTGTGGCACTCTATTCAGGGAATGGCACATTGCGACCCGCGCAAATGAACGAAAGCAATCTACGACAGCTTGATGGGTATATCGGAAGCGTCAGTGCCTATGGCACCGACTTCGCTGCCTCTTCTCCGCGCGGAGGGCAAACGCTGACATTTGATCAAGCGGGCGCGCAAACAGGCCTGCTTAGGGTCACAGATGTCTGCGGTCTATGTGCAACTGCTTCAAAGACATGCTTGATGACAGATGGGTTAGGCCATGTTCATTCCCTGTCTGATAACAGGCTAACGCGATTGGCCCATCACAACCTTGCCTTCGACAACCACCTTGTTGGATTACCCAGCTGAATGGGCGGCGAATGAAGCCGCTTAATGGTGCGGTATCACAACCACCACTTTTCGTCCCACTTGCGCCGAAGCCATCCGCCGACGGAAAAATGATCCCGATGGATCAGCAAAATCAGCACGATGAACGCACACATGACGGCCGCGCTGACCGAAACGTTGCGATTGATTGGGAACCCACGTTCGCTGATCGCGAACGGATCAATGTAACGATCCCATTGACGGGACACTGTGAAAGCGTGGGTCACGGCCATAGCGCCATAGGTAAAGGGCCTGAAAATTCCGATCAGCGCAAGAAACAGCACCGCAATCTGCGCGGCCCCGATCAATTGCACAGTTGTTGCGTCCATCTCGATATTATCAAAGTTGCGCGCAAGAGATTGGTATTGACTGGTCGACAGTATTTTATGAATGGCCCAAAGGAACAGGAACCAAATCAATCCCAAACGCAGTATCAAAACGGCCAAAGCGTCTCGGGACTCAGTAGGTGTTAATTTACCATTCATTTCAAAAGGGTCTCTCTGGGTACTTTGATCCCTGTTGTTCGGCCGTCGTGATGACGCCCGTCAAACCCGCCGACGTCTTTTGCAGGCTTCACAGTTAAACCCAGCCACATTCCTACTGTAAACCTCTAAAGCCATATGGTGTACAACATCATCGATATCGAGCCGCCAAATGTTGTCTGTCACCGCACGCAAATAAAGATCACACCATCCTTGGTCTGCCTTGCAATCTAACCATGCGTCCTATGCGTTCCCAAAAACGTCTCCGTTTTGTGTTACAGCTCTCTGCTAAGTTCCTCAGGCAGGTAGATGAGCGGAATCCTGTTTAGGCGTCAAAGTCCTGTTATCGCCAACTTTTCACCTTCGAAAATGGAATTCACATCTCCGGAAAATCCAAGCGATGTGTGGCTTCGGATTGAAAAGGTTTACGCGCGGCAATTTTTATGTTTACAATTCTTAACCTACCCAACATCCTTTGGACACTTGGGAATCAGCGTGCCGTCGGAGGGATCAGCGAGTGAGCAACCCCAAAATCAAGAATATGGAAGAGCTTGCTGCGGTCTGCGGAATTTCCCGTCCCTCTATATCGAAGTATTTTAACGACCCGGATAGTGTTCGGCAGTCCACGCGCGAAAAGATTGAAGAGGCCCTGAGAAAGCACGACTACCGGCCCAACATATACGCAATCAATCAGAATCGACGCCACACAAAGGACATCGGCCTAGTTGTCCCGAACTTAACCGATCCCTTTTTTGCTGGTATTGCGCGAACTATCGAGCAGCTAATCATAGAGGCTGGCTTCAATCCTTTGCTTCTTAGTTCGCATGGCGGCAAGGAGCATGAGATATCAAACTTAGATAGCTTGCGTTCAATCAAGCCGGCGGGCGTTTTGTTGGCCCCTATCGGTCGAGTTTCGTTTAACGAACGAATTGCAGAGTTCGCCAGCGAAGTTCCTACGGTGCTCTTTGACGCCAACCTAGAAGATATCGGTGAGGCGTTTTTTGGCTCTGACAACCAACAAAGTATTAACCTAATCGTGGACTATTTGTGTCGATCCGGGGAGCCGCCAGTATTTTTCGAAATGAAGACGCCAATTAACCCCAATGCCTATAAACGCCGCTCGTCTTACATAGCGGCCATGGAACGGTTGGGGCATGAGCCGGACCTGATTCAAGTTGATGGCCGGAGTTGGGATTTCGAAGAGATCGGCTTTTGCGAAGGCTCTCGGATTCTGACAAGCCAACAGCTTTCATCCAATACCATATTGTGCTCAAATGACAGGCTTGCGATCGGGTTGTTGTCTGCGGCTTTCGAGAATGGTATCAATGTCGGACTCGGTGCAGAAGCATCCTTGAGAATTGCAGGACATGATGATCATCCGTTTTCACGTTTTATTTGCCCAAGCTTAACGACTGTTGCGCAAGATTATGATGCCATTGCTGAAAATAGTGTCGAAACGATTCTGTCATTGATCAGTTCCGGGGAACGATTGAAAACGCGAAAAGAAACTTACTTCGAGGGAAGTTTGGTGATGCGCGGATCAGCCTAAACTACTGAAACCGAAGCGAAATAAATTATTTACCCGAGTAAATAATTTGATTGACGCGAAGTAATAATTATTGCTAACATTTTACCATCACATCCAATCGAGGGAGGAACTCGGATGTCTCTTAAGAAAGCATTTTGCGCTGTAAGCGCTATTGCTCTAATCGCAGGCACATCTGCGGCTGCACAAAGCCTGACAATCGCGATCGTGAACAACGGTCACATGATTAACATGCAGAAAGTTGCAGAAGCTTATTCCGCAGACACTGGCGTTGAATTGAACTGGGTATCACTTGAAGAAGGCGTCCTGCGCGAGCAGGTTACTTCTGACACTGCCACAGGTGGCGGCCAGTACGACATCATCAACATCGGCATGCAAGAAGCTCCAATCTGGGGTGCTGCTGGATGGATTGAGCCTCTGAACTTCAGCGACTCATACGACGTTGGTGACCTTCTTCCAGCTATGGCCAATGGCCTTTCTGCTGACGGTCAGCTTTATGCAGCGCCGTTCTATGGCGAATCTTCAATGGTTATGTACCGTAAAGATTTGACAGACGCTGCTGGCGTAACCATCGCCGACAATGACTCATGGGACAACGTGAAAGCAGCTGCTGCTGCAATGCACGACCCTGACAACGGTGTTTACGGTGCTTGTTTGCGCGGTAAGCCAGGTTGGGGTGACAACATGGCGTTCGTCACAACTATGGTGAACTCCTTTGGTGGTGCTTGGTTCGATTCTGAACTGCGACCAACACTTGAGTCCGACGAGTGGAAATCAGCAATCAACTTCTACGTTGATCTTCTGGGTACATACGGCCCTCCCGGATCAGAAGGTAACTCCTTCAACGAAATCCTGGCTCTGTATAACGAAGGCAAGTGTGGACTGTGGATCGATGCTACAATCGCTGCTTCTTTCCTTGAAGTAGACGGTGTTGCATACGCTCAGTCGCCAAACGCTGGTAACGCAGTTGGTGCGAACTGGTTGTGGGCATGGGCAATGGCTGTTCCAGCTGGTTCACCAAACTCAGAAGCTGCGCACGCATTCATCGAATGGGCGACATCTAAAGAGTATGTTAAAGCCGTTGGTGAGCACCCAGACTTCGGTTGGGGTTCTGTTCCAACAGGTACACGTGCTTCTACATATGAAATCCCTGAGTTCCAAGCTGCTGCTAAATTTGCAGGCGCAGAGCTCGCGGCGATTGAATCTGCTGCTCCAGAAGCAACAGACCTCAAGCCATACGTAGGCGTTCAGTTCGCTTCGATCCCTGAATTCCCAGAAGTGGGTACAGCGGTCGCTCAAGAAATTGCAGCGGCACTGTCCGGCGCGAAATCTGTGGACGAAGCACTTGCGGCGTCTCAAGCTGCAGCAGACGCAATCATGCGTGAAGCTGGTTACTACGAGTAACTCGAAGTAATTTAGAAAGACCTGGCCACGGCTGGGTCTTTCCCCCCCATCCTATTCCATTGATTGTTGGTTTTTTACCTATCGCAGTTTTCTGCGGTACGGCTATTGCGTTCGAAATCCGACTTTCGACAGCATAGTGAACATTCATAAAATTGAGGGACATAGCCATGGCTAATCGATCAATTCCACGCCTTCTTCAGACGCCGGCAGTTCTGCTGTTGCTGGGTTGGATGCTCATCCCTCTAGGGTTGACGCTCTTTTATTCCTTCATCAGATATGTGCTGAACAGCACTATCCGGCCTGAATGGACGACGCCTTCTTTTGCCAACTGGCGCGGCTTTGGTAACTATGATTTTGTTTTGAATTCGAAGGATTTCTGGTTCGCTGTCCAAAACAGCGTTTTCATCGTTGGCAGCATTTTGACGCTTACAGTCGTGCTTGGTGTTTTGATCGCCGTTTTGATCAACCGGTCCTTCCCGGGTCGTGGAGTTGTCCGCGTCCTTTTGATTTCCCCTTTCTTTGTTATGCCGGCGGTCAACGCGGTTTTGTGGATCAACATGTTGCTTGATCCGGTACTAGGTCTTCAGGGGATCGCCGTTGGAGGCATCAATGCATTTGCAGCGAGCATGCAGGAAGCTCCGATCATCGGCTGGTTCTTCAACTTGTGGCCAGTGTTAGAGCCGATCTCGTTCCGTGCAACGCAAACATCCGCGATCGCTGTCATCATGATGGTGACATGGCAATGGACACCGTTTGCCGTTCTTATTTTCATGACGTCGTTACAGTCCGAAGATCAGCAGCAAAAGGAAGCTGCTGTGCTTGATGGTGCAAGCCGCTGGTCGCAGTTCCGGTTTTTGACCTTGCCACACCTCGGGCGTCCGATGGCAATTGTCGTTATGATTCAGGCGATTTTCCACCTCTCTCTTTACGCAGAGATCGAGATCGTCAGCCGCGGTAACGGCAACAAAAACCTGCCCTATTTGATTGGTGAATTCGCCAACAACAACATTGGTGCCGCCAGCGCTACGGGCATTTTCGCAGTTATTCTTGCCAACATCATCGCAATCTTCTTGTTGCGGATGGTTGGTAAGACATTGATGGAATAAGGAGAAACGAAAATGGCAATCGTTGCACAAACTTCTCGATTCTCAAAAATTGCTTGGCCGACAGTCGCTTGGATCGTGGGCCTACTGTTTTTCTTTCCGATTTTTTATATGGTTTTGACCAGCTTTAAGACGGACGCGGATGCGGTAAAACCCGAACTCTTGTTTTCGTTCACGCCGACGTTGGAAAACTACGCCAACATGACCGAGAACTACGACTATTGGAGATTTGCGACCAACTCGGTGATCACGTCAGTGCTTGCTACGCTGTTCGCACTTGTCGTCGGAGTGCCTTGCGCCTACGCAATGGCATTTAACCCCAGCCGTGCCACCAAGGATGTCCTGATGTGGATGCTCTCAACAAAAATGTTGCCAGCAGCGGCCGTGTTGTATCCGATGACATTCCTAACCAAGAACGTATTCAATCTCTTTGACACACATTTCTTGGTCATCTTGGTTCTTTGTCTGATCAACCTTCCAATTGTGATTTGGATGTTGTTCACCTACTTCAAAGATATCCCAAAGGACATCATCGAAGCGGGCCAAATGGACGGTCTGACCACATGGGGCGAAGTCAAAGAAATTTTGATCCCATTGGCTTGGGGTGGCATCGTGTCCACCGCGCTTTTGACCTTCATCTTCTGCTGGAACGAAGCGTATTGGACAGTTCGACTGACCACCATCGACGCTGCAACTTTGTCCAAACTTATCGAGGGCAACCGCGCCCCTGAAGGTTTGTTCTTTGGTCGTCTTTCAGCGGTATCAACAGCGGCAGTAGGCCCGATTATCGTCTTGGGTTGGTTCTGTCAGAAGCAATTGGTCTCTGGCTTGACCTTTGGCGCAGTGAAATAGGGAGAACGATCATGGGTAGCATCGTACTTAAGCAAGTAAACAAAAAGTTCGGCGACGTCGAAGTCATTCCTCCACTCGATCTCTCGATCAATGACGGTGAATTCGTTGTCTTCGTTGGTCCGTCAGGCTGTGGTAAATCCACGCTTTTGCGGATGATCGCAGGGCTTGAAGATCTGACGGCCGGAAACGTCAACATCGATGGCAACGACGTCACCGAGGTCTCTCCGGCCAAACGCGGCCTATCGATGGTGTTCCAGTCATATGCGCTTTATCCGCACATGACGGTGCGCAAGAACATCGCGTTTCCAATGCGGATGGCAGGTATTGATGAAGAAACGCAAAAGGCGAAAATTGACGCTGCGGCTAAATCTTTGAACCTGGTAGACTATCTGGATCGCAAACCAGGCCAGTTGTCTGGTGGTCAGCGCCAACGTGTGGCCATTGGCCGTGCGATTGTTCGTGAACCTTCTGCGTTCTTGTTTGACGAACCACTGTCGAACCTTGACGCCGCATTGCGGGTTGGAATGCGTCTTGAGATCATGGAGCTTCATAACAAACTGAAGACAACCATGATCTATGTGACACACGATCAGGTCGAAGCCATGACAATGGCTGACAAAATCGTTGTGTTGCAGGCAGGCGTGATCGAGCAGGTGGGGTCTCCGTTGGAACTTTACCACAAGCCACGCAACAAGTTTGTGGCTGGTTTCATCGGCTCACCAAAGATGAACCAGATCGAAGGCGCAGAGGCTGAAAAACACGGCGCTGCGACAATCGGCATTCGCCCCGAACACGTCGGAGTGTCTAAAACTGAAGGCACGTGGAAGGGTGTTGTCGGTGTTGCTGAACATCTCGGGTCCGACACATTCATTCACGTCCATGAGACGGGTCTAGACGTTGGCGAAGGTGACTTGTTCACGGTTCGTGTTGGTGGTGGTATCGAAGTGTCTCACGGTGATACTGTCTATTTGACGCCACAGATGGATCAAATGCACAAGTTTGACGCGCAAGGTTTGCGCATCGAATGAAGAGGCTGGATGGAAAGTCTGCCTTAATAACAGGGGCCGCGCACGGAATCGGGCGCGGCTTCGCTGAGAGGTATTTAGCGGAAGGTGCTACGGTAGCTATCGCTGATATCGACTTTGACGCAGCGAAAGAAACGGCCAGCGCGCTCGGTGACGGGGCCTATCCAGTCCAGATGGATGTGTCCGTCCAAAGCAGTATTGACGCGGCAATAGCATCGGTTGTCACCCACGCAGGCGCGTTAGATATTCTCATCAATAACGCGGCTTTATTTGACGCGGCAGAGACTGTGGATATCACTCGAGATGCTTATGACCGGCTCTATGCAGTCAATGTAGCGGGTACATTGTTTACGATGCAGGCAGCTGCCAAACAGATGATTTTGCAGGGGAACGGCGGCAAGATCATCAACATGGCCAGCCAAGCAGGCCGCCGAGGCGAACCTTTTGTGTTGGTCTATTGTTCGACTAAGGCCGCGGTGATCTCCATGACCCAATCCGCAGGGCTGAATCTCATTCGCCATGGGATCAACGTCAATGCCATCGCGCCCGGAGTGGTCGAAGGCGACCACTGGGATCACGTGGATTCCATGTTCGCCAAATTGGAAGGCAAAAAGCCCGGCCAGAAAAAAGCAGAGGTCGCTGCGAGCGTCCCAGCGGGGCGGTTTGCCGTCCCAAGTGATTTATCAGGCATGGCCGTCTTTTTAGCATCATGCGAATCCGATTACGTCGTTGCGCAGACATATGGTGTCGACGGCGGGAACTGGCTGAGCTGATGAAAGATGTGCCGCAGGGAATCGATCCAATGAAATTGAACTACGCTACTCTAAACAAGCTCCCAAAGGACATCTTGCGTCCACAGTATGATCCTGCGCAGTTGAAAGCTGGAATCGTGCACATTGGCCTGGGGAATTTTCATCGGGCCCATCAGGCTTGGTATCTACACCGTTTGATGCAACAGGGTGATGCGCATGACTGGGCGATCATCGGGGCTGGTGTACGGCCGTACGACGCAATAATGCGCGAAAAGCTGCTGGAGCAGGATTGTTTGACAACCCTCATTGAGTTGGCACCTTCATCGTTATCGGCCGAAGTGGTTGGTTCAATGATCGACTATGTGCCAATCGAAGAAGGCAATGGCCCCTTGATCAAACGCATGGCTCAGCCCGATATCCGTATCGTCGCAATGACCGTGACAGAGGGTGGGTATTTCATTGATCCTGCCACCAAGGAATTCAATCCAACCCACGAGGACATTGTCCACGACATTCAAAATCCGGAAACGCCAAGAACGGCGTTCGGCGCAATCATTGCAGCCCTTCGAGTCCGTCGCAAAAACAACACTGGCCCGTTTACCTGCCAAAGCTGTGACAACTTGGTCGGCAATGGGGATGTGTTACGCCAAACGGTTGTGTCGTTGGCGCGATTGTCTGACCCAGAACTGGCAGACTGGATTAATGGCAATTGTTCGTTTCCAAACTCGATGGTCGACAGCATCGTTCCGGCGACGGGCCCTACGGAATTGGCCTTGGCCAATCAGCTGGGCGTTGATGATCAGGTCCCAGTGACCCACGAAAACTTCCGCCAATGGGTCATCGAAGATGACTTCTGTGCCGGACGTCCTAACTGGGACAAAGTCGGCGCGACACTCACAGACGATGTGCATGGGTTTGAGGCCCTGAAAATCCGAATTTTGAATGGTGGCCATCAGGTGATTTCGGTGCCGGCCGAGGTTCTTTCGATCGAGTCAATTGCTGGCTGTATGGAGCATGAGCTCATAAGTGGGCTCTTCACCAAAGTGGCAAACGAGGAAATCGCTCCCTCGGTTAAGCCCGTTTCAGGCATGACCTCACAAGATTATATCGCACTCATCCGCAGCCGATTCTCGAATCCGAAGATCATTGATACAACACGCCGTGTCGCTTTTGACGGTTCGTCCCGCCATGCTGGTTTCGTCATCCCGGTCATCCACGAAGGTCTGGCCAATGGCACCCCAATTGACGGACTCGCCTTAGTCCAAGCGGCCTGGGCCAGAATGTGCGAAGGCACGCGCGAAGATGGCAGCATAATCGAACCCAACGACCCAATTTGGGATGAATTAAATGCCTGCGCTATCGAGGCGCGCGAAAACCCAAGCGCATGGCTTGAGATGCGCCAGATTTATGGAGACCTCGCAGATGACCCGCGATTTGCCAACTGTTTCAACAATTGGCTACGCCATATCTGGGACCAAGGCCTCGAATCCGCGATAGAAAGCTACCTCAATTCATAACTGAGGCAGCTTTTCGAAATCCATTTTTTGAATAGAACCACGACCTCGCATAGGGGTTTCCGGTTTTCTTTTTTGCTCAATTAATCGTTGCGGCATAACACCCGAATTGTGCGGTCACCCGTCGATCTGAGTCTCTTGACTTGATCTTTCTAGACTGACGTGACTACTTCTTGGTGAGTTGCATCGCATCAAAATAGCTAAAAAAGAGAAACGACTTGTCAGATCCACGCCGCCGTCCTCTCACTTTGCGCGATGTCTCTGCGGCTTCGGGCGTTTCAGAAATGACTGTCAGCCGGGTTTTGCGAAATCGCGGAGAAGTCAGTCAAGCCACGCGGGATAGGGTACTGGCAGCGGCAAAGGCATTGGGTTACGTGCCCAACCAAATCGCGGGATCATTGGCATCGCAACAGGTCAACCTTGTCGCTGTCATTATTCCGTCGTTAAAGAACATGGTCTTTCCCGAAGTTTTAACAGGCATCAACGAGGTGCTGGAAGAAACGCCGTTGCAACCCGTTGTTGGCGTTACGGATTACATGCCCGAAAAAGAAGAACGGGTTCTGTATGAGATGCTGTCTTGGCGCCCCTCTGGAATAATCATTGCCGGTTTGGAACATTCTGAAGCCAGTAAGGCGATGTTGGAAAATGCCGGTATTCCCGTTGTTGAAATAATGGATACCGATGGGCAACCCATCCACAATATGGTGGGGATTTCGCATCGTCAGGCCGGTTTGGAAATGGCTCGTGCCATCTTGAAACAAGGGTTTTCAAAAATTGGGTTCATGGGCACCAAAATGCCTTTGGATCGGCGTGCGCGAAAACGGTTTGAAGGTCTAACCGAAGGACTGACAAAGGCCGGCATCGAGATCATGGACCGAGAATTTTATTCAGGTGGATCTGCCCTTGCCAAGGGCCGCGAGATGACTCAAGCCATGTTGGATCGCTCTCCTGACCTCGACTTTCTGTACTATTCAAACGACATGATTGGCGCGGGTGGCCTGCTGTATCTTCTGGAACAAAACGTAGATATTCCCGGCGAAATCGGGCTGGCCGGATTCAACGGAGTCGATTTGCTGGATGGGCTGCCCCGACAATTGGCGACCATGGATGCGTGTCGTCTGGAAATCGGTCGAATGGCGGCGCAAATCATACACGAACAAGCGCAAGCGGATGCCGATTTGACACCACGGAACGTGACATTGACGCCAAAAGTGGCGCATGGGGATACATTGCGACGCAAAACAAGCTCGTGACGCCCTTTCGGCTCGAAAACCGGGCGGCGCGGCGCGTATTTCTGGATCGCCATGCTTTGCTGGAAACACCTCAAGGCGCGGCAAGTGGCGACGCACTTCTTGATCTGATCAAACGGCTCGGTTTTGTACAATTAGACAGCATCAATACCGTCGCGCGGGCGCACGATCTTATTCTGTTTTCGCGCCGACCACGGTATCGCCCTGCCGACCTGAAGCGACTTTATGAAACCGACGGTGCGTTGTTTGAACATTGGACGCATGACGCAGCAATCGTTCCAATGGAATATTATCCGTGGTGGCACATGCGCCGCCAACGAGATGCGGCCACTTTGCGCGGTAGATGGCGCGATTGGAGACGAGACGGTTTCGAAGCACAATTCGACGCAGTTCTTGATCAAATCCGCGCCCAAGGGCCGCTAAGTTCATCGGACGTTGGAAAAGATGAAAAGAAAGGGTCAGGCGGTTGGTGGGATTGGCATCCTTCAAAGACCGCGTTGGAATATCTTTGGCGATCCGGAAAATTATGCGTGGTCGGGCGGGACAATTTTCGCAAGCGCTACGATCTGACAGAACGTGTTCTGGACGAAAGCCGAACATCGCAGGCCCCTTCCGAAGTCGACACGATTGATTGGTGTTGCAGGCAGGCATTGATCCGTTTGGGATTTGCCACACCGGGTGAATTGGCAGCGTTTTGGGCGCATATTACCATCGCCGAAGCCAAGGTTTGGTGCGAAACGGCGGTGTCGCAAAAGCAAATCGTTCCTGTCGACATCCAAGACGTTTATGGCAATTGGCGCCAAAGCTATGCGTTTCCCGGCATCGACACTGACCCCGCACTTGCGAAAACGCCATGCAGCCGCCTGCGCGTTCTAAGCCCCTTCGACCCTGCCTTGCGGGACCGTAAGCGCGCTGAACGGTTGTTTGGATTCAACTATCGCATCGAAATCTTTGTCCCCGAAGCAAAACGCACCTACGGCTATTACGTTTTCCCGATTATGGAAGGCGACAGGCTTGTGGGTCGCATCGATATGAAAGCACATCGTGACAAGGACGTTTTACATGTCCGGGCGATGTGGCCTGAACCAAAGGTGCGTTGGTCCAAGGCACGCGTTTCAAATCTTGAGTCAGAAGTTCAACGCCTCAAGCGCCTTGCCGGTGTTGAGTCAGTCAGTTGGGATCAAAACTGGCTTCGTGACTGACGCAAAGCAATTCTCGATTGCACTTGGTTTCTGGGCGGGTAGGTTCTGCGAATGGCGCATTCGGATAATTCCTTCCCAACGATCAGCAACGTCGGTCTGGACGGGCTTTTGGTCACGTTTGCCCCGTCGCTTTCGGATGATGCAAATCGCGCAGCGCTGGCGTTTCGCGCGCATATTGAAACCTTGGCGTGGTCAGAAATTCAGGAAAGCGCCAGCACGTTGGTATCTGCTTTCTTTCGGATGGATCTGGTGGAGCATGACCCCGATGCCATGAAGGAAAAGATGGCCGCCGAACTATCCGCCCGCGAATGGTTGGACGCCCCGTTGCCAGAAGGCCGACGCCGCTGGACGATACCTGCAACGTTTGAAACAAGCGCCGCCCCTCAGTTTGAGGAAGCTGCAGAATTGGCAGGGCTAGACCCGCACGTCGCGCAAAAAGAGCTGTGTGAGCACAGTTTGCGTGTTCTGACCCTCGGGTTTGCACCGGGTATGCCCTATTCCGGGTACTTGCCCGAACATTGGGATATTCCGCGCCAATCCCAATTGGTCAATGTTCCAGCCGGTGCGTTGGTGGTGGCAGTGCGTCAATTGATCATATTTGCCAATCCTTCACCCACTGGATGGCGCCACGTTGGGCAAACCGCCTTTCAGTGTTTTCGCCCCAACACCGACACCCCAGTTGCATTGCGCCCGGGCGACGAAGTGCGCCTGACCGACGTATCACAGGCCGAACTGGACCGAATTTCCGCAACAGATCTGTCTGGGAATGGCGGCGCAGACTGGAAGTTGATCTGAGCTATGGGGTTGGTGGTGCAACAGTGCGGCCCCGCTTTGGCGATCCAAGACATGGGGCGTTTCGGACATCTGGCCACGGGAATGATGCGCGGTGGTGCGGCTGATACCAAAGCCTTGCATGAAGGTGCCGCGCTTTTGGATCAAAGCCCGGATTGTGCCGCCCTTGAGATGGTTGGAACTGGCGGCACATTCCAAGCGACCACAGACCTGTGCATCGCCTTGACCGGTGCGTCGATGCGAACCAGCCTGAATGGATCACCCATCGTATGGAACGCAAGCCACGCCATGCGGGCCGGGGATACGCTGACCATTGGGCCGACCTTGTCAGGAACCTATGGATACCTTCACGTATCCGGCGGAATCGGCACTGATCCTATTATTGCGTCACGCGCTGCACATTTGACAATTGGGTTGGGCGCTTTGGTCAAAGCGGGCGATGTCTTACCCGTTGGCCGCCCTAAAGACACGGCCAACCAATGCTTACCTCATGACAAACGGTTCGAAGGTGGCGAAATCCGCATCGTGCCATCCGCACAAACCAATAGATTTCCGGATAATCTGCGGAACCGCTTTGAACAGACCCTGTTTCGCCGCGACCCGCGCGCAAATCGTCAGGCGATCCGTCTGGATTTTGAAGGTGATGGATTTTCTGATCCATCTGGTCTGTCCATCGTTTCAGAAATCGTAACGCCCGGCGACATTCAAATCGCAGGCGATGGCACGCCTTACATCTTGTCGATCGAATGCCAGACCACCGGGGGATACCCACGAATTGGCACTGTTATTCCAAGTGACTTTGCCAAAGTTGTGCAAACGCCTGCCGGTCGCGAATTGCGTTTCCGCTTCATCTCCATCGCCGAAGCACGAGACATTGAAATGCGCGCACGTGCAGACCTTCAGAAGATCAAAACCCGGATCACACCATTGTTGCGCGATCCACATGAAATGAAAGATCTGCTCAGCTATAATCTGATCAGTGGGGCAATTGCAGAGGACTGACATGCAAGTCGATTTGAACGCGGATATGGGCGAAAGCTTTGGACCTTGGCCAATGGGCGATGACACACGGCTTTTGCAAATTGTGACATCGGCAAATATTGCCTGCGGTGCGCATGCGGGTGATCCGGATGTCATGGCAGCGACCATGCGCATCGCCAAAGAAAACAACGTCGGAATTGGCGCACATCCCGGATTTCCCGACCTTGCCGGTTTTGGACGCAGGCGCATGCATATTCCACTGTCTTCGCTTGCCAATTCGATGCGGTATCAAGTGGGCGCGTCCTTAGGCATGGCCAAAGCGAATGGCGCAACGGTGCGGCACATCAAATTGCATGGCGCCTTGGCAAATATGTGTACCGAAAACGAAGACATGGCCACCGCGTGTTACGACGCTGTTCTGTCGGTGGACCCGGACCTGATCATCATGGTGATTGCCGCAACCGCCCAAGACCGCGCCGTGCGCGAACTTGGGTGCAAATTTGCATGCGAAATCTTCGCGGACCGCGCCTATAACGACGATGCAACCCTCGTGGACAGAAGCAAACCGGGTGCCGTCATTCACGATGCCAAACATGCAGGTGCGCGGATGGTCGAAATGGTCAAGGCCCAAGCCATCATCACCGAAAGCGGAAAGCGCATCGAAACACCCATCGACACAATTTGCTGTCATGGCGATACACCCGAAGCGGTGGACATCGCGCAAGAAGTTCGCAGTGGGCTAAATGCGGCTGGTATCGAGGTCAAACAATTCGAAGGCCGCAATTAGGGCCCAATTATGCGTGGCCCAACGGCGCCTGTTCCGCGCCGTCGGGCATTTATCTAATCAAACTAAATCAGCGTCAGTCATGATTTCGACCAAAGCAGGTCCGTCAACGTCCAACGCTTTTTTCAAAGCTTCTTCGATTTTGTCCGATGACACGACTTTTTCACCATGTGCGCCGCAAATCTTGGCAAAGGCTGCGAATGATGGATTGTGCAAATTCGTTTCCCAAACGGGCCATTCGCCGGCGCGTTGTTCTTTGGAAATCTTACCCAGTTCACCATTGTGCAAAAGCACATGGGTAATATCCATCCCGTATTTGACAGCAGTGGTCAGTTCCATTCCGTATTGACCAAACCCACCATCGCCCGAGATCGAAATCACCTTGCGTCCGCGCAGCCATTCGAAATCTTGCGTCGCGGCCCATGCCCCGATCGCAGCAGGCAAGCTGAACCCAATCGAGCCTAAATAGCCTGACATAAGCACGCGCTGACCTTTGGTTTCAAAGTAACGGCCAAAGGAATACGTGTTGTTGCCAACGTCTACGGCAATGATCGCATCCGCAGGTGCCACACGGCTTAGGGCATCAAACACGGCATAGCTATGAATGCCTGTGTCGGTTTGCTCGGCCATACGCGCGGTTTTTTCGTCCCGCCAGATTGCCCAACGTTCAGCCACTTCTGCAATTTGATCAGGTGCGTCGGATGGTTTAGAAACGCGACCATCCAAGCCCGCACAAAACGCACCGATTTCACCCCAGATCGGCAAATCGACAGGGTGGAACTTACCCAGCTGCATCCGTTCAAAATCAACTTGGATGATGGGCTTTGATTGTTCGATCCCTGTGTGGTTCGAAAAGGATGTTCCAAGCGCAAGTATAACGTCCGCTTCATTCATGAACCAACTTGCAATCGGTGTGCCCGACCGTCCAAGAACGCCCGCAGCATTGGGGTGATCATCCGCGATCAAACCTTTGCCTTTGAACGTTGTCAGAACGGGCGCGCCAAGCTTTTCTGCCAAACCAATAATCGCATCAATGCTGTCCCACGCCCCGTGACCAACAACAATGATCGGACGCTTTGAACCATTGATCAGATCAACGGCTTTATCAATATCAGCAGCATCTGGAACAACGACTGAACCGCCCATACGGCCATCCGGTGTACCGGCTGGCGCGTCAGATGGAAGTGTTTGCATGTCATCCGGGAAAATCAGATGTGACACGTCCCGTTCAACAAGTGCGTTCTTCATGGCAAGCGACACGAGTTCGGCGTGTTTGGACGAGCTTAGAACCGTTTGGCTAAAGCGGCTTACAGCTTCGAATGCTGAGGACAAATCGATGTCTTGAAAAGCACCGGGGCCAAACACTTGTGTCTGTACCTGACCAGTCAAGGCAAGCACCGGCGCGCGATCCACTTTGGCATCCCACAGACCTGTCATCAGGTTAGTTGCGCCGGGTCCAGCAATTGTCAGACAGGCTGCGACTTGGCCTGTCAACTTGCCATATGCGCCGGCTGCAAATGCTGCGGCACCTTCGTGGCGGATACCAATATAACGCATGTTGCCCGCTTCGACTTGCAATCGGATCGCATCCGCGAGGCCCAAATTGGAATGTCCAACCATGCCAAAGACATGTTTGACGCCCCAGTTGACCATGGTTTCAGCCATCAGATCAGTGACTGTCCGCTCATGTGGCGGAGCCGCTTCGAGCCCAACATAGACGGCACCGTCACGCACCTCGACCGGATACAACTGCTGTCCAGTGTCTTCGTGCCCCCCGGGAGGTGCACCCGTTAAAGGGTCAAAATCCCATCCATGCCATGGGCAGCGAATCCAACATTGGCCTTCAACACCTGTTTCAATCGACCCTTCGCCCAAAGGACCACCTTGGTGCGGGCAATGATTGTCCATCGCGGCCCATTGCCCATCGAAATGGGACAGGCAAATCGACACGGTGCGCGCGGTGACCGTTTTGACGCGCCCTTCCGGAAGGTCCTCAATCGACGCAACGCGGTGCCATTCCAATTGTTCGCTCATGCTATTCCTCCAAATTGTACACCCGAGATGTCGGACATGTCTTTTTTCCAAGTCGTAAGATCACTCGGATTGAACTTGGACAGATGATCATGTCCACATGCACGCGCCATAACTTGCATCAATTCAACACTGGCTTCGAAAAAGTTGGTCAGTTGCCGCGCGGATTTTTCGACAATCAGTCGATTGACCAAATGCGGTTTCTGCGTCGCGATCCCCACAGGACAGTTGTTTGTGTGGCAAGCACGCATGGCGATACAGCCAATCGCCTGCATCGCAGAATTGGACAGCGCAATCGCATCCGCCCCAAGCGCCATCGCTTTGATAAAGTCGGCCGGTTTGCGCAAACCCCCCGTGATCACAAGAGAAACGTCCCCGCGTTCCAACCGGTCCAGATGCGCCCGCGCGCGCGCCAAAGCGGGGATCGTTGGGACACTGATGTTGTCCCTGAATATGACGGGTGCCGCACCTGTGCCGCCGCCACGGCCATCCAGAATGATGTAATCGACCCCAACGGCAAGGGCAGCATCGATGTCTTTTTCAATATGCTGCGCACTTAGTTTGTATCCAATCGGGATGCCCCCTGTCCGGTCACGCACCTCGTCTGCAAAATCTTTGATTTGCAACGGGTCGGTCCATTCAGGAAAGCGTGGCGGTGAAATTGCATCTTGGCCCGGTTTCAAACCGCGCACTTCAGCGATCTTACCCTGCACTTTCTCACCGGGTAGGTGCCCCCCGGTACCGGTCTTTGCCCCTTGCCCGCCTTTGAAATGGAACGCCTGCACTTTGGCCAGTTTGTCCCAATCAAACCCAAAACGAGCGGATGCCAATTCGTAAAAGTAACGGCTGTTGGCTTCTTGTTCTTCGGGCAACATACCGCCTTCGCCAGAACAAATCCCGGTTCCAGCCAGCTCAGCACCACGGGCCAAAGCGATTTTGGCAGGTTCGCTTAAAGCGCCATAAGACATGTCGCTGACCATCAAAGGAATACCCAAACGCAGCGGTTTTTGCGCGTTTGGACCAATGACAACCTCTGTTCCAACAGCGTCTTCATCCAACAGGGGTGACTTATGCAATTGCGCCGTCAGCAATTGAATGTCGTCCCAATCCGGCAATTCAGTACGTGGGACACCCATCGCGTCCATCACACCGTGATGACCTGTCTTGGATAGGCCATCCTTCGCATATTTTTGGATCAACCCATTATAGGGCTCTTCTGCGGTTCCGTGGGATGTGTCGGCATAAAGACCTAGATAGGACTCACGATTGAATGGCTGCGGATTGTCATACCCCCACGCGTTGATTTCATCCGCATCAACACAGATTTCATCACCTTCAATCCAGCTTTTGAACTTTGGCAACACTTCTTCGTTGGCATATTCAGATACACCACTGTCCAGACGGTAATCCCAGTCGTGAACACCGCAAATCAGATTGTTCCCGCGGACGAATCCATCCGACATTAACGCGCCACGGTGAAGGCAGCGGCCGTAAAAGACCGACACTTCTTCATCGAACCGTACAACGACAAGATCTACCTCGCCTACCAGAGCATAACTTGGATCCCGATCTGGTAATTTGCTGAGTTGTCCCACCACATGACGTTGCATGCGTATCCCTTCTTTTTTATTTCCAGGTACAACCCTATCCTAGAGGCCCTCGTGTTTGCACATCACAATTTCCCTGTTTGACCGATACTTGTGAATTCTATCTTAGCAATCAGCGGGACAGTTTAACTTTCGCCAGAAGACCATGGTGATCTGAACCCAGCAATGGACGCAGTTCGACCTGCCCACCCCCTGGTGCAAACACAAAGTCGATTGGAATGGATAGCGGCAGGCGCGAATGTCGAAGAGTAATAAAAGTCGGACCCGCCAAGCGCGTCCGGGACACAGATTTCAAACGAGAAACTCTGTGAGTCCACGGCACCGAGTTAAAGTCACCGGCCATGACAATTGGCCCCTCTAGGGATCCAAGCAAATCCTCTGCTTGTTTCTCATTGATGTGACTGGGTATCGGCCAATGCCATGGGATATGGACAGAGGCCAACCAAACCGATTGCTCGTTGATCGAAACTTTGGCGATGGCCAACGCTTTTCTTTGGGAACAAATTGGCGTGCCTTCAAACGCAAAGCGGGACGCGACAACAATGGCCACGCCAGCACGGGCGCGACATCGCGTTTGGTAAGGAAACGTCGCGCGCAATAGCGTGAGGAGTGTGTCGTTCACAGAAGACACCTCTTGCAGCATCAAGACATCTGCATCCGCAGCTTGAATATCCTCAAACAACGCCTCGACCTGTCCATTGTCGTATCGCAAGTTCTTAGAATAAACGCGCAGATCGTCCGACGCAGGCACCAGATCTGCCATCGGAATGGCAGTGACAAACGAAACGACCAAAACCGCAAGAAACCCCCTGCGCAACCACGATCGTTTGAACGCAAGAATGCCCGTTAAACACAGCGCTATAAAAATGGGGCGCAGCAAAGCCAATGAATCCAAGCTTGGGTGCATAGGTGCAAAAAACCCTGCCACAAGCCCGAACATTGCCAACCAAGCGATTATTGAAAGAAGACGTCGGGTCATGGTCGTGTTCCAATTTGGTGATCAATATTTGGATGAATTACCTGACCATTCGCGCAAGTTTCGCGTTACAGTTTCTTAGTTTTTCATGAGGCCCATTTTTAAATTTCACTTGTTAACAGTCAGTTATGAAAAAATGAGGTACGCACCTCATTTTTTTGTCGACATGAGGTGCGTACCTCAAATATCGTCGAAATTGAGCGCGATTCGGGGAGGACCGCGCCTTTACACCAAGGGAGGACATCCATGAAACGGATTCACCTGGCGACAGCCAGCGCGTTGACCATTGCGGCAGCGTCTATTGCGTCAACAGCACAAGCTGACGAGCTGACCCTGTGTTGGGCGGCTTGGGACCCGGCAAATGCGCTTGTTGAACTGAGCAAGGATTTCGAGGCCCAAAGCGGTCACACCATGAATTTCGAATTCATCCCATGGCCCAACTTTGCGGACCGGATGCTGAACGAATTGAATTCAGGCGGCAAGCTTTGCGATCTTCTTATTGGCGACAGCCAGTGGATTGGGGGCGGCGCTGAAAATGGCCACTATGTCAAATTGAACGACTTCTTTGATTCCAATTCCATCAGCATGGATGACTTTGCGCCTGCAACTGTCTTTGCCTATTCGACTTGGCCGAAAGGCACACCAAATTACTATGCTCTGCCTGCCATGGGCGACGCCAATGGTTGGTTCTATCGCAAAGATTGGTTTGAACGCGACGACATCAAAGCCGCCTATAAAGAGGCCACAGGTCAAGATTTGCGCGAGCCTCAGTCGCAAAAAGAAATGCTGCAAATCGCGCAGTTCTTTCAAGGCCGTGAAATCGATGGCAAAACGATTTACGGCGCTTCGATCTTTACTGAACGCGGCTCCGAAGGGATCACAATGGGCGTCACGTCGGCGTTGTATCCTTGGGGTTTCAAGTATGAAAACACAGCCGGGTCTTACGACATGGAAGGCGCTGTAAATTCACCAGAAGCTGTTGAAGCGTTGGAATTCTATAAAGAATTTTACGAAACTGCGACACCGCCCGGATACACGAATTCATACATGGGTGAATCCCTTGATGCGTTTAAGTCCGGACAGGTGGCGATGGCGATGAATTGGTTTGCCTTCTTCCCCGGTCTCTATGCGGATCCGGACACAGGTGGCGACAAAATCGACTTCTTCGTGAACCCACCTCAGAACCAAGCAGGATCTACATTGGGCGGACAGGGCATTTCTGTTGTCAGCTACTCCGACAAGCAGGATACGGCACTTGAATACATCAAGTGGTTCTCGGATCCAGCGGTCCAGGCAAAATGGTGGTCCGTCGGTGGATATTCCGCACATAACGCCGTTCTGAATGATCCTGGCTTTAAGGACAGCCAACCCTTTGCAGGTGACTTCCTTGTTGCCATGGATGCTGTTCAGGACTTTTGGCAAGAACCAGCATATGCGGAACTGCTGCTGGCCATGCAGAAACGCGTTCACGACTATGTCGTCGCGGATCAAGGCACAGCCAAAGAAGCCTTGGACAAGCTAATCGAAGACTGGACCGAAGTTTTCGAAGACGAAGGCAAACTTTAATCCAAAAACCGTGGTGCGGGGCACGTCCCCGCACCGCTCCTTTTTCAACCGGTAAGGCGATTTCTGTTTCGCCGTACCATGGGGAACGTACGCCTGATGTCATCTTCACCCATAGACACAGCAGCCCAAGCGACGCCCCGGCGTGTCGCCCGCAAGATCAAGGGATTGTCTGACCGGGCCATCGCATGGATTTTTGTCGGCCCGACAATATTTCTGCTTTTGGCGATCAACATCTTTCCGCTGATCTGGACCATCCAGCTGAGCTTTACGGATTTTAAAGCCAACCGGATCGGGCGCGAAGTCAAGAATATCGGTTTTCGCAATTATGAACGCATCCTGACAGACAGTGACATCTGGCTAAATATGCAAGCCACTGCGCATTTCCTGATTTGGACCATCTTCTTTCAGGTTTTGATCGGGTTCACGCTGGCTTGGCTGATCAACAAGAAATTCAAAGGCAACGACCTGTGGACCACAATCATTGTACTGCCCATGATGTTGTCCCCTGCCGTCGTCGGGAATTTTTGGAAGTTTCTTTACCAACCGCAAATTGGTCTGTTCAACTATATCGTCGGCTTTTTCACCGGCAAAGACGCGTCCAGTTTTCAAATGTTGGGGTCTGTTGATCTAGCGCCTTGGTCCATTGTGATTGTGGACACATGGATGTGGACGCCGTTTGTCATGCTGATCTGTCTTGCCGGCCTTCGATCGATCCCCGATTACATTTACGAAGCCGCCGAAATAGACCGCGCATCCAAGCTGCGGCAGTTTTTCACCATCACTGTTCCGATGGTTCTGCCCTTCCTCATGCTGGCTGTTCTGTTCCGCGGAATCGAGAACTTTAAAATGTTCGACCTTGTGGTCCAGCTGACAGGCGGCGGTCCCGGATCAACCACCGAACTGACATCCATCAACCTAAAACGCGAAGCTTTCGAAAAATGGCGAACGGGCTATGCCTCGGCCTATGCCATCATCCTTTTCGTAACAGTCTTTGGCTTGGCCAGTATCTACGTCAAAGCCCTGAACAAGGTGAAAGAAAGATGAGCGCGCATTCCATCACCGAACCGTCCAAACGCTCCAAATGGATCGCCGGAACATTGGTCATCGTTTACGCACTGGTCACGATGATCCCGCTGGCTTGGATCTTTGTCACAGGGTTCAAAACACCACCCGACAGCATCGCCTATCCACCCAAGGTCATTTTTGAACCCTCAATGGAGGGCTATGTAAACCTGTTCACAACGCGCACCCGGATTGCCCAAGAAGACTTGGACGCCTTACCGCCGCCCGACACGTGGTATGACGAGATCGTGCGCAACCGCGACATGGTAATCGCTGGTCCGTCCAAATTCGGCGAACGGTTTCTGAACTCGGTCATTATTGGGTTTGGATCAACGTTCCTCAGCATCTTTTTGGGGACTTTGGCCGCTTATGCCTTTAGCCGTTTCAAAATTCCTCTAGCGGATGATCTGCTGTTTTTCATCCTCAGTACTAGGATGATGCCGCCCATTGCCGTGGCGATCCCGATTTTCCTGATGTACCGGAATCTGGGCCTATCGGACACACATCTGGGGATGATCCTGCTGTATACGGCTGTGAATATCTCGCTCGCGGTTTGGTTGTTGAAGGGTTTCATCGACGAAATCCCGCGAGAATACGAAGAAGCGGCGCTGATTGATGGGTACACACGGTTCCAAGCCTTTTACAAAGTCGTCCTACCCCAAGCGGCAACTGGCATCGCGTCCACTGCAATCTTCTGTCTGATCTTTGCGTGGAATGAATACGCCTTTGCTGTGCTGCTTACGTCGGCCACAGCACAAACAGCGCCGCCTTTCATCCCGACAATCATCGGCGTTGGTGGATTGGATTGGCCAGCAGTCGCCGCGGGGGCCACAATCTTCCTGCTGCCAGTGATGATATTCACAATCATGCTGCGCAAACACCTGCTGCGCGGGATCACATTCGGAGCGGTTCGCAAATGACTTGGTTCTTTTCCGGCTTATTGCGCTTTCACCGTGGCCCCTGGGAAATGTTGGCAACGATCATCATCGCCTTGGGTGTGTTCATGTTGATGCAGCCCTTTGTGATGTGGGCTTACACGTACTCCTTTATCACGACACTAGTTGGGACAGTGATGTTCATCATAGTCAGTCATTTTCCGGAGGGTGAATAATGCTAGAACAAGCCTGTCCAATCCTGCCTTCTCGTTCGTTTGAAGTCACCCGCGACTTCTATGACAGCTGGGGGTTCAAGGCCTGGTATGATGACGGAAACTACTTGCTGATGAACCGCGACAAGGTCGAATTGCATTTCTTTCATGATGCCGCCCACCGCCCCGAAAACAGCACCTACGGCGCGTATGTCCGACCCACAAATGTCGATGCGGCATCTGACATGCTCGCGCAATTGAACCTGCCCAGAGACGTCGGATTTCCGCGCTTTCAACCAGCTGAAAACAAACCGTGGGGCATGCGCGAAGCAACGCTTTGGGACCCTGACGGCAATCTGCTGCGGATCGGAGAGAACATTCCAAATGGCTGAGATCGTTATAAAAAACGTCCGCAAGGAATTTGGTGACTTTGTCGCCGTTAAGGAAAGCAGCTTCACGATCGAAGATGGCGAGTTCTTTATGCTGCTTGGCCCATCTGGGTGCGGCAAAACCACAACCTTGCGCATGATTGCCGGACTGGAACTGCCCACGTCTGGGCAGATCATGCTGGATGGCGAAGACATCGCACAATTGCCCCCATCCCAGCGTGACATTGCCTTCGTATTTCAGATGTTTGCTCTCTATCCACATATGAACGTACGAAAGAACATATCTTACCCGTTGATCAGTCAGGGTATGCCGCGCGCGCAGGTCAAAGCGAAAGTCGCAGAGGTCGCCAATATCCTTGGCATCGAAGACATCCTGAACCGCCCAGTCGGCGGATTGTCAGGCGGTGACCGCCAACGCGTTGCTTTGGGCCGGGCCATCGTACGTGATCCCAAAGCGTTTATGATGGACGAACCATTGGGTGCGTTGGATGCAGAGTTTCGCGAACACATGGCCGAAGAACTGCGCGCCCTGCATGATCGAATGGGAGCGACCACAGTTTACGTGACCCATGATCAATTGGAAGCCATGCAAATGGGCGACAAAATCGTTGTCATGAACAATGCCGTCGTCGAACAGTTTGGCACGCCGCAAGAAATTTATGACACGCCCGCAACCATGTTCGTTGCAGATTTCATAGGATCACCTTCGATGAACTTTTTGCCTTTTGATGGCAAAGTCGCGCCAGGTGCGACCAATGTTCAATTGCACGATTTCGAGGCCACCATCCCGGAACAGCGTGTCGGTTCAGACGGGTCGATGATCTTTGGTGTTCGGCCTGAAAACATCGCCCTAAGCGACAACAGTTCGTATCGCGCCGAAGTGCTGGCCACCGAATATCTTGGCACCACCCAAGTCATCACATTGGACAGCCCAAACGGCGAATTAAAAGCACGCATCAATTCCGCACAACCTGTCAAAACAGGCGAACGGGTGGGGTTAGACTTTAAATCAGAATCGGTCACTTTGTTTGACAAAGACACCGGGGCCGCGCTGCGATCTGCCTTGAATGAAGGAGTGTTAGCCCATGGCTGAAGTCATTCTTGACGGCATCTCCAGAGCTTTTGGAAAAACACAGGCCGTCGATAGCATCAACATGGTGATCCCAGATGGGGCCTTCGTCGTCCTACTTGGCCCGACGGGTGCTGGAAAGACGACGACGTTGCGTTTGGTTTCGGGGTTGGAAAAGCTAGATGCTGGGCGCGTGCTGATTGATGGCAGGGACGTCAGTCAGGAAACACCAGCCCAGCGCGATATCGCAATGGTGTTCCAGCAATATTCGCTGTACCCGCACCTGTCCGTGCGCGACAACCTTGCCTTTCCATTGCGATCCCCCATTTTACAAACCCCCGAAGCAGAGATTGCGCAAAAGGTGCAAAAGATCGCTGAGGTTCTGCAAATTCCGCACAAGCTGGACAACAAGGCGACCGAATTGTCAGGCGGTGAAATGCAACGCGTGTCCATTGGGCGTGCTTTGGTCCGGGATCCGGCCATCTATCTGATGGACGAACCGCTAAGCTCGCTTGATGCAAAGCTGCGCGCTGATTTGCGCATCGAACTGAAACGCATCCAATCCGAACTGGGTTCAACATTGTTGTATGTGACCCATGATCAGGTTGAAGCGATGACAATGGCCACGCATGTGGGTGTCTTGCAGGATGGTAAACTGGTCCAATACGGCACTCCGCGTGAAATCTATGAAAACCCCAACAGCGTCTATGTGGCCAGCCGATTGGGTTTGCCCCGGATCAACGTGTTGCCGTCGGATCTGTTTGGCGGACACCACAAAGGGCCACAAATAGGCCTGCGCCCTGAACACATCATGGAAGGCGATGGTGCAGAGGCCCGCGTGATCCGCTCTGAACACTTAGGGGATCAAACTCGGCTGCATCTGGACCTTTCCGGACATTCTGTCATCACGTTGGCCGCGGATGGACGCAGCTATGAACCCAATTCGACAATAAAAGTTACCCCGCGCGAAGCACTGTATTTCGACGCTGGCGGTGCGCGAGTCACATAACGGAGGGCGCCACATGGCACAGTTTATCAATGCCAAGGAAAACCTTGTTACCGAAGCGCTGGACGGCGTTATTGCTGCATCCGGTGGCACACTTGGGCGGTTGGATGGCTATCCACATATCAAGGTTGTCTTTCGAACAGATTGGGACAAATCCAAGGTCGCGTTAATCTCTGGTGGTGGCTCCGGCCATGAACCCGCACATGCAGGATTTGTCGGCGCCGGGATGTTGACCGCTGCCGTGTGTGGCGAAGTATTTGCATCACCCTCAGTCGAGGCTGTTCTGGCCGGTATTCTTGCCGTCACCGGCGATGCTGGGTGCTTGCTGATCGTTAAGAATTACACAGGCGACCGTCTGAATTTTGGTTTGGCTGCAGAACGGGCACGTGCCCTTGGGCGTAAGGTCGAAATGGTTGTCGTGGATGATGATATCGCGCTGCCCAATCTACCTCAGCCTCGCGGCGTTGCAGGAACGTTGTTCGTGCACAAAGTGGCTGGTTCATTGGCAAAAGCCGGCAAGGATTTGGCAACCGTCACATCAGCCGCGAAACAAGTCATCGCAAAAGTCGCGTCATTGGGCATGAGCCTGTCGACCTGCACCGTCCCTGGGTCACCCAAGGAGGAACGCATCGCAGCTGGAAAAGCCGAGCTTGGTTTAGGAATCCACGGCGAACCCGGTGTCGAACAGGTTAACTTCGCCTCAGCCAAGGTGGCGATTGCAACCGTTTTGGACAAACTCAAAACAGGAACCGGAGACGGCACACCAATCGCCTTGATCAACAATCTTGGCTCGACAACTCCGCTTGAAATGTCGGTCCTGACACATTCCATTGCGCAAACAGGCGGCATTGAATATGTGGTCGGCCCAGCCCCTATGATGACGTCTTTGGATATGCACGGTTTTTCGATTTCCATACTCGAGGCTGACGAAACAGAACTGGCCGCAATGCAAGACCCCGTATCTTTGGCCGCGTGGCCCGGTCTTGTTGCTTTGAGCCCGGTGGACATCTGTCCGCTGCCGGATGGATTGACGCCAATTGAACCAATTGCCTCTGACAATCCACGCACACGGGCAACGCTGGAACATGTGTCCGATCTTTTGATCGAGGCTGAGGCCAAATTGAACGCGCTGGATGCAAAATCTGGTGACGGCGACACAGGCAGCACGTTGGCCACCGCGGCGCGGGCCTTAAAAGGTAGTTTGGATCGATTGCCCTTGGCCGATCTAACGCAGCTTTTCCCAGCGTTAGGGAATGAGCTAAGCCATACAATGGGCGGGTCGTCCGGCGTCATTCTGGCGATCTTTTTCAATGCAGCAGGTGACGCCTGTGCAAACGGGTATCAAGTGTTTGAAGCAATGGGCGCAGGTCTAGATCGCGTCAGTCAGGTTGGCGGTGCCCGCGTTGGCGACCGCACAATGATCGACGCGTTGTCGCCCGCCTTAGACGCCTTGCCAGACGGTATCGCCCAAGCCGCAGCTGCCGCACGCCGTGGCGCAGACGGAACCGCATCCATTCATCGCGCAAAAGCAGGACGCGCGGCCTATGTTCCCGAAGAAAACCTGAAAGGTCATAATGATCCGGGTGCAGAAGCGGTTGCCATCCTGTTCGAAGGCCTTGCGAAAATTCTGGAGCGTTAATTCTGGCTAAGCCCGATCATAACGCGACTGAAAAACCAACCGTGAATGACATTGCACGGGTGGCTGGCGTCAGTCTTGCCACCGTCGACCGGGTTTTGAACGAACGTCAGGGCGTGCGCCAGATCACCATCAAAAAGGTGCATGCCGCCATCAATTCGTTGGGCTATGTGCGCGACACGGCGGCGGCCAATCTGGCCCGGAAAAAGCAGTACAAATTCGTTTTTGTCTTACCCGATTGGAAAGGCCAGTTTTTCGCGAGCCTGCGAAAATCCGTCGAAGAGGTTGCAGAAAGCGCCAAATTTGATCGCACCGAGATTGAAACGATCTTGGTTCCCAACCACGACCACACCTATCTGGCGGAAAAACTGGCCGCTCTCAGACCAAGTGAAATCGATGGGCTGGCCATCATGGCAAATGAAACGCCGGTTGTGCGGGACGCCATTTCAAGGCTGCGCGAACGCGGCGTGCCGGTCGTTTCGTTGGTTTCGGATCAACCCAATTCAGACCGCGATCATTTCGTCGGTATCGATAATGTAGCCGCTGGCAGAACCGCCGGAATGTTGATGGGTCGTTTTCTGCGGGGCCGTCCGGGTCAGGTGATTGTAGTCATGACGTCAAAGCAATCCCGCGATATGATTGAGCGCCGGTTTGGATTTGACGAAGTGATAACCGAACACTTTCCCGATCTAAAAACCCTGCCCAGTATCGAAGGTCACGAAGACACGGAACTGACCGAACAGGTCATTCGACGCGCTTTGGAAAAGAACCCGAATGCCGTCGGTATCTATTCAGCCGGGGCAAGCGTGCGTGGTGTGGCTGCTGCCATCCAAAGACACGACGGTCACCCCCGCCCCGTTTGTATTGATCATGAATTGACCGAGAATTCGGCGGAAATGTTGAGGCAAGGTTTACTAGATGCCGTCATTACACAAAATACCGGTCACTTGGCGCGCAGCACGTTGCGCGTACTTCGATCCAAACGCGACAACACGCCAGTGATCAAATCTCAGGAAAACATTCGCATCGACATCGTCATTCGTGAAAACTTACCTACGATGGAATGACAAACACGGTTAAGAACTAAGGGAGTTGGACAATGAAGACGATCAAAGGGCCGGCGTTATTTCTGGCGCAATTTGCAGGCGACGAAGCGCCTTTCAATTCATGGGACAGCATAACCAAATGGGCAGCTGACTGTGGTTACAAAGGCGTGCAGGTCCCAAGCTGGGACGCACGCCTTATCGATTTGGCCAAGGCAGCCGAAAGCAAAGACTACTGCGACGAATTCAAAGGCAAAGCCGCTGAGAATGGCGTCGAAGTAACCGAGCTTTCGACCCACCTGCAGGGCCAACTTGTTGCCGTGCATCCGGCATATGACGCGGCTTTTGACGGATTTGCGGCCGAAGAGGTGCGCGGAAACCCAACCGCCCGACAAGCTTGGGCCGTCGATCAGGTCAAAAAAGCACTAACCGCATCAAAGAACCTTGGCATTGGGGCACATGCGACATTCTCTGGCGCGTTAGCGTGGCCCTATATCTATCCTTGGCCCCAACGCCCGGCCGGTCTTGTCGAAACTGCTTTTGATGAATTGGCAGCACGCTGGAAGCCTATTCTCGATCATGCCGAAGATTGCGGAGTGGATGTCTGTTATGAAATCCACCCCGGTGAAGATCTGCATGACGGCGTCACCTACGAGATGTTCCTTGAACGCACTGGCAACCATGCCCGTGCCTGCATGCTGTACGATCCGTCACATTATGTTCTTCAGTGTTTGGATTATTTGGACAACATCGACATCTACAAAGACCGCATCCGCATGTTCCACGTCAAGGATGCCGAATTTAATCCAACAGGTCGCCAAGGCGTTTATTCCGGTTATCAAAGCTGGGTCGACCGCGCCGGGCGTTTCCGCTCGCTGGGCGACGGACAAGTCGATTTTGGCGCTATCTTTTCAAAAATGGCCGCGATCGATTTTGACGGCTGGGCGGTTGTCGAATGGGAATGCTGTCTAAAACACCCAGAAGACGGAGCGCGGGAAGGTGCGCAGTTCGTTTCCGATCACATAATACGTGTCACAGAAACAGCCTTTGATGACTTTGCAGATGGTGGAACGGACGAAGCAGCCAATCGTAAAATGCTGGGCCTGACGTAAATGTCAGGCCACCCAGGATGGCTTTTTCGCTTCGTTCACGGCTTCACGACCAATAACTCCATTTGTCAAAAGGTCTTTAAATCCTTCTTCTCTCATGTTGGCAGGATCCGCGCGAAGCAATCGCAACTTCTGTAAAGCAAATCACACAGTGCATAGTAATTCGGAGGATTCATAAATGACCGGAACAGACCAAGGACGCATTCGTCTTGGCATGGTCGGTGGAGGGAACGATGCGTTCATCGGCGCTGTCCATCGCATCGCGTCGCGCATTGATGACAGGTATGAACTTGTCGCCGGGGCGTTGTCATCAACACCGGAAAAGTCACGCGCCAGTGGTGCAGCACTTGGGTTGTCGCGCGTCTATGACGATTTCAAATCCATGGCCATGCGAGAAGCGCGTTTGAAAAACGGAATAGATGCCGTTTCAATCGTCACTCCCAACCACGTCCATTATGCAGCCGCGCGCGAGTTCTTAAAGCGCGGCATTCACGTGATTTGCGACAAGCCTTTGACATCCAATTTGGCGGACGCAAAGAAACTGGTGAAGGCTGCGGAACAATCCGACGCTCTATTTATACTGACACATAACTACACCGGCTATCCGATGGTGCGTCAGGCGCGGGAAATGATCCAGAATGGTGACATCGGGACAATCCGTGTTGTTCAGGTGGAATACCCTCAAGATTGGTTGACCGAACACCAGGAATTCAAACAAGCGGAATGGCGCACCGACCCCGAACGATCAGGTGCCGGTGGATCGACCGGAGATATCGGAACACATGCCTTTAATCTGGCCTGTTTCGTGACAAACCTTACAGTCGAGAGCCTAGCGGCAGATTTACAAGCCTTTGTCCCGGGTCGACAAGTGGACGACAATGCCCATGTCATGATGCGATTTGATGGTGGTGCACGCGGGATGCTGTGGTCGTCGCAGGTTGCACCCGGCAATGAAAACGCGCTTCGCCTGCGGGTATACGGGGACAAAGGTGGTCTGGAATGGTCGCAAGAGGACCCCAATTACCTGTGGTACACACCCTTCGGAGAACCAAAGCGCCTGATCACACGAAATGGTGCTGGTGCTGGGGACGCTGCTGCACGAATGTCCCGCGTTCCGCCCGGACATCCAGAAGGCTATCTGGAAGGCTTTGCCAACATCTATTCCGAAGCTGCAGATGCGATCGTTGCCAAACGCGATGGGACGGCTTTGCCCGACGGGTTGGTCTATCCAACGGTGCAGGACGGTTTGCGCGGCGTTCAATTTGTGGCCGCATGTGTTCAATCATCAAAACGCAATTCAGCGTGGGTCAAAATCGACTCCTAACCTAAAGTTGCATAAATTCTGTTCGCCCATGGTTGATGAATTCAGCCATGGGCTTCTTTTTTCATCGTTCCGCGACTCACGGCTGCTCAAAAATCAGGCGGTCGATACTTATTTGCGCAAAAAACGATCACGTCTTCACAAAACACCTGCCCCCAACATCTCGGAACTTCACGTGGCTCGGATTCCCGAGAATGTTAACGGCGTTGGCGATGATCCGTCAGCGAAAGAATGTGCGATGGCGCGGTCCTGGTAGATCTCACACCATCGCACGACGCAACTTAATGCGTGGGATAGCAGTATGCGGAGACCGGCTTTGAATACAAGTCCGACACTATGTACCGATTGCGTACCGCACACCCCGCACAGGGAATATGCAATGAAAAAGCAACACCTTACACTATCAGCAGCTGCCGCTGCACTTTTGTCACTTTCCGCGCCAGCTATGGCCCAAGACTGCCCGATCAAGGTCGGCGTTTTGCATTCATTGTCTGGGACAATGGCTATCTCCGAGACCACGTTGAAAGATACGATGGAAATGCTCGTCGAGCAGCAGAATGCAAATGGCGGTGTATTGGGCTGCCAGCTTGAAGCAGTCGTCGTTGATCCCGCATCCGACTGGCCCTTGTTTGCTGAAAAAGCACGCGAACTTTTGACCGTCCACGAAGTCGACGTGATTTTTGGAAACTGGACGTCCGTGTCTCGCAAGTCCGTTCTTCCGGTCATCGAAGAGCTAAACGGTTTGCTCTTCTACCCTGTGCAGTATGAAGGCGAAGAAAGCTCTAAAAACGTCTTTTACACCGGTGCTGCTCCAAACCAGCAGGCCATCCCAGCAACAGATTACTTCCTAGAAGAGCTGGGCGTCGAGAAATTCGCGCTTTTGGGCACAGACTATGTGTACCCACGTACAACCAACAACATCCTTGAAAGCTATTTGCAGCAAAAAGGCATCGCGGCGGACGACATCTTTGTGAACTACACACCATTCGGTCATTCCGATTGGTCCAAGATCGTCGCAGACGTTGTGGCACTGGGTGCTGACGGCAAAAAAGTTGGCGTTATCTCAACAATCAACGGTGACGCAAATGTAGGGTTCTACAAAGAGCTCGCGGCCGCAGGTATTTCCGCAGACGACATCCCAGTTGTCGCGTTCTCTGTTGGTGAAGAAGAATTGGCCGGTTTGGACACAACAAACTTGGTTGGTCACTTGGCCGCTTGGAACTACTTCCAATCTGCAGAGTCCGATGCAAACGAAGCATGGGTCGAAGCATGGAAAGCCCGCATGGGTGAAGAGCGCGTAACAAACGACCCAATGGAAGCACACTATATCGGTTTCAACATGTGGGTGAACGCAGCCACCGCAGCTGGAACAACCAGCGTGGATGAAGTTCGCACAGCGATGTACGGTCAGGAATTCCCGAACCTGACAGGTGGTACTGCTGTTATGCTGCCAAACCACCACTTGGCCAAACCGGTTTTGATTGGCGAAATTCAGGATGACGGTCAGTTCGACATCATCAGCCAAACAGAAGAAGTAAATGGCGACGCATGGACAGACTTCCTGCCAGAATCTGCAGTGCTCAAGTCCGACTGGTCCGAATTGGGCTGCGGTATGTACAACACGCAAACATCGTCGTGTGTACAGATCAAATCCAACTACTAAATTAATCAGCAGGGGGCGGGTTCGCCTGCCTCCTCGCCACGACGGAAATCAAAAACATGTTTTGCGCTATTCGACAGGCCTGTATGTGCCTGTTCATTCTTGCTGCGTCTGTCGCACAAGCCCAATCTCCAGACACGCCTATTCAGCAAATGCTGCAAGAACATGGGGACGTCATTGCAAAAGGGTCGCGTAAAACAATTCAACCCGCCATCGATGCATTGGCATCCAGCGGACTGGACCAAGCGCAGACCGTCTTGGAACGGTGGCAGGCAAAAGAACTTTGGCGCAACAAGGACACCGGTCTTTTTGTTTTTGCCGAAGAGATAGACCGCAAGACCATCCGTATCTTTGATGTATCCGACGTATCAGATTTGGGCGAAGTCGAAGACAAAGCATTCAAACAATTGAAGCCCAATTCAGGCGTCCGCAGCTTGATCGGCGCCGCATTGGTCCAGTTCCAGCTCAACGCCCCTGACCCGATCACCCGCGCAACCGCTTTGACAGCCATTGAACGCGACGCGGAACCATCGCACCTGTCTGCGTTGCGTGCGTCAATCGAAACAGAAACCGATCCCGCATTGAAAGCGCGCAAGCAACGGCTTGAACGATTGTTGACCATTCAATTTGGCGAAACGGACGAAGAACGCATTACGGCTATTGAAAGCTATTCTGCGGATTTGGGTGTCGATTTACGCGCCGCACTGACCCCTTTGACAGTTCTCAAGATCGAAGCCGCAAAAATACTGCCAGACCGCCCTGATTTAGCAGGCGTGATTGAACCGGGCAACGATGTGCTGAGCGTCGAAGACGCTTACGAAACACTGGTCGCCGCGGAATTGGCCACCCCTCTGATCAGCCTTCAAGATCAACGCGAAACGCTGATTTCCAATATCGATGGCGAAGAAATTGCGGGCGTGCAGGTTGCATCGTTAAACACAAACGCAGCACGGCAAGCCGCCTATGACGCTCTGGTCGATTTGGGCAAAGCGGCCCCCTCGCCTACGCCTGAGGATGTCGACACCATTCTTGCGGCTCACACATTTTATCAGATCTATATCGGTGCGCCCCCAGACGTCGCCAAAGCCGCTGAATCAGCGCTGTCAGCGATTGAATCGCGCCTTGCTCTAAACCAGACATTTGATCTGGTATTGGATGCGCTGTCCTTGGGGTCGATCTATTTTCTGGCGGCGATTGGGCTGGCCATTACATTTGGTGTGATGCGCGTCATCAACATGGCCCATGGCGAATTCATCATGATGGGCGCCTATACCGGGTATGTCGTTCAACAAATCATTCCGGATTACACGGTGTCGATCATTGTCGCGTTGCCATTGGCCTTTGCGGTGACCTTTGCCGCTGGTGTTGCAATGGAACGCTTGGTGATCCGCCATCTGTATCATCGTCCACTGGAAACACTGTTGGCCACGTTTGGTATTTCCATCGCTCTGCAACAACTGGCCAAGAATATCTTTGGCACCCAAGCCCGGCCGCTGACATCACCCGATTGGTTGGATGGATCGCTGTTCATCAATGACGTGGTATCGATCAGCTATATCCGGATCGCTATCTTTGTCCTGGCTCTGCTGTTTCTTGCCCTGTTCCTGATCGTGATGAACCGCACGCGCTTGGGATTGGAAGTCCGCGCTGTAACGCAAAACCCGCGTATGGCCGCATCAATGGGGATCAACCCGGACCGCATCAACATGCTGACCTTTGGGTTTGGCTCCGGCATCGCGGGCATCGCCGGTGTCGCCATCGGGCTTTATGCCAAGGTGACTTCGGAAATGGGCGCTGATTACATTGTGCAGTCTTTCATGACCGTTGTTGTGGGTGGCGTTGGCAATATCTGGGGCACGCTTCTTGGGGCCACGTTGGTTGGAACGTTGCAAAAGGGAATCGAATGGTTGAACCCATCGAACACCCTTGCCGCACAAACCTACATGATCCTCTTCATCATCCTGTTCATCCAGTTCCGGCCTCGGGGTATCATTGCCCTCAAAGGCCGCGCAGCCGAGGCTTGATCCATGCCAACTGACGCCGTTCTTTCCGCGCCAACCCGACGGTCCTTTGTGTCCAAACATCCGTCGGTTTTGATCTTCTTGCTGTGCCTCGCAGTCTTCACTCTTGGCGTTACCGTCTTGTCCGAAGGTTTTGGCATAGGCGTGATTTCAACAAGCTTCATCAAGACGCTAGGCAAAACACTGTGCCTGTGCCTTGTCGCGCTCGCTATGGATTTGGTCTGGGGATACACAGGTATTCTGTCGCTGGGGCATATGGCATTCTTTGGGATCGGTGGCTATGCGATCGGGATGTGGCTGATGTACGCCCGCACCGAATTGATCGTCATCGACAGCCTGATGGCCAATCCACTGCCCGCCACACCCCAAGAGATTACTGACGGGATCGCAACCCAGATCTTCGGAGTTGTCGGCGCTTCGGAAATCCCGCCAATCTGGACGTTTGCGCATTCTTTGCCGCTGCAACTGGTCGCCGTTGTCATCGTACCGGGATTGCTGGCCCTTGTTTTCGGTTGGTTGGCCTTTAGATCGCGCGTCACTGGCGTGTACTTGTCGATCCTGACGCAGGCGATGACATTGGCCCTTGCCCTGCATCTGTTCCAGAATGACAGCGGCCTACGTGGAAATAACGGTCTTTCTGGTCTTCAGAACCTTCCGGGTCTTGATGACACACCTCAATCCGTCATTTCCATGTGGTTCTTTTTGGCCTCAGCCTTGGCGCTAGGTTTGGGTTATATCCTGTGTGCTTGGGTCGTTTCGGGCAAGTTTGGGTCCGTTATTCGCGGCATTCGCGACGACGAAGCCCGCGTTCGATTTCTGGGGTATTCCGTCGAAGCGTACAAACTGACCGTTTTCACACTGACTGCGGTGATCGCAGGGATTGCCGGTGCACTTTATTATCCGCAAGCCGGCATCATCAACCCAGCGGAAATCGCGCCCATTGCGTCGATTTACCTGGCCGTATGGGTCGCCATTGGCGGGCGTGGTCGCCTTTATGGTGCAGTGATCGGCGCCGCGTTTGTTTCGCTTGTGTCGACTTACTTTACCGGCGGCCAAGCCCCCGACATCAATCTTGGGTTTTACACGATCAAATGGGTCGACTGGTGGACGATTTTATTGGGCCTGTCCTTTGTGGCGGTGACCTTGTTCGCACCAAAAGGCATTGGTGGTTTGATCGACATCATCTCCGAACGGACGTCCCCCAACCGCCACGGCGCAGCCCTTGGACCAAACGCAGGATCCTTGCGTGAATCGGAGGCGGAAAAATGAGCACATTGTTAGAAGTGTCCGGTGTTTCTGTTTCCTTTGACGGATTCAAAGCCATCAACAATCTGTCGTTCCAAATCGGCGATAAAGAGCTGCGCGCTGTCATCGGGCCCAATGGCGCTGGAAAGACAACCTTTATGGACATCATAACCGGCAAGACGCGCCCCGACCAAGGCCACATCGTTTACGGCGACAAAAGCATGTCCTTGCTGCGCATGTCCGAAGCAAAGATTGCGCAGGCTGGTGTCGGTCGGAAATTCCAACGCCCCACTGTCTTTGAAGATCAGTCCGTCGCGGACAATCTGATGTTGGCCCTCAAGAAAAACCGCGGGCCCTTTGCCGTTCTGATGTTCAAACCATCGCCCGAAGATCATGACCGCGTGGCGAATCTGGCCGACGAAATTGGATTGTCGCCGGCGCTACATCGCAAGGCTGGCGAATTAAGCCACGGTCAAAAGCAATGGCTCGAGATTGGAATGTTGTTGGCACAGGAACCGCGTTTGTTGTTGGTCGATGAACCTGCCGCGGGAATGACGCCGTCCGAACGCGAGCACACCACCGATATTCTGCGCGAGGCTGCAAAAACGCGTGCGGTTGTGGTTGTGGAACACGACATGGAATTTGTCCGACGCCTTGATTGCAAGGTTACCGTACTTCACGAAGGATCGGTTTTGGCCGAAGGGTCGATCGACCATGTCACAAAGGATGAAAAAGTGATCGAGGTGTATCTTGGGCGCTGAACTGATCAAAACCGAAGGTCTGACGCTGCACTATGGCGGCAGCCAAATCCTGAACGGCATAGATATGTCTGCGGCACAAGGCGAAGTGACTTGTGTCATGGGCACCAATGGGGTCGGCAAAACGAGCCTGCTTAAGGCTCTGTCTGGGACGCATCCCCGATCTGGTGGTCGATACATATTGGCCGACGAAGATATCGGAACAGCCTCGGCACATGCATTGGCACGAAAAGGCATCGGCTATGTCCCGCAAGGGCGCGATATCTTTCCAATGCTGACAGTGCGTGAAAACATGGAAACTGGCTTTGCCTGTTTGCCAAAGTCGGAACATTTCATTCCCGATGAGATGTTCGAGCTGTTCCCGATCCTGCGTGAATTCCTGCATCGCCGTGGCGGTGATTTGTCCGGCGGCCAACAGCAACAGCTGGCCATTGCCCGTGCGTTGATCGCCAAGCCCCGCGTGTTGCTGTTGGATGAACCAACCGAGGGCATTCAGCCCAATATCATCCAACAAATTGGGCGTGTAATTTCGCATTTGCGCGACCGTGGTGACATGGCCATCATACTTGTCGAACAGTATTTCGACTTCGCATACGATCTTGGGGATCGGTTTTTCGTGCTGGAACGTGGCACAAACAAGCTAAGCGGTGCAAAACACGAAGTCGAACGCCAAACTTTGCTAGACGGTGTTTCCGTTCACTGACTATTGCCGTTCACTATTCTCAGTCGTAGCCTGAAAAGGCTGCGATTGTGAAAGGGCGGACTTGTGTCGAAACCCATCATCCTGCTTGCGGGCCCATTTCCTGACGGTGATATGCAGGCCCTAACCGACGCGTATGATTGCCGGGCCTATTTCAGCGCGACAGATAAACAAACTTTCTTGGACGAACACGGACCTCATATCCGCGCCATTGCGACGCGTGGGTCCATCGGTGCAGATGCATCCTTGATTGCCGCTTGTCCCAACCTTGAATTGATCGCTGTCTATGGCGTCGGATTTGATGGCGTGGACATGGCCGCCGCACGGACGCAAAATGTGCACGTCACCAATACCCCGGACGTTCTTACAGAAGACGTCGCAGATTTGGGCGTCGCGATGATGTTGTCCTTGTCGCGCGGCATGAACGGCGCAGAAACATGGGTGCGCGACGGATCATGGAAACAAAAGGGCCTTTACCCGCTGCAAAGGCGTGTTTTTGGCCGGTCTGCTGGCATTCTTGGTTTGGGTCGTATTGGCATGGCCGTTGCCCGCAGATTGCAAGGGTTCGGAATGAAGATCGGGTACAGCGATCTTAAGCCAATTCAAACTGAACATGATCTGCAGTTCTTTGGCGATGCCGGATCATTGGCCACCCACAGCGATTTCCTTTTTGTCACTTTGGCAGCCTCTGAAAAAACGCGACACATTGTGGATGCATCTGTTCTGAACGCGCTAGGTCCCGATGGCATGTTGATCAACATTTCGCGCGCATCCAACGTGGACGAACCCGCCCTTTTGACCGCATTAGAAACAGGTAAACTGGGAAGCGCCGCCTTGGACGTCTTTGATGGCGAACCGCACATCAATCCAAGGTTTCTGGAGCTAAACAACGTCTTGCTGCAACCTCATCACGCATCCGGAACTGTGGAAACCCGCGCTGATATGGGCCAATTGATGCTGGCCAATCTAGCCTCGCATTTTGCGGGAAATGGATTGATTACGCCGGTTTGATGCCAATGCGGCATTTGGTTGTGCGACAGCTCTCGACCTTCTTGTGTTTGCATGGCATCAGATATCAAGTGTCTATTCTGGACCCGCGATCAGGAAACGCTGCCACGTGACCTTGCACACATCAAAAAGACGGCCCTTTTGGCTGGTTCACTTTGCGTTTGCGATGTTGGCAGCGATTGGACCCGCTTGGGCGGAACTGTCTCTGACCATCGATAATCCCGATCTAGCTCAACGCCTGACAACAGAAGCCCGCGTCTTAAACCCGGACGATGATGCCACAGCCGCCGACCGGATCGCCTCGGCCAAGGGCGATTATGCCCGATTGCTGGCTGTTTTGTACGAGGCTGGATATTTCGGTGCTAATATATCCATTACCCTCAACGGTCGCGAGGCAGCAAATCTGTCCGCGCTGGAATCTAACCCAAATATTGAACCAGTGCGCATCTCGGTCGATCCAGGCCGTGTTTTCACGTTCGGACAGGCAAGTATCGCCCCCCTGCCGCCCAATGTCAGCCTGCCCGCAGAATTCCAGACCGACGCAACTGCTGGGACACCACAAATTCGGCGTGCGGCCCGCGACGCCATCACCGCGTGGCGCGAAAATTCGCATGCCAAAGCTCAAGTGGCGGACCAATCTATTTCCGCACAGCACACAACCGCTGAAATCAACGCCTCAATCCGCATTGATCCCGGTCCCGCGCTTCGATTTGGCAACTTGGTCACGCCAAATGATACGGCTGTGCGTTCGGGCCGAATACGCACAATCGCTGGACTGCCAACCAGTCAACCGTTCCACCCTGACGAAGTGGAACGCGCACGAGAGCGTTTGATTGATACCGGAGCGTTTCAATCCGTTGTCGTCGAAGAAGCAGACGCAATAGGCCCTGATCAGACACTGGATATCTTGCTAAACGTCCAAGATGCGGCACCCCGGCGCATCGGGTTCGGCGCAGAACTGTCTACCCAAGACGGCCTGTCCTTAGAAGCATTTTGGTTGCATCGAAACATATTCGGCGGCGCAGAGAGATTACGCTTTGATTTGGACATCGACGGAATCGCCGGGGACACAGGCGGCGTGGATTTTTCCGTCGGGGCCACATTGACAATTCCCGGGTTTAGACGCGCAGATGATCAGCTTATCTTTGAAATTGCGGCCCGCCGATTAGATGAAGAAACCTATGACGGGGAACAATTCGAAGCATCAATCCGACGCGAACGCGAGGTGAACGATTATCTCACATTGGGTTTGGGGGCTGGACTACGCTTTTCTGACGTGACCGACGTTTTTGGGGATCGGTCGTTTCAACATCTTTTGTTGTTTGCCGACGCCGAATTCGATAATCGCGACAATACATTGTCTCCAACCAAAGGATATTTCGCAAACCTCAGTTTGACCCCGTTTATCGGATTATCAGACAGCGCAACGGGCCTGCTGATCGCCAGTGACTTGCGTGCATATCGCAGCATGCGCGATAGCACCGTGTTTGCCGGCCGGCTTCAATTGGGCAGCGTTGTAGGGTCAGATTTGAGCGAAACACCCCCCGGTTTGCTGTTCTTTTCTGGCGGCGGCGGCACAGTGCGCGGACAGGATTTTCAATCCTTGGGTGTCGAACTGCCCAACGGGCGCACAGGTGGACGCAGCTTTGTCGGCCTATCCACCGAAGTTAGGCAAGACATTACCAACACCATTGGAATCGTCGGGTTTGTCGACTTTGGGTTTGTTTCAGCAGACAGCGATTTTTCCGATGGTGAATCGCATTCGGGCATTGGGTTAGGGGCCAGATACAAAACCAGTTTGGGCGCACTGCGTTTCGACATAGGCTTTCCGTTAACTGGCGAAGACGATGGTGGTTTCGACATCTACATCGGTATCGGAGAAGCGTTCTGATGCGGATTATAGCGCTAATATTGGCACTATTGCTGCCATTCGCAGCGCAGGCGCAAAACGCACTGGTCGCTGGTTTGATAGAAGACAGTTTGTCAGGGCCCGGTCGCACGGTTGAAGTCACCGAATTCAGCGGCGCCCTATCTGCACGCGCAACCATAGAATTGCTGACGATTGCCGATGATGACGGCGTGTGGCTGCGCATGGAAGGCGCTGTGCTGGATTGGAACCGAGGGGCTTTGCTGCGAGGTCGGTTGGAAATTCAGGAACTCAGCGCGGCCAGTATCGTAATCAACCGCCTTCCCGTGACAGAGCCCGCAACTCCGTCGCCCCAAGCATCTGGTTTCCGCATACCCGACCTACCAGTCACCGTCGATATCGCCGAATTCGCCATCAGGGAATTAAAACTGATGCCCGACATTCTGGGCGAAATGGTGACGTTGTCCGTCACTGCACGCGCCAGTTTGGATAGCGGTGCGGCGCAACTGCGATTTGATGCAGAGCGGACAGATGGCATCGACAGTCGTGCGATGATTGATATGAGTTTCGACCCTGACTCAGAGGTTTTGCGCGCCAGGTTAGACATTTCGGAACCAAAGAACGGTCTTGTTGTGCGGGCGTTGGGCTTGCCGGATTCTCCGTCCTTGCGACTGAACGTCGATGGTTCAGGGCAACTGGATTCATTTTCGGCAGACGTCCTTTTGGAAACCGATGGCGACAAACGATTGTCGGGTGACATCACATTGTCCGGACAAACGAATGACACGCGTCAGTTTTCTGCAGACATAAGCGGCGACATCCGCCCATTACTTACCGCGGACACGCGCGCGTTCTTTGGCCCACGGACGGCGTTGATCGCACAAGGCGAAACACTGCCCGACGGCGGAGTGGATTTAAGTGAACTGCAAATCGCAACTGATCAAGCACGCCTAAAGGGCGCAGTCCGTATTGATGCAACTGGCACGCCTGTGTTCTTTGAATTGGATGGGGCGCTTGAAGGCGCAGATCGCATTCGCCTACCCGGAACAGATGTCAATGTGTCAGGTGCTGATCTGAGGTTAACCTTTGATGACGCGGTCAGTTCCGATTGGAATTTGGCCGCAAATGTGGATGCGTTGGATGCCGGCGATGTCACTGTTCAATCGATTGCTTTGAAAGGCTCCGGTCAACTGTTGCCTGATGAAGCATTGCCTTTTTCTGGCCTGTTACAGGCCGATATGGCCGGAATCCAATTCACTGACCCTGCCCTGTCGAAAGCAGTGGGACCAACAGCGCGTATCAAAACAAAACTATCAGCAAGTGACTCCGGCGAAATCAGATTGGATGAATTGGACGCCAGTACTTCCACGGCCCAAATGTCCGGAAATGCACGGTTTGAACCCATTGACGGTCGTATCCGCGCTGTCATTGACACATCGCTTGATGTTGCTGACCTTGCCCCGTTTTCCGACATCGCATCGCCCTTGAAATCTGGCGCACTTAGCGCGGCCTTAACCGCTGAAACCGAACTGCCCGGCGGTGATCTGTCTTTGACGCTAACAGGCACAACGCAGTCTTTAGATATCGCAAACGCGCAAATTGCACCATTGATCCAACCGAGAACCGACTTTCAAATGAATGTCGAACGAGACACAAACGGGACGCGGATCAACCAATTGACCCTGAACAATCCCGAAGTTCAGGTTCAAGCTCAAGGCACTCTTTCCGAGACAGATGGATCTTTGACCTTTGATGCGCGCCTTGCGGATGCGCGGCGCATTACGCCGGAATTATCGGGACCAATCACACTAAACGGGCGCCTTGATGATCCGTATTCGTCCCGCCGGGTTGCGGTTTCTTTAAACAGTGACCTTGGCGTTAAGGCAAATCTGGCCGGAACATTGGGCGAAACTGATAACGCAATCGACTTGGATGCACGGGTCAGCAATCTGGCCCGATTTATTCCGACACTTTCAGGGTCTGCTGATCTTAAAATGGCCCTGTCAGACATCTATGCAACGCGGGCCATCAATGGCCGGTTAGAGACGTCTTTTGGCTTGGTCGCGGATACATCCGGCACTTTGGGCCCCGATGATGGGACGTTGGATTTTAATGCGCGGTTGAACAACATTGGTCAATTCGCAACTGGACTGACGGGTGGAATGCGCCTGCAGGGTCGGTTGGACACTATTTCCAGCGATCCACGCATTACCGCTACTGTGGAAACTGACACCGGTGCACGTGCCAATGTGTCGGGACCTTTGTCAGGAGGCGCTATTTCGGCAAGAGGATCGCTGCCGCTTGGGCTTGCAGGTCCGTTTATCGGCAATCGCGCCTTGTCTGGTGTGGCCAATTTCGATGTGAACATCATACCGGACCAACAGCTTAACGGCCTGTCCGGTCAAATAAACACGCAAGCCGCACGGTTTTCTGATCCAGATTTGGGCATTACGATTTCGCCTCTCAGTGCAAATGTTCAATTGTCCAATGGCCGTGCTGCCATCACCAGTACTGGAACGCTGAATGGTGGATCACTCTCCGCGAATGGTACAATTGGGCTGCAATCTCCGTTCCAGACCGATTTGCGCGTGCAATTGCAACAGGTCACCTACCGGTTTGAAGATGTCCTAAGCACGCAATTGTTCTCTGATCTCGCCTTGCGCGGTCCTGCAAGCCAAAGATTGACCTTAAGCGGTGCATTGCAACTGGGTAAGCTGGAAATTCGCGTCCCCGATACTGGGCTTGGTGGGGCCGAAACCATCCCGGACATCACCCATTTGGGGATACCGACGCGGGCGCGCCAAACATTGAACCACGCCGGTCTTTCAAATCAAACAGACGTCCAGGGGTCTGCTGGTCCCGATGTCTTTTTGGATGTCGCGATCACCTCATTGGATCCTATATTTGTGCGCGGGCGTGGATTGGACGCGGAATTTGGCGGGGGTTTGCGCGTCACGGGAAGCGTCGCTAACCCGAACCCAGTTGGCCAATTTGAATTGCGACGAGGGCGATTAAGTCTGCTTGGGCAGCGCCTGAATTTGACCGAAGGGACAATCTCCTTAGCCGGGCGTTTGGTTCCGCGACTGCGCATCGTTGCCGAATCCCAAAGCGACGACGTTCTGGCACGGATCATCCTAAGTGGCCCAGCGGATTCACCCAGCCTTGAATTTTCGTCTGTACCCGAATTGCCCGAAGACGAAGTTTTGGCGCGTCTGCTGTTTGGGCGAAGCTCTGCGAACCTGTCACCGTTCCAAGTCGCCCGTCTGATATCGTCGCTTGCGCAATTGGCAGGCAAAGGCGGTCCAGGCGTATTGGACAACACACGACGTCAACTTGGGTTTGACGATTTGGACTTTCGCACAGACGAAACAACCGGCGAAGCGGAATTGGCCATCGGGGAATACATAACGGACAACGTCTATACCGAAGTTGAGATAGGCGCGGGCGGTAATACACAGCTCAACCTGAATTTGGATGTCGGGGACACGACCACAATCCGAGGCTCAGCTGACGTATTTGGCAATACCAGTGTCGGAATATTCTGGGAAAAAGACTATTAGGCCCTGTTTCAAGCGCGCGCTTTTGACAGATCCGCAATCCCCAATGCATTCAGAACCTTGGTTTCGATATCTTCGGCATTCAGCTTGGCGACAGCATACATATCTGCCGGGTTTGCCTGGTCGATAAAGATATCTGGCAACACCATAGACCGATAGATCAATCCGTTATCGAACACACCTTCTTCTGCAAGCAATTGCGCAACATGGCTGCCAAAGCCGCCAATCGCGCCTTCTTCGATTGTGATCAACGCATCATGGTCAGCGGCGAGTTTCAGGATCAAATCTTGATCCAATGGTTTGGCAAATCGCGCATCTGCGATAGTGGGTGTAATCCCCTTTACCGCTAAATTTTCCGCAGCCTTTTGGACTTCGCTTAATCGTGTGCCAAAAGACAAGATCGCGACCCGTTTGCCATCCTGGATTATGCGCCCTTTGCCGATTTCTAAAGGCTCTGGGTTTTCGGGCAATTCGCACCCAGTCCCTTCGCCCCGCGGAAACCGGAACGCGATTGGACCGTTATCATGGGCAGTGGCTGTTGCCACCATCCGCGCAAGCTCTGCTTCATCCGCGGCGGCCATAACCACAAAGCCCGGAAGATTGGCCAAATACGCCACATCGTAACTGCCCGCATGTGTCGCGCCGTCAGCCCCAACCAATCCAGCGCGATCAATCGCAAACCGCACAGGCAACCGTTGAATGGCCACATCATGCACAACCTGATCGTAACCACGCTGCAGGAACGTAGAATACATGGTGCAAAACGGTTTCATCCCACCGGCGGCAAGGCCTGCGGAAAAGGTCACGCCATGCTGTTCCGCGATACCGACATCAAAACAGCGACTTGGATACCGTTCGGCAAACAGGTTCAAACCCGTACCATCCGGCATCGCTGCTGTGATCGCACAAACCTTGTCGTCTTTGGCCGCTTCTTTCAGCAAATAATCGGCAAACACGCTGGTATAGCTGGGCGCGTTAGACGGCGACTTTTTCTGCTTACCAGTAATCACGTCGAATTTGGCTGTCGCGTGTCCTTTGTCGCGGGCTTGCTCGGCGGGTGCGTATCCTTTGCCCTTTTTGGTCAATACATGGATCAGGATCGGACCCGTTGCGCGGTCCTTTACGGTGCGCAATACAGGCAACAGCTGATCTAAATCATGCCCGTCAATTGGCCCTAAATAGGAAAACCCAAGCTCTTCGAACAAAGTGCCGCCTACAGCCATACCTTTCAGCATGTCTTTGGCGCGCTTTGCACCTTCGCGGAACGGTTCGGGCAACAGGCTGACCGCCCCCTTGGCGGCGGCTTTCAATTCTTGAAACGGTTCTTCTGCATAGAGACGCGACAGATAAGACGACATGGCCCCGACAGGTGGCGCAATCGACATCTCATTGTCGTTCAGAATGACGATCATGCGTTTTTTGAGGTGACCAGCGTTGTTCATCGCCTCAAACGCCATGCCCGCGCTCATTGATCCATCACCAATCACGGCGATGCAATCCCCGATGCCTTCAGGTGGATTGCCGCCCAGATCACGCGCAACTGCAAATCCAAGAGCTGCGGAAATCGACGTCGAACTATGCGCGGCGCCAAACGGATCATAGGGGCTTTCGCTGCGTTTGGTGAAACCGCTCAGGCCGTCCTTTTGGCGTAATGTGCGAATGCGTTCGCGGCGTTCAGTCAGGATTTTATGCGGATAACACTGGTGGCTGACATCCCAAATGACCTTGTCTTTGGGTGTGTCAAAAACCGCGTGCAAAGCGACAGTCAGTTCAACAACGCCCAGACCCGCACCAAGATGCCCACCTGTTTCAGACACAGCCGAAACGGTTTCGGCCCGCAATTCTTGAGCGACTTGTTCAAGCTGCTGATCGCTTAGGTGCTTCAAATCCGCTGGTCGCTGGATTTGGTCAAGCATCGGTGTCTCGGGTTTATGCGTCATAACATCAACTCTTGCGGCTAACGACAAATCGCGCCGCTTCTCGCAGCGCATCAGCTTTGCTACCGTATGGAGATAATGACTCTTGCGCATTTTGCACCAGTTGATTGGCGCGGCGTTTCGCCTCGTCCAGACCCAAAAGCGAAACAAAGGTCGCCTTTCCAGCGTCTGAATCTTTTCCCGTTGCCTTGCCTACCATTACCGCATCACCTTCTACATCCAATATATCATCCGCGATCTGAAACGCCAAACCAAGCGCCTTGGAATAGGCTTTAAGCGGTTCAATGTCAGCCTGCGCCATTCGCGCACCTGCCATCGCAGACCATCCAATCAACGCGCCCGTTTTGCCGTCTTGCAAGGTGGTTATCTGATCAAGCGTCAAAGGACGATCTGCCGTTTCCGCGGCGATATCCAAGGCTTGACCTAACACCATTCCCTGTGCTCCGGCCGCCTGGGCGAGGGTCAGCGCCAGATCGGCGCGAATGTCGCCAGTCCCGACCTTAGGATTGGTGGTCAATTCGAACGCAAGGGATTGCAACGCATCACCTGCCAGAACCGCAGTTGCCTCGTCCCACTTACGATGCACCGTCGGCTGCCCGCGACGCAAATCATCGTCATCCATACAAGGCATGTCATCATGAACCAGCGAATAGGCATGCATCGCCTCAATCGCGCTGGCTGGCCAAATCGCTTGTTCAGGGTCAATTCCGTGCAAAAACGCACTTTCCAGCACCAAAAAACCCCGCAGCCTTTTGCCGCCCGTAGACGCATGGGTCATCGCATCAACAACAGGAACGTCCGGCATTGTGCGCAAGACAGATTTAAGATGCGCCCCGATCTGATCGGCCGCAGCATTCAGTCGGGATTGAAACACCTCAGAGGCCTTCGGCTGGCTTCGTGCCTGTGGGGTTACCGTCCGCGTCCAGCGTGATCGCAGCGACTTTGTCTTCGGCTTCTTTCAGCTTGGCTTCGCAGCGGGCTTTCAGTTTGGCCCCGCGTTCGTACAAACGGATTGAATTGTCCAACGCCACATCACCGCGTTCCAGCTGGCCCAAAACCTGTTCCAGTTCGGCCATCGCCTCTTCAAAGGACATTTCCTCAACCGGGCGTTCGTTTGTCGCGCTGTCGTTCATGATCCTGCCTTCACCAATTCATCAACATGTGCTCTGACGCAATCCGCCAAAGCATCCAGATCATAACCGCCTTCTAGGACCGATACCAGACGGCCTTCGCACAGGGTTTGCGCAAGATTTGCGAGTTTTTCGGTCAACCACGCGTAATCTGCGCGTGACCAGTTCAAATCCGCCAAAGGATCGTCCTGATGTGCGTCAAAACCCGCCGAAACAAGGATAAGTTCTGGTTTGAACGCTTCGATCGCCGGAAACACCTGTTGCGAATAGGCCTGGCGCATCTGATCGCTGCCCGATCCCGGTGGGAATGCAATATTCAACAACGTTTGATGAGGACCACGATCTGAGGGATCACCGGAGTTTGGCCAAAGCGGCATCTGGTGTGATGACACAACCAGCGCCCGTGGCTCGTCTTGCAACAAAGCTTGGGTTCCATTGCCGTGATGGACATCAAAATCAACGATTGCCACGCGCGCCAGACCATGCCGTTCCAATGCATGTTTCGCCGCAAGAGCGACATTACCAATCATGCAAAATCCCATGGGCGTGGTCTGTTCTGCGTGATGACCGGGGGGGCGCACCGCGACAAACGCGTTTTCGACTTCTTGATCCAAAACCATATCGACAGCGCGTATTGCGCCACCTGCAGCACGCAAAATCGCGTTCATTGATGTGGGCGACAAATAGGTTTCGTTGTCAGTGTCCGCATCAAGACTGACAAATCCGTCTTTGGGTTCGCGGTCCTGTAATGAAGAAACATACGCATCGTCGTGGCAAAGGCTCACCTCCGTGGGCCATGCCCGCGGAGCCGGAGCGCGATCTAAATCCAAACCATCAAGCGCCTCAAGAACGCGGTTTAGCCGGGCTGGTTGTTCGTGAACATGTTCCGGCGTTTTATGCGCCAAACAATCAAGATGTGTGATCAATGCAGTCGTCATAAAATCCAATGCGTTTAAGTCGTATGCCTCAACAATAGACAATGAGCTGCGGCTGATATTGTTAGTCTCTGTATGGTTCGGTTGTTCGCAAATGAACGGGGATCGGAATTATTTCGGATAAGAACCTCGAGACCATAGCACTTTTCATGCTTTCGCCCAAGCGGGTTTGACCAGTGACATGTTCTGATATGCTGCAACGCGAACAAAAAACCGGCACTGACTACTCACCAGCGCCGGCAATTTAATGTTGAGACTGCAATCTTTCGACACGACAGGGTCCTAGAAAACCCTAATCCGGAGCCAACATATATCCGGCCCCACGAACGGTTTGCAGGTATCTGGGTTGTTTGGGATTTTCTTCTAATTTGCGACGCAACCGCGTAATTTGGACATCAACCGCACGCTCTTGCGCTTGCCCTCGATCACGACCCAAATCTTCGACCAATTGCGCACGGCTGATCGCTTCGCCAGGTTTCGCTGAAAAAATCTTCATCAGCTGGATTTCGGTTGCCGTAAGACGCACAAGATCATCGCCTTGCCACAGCTCACCCCGATCCATTTCATACCGAATTGAGCCTAAGTTCAGAACTTTCGGCGTCACTTCTTCTGAACCCAATTTCGGCGTTCTGCGCAAAATGGCGTTGATCCGTAACAACAGTTCTTTTGGCTCGAACGGTTTAGACAGATAATCGTCAGCGCCTGCTTCCAAGCCTTCGATACGGTTATCCGTATCCCCTTTAGCGGTCAGCAACATAATAGGCGTCTGATGCGTCTCGCGGATCGAACGGCACAAACTTAGGCCATCTTCACCGGGCATCATGACATCCAACACGATCAGATCGAAATCCAAGCCCAATAGAATGCGCCGCGCATGTGCCGCATCCCGTGCAGCGGACACAAGAAAACCATTACGCATGAGGAACTTTTGTAAAAGCGTCCTAATCCGTTCGTCATCGTCGACGATAAGAAGATGCGGGTCCAATTCCATTACAAACTACTTTCCTTTAGGCGTGTATACGTGCGTTGCATCTCAGCGTCCATCATCGCCTCAAGAACAGTGCGAAAGCCTGCAACTGCGTCTGGACCTGCGTCCCTAAAAGCACTGCGCATTCTTGCGCGCTGTGAATCTGACAACCGACGTTCCAAATCCCCGCCTGCTTCAGTCAGAAACAAATGTCTTTCTCTTTTGTCCGACTGACCCACGCGGCTTTCCACCAAACCATCCTCAACCAAAGTGCGCAAAACCCGGTTTAGGGATTGTTTGGTCACGCCTAGAATATTCAAAAGATTGTTAACCGTCGTACCCGGTGCGCGATTGATAAAGTGAATGGCCCGGTGATGCGCCCGACCATAGGACAGATCTGACAGAATACGATCAGGATCTGCGGTGAATCCGCGATATGCAAAAAACATCGCCTCAATCCCTTGCCGCAATTGTTCGTCCGTCAAAAACAACAAACTCTCGCCGCTGATGTTGGCCCGTGTGTCCGCCATATTCCCCTGCCCATTCATGGTCGTGAGGTCATTTTATGTCAGCCTTGTTGACATTACCAGACCGAAGCGATAGAGAATCGAAGGTTTTGCGCAATAAAATGTCCGAACCGGACTTAACAGCGTAACTTTTGCAAAGAGGAGAAGCACATGGCTGGATATGATGATCGCGACGGAAAAATCTGGATGAATGGCCAGATGGTCGATTGGCGCGCGGCCAATGTCCACGTCCTTAGCCATGCCATGCATTACGCGTCGTCCGTGTTCGAAGGAGAACGCGCCTATAACGGCAAAATTTTCAAAAGCCGCGAGCATTCTGAACGCTTGCACTTTTCAGCTGGCGAATTGGATTTCCAAATTCCCTACACAGTCGATGAACTTGAGGCCGCGAAACAAGAAGTCCTTACAGTCAATGGTTTGACCGACGCATACATACGCGCAGTTGCGTGGCGCGGCGCTGGCGAAGACATGGGTGTCGCGTCCTCGCGTAACCCGGTTCAGGTCGCAATCGCGTCTTGGGAATGGGGTGCCTATTACGGCGACGCCAAGATGAAAGGTGCCAAGCTCGACATCTCGAAATGGAAACGTCCCGGTCCGGACACGATCCCGGTTCACGCAAAGGCCGCCGGTCTTTACATGATCTGCACAACATCCAAACACGCCGCCGAAGCCAAAGGGTGTTCTGATGCGTTGTTCATGGATTACCGCGGCTACGTCGCCGAAGCGACCGGGGCCAACATCTTCTTTGTGAAAGACGGAGAAGTTCACACGCCTGACCCGGATTGCTTTTTGAACGGCCTGACGCGCCAAACAGTGATTGGCATGCTGCGCGATCGTCAGATCAAAGTGCACGAACGCCACATCATGCCAGAAGAAATGGAAAGCTTTGAACAATGCTGGCTGACAGGGACGGCTGCCGAAGTGACGCCTGTTGGCCAAATCGGCGAGTTCAATTTCGAAGTGGGCGCGTTGGCACGTGACATGTCGAACAGTTACGAAAAGCTGGTTCGCGAGTAATTTTAACAAAGGCCGGCTTTAACACCGGCCTTTGCACCATACTATTCCGATGTGTCTTAATAGACCGCGACTGGGTTTATCATGGCTTGAACAGTGCCGCGGATGCGCGCCTGACCCAGCACAAACATGAATTCGTTGACCCCATCGCGCAGGACCGGCCCGGTATCCATCGTTTCAAGAATATAGATGCCGTTTTTCTTGAGCAGGGTCACATGCCCATAGAAGATTTTGTCGCCTTCAGGCGCGGGGATCGGCTCAACACCCCAAGTGTCGGCACCCACGGCAATTGGATTCAAGGACGCGACATATTCCGCACCTTGGTTGTTCAAACCCGGCTCACCCGAAACCCACGCGGCAGGATCTGATTCAAACTTTCCTTCTGTCCAGCCTGTGTGAAACAGAATGATATCTCCTTCGGCAAAGGTCACACCTTGAGCTTCGGCGGCTGCTGTTATTTCTGCTTCGCCGAAATGCTGTCCGGCTTCCATGACATCGACGCCGAAATGTTTGGCCATGTCCACAATCACACCGCGACCAACAAGCGGCGGAACATCATGCGTGCCCAGTTTGGTCAGACCGGTGATAACCGAAATCTCTTTTTCGTCTAGGCAGTTGTAATATTCACCATTCTCACCCAGATGCCCCAGCCCATCCAACTGCGACCCTATACCAACCCATGTTTGGATAATGTCGTCGTTATAATTCCCTTCATACCCAAACGCTGACAGTTTCTGCCCGCCTTGTTGGTTGGGTTGAACGACTTGCAAACTTAGACTGCGCGGCGGAAACGCCGGCGATTTGGCGTCGATTATTATGCCCAATGGGCGTGTAATACCCCGTTTAACAAGCTTGCTGGCGGCCATAACACGTTCCGGGGTGACAAGGTTTGCGGATCCCAGTGTGTCATCAGCACCCCATTTGGAATATTCGCATTCAGCCAGTGCAAATGTCGCGCACACCGTCAAAGCACCGGTCAGTCCGGCTAAGGTCAAAGTCTTCATCAAAAGTCCTCCCATACCCAAGCGATTCGCCTTAGGCGTGAAACATTTTTAGCATGAGGGAGGGGTTTTACGGGAATCGACCCATCGTTTAGGCCGAATTGAGCACGACATTAGGTTGGCTGGCTCAGCCTTTGGGGTCCATCAAACTGCGCGCTTTGCCACGTTCCAAACCCAATTGACGTTCACGCCACATGATCAGGAATCCCCCCGCAATAACCAATACAGATCCAAATATGATCTCGCGAGTCGGCAATTCTGCAAAGAGAACATACCCTATGAGGGCGGCAAAAATCATCGAACTATAGTCAAACGGCGCAAGCATTGACGCCCCGCCAAAACGATAGCTAGACGTGACAAGGATTTGAGCAACGCCGCCAATAAGGCCAGCCCCGATCAACAATGCGAGCACATATGTCGACGGCCAAACCCACCCAAACGGAATAGTCGCCAAGGACAACACCGTGGCCGTCAAAGAAAAATAGAAAACAATGGCGGCAGTGTCTTCTGTTTTCACCAATGTTCGAATGTGGATTTGGACCACGGCGCGCAACATCGAAGCGATCAAAACCATCAATGCGCCCAATGTCGCCGCACGGCTTAATTCATCTTCGCCAAAGGTCAGACGTGGATACATGACGATCATGACGCCAACCAATCCCAACAAAACGGCTGAAATCCGAAACAGCCGGATGCGTTCCCCCAAAAGCAATGCCGCCAAAACGACCGTAAACATGGGTGTGGCATAACCAATCGCTGTGACTTCGGGCAACGGCAATAGACCCAAACCCGCAAATGTCAGTCCCATCGCGCTTGTTCCAAAAAGCCCGCGCCAAACGTGACCTGTGAAGTTTTTTGGGATCAGTGCTTTGTGCAGATCACCGCGTTGAAGAACCCAGATCAGGATGATGGGCATGGCAAACAATGATCTAAAGAAAACAGCTTCGCCTGGAGGGACGCTTTCTGTTGCAATTTTGATCATGGCCGCCATCACCATAAACAGAAAAACCGCCACCAGTTTCAACGCAATCGCGAAGCCGGGGCGGTTTTGTGTCATGGGTCGGGATGTCATTCCAAACCCATTGCGCGTTTCAAGCACAGAGTGCAAGGCGCGTGATGCTTAGTTCAGCGTGGCAACACCCAATGGAACGGTGAACTGCAAGCAATAGACATACACTTCGTTATAATCTGACGGATCGACACCGGCTGGCACGATGTAAGATTGCTTGCCGTTGTTGCTTTGTAAAACGCCCATGCCTGTGGATGTGTCATATTTTCCATCTTTGCCGAATCCAACACGGGGATCAGGCGCACCGTCGAATGTGAAATCTGAACCTAACGTGACCGTGTGGCTGCCATCTGCGTTTTTTACGACTTCAACGCTGCCTGTTGTGACATGGTCCGACGCGCCAACAAATGTACCTTTGCCAACAGTATCGCCAGCAATTGCTGGCACGGCTTGAATGCTGACAACGGCGGCAAACAATACGGCAACGATGGATTTAAGCGACTTGAACATCTGTTTTCCTCTCAATGCGGTCTTCATATCCCGAAGACTCAGTGGGTTTATGGTCTGTGTGACAGCAACATAATATTTGGAACCGATTAGTCTATAATAATCTTTGACACATAGAGCACGTTAATGTGAGTTATGGACTGCATGGTCCCCAACTGCTAAAACAGGCGTTGAAAGGAATATGTGACATGGGACGGCCAAGAGAATTTGACATCGACAAAGCGATCGAACGCGCAACAGATGTGTTTTGGGATCACGGCTACGAAGGTGCGTCCTTGCCCGACCTTTTGAATGGAATGGAGCTGACCCGAGGGTCTTTGTACAAAGCATTTACTGACAAGCGATCCTTGTTCTTACGCGTTCTTGAACTTTATGAACGCCGCACCGTGCAATCAGCGTATGACATGCTTATCGACACAACGCTTCCGGATGGGCGAAAGCGAATCCAATCCTTGTTCATCAGTGTCTATCAGGCTGTCAAAGCTGGCGATCACCGAGGGTGTCTATTGTGTTCCACAGCGGCCAGGCCCAGCGCATATGATCCTGAAATTTCCAAGCATACAGCCGCTGGGTTAAACTTGCTGCGGACAGGGATCGTTCGGGCGTTGAAAGACTCACCCAAACATTGCGATTGGGACGAAGGGAAACGCCTGCGTTTGGCCGATCACCTTTTGACCCAATATGTTGGGCTGCGCATTATTGCGCGCAGCCAAGTGCCGATGGGAATTTTGGAACACGCGGGTGAAGGCATTGCAGAGCTGTTGGATTAACCGATCTGACCCCGGTTTTGGCCAACTTGACCGCGATGCAAAAGCAGATGATCCAAAATCGTGCAAGCCATCATGGCCTCACCAACGGGAACTGCGCGGATGCCAACACAAGGGTCATGACGTCCCTTGGTAATGATCTCGGCAGAGTCACCCTGTTTGGTAATTGTTTGACGCGACTTCAGGATCGACGAGGTCGGCTTTACTGCGAAACGCGCAACGATATCCTGGCCTGTGCTGATACCACCCAAAACACCGCCCGCATGGTTTGAGCTGTATTCAGGTCCATCAGGGCCCATTGTAATTTCATCTGCATTGGCTTCACCCGTCAATTCAGCAGCTGCCATGCCTTCGCCGATCTCAACACCTTTGACCGCATTGATTGACATCAACCCGGCGGCAATATCGGTGTCCAACTTGGCATAAACCGGCGCCCCAAGACCCGCTGGAACACCCCGCGCCACAACTTCGATGACTGCGCCAACGGAATTGCCTGATTTACGCAGATCATCCAGATAGGCCGCCCATGTTTCCGCCGCCTGTCGGTCCGGTGTCCAAAACGGGTTTTGCTCAATCTCGTCCCAATCAAATTGGGTGCGATCAATCTCATGCGCGCCCATGCGCACCATGTAACCAGTGATGGCCAAATTCGGGACCAGCGCTTTGATTGCTTCTCGTGCCACCCCACCAGCCGCAACACGGGCGGCTGTTTCACGGGCAGACGACCGTCCGCCACCGCGATAATCGCGGATCCCGTATTTCTGCCAATACGTGATATCCGCATGGCCGGGCCGGAATTTATCCATGATGTCTGAATAATCTTTGGACCGCTGATCGGTGTTTTCGATCATCAACTGCACAGGCGTACCGGTTGTTTGTCCCTCAAACACACCAGAAAGAATTCTAACCTGATCCGGTTCACGCCGCTGCGTTGTATATTTATTTTGACCCGGCTTCCGCTTGTCCAACCAATGCTGAATCATGCCTTCGTCTATAGGAACGCCAGGGGGGCACCCATCAAGGGTCGCACCCAATGCGGGCCCGTGGCTTTCACCCCAAGTTGTAACACGAAACAGATGTCCGAAAGAATTGGTCGACATTGGCACAGGCTCCTCTTGTGACAGGGCATAGCGGCGCAAGCCGGGACGCTCAAGACCTGGTGTCTTGTGGTCTATGCAAAGGCTCTTTATCAACACACCTACCTCGGGGTACCCGCCATGGGTTGAGATGCAAATGCGAACCCGTTGAACCTGAACCGGATAACACCGGCGGAGGGAAGGTATGGATATTCTCCAGACTGCCCCACCGCTGCACCTTGGAGAAAGACATGAAACATCTGACCCTTGCTGCGGCTTCGATCCTCGGAGCAACAACAGCACTCGCGGAAACCCCCGTACTGACAGTTTACGCCTATGACAGCTTTGTCACCGAATGGGGCCCTGGTCCGGCGGTTGAAACGGCGTTTGAAGAAATCTGCAATTGCGATTTGCAATTTGTCGGCGCGGGTGATGGCGCTGCCCTGTTGGCGCGTCTCAAGCTGGAAGGTGCGCGTTCAGAGGCTGATATCGTGTTGGGGCTGGATACAAACCTAACAGCAGCAGCAGTAGAAACAGGCCTGTTCGCGCAGCATACTGTCAAAGCCGATTATGCACTGCCAATCGAATGGGCGGATTCCACGTTCGTTCCATTCGACTGGGGATATTTTGCATTCGTTCACAATGTCGATGCGACGGCCCCCACTGATTTCAAAACACTGGCCAGCAGCGACGCCAAAATTATCATCCAAGATCCCCGGTCATCCACGCCCGGTTTGGGTCTGCTATTATGGGTCAAATCGGCCTATGGCGACGAAGCGCCAGCCATCTGGGCAGATCTGGCAGACAATATCGTGACCGTAACCAAAGGCTGGTCCGAAGCTTACGGGCTGTTTTTGGATGGCGAAGCCGACCTTGTGCTAAGTTACACAACATCGCCCGCTTACCACCTGATCGCCGAAAGCGATTCAACAAAAGCGGCAGCCGCATTTGATGAAGGCCACTATCTGCAAATCGAAGTCGCTGGGAAATTGGCCAGCTCTGATCAACCCGAGCTCGCCGATCAATTTCTGGAATTCATGGTGTCCGAAGCGTTTCAGGAAATTATCCCAACAACTAACTGGATGTACCCGTCGGTCACACCCACCGGCGGACTGCCCGAAGGGTTCGAAACCTTGGTCACGCCAGAAAAAGCGTTGTTGCTGCCTGCAAATGATGTCCCCGCACTGCGCGAAGAAGCATTGTCAGAATGGCTCAACGCGCTCTCCAACTAAGCAAATGGACTGGCCCTATCGCGCTTTGTGCTGTGGTGGGGCCAATCCTTGCGGCTTTGATTGCTGTTGGCGCAACAGCAGAGGGTAAGCTGCAACTTGGGCCCGGAGATTGGGCCGCAATTCAGTTTACCCTTGTTCAATCCTTTCTAAGTGCCGCGTTCAGTGTCGCCTTGGCGATACCGGCTGCACGAGCCTTGGCGCGTCGCCGGTTCCGAGGGCGTTCCGCATTGATTACGCTGATGGGTGCGCCCTTTATTCTACCGGTCATCGTTGCAGTGTTCGGGTTGCTAACCGTCTTTGGACGTGCGGGTTGGATCAGTTCAATCCTTGGCACAATGGGGATGGAGCCGGTTTCAATCTACGGTCTTCATGGCGTCGTGATTGCGCATGTGTTTTTCAATCTACCACTGGCCGTACGTCTTATCCTGCAAGGTTGGAACGATATCCCCGCCGAACGGTTTCGAACCGCCGCATTGCTTGATTTCGGCCCTAAAGCGGTGTTTCGCGTCATAGAATGGCCAATGTTACGCAAAGCCGTCCCCGGTGCGTTCGCGCTGATTTTTGCGATTTGCCTGACCAGTTTCGCCGTGGCTTTGACATTAGGTGGCGGCCCACGGGCGACAACCATCGAACTTGCCATCTATCAAGCCTTTCGGTTCGATTTTGACCTTGGGCGCGCCGCCCTTTTGTCCATCTATCAATTGGGTATCGCGGGATGCGCCGCCGCAATCGCGTTGCTGTTGATCCCCCTGTCTTTCGCTGAAGGTGGGTTGAACCGGCCCGTCCAACGTTGGGACACGACACCTGCGTGGGTGGATTATGTCTGGCTTGGACTGGCCACCGCCTTTTTGATTGTCCCGCTCAGTGCGATCGTTCTTTCGGGTCTGACCGGATTGCCGGACGTTCCTGTCAGTGTCTGGCGATCCGCCGCTGCATCCCTCTATGTGGCCTTCGTGTCTGTGGTTGTTCTGACAATCCTAGTGTTGCCATTGGCCGCATGGATGGGCAGTCGCAAACGCAGCGGGATCGAAGCCACAAGCCTATTGGGACTTGCCGCATCACCCCTGATGATCGGCACGGGTTGGTTCATCCTGATCAACCCGGTGATCAATCCGCAGACTGTTGCCTTGCCCGTAACTGCCTTTGTGAACGCGTTGATGGCGCTTCCTTTTGCAATTCGAATGCTGGCGCCTGCGGTGCGATCCGCGATTGCCGATCATGGGCAGCTTGCCCAATCACTCAACCTGCCCCATGGCGTGATATGGCGATACGTGCTTTGGCCGCGTATGCGCGCTCCTTTGGGGTTTTCCCTTGGTCTTGCTGCCGCGTTGTCTGTTGGTGATCTGGGCGTCATCGCGTTGTTTGCAGACCCTGATCGGGCCACATTGCCGTTGCAAATGTATCGATTGATGGGCGCCTATCGCGTCGATGCGGCGGCTGGTGCAGCACTGATCCTTTTAGCGCTGGCTTTCACACTGTTCCTGTTATTTGACCGCTGGGGGCGCGCCAATGCTGACAGTTAAAAACCTGCTTGTTCAACACGACGCCTTTTCGTTGCGCGCAAATTGGTCCGTAAAAAGTGGCAGTCGCACAGTCGTCATCGGGCCGTCCGGTGCCGGAAAATCGACCCTAATTGGTGCTATCGCAGGGTTTGAGGATGTCGCACAGGGCCAAATTACACTGGACGGTGCGGACATAACCCAAGCCAATCCAGCCAATCGCGATATCGCTATGTTGTTTCAAGACGGCAACTTGTTCCCGGCCTTAACGCTGGAACAGAACGTGTCGCTTGGGCTGCGACCTACGTTGAAACTGACTTCTGAAGAACGCGACCGTGCACACACGGTACTGAAACGTGTCGGCCTATCCGGACTTGAGAACCGCAAACCCGGTCAGGTTTCCGGCGGTCAACAAGGCCGTGCCGCACTGGCGCGCATATTGCTACAACGCAAACCGCTTTTGCTACTGGATGAACCCTTTTCGGCACTTGGGCCCGCCTTGCGCCAAGAAATGCTGAATCTGGTCAGCGATGTTTTGGATGAAACGCAGGCCACAATGTTGATGGTCACACATCACCCTGACGACGCCAAACACATCGCACAAGACATCATCTTTCTGGATGATGGCGTCGCACATGCCCCAGCACCCGCGGAACATCTTCTGGCGAATCCGCATCCCGCTTTGAAATCATACTTGGGATAAAAGCCTGACGCCTTGCCAATGCAGGTTGCGGTTGGCAAGGAAGAGGTAAGTCAGTCAGGAGCCGCCCGATGCATCCGAATCCGATCTTTCATACCGAATCTGAGGCCCGCAATGTCAAATACGCGCGCGAACGAGGATTTGGCGTGATGGCTATAAATGGCGCGGACGGCCCTTTGATGGCGCATATCCCTTTTTTACTGTCTGAAGACGGCGCCGTGTTAGAGTGTCATTTGGTGCGGTCTAACCCAATCGCACGTGCTTTGCGTGCAGGGTCTGCATCCACGCGCGTAGCCGTCAGTGGACCCGACAGTTATGTATCGCCTGATTGGTACAAAGCAGACGACCAAGTCCCCACATGGAATTATGTCGCTGTGCACGTCTGGGGCACAATCGAACTGATGCCCCAAGATCAATTGCACGATCTTTTGGATCGCCAATCCGCGCATTTCGAAAAGATGCTGGAACCAAAGACCCCGTGGACCAGCTCCAAAATGTCCGAGGGTGTCATGGAAAGCATGATGCGCCAGATTGTGCCGTGCCGCATGGCCGTGACCAAAATCGATGGCACTTGGAAGCTGAACCAAAACAAACCCGATGCGGTGCGCCAGAATGCTGCGGACAAAGTCGAGGCATATGGGCAAGGCACTGACCTAAGCCTGCTTGCAGCTCTGATGCGAGGCGCCTAGCTTCGTCTAAACACCGCTCGGAGGATTCCTATGAAACTGCTGATGTCACCTGCGTCCCCATTTGTGCGCAAGGTTCTCGTCCTGCTGCACGAGACCAAACAGATTGATGATGTCGTGATGCAATCGGTCCAAGCAGGAATCGGTAGCACCGAAGCGGCACTGAAAGCTGCAAATCCAGTGGGTAAAATTCCGGCTCTTGTCCGTGACGAAGGCCCAACATTGTATGACAGCCGTGTCATCTGTCGATTTTTCGATGCCCGTGCGGGCGCGGGCCTTTACCCGGAAAACGGTTGGGACAGTTTGGTTTTGGAATCGACGGCTGACGCCTTAATGGACGCGGCCGTTTTGATGATTTACGAGGCACGCTTTCGTCCCGAAGAAAAACAATCGGTAGAATGGATCGAAAACCAATGGATCAAGGTTGAAGGCGCATTGAATGCTTTGAACAGCCGATGGTTGAGCCACCTAGAAGCCCCATTGGATATTGGGCACATCGCTGTTGCCTCTGCCCTTGGATATCTGGATTTCCGTCACGATGCGCGCAATTGGCGTGTTGGTCGAGACGGCTTGGCGAATTGGTTTGAACGGTTTTCGGGCCGTGAATCCATGCGTGCAACCGTCCCGCAAGGTTAGTTTTTTTCTGACAACGTGCGCCGAAGACCACGTAAAATGGGCAATGTTTCGCGGACTTGGTCATCGCCAAGCTCTTTGATTACGTCTGACACCATAGGGGTGATTGCGGTCAAAGCCTGTTCGCGGGCTTTGCGCCCCGCCGGGCTGATCGCCACCATTTTGCGCCGCGCATCATCCCAATCTGGGCGAATATGCACATATCCGGCCCATTCGAGTTTCGACAGCGTATTGGTCATGGCGCCACGCGTGACATTGAAGGTTTCCGCCAACTGCGCGGGCGTACGTTCATCACCGTGCCAGACCAAATGATTCAAGACACTGAAATGGGAAATCTCCATACCTTTAGGCAACACGCGGCTGATACGGTTACGCACCATTTGGTCCGCCGCCAGAATTTCGCTGAACAGCGAAATAGCCAATGCTTGTCTTTCAGTGCTCATAGACCCGATCAAGGGCCGTCGAAGGATCTTTTGTTTTGCAAGGCAGGGACGCGCTTGCGGGCTTCGGCGACCTTTTCCATATTGAGATCGAATGTATAAACTCCGGGCTCTGTGCCCGCGTCAAGTATGACTTCGCCCCAAGGTGCCACAGCAAGGCTGTGACCAAAGGTCTTTCTGACAGCAGATTGCTGCGTTGCATGTGTGCCTGTTTGCGCTGGTGCCAAGACCCAGCTGCCTGTTTCAATGGCCCGCGCGCGCAACAATGAATGCCAATGCGCAGCCCCTGTGACAGGCGAAAAAGCCGCCGGATATGTCAGTATATTTGCACCCGCTTCGGCAAGAGACTGTGCAAGATGCGGAAACCGCATGTCGTAGCAAACACACATCCCGACCTTGCCAAAATCTGCATCGGCAACAACCGCCTGGGTTCCGGGACGGTATCCAGCAGATTCGCGAAACGTCTCTGTTTCGTCGATATCCACATCAAACATGTGAATTTTGTCATAGCGGCCCCGAATCTCTCCACCGGGTCCAATCAAAAACGACCGGTTGGCAAAGCGCCCGTCTGGATCTTGGGTTTTCAACGCCAATGATCCAATCAACATGTGAATGCCAAGCTCTCGCGAGGCATCTCGCAATGCAACAAGCGTCGTGTCTTGGTCTTCGGTCGCCAAGACACTGGCTTGAAACTCACGCGACATCGACACGCAGTTTGTAACTTCTGGGGTCAATACAAACTCTGCTCCGTCTGCCTTGGCTTGCGCCATCATCGACAGAACCACATCCAGATTCTCGCGCGGATTATCCGAAGATGTCAGTTGAAGCAGGGCTGTTTTCATTAAGCCGCAAGCAGCGGATCAAGCTTGCCGGAACGTTCCAACGCATAAAGGTCGTCACAACCGCCGACATGTGTGTCGCCAATGAATATCTGGGGAACGGTACGCCCACCATTCGCACGTGTGATCATTTCAGCCTTTCGTCCTGGTTGCGCCAAAACGTTCACTTCCTTAAAAATAATGCCCTTCTGCTTTAAAAGGCGTTTGGCTGAATGGCAAAAGCCGCACAACGGCGAGGTATATATTTCCACGGACTTCATCGCGGTCACTCCAATAAACTAACTCATTATCGGAATTTAAGCGTCTTTTGCCACGCGCGCTAGACACAACACGTTGACGTGATCTGCGCCCGCATCAAGGCAAGCCTGCGTGGTTGCCGTCAAGGTTGCGCCCGTCGTCATCACATCATCGATCAAAAGCACACCGCGACCCACAATGCGATGTTTGCGTTTTTGATGTATTGCGAAAGCCCCCTTAACCGTTTCGCGCCTATCTTCTTTAGATTTTCCATCCAAGGACGGGGTCCGTCGTTGGCGGATCAACAGGTCAGGGCACCAATCTATACCGCTTTGTCGCGACAATGCCTGCGCAAGAACGGCCGACTGGTTATAGCGTCGTTTCAACAACCGAATCCAATGAAGCGGAACAGGCGCAATCAAGGTGGTTTTGTCCAACAAAAGATCTTTGCCTGCCGTGGCCAGCCAACGCGCAGCCGGATATGCAATGTCTTGACGGTCCCCATGTTTCAGCGAAAGAACCAACTTGCGGCCAATGCCACCGTATATAAATGCTGCGCGTCCCTTATCCCATGGACGGTCCGATTGCTGGCAGTCATCACATGTCACCTGTTCATCGGGTGCTGTATCACCGGGCAACGGTGTTCCGCATTGATCACAAGCGGTGCCGCCAATAAACGCCGTATCGCCCCAACACGAGCCACACAAACCAAAGTTATCTTCGACCATTTCGCCACAGGCCAAACAGCGCGGCGGATAGATGGCCGACAGGACCGTTTGTATTTGCCGCCATTCCTTCATAGGTACCGCCACATGAATTCTTTGGTTGATCCCATTGCACTTGCCCGCAACCGCGCCCGCGCAACCGATATGTTCTTGCAGACTCTTGCTGCAGACGAACTGCAAGATCGTCTGGGAATGGTTAAAAAAGAATTTTCAGCGCCGGCAATCGTCACGCCTTTCCCTGAAGTCTGGTCTGAACGTATCCCAAACGCGACCGTGGTTCCCGCTCAGGATGTGTTGACGCTGGAACACGCCGCGCATGACCTTGTTATCCACAGTCTTGATCTGCACTGGGCGAATGACCCCGTAGGGCAGCTTATTCAATGCAAACGTGCGCTTCAGCCTGATGGATTGCTTTTGGTCGCAGCGTTGGGCGGTCAAACCTTGTCAGAACTGCGCACCAGTCTGGCCGAGGCCGAAGCCCGCGTGAGTTCAGGCCTTTCCGCACGCGTGGCACCGATGGCAGAAATTCGTGACTTGGGTGCATTGCTGCAACGCGCGGGACTTGCATTGCCGGTTGCCGATTCTGTTGTCCAGAATGTTGAATATGCGGATCTGGGCAGTGTTATGCGCGATTTGCGCTGCATGGGCGAAACGAATGCTCTGTCTGCGCGCCTGCGCATTCCGACCAAGCGCGCTGTCTTCGAGGCTGCGGCAAAGACCTATGCACAACACTTTTCAACGCAATCTGGCAAAGTGAAAGCAACATACGAACTTGTGATCTTGACCGGTTGGGCGCCTGACGACAGCCAGCCCCAACCTTTACGGCCTGGATCAGCGACTCAACGACTTGCCGATGCACTTGGGACGAAGGAAAAGAATTTACCTGATTGACGAAACGGCAAAAGCATTTACCTCAGACGAAACGCCCTTTATCCGGACTTTATGATGCTTGATGCCAGCCAATCCGCCACACGCCCTTCGCACGCACCTGACGATCACCCGAAATTCCAGCCGCAACGCGTGGGAATTTTGCTGGCGAATCTCGGAACGCCGGACAATCACGACTATTGGTCGATGCGCAGATATCTCAGCGAATTCCTGTCGGATCGGCGCGTCATCGATTACAGCCCTTGGCTTTGGCAGCCGTTGCTTCAGTTAGTGATTCTAACAAAGCGCCCATTTTCATCGGGTGCCGCGTATAAGTCGATCTGGAATAACGAGGCAAATGAAAGCCCCCTTTTGACGATCACAAAGGATCAAACTGCCAAGTTGCAAGACACATTGGCCGGGCAGTTTGGTGATCAAGTGATGGTGGATTTCTGCATGCGCTATGGCAGTCCATCAACCGAATCCAAAGTCCGAAAAATGGTCGAGGCAGGCTGCCGCAAGATCCTCTTTTTTCCGCTATACCCGCATTATGCCGGCGCGACATCCGCAACAGCAAACGATCAGTTCTTTCGTGCATTGATGAAAGAAAAGTGGCAGCCAACTGCGCGGATCGTAGACCCGTATTATTCACACCCGAAATATATCGAAGCTTTGGGCCAATCTATCGAACGGGCCTATGCACCTATGGACAAAAAACCGGATGTGCTGGTGTGTTCATACCACGGTGTGCCCAAACGGTATTTGATGCAGGGCGACCCGTATCATTGTCAGTGCCAGAAAACGACAAGGCTTTTGAAGGAACGATTGGGTTGGGAAGACACCCAAATCACTACGACTTTCCAGTCCAAATTTGGGCCTGAAGAATGGTTGCAGCCTTATACCGTGGAAGAAGTTGCACGGCTGGCAGAGAGTGGAAAGAAGAACATCGCAGTCTGCGCACCTGCCTTTTCAGCCGATTGCATCGAAACACTGGAAGAGATCAACGAAGAGATTCGCGAAAGCTTTGAGCACGCAGGTGGGGAAACATTTACCTATATTCCATGCCTGAACGATGATGAGGCGCATATCGAAGCCTTAGGTCAGATCATTAATGAAAACCTGAATGGCTGGGTTCAAGAAACCGCCTGACATAGGCGGGTTTTTCATTCACGCAAAATAAAAGGCGGCGCCAAAAGCACCGCCTTTTTTCGGTAGTCCGAAATAGCTTAGTCTGCAGCAGCGATCAAAACAGCAACCAGCAGCAATGGCAAAAGAATGCCAGCAGAAGAGCTAGATGCTTCTTCCACGATTACTGGTGCTTCAACCTGCGGTTCAGAAGGCGCGCCAGCAAATGCTGAACCTGCGAATCCTGCGAAAGCGGCAGCAAGAACGATTTTTTTCATGTTATTCTCCAAATTACTGTCACCAAAAATTATGGTGCTTACCCAAGATTCGACTCATTTCCTTGGTTAATCAAAAACCTACAGGTTTTGGAAGCGAGCTGGCAAGAACCTCTTACATATTTCAGCATGAGGCGTTCAGATGGATTTTCTCAGAGAATCATTAGGGTTGGCCAATTTATTGATTTGCCAATTCCCCAAAGTAAAAGGCGGCGCTAAAAGCACCGCCTTTTCTTTCGGAAATCCGAAATAGCTTAGTCTGCAGCAGCGATCAAAACAGCAACCAGCAGCAATGGCAAAAGGATGCCAGCAGAAGAGCTAGATGCTTCTTCTACGATTACTGGTGCTTCAACGATCGGCTCAGCAGGTGCGCCAGCAAAAGCTGTACCAGCGAAACCCGCGAGAGCGGCAGCAAGAACGAGTTTTTTCATGTTAACCTCCAGATTACGCGCACCAAATTACATGGCACGCACCCAAGACTTGTCTCGTATCGTTCGTTAAACAATAATCCACAGGCTTTGCAAACTAACTTTGAAGAACGTACTGCGCTGTTCAGGGCGATGTCGTCAAATTAGCAACACCTGAGTACCCACTTTCGCCATTTGATACAGTTCTTCAATGTGTTCGTTGTAGAGACCGATGCATCCATTCGACGATTTACGCCCGATTTTACGCGTATCATGCGTGCCATGGATTCGGTAATATTGCCAGCTTAGGTGCAAAGACCGGCTGCCCAATGGATTGTCCGGACCCGGCCCAATGTAGTCTGGCCATTCTGGATTACGCTTTTTCATCGACGGCGTTGGGCGCCAATCTGGCGATGGATCCTTCAGCGTCACGACCGTTCTGCCACGTCGTGTCAATTCATCCGTCAACGGAACACTGGACGGATACAATTTGTAAACCGTCTGTTCTTCGTTCCAGTAGTGAACTGCGCGGCTATCTATATCCACAAGGACTGCGCCTTTGCGCAAATGTGGAAAATACGGCTGCCAGCTCAAAGTGCGGAAGCTTGAAATGTTACGGCGCACAGACAGCGTCGGATCCCGTTCGGAATCTCCGGGCAGCTGGCTTTGACGCGACTGCGACAGAGCAGGCGTGGCCAGCAATGCTGCTGAACCGGCCAAAAATGCCCGGCGCGATTGCGGTGACTTAGGTTTGAGGGACATTTTTCGTCTCCAATTCAGGTGTCGTTGATCTTAGTTAGGCGCAGAATATTGCGAGAATGCCGCATTCTCAAATCAAAGGGCTGTTATTACGCGATCTCACGCTGATGTGCGTTTGAAATGCAACTAGCAGCAATGTATGCGAATAGAAACGAGTCTGGAGATCAAACAATGATCCGTAAATTGGTTCTTTTCGCCGCCCTTGCCCTTGGGGTTGCTGCATGTACGCCCGCTTCGAATCCGCCGACCACAGCGGATGGTCGTATTGGTCAGGTCTATAAGATCAATCGCAGCGATGTTGGCAAGCTGCAATTTCGCATGTTGGATTCGGTCAATGCGCTTCGCAGTTCATCCGGATCAGGCCCGCTTAAGCTGAATGCATCCCTGAATGCTGCCGCGGCAACGCATGCCCGCGACATGTCTACACAAAACCGTCCTTGGCATTTTGGATCTGACGGATCTTCGCCAATCGATCGCGTGCAGCGTGTTGGTTATACTGGCCTGCTTGTTGGTGAGAACATTTCAGAATCTTACGAAACCGAGCTGCAGACCTTGGCCGCCTGGATGGAGCAACCTGACACACGGCGTACGATTCTGTCACGCAACGCCCGTGACTTGGGATTTTCTTGGTATCAAGAAAACAACGGTAAAATCTGGTGGGTCATGGTCGTGGGTGATTCGTCCAATGCACCTCTGATTCCAGATCAGAACCCTGCTCCGTCTCGGCTTGTGCCCAGCCCGACAACAGAAGCTGCAGAACAAATTGACGAAGCTGGCAATGTGATTATCACATCATCAACGGAATAAGCTTAAGGGTTTAACAGGATGGGGGTGCCGTTGCGCACCATCGCATAGACATCTTCCATCTCTTTGTTGGTGACGGCGACGCAGCCCCAAGTCCAGTCGTTCCTGTCCCGTTTAAACGGGTTTGATTTGCCGTGAATAAATATGTCGCCGCCCGGGCTTTTCCCCGCTGCTTGGGCGGCCGCGATATCTTCGGCGTTCGGGTAGGAAATCCCAAGCGATAGGTGAAATTTACTGTTCGGATTCCGACGGTCGATAAAATAATGACCTTCGGGCGTTTTCCCATCGCCCTCGAATTCCTTGTCGCCATTTGGCGCAAACCCAAGGTCGATGTCATAATCCTTTAGAACTTTGTCATTGTGGAACAGGTACATCTTACGCGCACCCTTATTCACCACAATGTAAGTTACTTCTGGTCCATTATAGCGTTTGAACTTGGTTTGAGCGCACCCGCCCAAAGCCGCCGCCGCTGATGCCCCGACAATGAGGTCCCTGCGCTTCATCCAATCCCTGTCCCAATATTCGTTTCTTTTGGGCTTAATAACACCGAAGTGATCGCACAGCACTTATTTTTACGCACAGCCTGCTCACTTACTTGTGAAATTCTGGTCCAATCGGGCCTCAATCGCCTCAAGACGGCGCAAAACACCGTCCCGATAATCCTCGGTGGCCGCGTTGCTTTCTTCTGCATGCGCGTCTTGCATCGAATTCACGATCAGGCCCACAAGAAGGTTCACCACCGCAAATGTTGTCACCATAATGAACGGCACAAAGAACACCCAAGCCAATGGGTACACTTCCATCACTGGGCGCACGATACCCATAGACCAGCTTTCCAATGTCATGATTTGAAACAGCGAATAGGCCGACAAACCAATTGTGCCAAACCAATCTGCAAAGGTCTCGCCAAACAGTTTCGTCGCCATCACCGCGCCGATATAGAAAATAAGCGCCATCAGCAGAAACACACTGCCCATGCCGGGCAGTGCTGTGACAAACCCTTCGACCACTCGGCGCAAGCTGGGCGCGACCGAAATAACGCGCAACACCCGCAAAATGCGCAACGCCCGCAGAACCGACAAACCTGCAGCCCCCGGCATCAATGCAATGCCAACAATCGCGAAATCAAACACGTTCCATCCATTTCGGAAGAACCCAGCCCGATGTGCAAACAGCTTTAGCGCGATCTCTAAGATGAAAATGCCAAGGCACACCCGATCAAGCAAAGAGATCAGGCCCCCAGCCATGGACATGACCGATTTTGACGTCTCTAATCCAAGTAAAATCGCGTTAAAGATGATCACAGCCAGAATGAAATTCCGAACGCGATCCTGATCCAGCCACGCCGCAACTCGCGCTTGATTGGTCATGATAGTCCCTTCCTATTTGCGAAACGCACCAACCAATTCGATATGGGGTGACCAACGGAATTGGTCCACCGGTTGGACCCATTCCAATTCGTATCCAGCATCTACAAGGCACGCCGCATCCCGTGCAAAGGTTTGCGGATTACAAGACACATGTGCAATCGTCGACACATCCGACTGCGCAAGTTGTTTAATCTGCGCCTCGGCTCCTGCGCGCGGCGGGTCGATCACAGCCGCATTAAAGCGATTAAGTTCATCTGGCAAAAGCGGGTTGCGGAACAAATCGCGCCGTATTGCTTTGATAATTTTCAACCCGGTCGCCCCGCGCCACGCTTTGTCCAGCGCATCCAACATCGCGCGATCACTTTCAAACGCTTGAACTTCAGCCTTGCGGGCCAGCGGCAATGCAAATGTTCCGCAGCCAGAAAACAGATCAACGACCTGCTTTGCCGGGCCAACTATATTTTGGACCAATGCGATCAACTGCGCCTGACCCTCATCCGTTGCTTGCAAAAACGCACCGGGCGGAGGTTCAAAAGCGATCCCATCAAACAAGAATCGCGGCGGGTCGCGCAAAGCAACGGTTTCGTCATCCCAGCTTAACCGGGTCAATCTGCGTGCATCTGCCAATTGCGCCAAAGCGGTGCGCAATTCGATATCTAACGGTTTTCCGTTTTGCACCGCAATATCCAGCCCGGTTTCCGTCTCGGCCACCGAAACAGCCAACGCGCCTTTTCGGCTGGATCCCAATACGGCAAGCTCTTCAGCGATTGGCATGGCATCCATCAGTCTTGGACGCACCAAAATGCAATTTGGCACCGGAATAATCGCGTCAGACGCGCGCCCGTGAAACCCAACCATGGCCCCTTTTTTGGTTCGGCGCGCCGCAAAAGTCGCCCGGCGACGGGATTTGTCCGGCGACGTTAGCGTGTCGCGAATATCTGGCTCTAACCCAACTATTCGCAACGCATCCCGCACCACACCCGCCTTCCAACTGGCAACAAAATCATCCCGCAGATGCTGCAGACTGCAACCCCCGCACCCCCTGAAATGCGCGCAAGGTGCAGATACGCGGTAATCTGAAGGGGTCGTGATGCGGATGTCTGTCAGGTGGTCGCCAACAAGCTGACCCGTGACCACATCACCGGGCGCAGTTAACGGCGCGAATACTGGGCCATCCGCCACGCCGTCGCCAAGATGCCCAAGGCGTGTGATCAGATGTTCCGTCATGTAACCTACCAGTTGCTTATTCCGCTGCTTCGGTCCTGATAAAGCCTCCGGACTGGCGGCGCCAGTACTGTGCATAAAGTCCGTCGCTGGCCAGCAAGCTGGTATGCGTGCCTTCTTCGACAATGCGGCCCTGATCCATGACGATAATGCGGTCCATTTCGGTCAATGTCGACAAACGGTGGGCAATGGCCAAAACCGTCTTGCCTTCCATCACACGAGACAATGCAGTTTGAATTGACGCTTCGACTTCGGAATCAAGTGCGCTTGTGGCTTCATCCAAAACAAGTATCGGGGCATCTTTCAAAATAGCCCGCGCCAAGGCAATTCGCTGCCGCTGGCCACCCGACAGCTTTACGCCACGCTCACCCAAATGGGCGTCATAGCCGGTGCGACCTTTGTGATCTTCAAGCTCTAGGATGAAATCATGCGCTTCGGCTTTGTGTGCGGCGTCAATCGCGTCATCCAGCGATGCATCGGGGCGGCCATACCGAATGTTGTCCAATGCGGATCGGTGGAACATCGCAGTTTCCTGCGTCACCATCCCAACCGAACTGCGCAAGCTGTGTTGCGATTTGGATGATACATCCTGCCCATCCACGCGCACTTGACCCGTTTCTGTATCATAGAGCCGCAATAGCAGATGAACGAGCGTGGATTTCCCGGCACCCGACGCGCCGACTATGCCCAGCTTTTCGCCAGACGAAATGGTCAGGTCGACATTCGTGATACCGCCTGTTTCGCGTCCATAAGCAAAGGTGACGTTGTCGTATTCGATGACACCTTTATTCGCAACAAGCTGGCCCGCGTCGTCCTGGTCAACCAGGTTATGCGAAACCGAAAGCGTGCGCATGCCGTCTTCGACTTCGCCCACGTGGCTGTAAATGACCATCAGGGTAAAACTGATCCACCCCGTCATCTGCGCCAACCGGATAGTCACCGCACCAACCGCTGCGATATCACCCGGCGACACCCCGGACCCGCGCATCATGACGGCCATGCCAACCATGACGACCGGCAAAATGCCCGCGATAAAGATCAGACCCAACCGAAAGAACGTCGTCGCCTCACCAAAGCTAAGCGCCTTGTGGCGCAGCACGGACATAGCGCCCAGCGCCATGCGATCTTCGTGTTGATCGCCAGCAAACAATTTGACCGTTTTGATATTGCTGAACGTATCGACGATTTGCCCTGTGACCATCGCCTGAGCTTCGGCGCGCGCGGCAGATCGGCCACGAATGATCGGCAGCATCAAACGCAAGAAACCAAAATAGCCGACAAGCCACAGTACCAGAACGATCACCAACCACGGGCTTACGCTGCCCAATAGGAACGCAGTCCCTGTGACCGTCGCCAAACCAAAGGTAATCGCGTTGACCGATTCAATCACGATTTCAGTCAGAGAACGCGCAGTCTGCATTTGCTTTTGCGCAATACGGCCCGCGAAATCGTTGTCAAAGAATGTGACCGATTGGCCAATTGTCCAGCGATAGAGCCGCGCAAGCACCAGTTTAAAGATGTTCGGCCCGATCATGACGGATTGCGTCAAAGCCAAGCCGCCAAACAGCAACGGTCGCAAGACAACCAGCAAAAGAATCGCCGCCAGAACAACTCCACCATGTTCTGCCAAAAACCCTAGTTCTGACGGAACAGACGCCGCATCGACCACACGGCCCAACAGATACATCGAAGCGACTTCGGTTATGCCGCCAGCAATCGAAATAAAGACGCCCAGCCAGACAACACGCCAGCCACCGGACAAGGCCCAATTCATAAAGGGGCGCAATGTCGATGGGGGCGGACCTTCGGCTTGTTTTTCGGGGTCAATCTGATCTGCCGCTGTCCAGATCAGTTTCCGGAACAGTTCAATCATCATTCCGCCGCTTCCGTTTCCAAAAATCCACCAGACTGGCGTGCCCAGAAATCAGCATAGAGACCGCCCTGTGCCAAAAGATCATCATGACGCCCATCTTCAACAATGCTGCCACCATCAAGAACAAGAATACGATCCATTTTGGCGATTGTGCTCAATCTATGAGCGATGGCGACAACTGTTTTACCTTCCATCATCTCGTACAAAGTGTCCAAAATATCCGCCTCGACTTCGCTATCCAGCGCGCTTGTTGCTTCGTCCAAAACAAGGATCGGCGCATCTTTCAGAATGACCCGTGCTAACGTCACCCTTTGTCGCTGACCACCAGACAACTTTACCCCGCGCTCACCAACTTGCGCTTCGTAGCCTGAACGTCCTTTTGGATCTTGCAAATCCAATATGAACTCATGCGCCTGCGCTTGACGCGCCGCCGCAAATACTTGTTCGTCTGACGCCCCGGGACGTCCGTACAAAATATTGTCTCGCACTGATCGATGTAACAGGGAACTGTCCTGCTGAACCATTCCAATGCTTAGTCGCAATGAATCCTGAGTAACAGTGCTGATATCTTGCCCATCAATCAAAATCCGTCCTTGTTCGGCATCGTAAAACCGCAGCAGCAGTTTGACCAAAGTCGATTTTCCAGCCCCGGACCGACCCACCAATCCGATCTTTTCACCCGGCTGGATTGTCAGGGACACATTCTCTAATCCGCCTTTTTCGCGGCCATAGTGATGCGTTAGACCCTCTAATTCGATCCGCCCAGATGTCAGGGTCAAAGGTTTTGCCCCCTGATCATCAACAAGCGTAATGGGCTGCGCGATCGTTTCCATGCCTTCCGCAACAACACCGAGTTGACGGAAAAAGGTGGTCAGCGCCCACATGATCCATCCAGTCATCGCGTTCAATCGCAAGGTCAACGCCGTGGCCGCCGCAACGGCCCCAACGCTTGCGGCCCCTTGCATCCACAGCGCCATGGCCCAACCAACAACGCTAACGATCAAAAGACCGTTCAAAGTCACAAGAGCAACATCCATTTTGGTGTAAATGCGCATTTCGTTTTGGAAGGTTGTCCGTGTGTCTTCAATAGCGTCTTTCGCGTATTCAAGTTCGTGGTCGTGATGCGCAAACATCTTAACCGAATGAATGTTTGTATAGGCATCAACGACACGCCCCGTGACAACGCTGCGTGCGTTGGAAGCAGCCTGGCTGGCTGGTCCAACACGTTTGACTGTCCAGCCGATCAACATTGCATAAAGCACAAGCCAACCTGCAAGCGGCAACAGCAACCGGGGATCCGCCACCGCCAGCAGCAGACCCGCACCGATGAGGTAAGCGAGGGAAAAGGAAATCGCGTCAAACACCTGAAACACCACTTCGCCTGCGGCTGGTGGCGTTTGCATGATCCGGTTGGCAATACGCCCGGCAAAGTCGTTTTCGAACCAGCCCACGGACTGGCGCAACACATGTTTGTGCGCACGCCATCGGATCAACGTTCCAAAGTTCGGCAGGATCGAGTTGTTCAACAACGCAACGTCCAGCATTTGCAGAACAGGGCGCAGAAACAGAATGAACAGCGCCACCAAAATGAATTCTGTCCCGTGTAAATCCCACACTTCGGCAGGATCACCGCCCAACAGGTCAACCACGCGGCCCATATAATAAATCAGACCAACTTCGATGGCCGCGACAACCACAGACAAAACCGCCGTAAAGAAAAAGACCGTTTTGAAAGGCTCTGAATAGGCTCGCATGAATGGCCACAGCTTTTGCGGCGGTTCATCCGTCTCTTCATAGGGCGTGTAAGGGTCGACTAGGTTTTCAAAGAAGCGAAACATCGGAGGTGGTCCTGAAAAGAAAATGGCTTTGTGGAGAGGCGACTGATCGGTCGCCCAACTCAAGGGATCCCGATCAAATTAGAGCGGTGTTATTCCCTTGATTCATGCCATTCTCCTCCGAAGTTGTTTGGATGACTTACCTTAAGTTGTAGGAATTGTCACCCCAAAAGCGCAGCGCGATCCAGTGTCAAATCAGAAGCCAGCCATTGCGCCTCAAGCTCGCGCAATTTTTCGCCCAGCGCAGGCCCCTGAAAATCCGGTTGAAGGTCTGACGCTTTCACCGGAAATTCGCATTTTGAGCCTGATTGAACATCCGCTTTCGCCGCTTGATCAACTGGTTGGCCTAATCCGGATTGCCGCAAAATGAATGCATCCCATCCGCGAGTTTCACCCAATCGATATCCAAGTGCCTTTGGTGACAATGTTGCGTCTCTGGCCTGAATCAGATCGGTCAAAACACGCGCATCCTTGCGCGAAAGGCGCAATCGTTCCGGCGCTTCAATTGGATTTAACGCAGCCAGCCGGCGTAATGAATCGGGGGGCGTTGCTGTTTGTTCTTCTGCTGCGATAAGCGGCGCAAGGGCGGGTAGGCTTTGCACCGGCAAAATACGCGCCAGAACGCCAACCTGATCCATCGTTGCCAGCGACCGAGCCGGGTCACGTGCCGCCAGCAATTTTTGCATTTCTGCCCCGACCCGTTCAGCCGAAAGGCTATCAAGACCATCAAGCGTCTCCGCAATTGCGGCCAACGCTTCGGGGTCAAACCCAACACTCGGATCACCGTAATAGGCACTAAACCGAAAGAACCGTAATGTCCGCAGATAATCTTCGCGGATGCGCATGGCGGCATCTTGGATAAATCGCACTCGTCCGGCCAATGCGTCCGGTAATCCGCCAAGCGGATCAAGGATCTGCCCATCAGACTTTGCATATAAGGCGTTCATCGTGAAATCGCGACGCTGGGCATCGTCTTCGATACGATCAGAAAACGCGACAACGGCGCGACGCCCATCTGTTTCGACATCGCGACGAAATGTAGTGATTTCGAAACCTTCACCTTCGACCACAACAGTAATGGTGCCGTGATCGATCCCTGTCGGAACGGGTTGAAGGCCTGCCGCCTTGGCCAGCTCTATAACCTGCTGCGGTTTCGCATCGGTTGCAATGTCCACATCACTTGCGGCTTCGTTCAGCACTGCGTTGCGCACACAACCACCGACAAACAACGCTTGATATCCCGCATTCTCCAACGTCGCACAAAGCGCCTGACCTTTCGGGTCGGCCAGCCAAGGTGTTTCAGCGGAAAGCTTCATGTCATGACGTCGGCCCACGCACGCAACATACGCGCGGTTGCCCCCCAGATGTAATAAGGCCCGTAGGGTACAGTAAAATACGCGCGTTGCCGACCCTGCCAGCGGCGCGACTGAATGCGGAAGTTTTTGGCAGACAGCACAAAATTCAACGGCACACGGAACACTTCGTCAACTTCGCCGCGTTCAGGAAGCGCGTCGAATTCAGTTTGAACCAAGCCAATCACCGGCGTCACGTTGAATTGGGTGACGGTTTCATGCGACGGCAATTGGCCTAACACAGTCACATTTTGCGGGTCTAACCCAATCTCTTCATGGGCTTCGCGCAGTGCTGTCTGACACACATCCCGGTCATCGGGTTCACGTTTGCCCCCGGGAAAAGCAATTTGCCCCGGATGATGTTTCAACGCCGACGACCGTTTCGTCAGGATAACCCAATGCTGACCATCTTGCTGGATTATCGGGATCAAAACACCCGCATCCCGCAAAACTCTGTCATCCGGCAAAACAACGTCCGGATTCAAATCAAAGTCAGACGAACAGTCCTGCGCCCGCGCACAGGCGGCCTGTATACGGGCGCAAATAGACTCAGACATCAGCCTCAAAACCAACGGATTTCGGGTCTAGGTCGTAATGGGCACCGCAGAATTGGCAATCTGCTGTGACGCGACCGTCGTCTGTGGTCATAGTCTGGATATCACGCGCGGAATAGATCGACAGGCTTTGACGCACTTTTTCTTCTGAACAGGTGCATCCAAATCGAACCGATTGCGCGTCAAACACTCGTGGCGTTTCTTCATGGAACAAACGCAACAGCAGCTCGTTTGGCGCAACCAGCGGTCCGATAAGCTCAAGCTCTTCTACTGTGTCCAACAGAACATTCGCACGACCCCAGTTTTCCTGATCATCGCCCTGAACCAAATCAGACGCTTGCAAAACCTCGCCGGACCCTTCGCCTTGCGCCACAAAAGGCGACGCCTTTGGCATGTGCTGCAGCATGACACCGCCAGCGCGCCAATGTTCTGGCTGACCCGGTTCGGTTGATTTGCCAAAGCTCAGCTCAAACCGCGTCGGCAGCTGTTCGGATTGCGCGAAATAAGCTTCGGCGCACGCCGCCAAAGATTCACCGTCCAGTGGCGTAATGCCCTGATAGGGCTTCATACCCTCACCTTGATCGATCAGGATCGCAAAATATCCCTCGCCGATCTGATCAAACGGCGCGCCATCCGTCAGCTTTTCCTCATCAAAGCTTGCATAGGCGCGGATTCGGGCCGGATCGCCTTCTTTTTCGGGCGCAAAGTAATCTGTGGCAATCATGCGCACAGCCGTGTTTTTCGATTGCACCTGCAGGGACAGTTTCCAACGCAATTTCACGGTTTGTCCGATCAACGCCGTCAGCAAAGCCATCTCGGCCACAAGGGCTTCGACTTGAGGGGGATAGGCATGCTGTTTCAGAATGCCTTGCAACACTCCATCCAATCGCGCCACGCGGCCGCGAATGTCAGAAGCATCAAGCTGGAAGGGTAGGACTGCGTCGTCCCACGCCATTTGCGAACCAATACTCATTGGGGTTTCCTTGATCGCCTTGGGTTGGCATATCGCGTCTATATAAGAGGATCAGCCAAAACTGAAAGGGGCAGTATGATTCCGCGCTTTGGTGAACCGCCACGAAAAGATGTCAAATACACCCTGCGACCGGGTGCATATGCCATTCTTCCGCGCGGCAGACACGTTTTATTGACTGTTCAGCTTGATGTAGAATGGGACATCCAGCTGCCCGGTGGCGGGATTGATCCTGGCGAAAGCCCCTTGCAAGCATTGCACCGCGAAGTTCTGGAAGAAACCGGATGGCGCGTTGCCGCCCCCAGACGATTGGGCGTGTTTCAACGTTTTGTCTTCATGGAAGACTATGATCTTTGGGCTCAGAAAATGTGCACCGTTTATGTCGCGCATCCTGTCCGACAAATCGCCGAACCAACCGAAACGGGCCATCGATCCTTTTGGGTTGGTTTTGACGACGCCGTTCATGAATTGGGAAATGAAGGGGACCGCAATATCCTACGCGCCTATTGTGGCGCTTGAGGGCCCTTATATTCGAACAAGACGCCGGAAACGTCATCCGGAAAGGGTTGATCATCCGCAAATTCTGACAGACGCCAAGCAAGGGCTTCAAAGAATGCGGGGCCTTTCACCTCGGACAATTCATCCATCAGCCGTTCTAGCCCTTCTTCTTCAAGCATCTCGCCCTTTTGATTTGGGCATTCGATGACGCCATCAGACAAGATAAGAATGCGGTCGCCTGCGTGAAGTTGGGCTTCGAACTTTGTAAAAGTGATTCCCAATAAGAGCCCAACAGGGAACCCGCCGGGGCCCTCCTGTTCAACAGTTCCGTTTGCCCTTTGAATAACAGGGTGCGGGTGACCCGCCTGCGCCATTTGCACATGACCTGTTACCAGATCGATATCAGCCAAAAGCAGCGTGAAGTAATGTTCCGTGTCCATTTCTTCGAGAACAAGCGTGTTAAGCTCTTCGATCACTTTTTCCGGTGGGCGCGCCTGATAGCTGCCATCTGGCATTTTGGCCAACGCAACGTTTTGATCAGGTGCAGAGGCTGAGAGGTACCCGGCCAAACGCGCCGTCATCAAAGCAGAGCTGATGCCATGCCCGGATACGTCGATTGAAAACAGGCCCAAATGGTCATCGCCTGCCGGGAAAAATCCAACCAAGTCACCGCCGACATGCCCGCTTTGACGCAGCATCAGCGACAGTTCCGCATTTTCGAAAACCTTGTGACGTTCCGGGATCAGTGATTGTTGAAGCTGTTTCGCTTCAATCAGATCGTTATCAAGAGAATCGTACAGGCGCTGAAGTTCGCCCAATGTCTCAGTAATCAGTCGGTTTTGATCATGCAATTCGCGCTGCATCTTTAAGATGCGTTCACCTGCTGTAATCCGCGCCCTAAGTTCATGCGCGTTGACAGGCTTTGTCAAAAAATCATCTGCGCCCGCATCAAGACCTCGCGCGACTTCGTCCTTTTCACTTTTGGACGTAAGCAGGATGAAATAACCATAATGATCACCCGGACGTTCGCGAAAGGCTTTGCAAAACTCTAACCCGTTCATGCCCGGCATCATCCAATCGCTCAACACGATGTCAGGTTCCATTTTTTCACAAAGCGCTAATGCGGCGTCACCTGAATCAGCCTCTATAACTTCAAAACCCCATTGCTTAACCGAGCTGGACAGAATTTTACGTTGTAAACGGCTGTCATCCACAATCAGCGCAAGGTTGTTCTGACTCGGCCTGCTATTGGATTCGGACAAAGCTTCAGCCGTATCCGGTTCCGGTTTAAAATTCGCGGACATATCACAAATTTACCCATTACTTACGCGGGAACCCTAGACGAATGCCGTTTAAGGGTCGGTAAAGACCAAGCCAACAACGGATAAAACTTTACCGATTACCGCATGTTAACACTGTTGGAACAATCTAGCTGCGTTGTGTTGGAGTTTTGTTATGATTGATTGGGATCGGGTGCAGCAATTGCGCGACGAAGTCGGTGCCGAGGACTTTGATGAAGTCGTCGTATTATTCCTCGAAGAAGTTGACGAAATCGTGGATCGTCTTCGAACCTCTGCGGCCCCCGATGACTTGGAAAGTGACCTGCACTTTTTAAAAGGCAGCGCGCTAAACCTGGGGTTTGCCGACTTTTCCGATCTGTGCCAGGTCGGCGAACACATGTCTGCGAATGGTCAGGCGCGGGATGTCGATCTGACGTCCATTCTAAATTGCTATGACGCATCTAGGGCGATGTTCCTAAATGACATGTCGAACAGGCTGAGCGCTTAAATCACAAATTGCGCAAGCGTCTCGTCATTGGTGATGTCGGTATAGGTGAAACCAGCTGCATCCAATTTGTCTAAAAATGCCTGAAAGTTATCAGGTCGTGCGGTTTCGATCCCAATTAGGACGGACCCAAAATTGCGGGCAGATTTCTTAAGATATTCAAAACGCGCGATATCGTCTTCGGGACCTAGAAAGGACAGGAACTCCTTTAGGGCCCCCGGGCGTTGCGGCATCCGCAAGATGAAGTATTTTTTGACCCCGGAAAACCGTTGCGCGCGCTCTTTTACCTCGGGTAGACGCTCGAAATCAAAATTGCCCCCCGACGTGACGCACACAACCCGTTTGCCTTTGATCTGATCCCTAACATCTTTCAGCGCCTCAATCGCAAGCGCACCTGCCGGTTCCAATACAACCCCTTCGACATTCAGCATTTCGATGATCGTCGTACAAATCCGGTCTTCAACGATGTTCAGAACACGGTCATGTGGAAAATTCTTGAGGCGTTCGAATGTACGCACACCGATTTTTGCAACCGCTGCACCGTCCACGAAATTGTTGATCGGGGACACATCCACCGGTGCCCCAGCGACCAACGCGGATGCCAACGACATGGCACCTTGCGGTTCGACACATGTCATATGAACAGAGTCGCCAAAATAACTGAACAAGCCAGACGACAAACCACCGCCACCAACCGGAACAATAATATGATCCGGCAGTCGGCCCATCTGATCCTGAATTTCGACCGCCACGGACGCCTGCCCTTCAATCACATCCTCATCGTCAAACGGAGACAGAAAATGCGCCTGTTCTTGGGCGCAAAACGTCTGGGCTGACGCCAATGTATCGTCGAAATAGTCGCCAGTCAGACGAATCTCGACGGACTCCCCACCAAACATCTTGGTCTTTTGAATTTTCTGCTGCGGAGTCGTCACCGGCATGAAAATCACACCTCTCACGCCAAAATGCCGGCACATAAAGGCGACGCCCTGCGCATGGTTGCCCGCACTGGCACAAACAAACACAGATTTGCCCGGTATTTGCTTGCGCATCGCATTAAATGCGCCCCGCAACTTATAGGATCGCACCGGACTTAAATCTTCGCGTTTCAACCAAATTTCAGCGTCGAACTGTTCGGACAGGTGATCATTTCGCAAAAGTGGCGTTGCCGGAAACACGGCCCGCATCGCTTGCGTCGCATTTCGTGCGGACTCCTGAAATTGCATCCGATCCTCCTTGGCCGATATTTCTTGGCCATAAGCGGTTGCCAGACGCCGGTCAATCTTGCCCCTAGGCGTTAAACCCGTTATCGCGCCACCAACTAAAAAAGGATTTAGACGATGAGCGCGCCAAAGAAAGTTGTGCTGGCCTATTCTGGCGGTCTGGACACTTCGATCATCTTGAAATGGCTGCAGACCGAATATGGCTGCGAAGTCGTGACATTCACGGCTGATCTGGGACAAGGTGAAGAGCTGGAACCCGCCCGCAAAAAAGCGGAACTGATGGGTGCCAGCGACATCTATATCGAAGACCTACGCGAAGAATTCGTGCGCGATTTCGTCTTTCCAATGTTTCGCGCCAATGCCCTGTATGAAGGTCTGTACCTGCTGGGCACATCCATCGCGCGCCCTCTGATTTCCAAGCGGCTCATCGAAATCGCGGCAGAAACCAACGCCGACGCGGTGTCTCATGGTGCGACCGGAAAAGGAAACGACCAAGTTCGGTTCGAGCTGAGCGCCTATGCCCTAAACCCAGAAATCAAGGTCATCGCCCCTTGGCGTGAATGGGATCTGTCATCGCGGACTAAATTGATCGAATTCGCTGAAAAGCACCAAATTCCGATCGCCAAGGACAAACGCGGCGAAGCTCCGTTTAGTGTCGACGCCAACCTGTTGCACACCTCGTCCGAAGGTAAAGTGCTAGAAGACCCCGCCGACGAAGCGCCAGATTACGTGTATCAACGCACAGTGCATCCCGAAGACGCGCCAGACACGCCGGAATACATCGAAGTCGGTTTCGAAAAAGGCGACGCAGTTTCAATCAACGGCGAAGCGATGTCGCCCGCAACAATCCTGACGCGCCTGAACGAACTGGGCGGCAAACATGGAATTGGCCGGCTTGATCTGGTTGAAGGTCGCGTTGTTGGGATGAAGTCGCGCGGCATTTACGAAACGCCCGGCGGCACGCTTTTGCTTGGAGCGCATCGCAGTATCGTACAAATCA